>JAYUUN010000132.1:0-20297 GCA_043754535.1 Chloroflexota bacterium | reverse complement strand
GCTGAGGTCAACGCGCACGCCGGGGGCCAGTACCGGCTTGTCTTCCGGCCAGCCGTAACCGTAGTTGCTGAACGCCTCGGCGAGCGGATCACCAACCGGGGTGAGGTGGGTGGTGTCGCCCTCGATGCTGTGGGTGCGCCCGGTGTAGAGGCACAGGGCGTAACCCTGCCCTTCCTCACCTACGCGGGGGATTAGCGGGCTGGCCGGGTGGCAGCAGCGGCAGGTCAGTTCGGCGGGCTGCTCCACTACCTTCCAGGAGCGGCTGTCGCGGCGTTCGATAGTCTCTGCGGTCATTGCAGTGTCCCTTTCTATAAACACAACCCCCACCCTGCCTGGGCAAGTGCGGGCGTTACCTGAACCTGACGAAAACTCCATTGGGGCCGATGTGTGCCTGCGCTTGCGCGAGGGCGGTGTCTAGTGCGGCGAGGTCGTCCTCTATCGCGATCACCTGGGTGACAACAATTGGTTGCGGTGGCGGCGTGGTGGCGAGGACAACCGCCCTGCTATCTGCCACTGGCTGCGACTGAAGCGGCAGCAAGGTGAGGGTGAGGGGAACGCTAGGCGCACTCTGCACTTCTCCCCAGTAGGCCGCGACTGCCAGGGTGAAGCTGCCTTCGCCTGCGCCAAGCTCGCCCTGCCAGTTGCTAGTGGCTGCCTGTACCTGTCCAGCTACCTGCCAGCCATCAGCAGCCAGGAGCAGGACGCGGTAACCTTCCAGCGTGGTAGGCGGTCGCTGCCAGTGCAGGTTGAGATGGGCAACCGACCCCACTCGCTGCACCATGCCCCTGAGACCCCAGGGGGCAGGCAGGCTGCTGACGGCCCGTTCTAGTTGCTCATCTACGCTGAAGTAGCTCATGTCGTCCCCCTCTAGCGGTAGGTTAGCCCGGCGTAGGCCAGCGCGTCTTCGGTGCTGCGTAGCACCTTGCCCCCGATCATCTCCACCACTTCGAGGGCGACGTTGTGATGTTCGCGCTGCACGCTGTAGCTGAGCGCGTCGCTGACCGCCACTTGTGCGAAGCGGATGGTTGCCTCGCGGTTCTCGCGGTCACGGTAGTCGGGGATACCATGGTGCAGCAACTCCCATACGCCGCAGAACAGCACCTTGATGATGCTCCAGCCGCCTAGATTGAGGATGCGGATGTCGCTGGGGTCAACCCCGTAGGTGTCCTCCGCCTCCTGACAGATCGAGGTCAGGACAGGGATGAAGCCGCTGCCGTACATATTGTCGTTCAGGCTGGGGGTGCGAACCAGGTGGGTGCGCCCATTGTGCAGCCCCCGCCAGGTAGCCGTCTCGCCAGTGCCGAGGTAGCCCTCCAGCCCGCTGCCGTCCACCTCACCTGGGACACAGTGGCGACCAAACTGGGCGAAGTGTTCGACCGTCAGGGGGTTGCCATCGTCCACATGGTGGTCATCGACATAGACAACGTGGACGAACTCGCTACCTTGCCCGCCGTTGAGACCATGCGCGGTAGCCAGAAAGTTCTCCAGGTGGTTGGGCTGACCCTGCGGCCCGCCGCCCAGCAGGCGGATACTGTTGCTGTAGCCGCAGTGCAGCTTGCAGGGCTTGCAGCGCGGGTCTGGCCCCGCCAGCGGGCTGATGAAGCTGCGCTGTACGCACTGGGCGACGACGATGGTGATCGTAGGCTTGTTGTTCATTGCTCTATCTCCTTGCTGCTTGCCAGAGGCTTGCGGCTGCTAAAGTTGCTTTGCCTAACCAGCGTTCGACGATAGTAGTCAGCACGTTGCTGGTGCCGACTTCGCAGGCCCGAACGTGGAGGATACCACTAGCATCTATGCTGAAGGTAACATCCACCATCGCGCTCTGGCCGGGGGTCAGGTTGGTGAAGTTAAAGTCGGCCAGCTTCTCGCATTCCTCTGGCTGCACTCGTGGCGGATCGTCAGTGGGGCTAGTGGCTTTGCGCCCTCTATATTGCAGCACATCCAACCGCATCGTGGTTTGATTGGGGTAGAGGGTGTAGTAACGCTGGGTGTATGCGCCCCCCGTGCTGCGGGCGGCAGTGGGGATCGGCTGCTGGCGCGGGATGATCGTGCTGAACAGTTCCTGCTGCTTGTCGGTATGGGCGTAGTAGATGCAGGCGGTGCCGAGCGGGTAGGGGGTCACATCGCGTACGCTGAGGTGCAGCCGCCCGCTGAGGATACCTGCCTGCACGGCAGCACCGAGGGCGACCGCCGCCTCTTGCTGGCGGCAGATCAGCGTGGCAAGCGGCTGGCCGAAGGCGGCAGCCACCGTGTGGCGCACAGCGGGCATCTGACCCACCCCACCGACAAGCACTACTGCCCCGATCTGCTTGCTCTTGAGGTTGGCCTGCTGCAAGGCTGCCCCACAGAGGCTCTGCAACCGCCGCATGAAGGGGGCGACTGCCTGCGTGAGGTCGGCACGAGTGATCACTGCCCACAAATCGTGGCCGAAGCCCGCCCCATGATCCAGGCAGAGGTCTGCTTGCTGGGCTGTACTCAACTGCTCCATCACCTCCTCACAGGCACGTAGTAGGGCGACGGCTTGCAGCCGTGGGCGGCTACCAGCCTGCGCTTCACCGAGCAGGTCAACCCCCTGGCTAGCGAAGCGTTCGTTGACCGCCTGGGCGAGAGCGTGGGCAAAGTCTACCCCGCCCATGTGCGCTTCACCAGCCGTCGCCACCACCTGCACGCTTGTTCCCTCCAAGCGGGCAATGGTCACGTCGCTGCTCCCCCCACCGACATCCACCACCGCAACGTGGCCGCCCTTACGAGCGAGTAGACCGAGGGCTGGCACCTCACCGAGCAAGCCGAGCAGGGCCGCCGTCGGTTGGTTGATCACCTGGGCCACCTCCACGCCCGCGTCGTGGGCGGCAGCGCAGAGCGAGAGGCGGTAGCTGTCGCTCGCGCTGGCTGGGCAGGTGACGACGACTGGCCCCGCTGCCCCCGCTGCAAGCTGGGCAGCCAGTAGGCCATAGACCTCCTCGGCAGTCGGTGTTGAGTACACAAGGTCGAAGGCAGCGCGGCCCCCCTGCTCGAACACACGGTAGGGAGCGATGGCCGCTAGCTGAGCCGGTATTTCGCGCCAGCTACCGAGGTAGCGTACAACATCGCGGGCGGTACTCTCATAGTCGGCGACCAGGTAGCGAGCGGCGTAGTGGCCCAGGGTCGGTCCAGCGATGGTATAGCGTACGAGAGACGGCAGGCTGGCCCCAGCCCCGCCGAGCAGTAGCGGCCTACCATGCTGGTCGAGGGTGGCGGCCCGCGCAAAGCTGGTGCCAATGTCCAGCCCCAACCCTGCCGCGCTTTGCTTGCTCATCCTTCACCTCCTTCGTGTTTATCTCACACTATCTAAGCAGCCAAAAATAAGTGGCTCCAGGCCAGTTACTTGTTGTCAGTCTTACACTATCTAAATGACCAAAGAAAAGCGGCTCGTCGTAGCCGTCTTTAGTGTTCGTCTGACACTATTATAGCAGCATCAGTCGCTTCTGTCAAGGGTTTGTTAGTGTCAATCTGACAAAAAGGTGGAAATTGTTGCTAGTCGCTGCTTTGTCTTTGGCTAAGCGGTTGGCTGGCAGCTCGGGCTGGGACTAACCAGCGCAACCTCCGCGACAGCAGCACGCCGTAGACGCTCTGGCGAGGCACAACATAACTGTTCGACCAGGCGACGGTGCCACCCAGATGCAACTGCTGGCCCTCCAGCCACTCGACGCGTTTGATCAGCAACTCTGGTGGGTAGGAGGGGTTGGGGGCAACTACGATCCGCCCTGGGCGTGGAGCCAGCAGCGAACTGGCGAGGTAGCGGCGACCGGGGACTAGCAGCGGCCACATACTCTCGCCGCTAACCCGTACCAAAAAGAATGGGTGAGCCAAACGCTGGCCCACCCACCCCTTCAGCCACTCGCTCACTATCAAGATCAATAGAGGGTGTCGGTGATCAGCTTGTAGGCATCATACTTCTGCGGTGCCTTCTTCGCGGTGTAGAACATCTCGGCGATTTGGTCTACGGCAGCGATTAGTGCGTAAGCATCTTCCTTGTGGCTCTCCTGCTTGCACTTGGAGGCCAGCTTGACCGCTTGCCAGAAGGCAGTGTGCAGGTTGGGGAACTGCTCCAGGTGTTCAGGCTTGAAGAAGTCTGACCAAAGAGTTTCCAGTTCGCGCTTGCAGACTTCGGCGTGTTGCTCCTTCACTCCAATGCGGCGCGTGGTTGCGTTGAGGTAGCTGAGGTTGGCGTGGGCATCACCAGCAGCGGGCTGGGCCAGGCCTTCCATCTGCTCGATCATGCGCGCAACCGTCTTGGCTGCAATCTTGGCCGGGGTCGGGTCGTAAATGCCACAAGGTACATCGCAATGTGCCTCGGCGGTCACAGTTGGGAACAGGTTCTTGATGTTCATCAGTTTCTCCCTATACTTGCTTGTTATGTACAGATTTGCTGGTCGCATGGCTATCAAAAGGGCTGCTGCATAAATTGTACCAGCAGCGGCGGCCTTTGTCAAAGTTGCGCCAGCTTCGTAGTGGCTCAAGGGCTGGTACAGCTCTTGCCATTAGCCAGCTAGAGCAGAGCGCAGACCCACGTCTTGATTGAGGAGAGGCAACTATGGAGCAGAGCAACATTCAGGCTACAGTAGGGATGCAGGTTGAGGCCAGTGACGGCTATCTTGGCACGGTCAGCGATACCGCCTTGCAGGATGGCGGCCTGACCTACCTGCTAGTACGAACGGAGGAGGGGCGTAGCCTGCTTGTCACGGCTGAGGCGATCAGTAAGGTGACAAGGGAGCGGGTGCGGTTGCGCCTAAGTGCCGCAGAACTGCGCGAACGGTCTGGTAGCCTCTCGGCAGAGACACTGCTCAACCTCCAACGCGGCGGTAGCTTGGTGGTACCATTGGTTGCGGAGCGGCTAGTGGTTGGTAAGCGCGAGGTTAGCCTCGGCGAACTGCGGATCATCAAGCGGGTTGAGCAGGAGCGGTCGGCGCAACAAGTTTCGCTCACCCACGATAACTTGCAGGTGGAGCGGGTTGCCATCAATCAACCCGCCGATCCTGCCGCTATCCCGGTCAGCCGCGAGGAGAACGGGGTGCTGGTGGTGCAGAAGCAACTACTGCTTGTCGAAGAAGTGCGGATTAGCCGCCAGCAGGTGACAGAGCAGCAGACTGTGAGCGACGTAGTACGCTGCTAACGGATCGAGTTTGAGGATGCGACGAACGGCAGCGTACGCGGCCTCTCTGCCCTCAATCTTGAGGCTGTGGCGAGCGAGGTAAACCCCGTCCAGTAGGGGCTGGCAAAGGTCAAGCGATACAGTGCCAAACTGGTTGCTTGGCAGCGAGCCAGAGAGTTGCCTAGCCTAACTCATGATCCTTACCTTGCCGCTCGTTGCCATGTTTGAAGTTGCCAGTTAGCTTTGCCATCAGCAGTTGGGCGGCCTTGCCTTCGAGGCCACCAATTTTCTTCAGGAAGTCCTCAGCTTGCCGCCCCTTGAGGATCATCACCTGCTTGCCCTGCCAGGAGATGAATACCTTGCCGTCCTTGCTGGTGCGGTAGGCAAACACCTCATCGTCTAGCACGCCGCGCTTGTCCGTGTTACTCATCACCCTCCTCAGCCCCTCGCTGGGAGGGGAAGTAGCTACGCAGCCCCTCTAGTTTACCCTCAGCTGGCTATCCCTTTGCGCCGCTTTAGTTCTTCGGTCAAAGCAGGCAATATTTTGAACAGGTCACCCACCACGCCAAGGTCAGCAAACTCAAAGATCGGCGCGTCGGCATCTTTGTTAATCGCCACGATGGTCTCGCTAGTCTGCATCCCTACCTTATGCTGGATCGCGCCGCTAATGCCCACCGCCAGGTAGAGCTTCGGCTTGATCGTCTTGCCAGTCTGCCCAATCTGCTGGTTATAGGGCCGCCAACCCTCGTCCACTACCGCCCGTGTAGTACCGACCGCCGCGCCCAGCACCTTCGCCAGGTCTTCTACCAGGGCGAAGTTCTCTGGCTTGCCCAGGCCACGACCGCCACTGACAACCGTACTGGCTTCCTCCAGGCTCACACCGCCACCTTCTTCCTGCACGCTCTGCACGATCAGCGCGGAGGGAGTCTTGCGCTCGACGCTCAGGTTGACCACCACTGCTGGGGCTACTCCCTCGCTGCGGGCGAGATCGAAGCTACCGGGCTTGCAGAGGGCTAGCACTGCCTCGTCACGGGTAAAGCCGCTGTTCACGGTATAGGTACCGCCCCAGATTGGTACGTTGAAGGTGATACCGTTGCTGCTCTCACCCTCGGCGGTGGCAGTCGCGTCCCACAGCACCCCCAACCCCAGGCGAGCAGCCAAGCGACCTGCAACATCGCGTCCATTTACCCCGCTAGCCATCAGCACCAGCTTTGGGTTGGCGGCCTTGATCGCCGCTTCTACTGCGTCGGTCGCGCTGCCCGCCACTTCCTTTGCCCAATCGTTGCCCACAGCGGCGTATAGCTTTGTCGCCCCGTACTCAGCCAGCTTCGCGGCCATGCTCGTGGGGTCTGGGGCCAGCACCAGTACCCCGACTGTGCCGCCGCCTGCCAGCCGCTTCGCCTCGCTCAGTAGCTCAAACGTTACCTTCTTCGGCTGGTACTCTTGTGTCAGTTCGGCGACCACTAGAATCTCATTGTTGCTTGCCACTTTGTTCTCCCTCCTGTTGCTCAGACCAGCTTCTTGCGCTCAAGGTAGTCGGCTATGTACACGGCAGCCCGCTCGGCATCCTTGAAAATCTCAGGTGTGCGCGAGAGGCTGACGCGGCTGGCACTGTTGACCTTCGTCCCCTTGCTGTTGCTACCAACGCTGGTTGGGTCAAGGCCCAGGTCTGCCAGGCTGTAGGTGAGCAGTTCCTTCTTCTTGGCCTGCATGATCCCCTTCAAGGCGGGGTAGCGCGGCAGGTTAATGCCCGACACTACGCTGACTACGCAGGGTAGCGGAGCCTCAACCACGTCGTAGCCGTGGTCAGTGCTGCGCTGGATGCGCACCTTGCCAGCCTCTACTTCTAGCTTGTTAGCAACGGTGAGGGCAGGCAGGCCAAGCAGTTCGGCGACGGCGGCGGCCAGCATCCCACCGCTGCTATCAGTGCTGGCCTGCCCAAAGATTACGAGATCGAAGGTCATCTTCTTGAGAGCAGCGGCAATCACGCGGGCGGTAGCTACCAGGTCGGAGTCGGCCAGGGCTGGGTCGCTGACTAGCACAGCCCGATCTGCACCAACGGCCAGGGCTTTGCGAATGCTCTCCTCGGCCCGGCTCGGCCCCATCGTCAGCACGGTGACTTCGCCACCCAGCTTCTCTTTCTGCTGCAAAGCCTCCTCGACCGAATACTCGTCGTAGGGGTTGATCACGCCCGCCACTGCGCTGCGATCAAGACGCAGGTCGGCAGTGAACTTCTTTTCGGCGGTCGTGTCGGGGGTTTCTTTGACACAAACAACAATGTTCACAGTAAGCTCCTCGGTGGTGCGGTTGCTTTTTGGTAAGTAGCGCAGGCGCACTAAGTCACGCCCTTGTCAATTTGTGCTTGTGCTATTCTTGGCATGATTGCGCTGGCGAGTTGCCCGCCCGCCAGACCTCTCTGGGAGAGGGATGAGCGGGTGGGTTCAGGCTAGCAGATCGTTGGCGATGATCAGGCGTTGCAGGTCGTTGGTACCTTCAGCCAAGCGGAGCATCCGTGCGTCGCGGTAAGCCCGCTCGATCCAGAGTTCCTTCATGTAGCCCATGCCGCCATGAATCTGCACGGCGCGGTCAGCTACGCGGTTGAGCATCTCGGTGCTGAACAGGCGCACCATTGCTGCGTCGCGGCTAAAGCGTTCACCGTTGTCAGCCTTCCAGGCAGCGTAGTAGACCCCAGCACGGGCCATCGCAATGTCGGTTGCCATCTCGGCGAGCATATTCTGGATCGCCTGGAAGTTGCTGATCGCTTGCCCAAACTGGCTGCGCTGCTTGCTATAATCGATACAGGCGCGCATCAGTCGCTCTGCGGCCCCGACCGCCTGCGCCGAGAGGCCGATGCGGTAGCGATCCAGGGTGGCGGTGGCGATCTGCGCGCCCTCCCCCGGCTTGCCGATCATGCTATCCAGCGGCAAGGCGCAGTCGTCGAAGTGCAGTTCGCTGCTGTAGGAGCCGCGCAGACCCATGCGACTGTCTACTTCGCCAGGGCGGTAGCCTGCCAACCCCCGCTCCAACACAAACGCGCTTACCCCGTCGTCAGTGCGGGCGTAGACGACGGCTATGTCCGCGACCGGGCCGTTGCTAACCCAGGCTTTGCGCCCACGCAGCCGATAGCCGTCCCCAACCTTCTCTGCTGTCGTGTTGAGGTTGTTGAGATCGCTGCTGTGCGGCTCACTGAGGGCAAAGGCACCCAGCTTCTCGCCAGCAGCCAGCGGAGTCAGCCAGCGTTCTTTCTGCTCCTTGCTGCCCGCCAAGTCGATCGCGGTGGCGGCTAGACCAGTCGAAGCCCCAATGATATTGGCGTAGGCGGCGTTGCTGCCCGCCAGTTGCTCAATCACCAGGCAGTGGCCGAGCAGACCTGCCCCCAGGCCGCCATACTCCTCGGCGAAGGGAATGCCGAAGAAGCCGAGGTCAGCCATCTCGCGCAAGATGTTCTGCGGGATGCGATTATCCGTCTCTACCTGCATGGCAATCGGCTCAAGGGTGCGGTTAACGTAGTCCTTAACGGTGCTGACCAGCATCTGCTGGTCGGAAGTGAGGCTAAAGTCCATCTCGCTCTCCTTCGAGTGAGGGTTTTTAGGCACCTAAAGCAAGTGGGTAGGTGCCAACTAAGCACGTCGTTGTGCCTAGCTATCTTATCACAATAGACCGCAGCTAGTCAAACGGCAAAGGGTCAGATGCTCCAACTTCTGGATATTCCAACTATTGGAACAAGCCTATTATAGCACAGAGCGGGGGAAGGAGCAAGGGAGTCTACGCCAATCCTCACTATCCACAGGGTCGTCCCGCTGACATAACCCTGGCCTTGTGGTTGCAGCGGGCCATTTTTACGCAGGTTTAAGGCGGCTGCGCTTGACGCTGCTTCAGGTGGCTCGTTATAATAATCACATGAATATTACAGCAAACAACAATGAGGCTGGGGTAGGCACAATCAGCCGCCGCCAGTTCATGCGCCGCTGTGGGCAGGTGGCCGTTGCCAGTGGCCTGCTGGTTGCCGCCGCCAACGTGCTGGTGGCCTGTGGCGAAGACCCCAAACCGATCTGGCAACCAATTGGCAAGCTCACCGACTTCGCTGTGGGTAAGGTGACTACGGTCAAGCTGAAGCTAGGCGGCAGCGGGCGCGAAATCCCTGTCTTCGTCCAGCTAGTTAGTCAACAGCCGCAAGTGCTGGGCGGGGTCTGCACCCACGCGGGCGCACTGGTCGGTTGGGACGAGAGCAAGCAGCAGTTTGTTTGCCCGCAACATGGCAGTGTGTTCAACAAGAGCGGTCACCCGCTGACTGGCCCAGCAGCAGAGGGCAACACAGGCGACCTGCCAACATTGCAGCTAAAAGTAGAGAACGGCATCATCTCCGTCTTCAGCTAACGAAATGAAGGCCACTTTGGGGCTAGCCACTTTGGGCAAACCCGCTTGTGGTCTAAACAAGGGCTGCTAGCTCAGGCTATGGCCTTGCGCCAGCGTAGTTGCTAACCGGCTAGCCGCTATGGTAAGATAGGCGCGCCGCGGCCTGCCGCGCAAGCCAGTGCTGCCCTCCAGCAAAGATGAAGAAACAGGAGTAGCTACCATATGGTCAAGTATTTTGCCCTCGCTCTGCACAACCACCAGCCAATTGGCAACTTCGATAGCGTGTTCGCCGAGGCTTACGCCATGTCCTACCTCCCTATGTTGGAGGCTTTGGAGCGGCACCCCAGCGTGCGGGTTAGCTTGCACAACACGGGGCCGCTGGTCGAGTGGCTGCGCCAGCATCGCCCCGACTACCTGACGAGGGTCAAGACCCTGGTAGATCGCGGCCAGTTGGAAGTGATCAGCGGCGCATATTACGAGCCTATCATCAGCAGCCTGCCCGAAGCCGACCGCGTAGGCCAGATCAAGCGCATGAACCGCCAGGTGCAGGAGGATTTCGGCTATCAGGCTCAGGGGATGTGGCTAGCCGAGCGTGTCTGGGAGCCGAGCCTGCCCAAGTATATCGCCGAGGCGGGCATTAAGTACACCATTCTGGACGACAACCACTTTAAGGCAGTAGGCCTTACCGACGACGATCTCTACGGCTACTACATGACCGAGGATCAGGGCAGCACCGTGGCCGTCTTTGCTACCGGTCAGCCGCTGCGCTACCAGTTGCCCTGGAAGCCAGTGGAGCAGGTGATCACCTGGTTCGGCGAGACGCTGAAGGATGGTCAGGTCGCAGTTATGGGCGACGATGGCGAGAAGTTCGGCCTTTGGCCTGGCACCTTCGAGTATTGCTATGGCGACACCCAGTGGGTGGAACACTTTTTTACTGCCCTTGAGCAGAACCAGCAGTGGTTGCAGACTATCCACCTGAGCCAGTATATGGCTGAGCATCCGCCGATTGGTGCGATATACCTGCAAACAGCTAGCTACATCGAGATGAGTGAGTGGTCGTTGCCGACCGAACTCAGCTACCAGTTCAACAAGCTGCTGCACGAGCTAGACAAGCCGGAGGACGAGAACGTGCGCCGCTTCCTACGCGGTGGCTTCTGGCGCAACATGATGGTCAAGTATCCAGAGATCAACTTCATGCACAAGAAGATGCTGAGGGTGAGCAAGAAGGTCTACAATATGCCCGCTGGCCCCGCCCGTGAGATGGCCCTTGACCACCTCTGGCGGGGGCAATGCAACTGCCCCTATTGGCATGGTCTGTTCGGTGGTATCTACTATCCGCACATCCGCACCGGCACCTTCGGCGAACTGATCCTTGCTGAGAACGACACCGACCGCCTGGGCTTCGGCAGTCAGCACCAGGTTGTTAATGAAGGGCGGCTTGAGGGGATCGTTGAGGCAGAGATCGCCGACCACGACTGTGATGGCAACAACGAGGTGCTACTTAGTGGCAGCGGCCAGAATCTCTACCTCGCGCCCTTCCGGGGTGGCACTTTGTTCGAGTGGGATTTGCGCGCCCGCCACTTCAACCTGCTCAACACGATGACTCGCCGCCAGGAGCCTTACCACAAGACCCTCACCGACTTTGCGGCAAGGATGCAGCAGCACGAGAGCCAGTCTAGTGCGGGTGGCACTACCGCTGACGGTCAAGGCGAGAACGGTGGTGGCGGCGAAGTAAAGAGCATCCACGATATCGTGACGGTCAAGGAGCAAGGATTGGAGGGCAAGCTGTTCTACGACTGGTATCAGCGCAGCGGCCTGCTTGACCACTTTATCGACCCTGCCACTAGCCTGGATGACTTCTACCGCGCCCAGTATGGCGAGCGCGGCGATTTCGTCAACCAACCTTACGCCCTCACCCTGGAGGCGGCCAGCAACCACAGTGCCGCTGTCGTCAAGCTAGAGCGCGCTGGTCACGTCTGGGATGGGCCAGACTTCGTGCCGGTTACGGTACAGAAGGTGTTGCGGGTGGGGGCTAACAGCAGTGAGTTCAGCGTAGACTACCGGGTGACGAACGACGACAGCAGGGAGCGTAGCTTCACCTTCGCTATCGAGCAGAACTTTGCCATGTTGAGCGGCCACGCCCCCGATAGCTACTACGAGGTGGATGGCAGCCGCCCGCATGGGGCTGAAGCTGACCTTGCCGCAATGGGCGAGAGTGCAGCTGCGAGTAGCGTGCGCCTGACCAACGGCTGGTTTGGCGTGCAGGTTGAGTTGGGCTGGGATGTGCCAGCCACCCTCTGGCGGCTGCCGGTCGAGACCGTGCAGAACTCGGAGGCGGGCTTCGAGCGCGTCTACCAGGCTAGTTGCTTGCTCCCCCATTGGCCGCTCGCGCTCCAGGCTGGCGAAAGCTGGTCGGTGACGCTGCGCTACAAGGCCGCTGTCATCCCTGGTGGCGCAGACGAGCAGTAAGTAGTTGTGGCTAAACAGGCAGGCGAAGATGCCAACTTGAGCAGCGGCTACTGTCTCTGAGCTAGCAGAAACCAACTCGCGGAGGCAAGGATGAAGGCAGACCTGCTGATCCACAGTCTGGCCCAGCTAGCCACCCCGCTAGACACGGGGCAACCTGCTGCTGGCCCGCAACAAGGGGCGGTGTGGTTGCTGGCTGACGCAGCAGTGGCGATTGCAGGCGGGCGGATTGTGGCAGTGGGTAGTAGCTCCGACCTGTTGGGCGACTACCGCGAGGCTGAACGGCTGGATGGCACGGGCAAGACGCTCGTCCCCGGCTGGTGTGACGCGCACACCCATGCTCTCTACGCAGGCGACCGCGCCGCCGAGTTCGCTCTGCGCCTGGCTGGGGCTAGCTACCTTGAGATCATGGCAGCGGGTGGCGGGATCGAGGCCACAGTGCAGGCTACCCGCGCCACCAGTGATCATGCCTTGCGCGAGACTACCCGCGCCCGCCTGCGCCGAATGTTGGAACACGGCACCACTACTGTCGAGGTAAAGAGCGGCTACGGGCTAAGCCTGGCCGATGAGCTACGCTGCCTACGTATCTTGCGCGATCTTGGGGCGGATGCAACCTTGCCGCGCATTGTCCCTACCTTTCTCGGCGCGCACGCCATACCCCGCACGCACAAGGGGCGAGCCGAGCAGTACGTTGACTTGATCGTGGCGGAGATGCTACCAGCGGTGGCGGCAGAGGGGTTGGCGGTCTACTGCGATGTGTTCTGCGACGTGGGGGCTTTCGATGTGGCCCAGAGCCGCCGTATTCTGCTGGCAGCACGCGAACTGGGCCTACGCCCCCGCCTGCACGCCAATGAGTTCGCTAACATTGGAGCGGCAAGCCTCGCGGCTGAGGTGGGGGCGGTCTCTGCTGACCACCTGTTGCTGCTCTCTAACGCAGAGATTGTGGAACTGCGCGAGAGCGGTTGCGTGGCAGTGCTGGCCCCTGGTACACCCTATGGCCTCGGCCTACGTGACTACGCCCCCGCCCGCCGTATGGTAGAGGGGGGGCTGCCGATTGCGCTGGCTAGCGACTGCAATCCTGGCACCTGCCCCTGCGAGTCGTTGCCACTGGTGATCAGCCTGGCTTGCACGCAGATGCGCCTTAGCCCAGCGGAGGCTCTCACTGCCGCCACCCTCAATGCTGCCTACGCCCTGGAGTTGGCGGTGGAAATTGGCAGCATTGAGGTCGGCAAGTGGGCAGACCTGGTGCTGCTGGATGCGCCGAGCTATCTGTCGCTGGCCTATCAGTTTGGCAACGAGGTGGTGGCGGCGGTATTGAAGGGGGGGGTGCTGGTCAGCGCATCCAGCCGCTAGAGCAGGCTGGGCCAGCGATGTTGGTGGGCGTGGGCAGCAGCAGGCGGCTTGCTTACCGCTGCGAAAAGGGTTATACTGACCTGGCTCAAAGAAGAGTCGTTGCCACCATATTAAGGGCCGCGAATCATGATCAAGGAGGATCACCAAGCAGTGCCGACCGAACAACACGCTGGTAGCAGCGTTGCTACTGCGCCAAAGAACTCGCAGCAAGGTAAGCGCAATCCTTACGAAGTAGCCGTCGAGCAATTTAATACTGCCGCCGACGAACTGGGCTTGAACGTGGGCTTGCGGAAGGTTCTCACCAAGCCACACCGTGAACTGACTGTTAACTTCCCCGTGCGCCTGGACAACGGTGATATCGAGGTTTTCACTGGCTACCGGGTGCAGCACAACATCGCACGTGGCCCAGCGAAGGGCGGCATCCGCTACCACCAGGATGTAGACATTGACGAGGTGCGCGCCCTCGCAATGTGGATGACCTGGAAGTGTGCTACCGTCAACATCCCCTATGGCGGCGGCAAAGGTGGGGTAATCGTTGACCCGCGTGACCTCAGCCTGCGCGAAGTAGAGGGGCTAACCCGCCGCTTTACCACCGAAATCTCGATCATCATCGGCCCCTACGAGGACATCCCCGCCCCGGATGTGAACACCAACGCCCAGACTATGGCCTGGATGATGGACACCTACTCGATGCACAAGGGCCACAGCATCCCTGCTGTGGTCACTGGTAAGCCGCTGGCTGTTGGTGGCTCCGCTGGCCGCAACGAGGCAACCGGGCGCGGCGTGCAGTTCGTCACCCGTGAGGCAGCCCGCACCATCAGCCTCGACCTCAACGGGGCGCGTACTGTAGTGCAGGGCTTCGGCAACGTCGGCTCGATCAGTGCCAAGCTACTGCACCAGGACGGTTGCAAGGTGATCGCCGTCAGCGACGTTTATGGCGCACTCTACAATAAAAGCGGCCTGGACATCCCTACGCTGATCCGCTTCGCCCAGGAACATGGTAGCCTCAAGGAGTACACCGAGGGTGACCGCATCAGCAACGACGAACTGCTTACCCTCGACTGCGACATTCTCGTTCCCGCTGCTCTGGAGAACCAGCTCACCGGCCAGAACGCGGGTGAGGTTAAGGCAAAGCTGATCGTTGAAGGGGCGAACGGCCCAACTACCCCAGAGGCCGACCGCATCTTCCGCGAACGTGGCATCCTGCTCATCCCCGACATCCTCGCTAACGCGGGCGGCGTAACCGTCAGCTACTTCGAGTGGGTGCAGGCTATGCAGTCGTTCTTCTGGGTAGAAAGCGACGTAAACAACAAGCTGGAAGGGATCATGACCCGCAGCTTCAACGATGTGTACAGCATTGCCACTGAGCGCGATCTTGATATGCGAACTGCTGCCTACGTACTGGCGGTTGGCCGCGTCGCCGAGGCCACCACCCTGCGCGGTCTCTACCCGTAAACCATACCGTTGGTGAGGGTAGCGGCCTCTGTCTCCAACCTGGGGGTGCAACCGCAAGGTGGCATCCCCTTCTTGTGGCTGCACCCAGCCGCGGAGTTACTTTGCGCCCTGCCCCTTGCCCGCTCCCGCTCAGCCGTGTATAATTAGCCACGCCACCCCATGTGGCCCGACCTACCCGCCCCCCACGAAGGAGAGCAGTCAGTTTTGGAACGCACACTGGTTATTGTCAAGCCCGACGGTGTACAGCGCGGCCTGACCGGTACTATCCTCAGCCGCCTTGAGCAGCGCGGGCTGAAGATCATCGCTGCCCGCTTCATGCAGATCAGCCCCGAACTCGCCAGCCTCCACTATGCTGCGCACGAGGGCAAACCCTTCTACGCGGGGCTGGTGCAGTACATCACTTCTGGCCCTGTGCTTGCCTTTGCCCTCGAAGGGAAGAATGCCATCCAACTGGTTCGCAATACGGTTGGCGCAACCAACCCGCTCAACTCTGCCCCTGGCACCATCCGCGGCGACCTTGCGGTGGAGATTGGCCGCAATCTGATCCACGCCTCCGACTCGCCAGAGAACGGCTTGGCCGAGATCGCCAACTTCTTTAAGGAAGATGAGCTTGTCAGCTATGAGCGCAGCAACGAACCCTGGATCAGCGAGTAGCCTGCCCGCCAATGCCAATCCTCCCTGGCCGCTCGTTGGACACCAACGGGCGGTCAGCAGCTTGCAGCACGCGCTTGCCAGCGGCCACGTGGCCCACGCCTACCTGATTGTTGGCCCTCCACAAGTCGGCAAGCAGACGCTGGCCCGCGCCTTTGCCCAGACGCTCAACTGCCAGAGTGCGCCCCCTGTCGGTCAAGCGATCCGCCTCGCCCCTTGCGCTGCCTGTCCTTCCTGCTTGCGCATCGCCCGCGACCAGCACCCTGACGTGATGTACGTTGACCCTGCCAACCAGAGGGCCTTCCTTGAGGGTAGTAAGTACAGCCGCAGCACGATCTCCGAGCGGGCGATCATTGTGGACACCAGCCGCGAGATTCGCGATCAGCTAACCAGTCGCCCCTACGAGGCACCCTACAAGCTGGCGATCATCGCGGGCGCAGAGACTATGCGCGACGAAGCGGCCAACGCTCTGCTCAAGACGCTAGAGGAGCCACCCCGCTGGGCCGTGATCGTCCTGCTTGCTCCAAATGAGGGGTCGGTGCTGGCGACAATCCGCTCGCGCTGCCAGCTACTTAGCCTACGTCCCGTTCCTCGCGCTGAAGTTGCTGCTGCCCTGGTGCAGCGCAAGGTGGTGGCAGAGCAAGCTGACCTGCTGGCGGCCCTCAGCGAAGGGCGGGCGGGTTGGGCGATAGAGGCGGCCAGCAACCCCACTGCTGCTCTTGCCGAGCGCGACGAGCAATTGACAGCGATCATCGGGCTGACGAAGGCTGCTGTGTCGCTAGCTACTCGCTTTGCCTACGCCGCAAAACTGGCGACCGACTACGGCAAGGGGCTGCTGGGCCGGGCCAGCGTCTACGCTGCCCTCGACCTCTGGCAGGGCTGGTGTCGCGATCTCCTGCTGACCAACAGCGGCCAGCTGGGGCTGGTGACGAACCTCGACCGCCGTGTTGCTTTGCAGGAGCAGGCGGCTAGGCTCGACCCTGCCCGCTGCTTGGCCTTGCTTGCTGCCATCCGCACCGCCCACAGCCAGCTTGATAGCAATGTCAACCCCCGCCTGGTGCTGGAGGGGTTGATGCTAGCCCTCTGAGCAACTGCCAACGCCGCATAACCGCCCCCAATTTGCCGCTAGGCGCAAAGTAGGGTAGAATCAGGGCATGAGTTATCTAACCCACAAACTGACACTCCTACTAGCAATTAGTCTGCTGCTCACCCTCACCGCCTGCGACGACAGCCCGCCTGCTCCGGCTAGCCCTACTGCTCCGACAATCAGTGGCCCCCTGCTGCTAACCCCGCTGGCGAACAGCACGTCTTCCTCTACTACCACGCCCAGCCCTGTGCTGCCCTTGCCTGCTAGCCCGACCAATGCGCTGGGTAAGCTGCCGAACGTGACGCTCCCGGACACGGGCAATCCCCCCCGTGTCTTTCTCAGCGGCAAGGCTGGTACCCAGCGTGGCAATGTTGGGCCGTTCTGTTGGACAAAGGGCTGTATTAACCGCCTCGGTAGTCGCGTGCCGACCCCCACGCTGGAGGTGGCCGTGGGCGAGAGCCTGACGATCAGCAACAGCTTTGGCCTCGCCGCTAGCACCGCTGCGATCAACGCCTACCGTTTCCCCAGCGATCCAGAGCGCGTTGGCGAGTACGATGATGCTGGTCACTACTACTTCTATGGGCGCGGCCAAGTGGTCGCCCATGCCGACCTGACCGCCAGCGTCAACCTGCGCTATGCGGTGGACTTGCCACCAGGCGACTACATCCTGCTGTTCCCCAGCAACTGGCCGCTGGGCGCACGCAGCGGCTCCGCCCTCTACGCCTTCGCGGTGCGGGTAAAGTAGCTGGCTTGAGGGTGGTAGGTGTCGGGGCTAGTAGTCGGGGAAGGAGCGGTCGTCGTTGCTCGGCTGGTGCTTCTCGCCAGGGATGTCGTTGATGTCGGTGTGCATCAACCAGTACCCAAACAGGCCGCCGATGCTGGCGACGACGAGGCTAAAGCCCGCCAGCGTCAGCAGCAGGGCCAACCAACCCGGCCAGCTACCAGCCCCACCGAGTGCATTAGCCAGCAGCAGCAAGGCGGCAAAATCGAGAGTGAGCAGTAGGAAGAAGCGGGCTATGGTCCACAGCTTGATCTGGAACAGGCGACGACGGTTGGGCCACCAGATGGCGAACCCACCAACCAACAGTGTGCCAGCCAACAACAACCCAATCAGCGTACTGTTGTTCATCGCGGTTCTCCTCCCTATCATTCTACCACTGGCGACCAGCCTGTGGCAACTGCTGGGATCAGGCTATTGGCACCGATTCTGCTTTAACTCAAGCTAGCACCGAGTGCCAGGACAAGGGTTCAATCGCAATCGAGATGTAAAAAGGAGAACACAGATGGCAGCTTTGGAAGGCAACAATCAGGCTGGCATGAGCCAGAGCAAGGGTATTAGCGGAGGCGCGCAGGCCAGTTCTACGCATGGCGATGACAGCCCCCTAACTGATGCTACCTACAACATGATTTCCGCCCTCTCCAACAAGGTCGAGGGTCTGTGGCGTTACGACAAGTACGTTCAGGATGACAGCGACAGCGATGCGCAGGAGATGTGGCAGCGGTTCAAGGCTCTAGATATGCAGATGGCCCAGGAGTTGAAGAACCATCTCAGCCGTCGCCTGCAACACGAGACTGGGCCAGAAGGCAAGGTTGGTCATGGCCCCCACGACGGTGGTGCTAGACAGTAATATGGATGATACACAGAACCAGACCAACGAGGGCGGCAGCGTTGGCGGCTACGACTCCGCTGCTGCTGGCCTCAGCGATGCAGGTGGGGTAGAGAGCCTGCCCAACCAGACTTATGGTAGCACAGGCAGCAATCCTGGCACTAGCGGCTTGAGTGGCACAGCAGCCGACAAAGCTGGCGACGATTTGGCGGGCAGCCAGATTGGCAGCACTACTGGCGGAGTCAGCACTAACCCCAGCACGATGACAGGCAGCAGCAATAGCGGCTCTAGCGGCGGGCTGGCTGAAGGTGGCAACCTCGGCGGCGGCTCTAACCAGCACTAACGAAGATGAGCGGCCCTCCTCCAGTACAGTGGGGAGGGCTTTTTGCTCTGCCAGCAGGCAGCACTCTGCGGCAACAGCCCGCTGATAGCCCCTTGTGCCAATCTGCTGGCTCTGCGCCACTGGCTGCTTTTTACGCTTTGCTCCACATTATGTTATAATTAGACATAATGCAGAATTGGATCAGCCAATGACAACCCCTGGCAGAGCAAAGAGCGGCAGCGTAGAGGCACAACTGGACGGGATAGCAAAGCAGGTAGCCTCCTGTGTGCTATGTCCTCTCAGCAAGTCGCGCACCAACACCGTGCCTGGCAACGGCAACCCACAGGCCGAGATCGTGATCATCGGTGAAGCCCCTGGCTACCATGAGGATCGCGAGGGCCAGCCCTTTGTTGGTGATAGTGGCAAGCTGCTAGACAAGCTGCTGGCAAGTATCAATCTCAGCCGTGCGGACGTGTTTGTGACCAACATGGTCAAGTGCCGCCCGCCGCAGAACCGCGAACCGCAGCCCAAAGAGATGGAGACCTGCCGCCCTTACCTCGAAGCACAGTTCGCCGCTATTCATCCACGTATTGTAATCACCCTCGGTCGCTTCGCTATGGAACGCTATCTCCCTGGCGCACGGATCAGCCTCGTTCATGGCGTACCACGCCTCGACCCACAGAGTGGCATCCTCTACGTGCCGATGTTCCACCCGGCAGCAGCACTGCGTACCCCCGCCTGGATGGACGCGCTGAGGGCAGATTTCCTGTCCCTCCAGGGCATCCTTGAGCAGCACCAGGCTGGCACCCTGCACGCAGAGCCATTGCCACCCATTACAGCACCGCCCGCCCGCCCAGTGGCAGAGCTTGCTACCACCGCCGAGGCCGAGTCAGCCGCGGTAGCCGAGTCGGTCGCCGCCGCGCCGCTTGCTGCCAAGCGCGGTCGCCCGATCAGCCGCAAGCAGGTGGCGGCCAAGCCAGCAATAGAGCCAGACGATCATCTCTACCGCAACGCCACGCCCACCCCCGACCTGCCACCGGCCCCAATGGATCACACGCTGGCCGAGGAAGCAGTAGTCTCCCCAGCGGTCGCTGAAGCTGCTGTCGCTGACGAGATCGCCCAGGTGGACGAGGTGAACGCCCAGGCTTTGGCGGCAGCAGTGGAGATGCAGGAGCAGGAGGTAGCGTTGCCCGTGCCGACGAGCGAGCCTGCACCCGAAGTTGCGGCCATAACTGCGCCTGCGAAGCCGAAGCGGGGCCGCCCTGCCGCTCGCACCCAGCCTGGCCCTGGACCAACGGCGGCGGAGACGGACAGCCAGCCGCTGCCAGCTATCGCCGCTGAGGATGCGGAGCCAAATGAGGAGCAGGGATACTCTCCTGCCCCGCCCGCTGCGACCATGCTGGCGGAGGAGAGCAGTGACGAGCAGTGGGCCGAGTTGACCGCGACCACTGGGCAGGCGGAGCAGCCAGCAAAGGGGCGGCGTGGTCGTCCGCGCAAGGAGACGCTGGCGGCTAGCGAAGGTGCGCCAGAGCAGGTGACGGAGCAGAAAGAGAAGAAGGAGAAGCCTAAGAAAGAGAAGGAGAAAGAGAAGGGAGAGGATAATGGGCAACTCAGCTTCTTCTAGCTGGGGCGAAACTATGATCCTCCTCGCGGCAGTCGTCAGCGTCGAAGGGTTCGCGCTGGTCAGTCTGGTGGTACAGGTCGCAGACCTGGGTGGCGTGGCGGGATGGGGCATCCTCGGTTGGGCGGCTAAGTCGCTGCTGCTGGGGCTACTGGCAGTCATCTGCCTGCCACTGATCGCTCAAATGTGGGCGGCGCGGCGCAAGCCATCTGCTTGAGCAACCCACAAGTTCCTATCCCTGTCGTCAA
>JAYUUN010000131.1:0-20831 GCA_043754535.1 Chloroflexota bacterium | reverse complement strand
TGCTTGCTGCCCTGCAAGCCCGCCACCTCGCTGTTGAAGCGCACTGCCATGCGGCCTTCCTCTACCAGGCGGTTCACCTTGTCTATAGCTAGCTTACTGGCGGTGAAGCGGTCGCCGCGCACCAGGATCGTCACCTTGTCTACGAAGCGGAGCAGGAAGATACTCTCCTCAGTCGCGCTATTGCCGCCACCGACCACCGCTACTTGCTTACCCTTGTAGAAGGGGCCGTCGCAGGTGGCGCAATAATGCACACCCGCCCCTGTATAGTCACCCTCATTACTTAGGCCGAGGCGACGGTAGTTGCTGCCGGTCGCCAACAGCAAGACGTGCGCGCTGTACTCGTCACCGCTGGTAGTGCGGATCGTGCGGTATTCGCCCTCGATGCCAATCGCCGCGATGTTGGTTGCCCCCAGCATTTCTACCCCGAACCGCTTGGCCTGGGCTACCACGTTCTTGGCAAACTGGTCGCCACTGATCCCGTCTACGAAGCCAGGGTAGTTATCGATCTGCTCTGTAGTGCCAGCCTGCCCACCAGGAGCAGCCTTGTCAACCACCAGTGCGCTATAACCATCGCGGGCGAGGTAGAGGGCGGCGGTTAGCCCTGCTGGGCCGCCGCCGACCATGATCACGTCGTAGAAGGGACACTGCGCCCGCGTGTTGATGCCCAGCTTGGCCGCCAACTCGGCATTGGAGGGTTCGACCAGCACGCTGCCGTCAGGGAAGCGCAGGGTGGGGATGCTTTGGCTACCATGCTGAAGTTCGCGCACCGTCTCCATCGCAGCGGGGTAGGCTTCCAGGTCAACCCAGTTGTACTGCACCCGCTGTTCGCCGAGGAACTGCTTGCTGCGCCGACAGTCGGGACACCACATCGCTCCGTAAACGGTGAGCAAATCGGGGTTGATTTCAGGGGGATTGGGAGAGTTGTCGTTCACTATTATTTGCTCCTGCATTGTTTGCTCCAAGAGGCGCAGCCAATGTACACGCCGCCCCCTTATTCTACCACACGAGGCGGCGCGCACAAAATAGAAGGCTGTTTGCAAACTGCGGCCTAACGGCGGCTGAGGGTAGGGACGGGGCGACAGACTTCGGTAACTAGCAGTTCTAGCCCCAATTCTGGTTCGATCATGCTGCTCTTGGCGGCAACGTCGAAGTCGAGCAGGCGGCGGTGGATCGCCCGCAGTTGGTCGAGGCTGAAGGCGTGAACCTGCTCCAGGCTACGGCGCACAACAAAGGGGTTCATGCCCAGCTTGCTCGCAATCGCATCCTGCCCTAGCTTCTGCTGGGCCAGTTCCTTGACCAGCAGCAGGTTGCGGAACTGCCAGGCAATAGTACTGAGCAGTTGGAAGGGGTGGGTACCGCCCTCAAGCAGCAGAGCAAGTTGGCGCAATGCGTCACCGCTGTTCTTGGCCGCCATCGCGTTGACCAGCTTGAACACGTCATCCTGGATACTGCTGCTGGTCAACAAGCGCACGGTGGGGGGGTCAATGCGGCCACCAACCCCAGTATAGATCGCCAGCTTCTCGATCTCCAAAGCCAGGCGGCTGAGGTCGCTCTCCTCGTCCATGCCCTCGGCCAGCAAGCGGGCGGCTTCCTCGTTGATCGTCGCCCCCGCCGCCTTGACCCGCTGCTCAATCCAGCGCAGCAGTTGGATTCCCTGCGGCGTGCTACACTGCACCTCGGTCGCCCCCTTGAGATACTTGGTCAGGCGGTGGTTGCCGGGCAGCTTGAGAACAGTTTGCCGCCCATCCTTCTTCGGCATGATCGTGTCACGCAGGATGACCACGCTACTCTCTGGCAGGCTGGTCAGGGTCGCCCCGATGGTATCCAGGGCATCAAGTGGGGTATCTTTGCTCTTGCGCCCCTTCTTCGGCTGCTCTGGCGCGGAGGTTTCATCCTCCTCACCCTCGGCCTTGAGCCTGCCGAAGCGAGCAAAGAGACCGTCGAGGATAGTCACCCGCCAGCCACCAAGGAAGGGCAGAGCCTGCACTGCCTGCACTACCTCCTCACTGCCAACCTTCGCGCAATCAAGGCGGGCCAGGGCCAGGGCGCGCATCCCCTCTGCTGCTGGCAGGTACTGCTCCAACAGCCGCTCGGTCTGCTGCTGCATGGTATAGCGGTCGGGGCCGTAGAGGGCATAAGTGGGCATCGGTTTTCTTTCCCGGCTGTAAGAGAGGACTAAGGGCTGGGCGGTGGATCAGAAAAACCCCGCGTGGGCCGTGTGTCCCGCTTGCTTTGACCTACCCGAAGATAGGTGGGAACTGCGCCGAAGCCGGATGCGTTACCAACAGAGGGAGGCATACGCAATAGCCATCAGCACGTGGTTCCCTAGTAGAACCTTGTAGACAAAGCAATAAGGGACATCACGAGAACCGCAGGGTTGATCGTGTAGTTACTATACCATATCATCGCCTGAGCTGCAAGATTCCCGACTGCGCGGCTACTCATCGTACCTGGCTGAGGTGGGCCGCGTCGTTGTAGCTAACTAGCTGCCAACGGGGACGGCTGTGACGCGTCCAGGTGTGCCAGTGGGTGGCTGCGGTGTGGTGCCAGTGGGTTAGAGAGGTGTTCTGCACGTAGAAGCTGACCGGTGGCAGTTCGAGCGGGTTGAGCTTGAAGAAGTAGCTAAACGTCCCTTCGATGAAGCCGCCGTGCGTAACGATCACCACCGTCTTGCCCACGCTCTCGGCTGCGACACGGCTGATCTCGCGGCCCACGCGCAGCATGAAGCTAGCCCAACTCTCCGCCCCCTCCGCTATCGGGCGCAAGGCATCAAGCTCAAAGTCGGGCGTGCCGTACCTGGCGTAGAGGTCAGCCTGCAACATCCCGTCACCCTCACCCGCGTCGATCTCATGTAGGCGGTGGTCACTCTGCACTTGGAGGCCGAGGGCAGGAGCGATGATCGCCGCCGTCTCCACTGCCCGCCGCAAACTGCTGCTGATCAGCAGATCGGCGCGTATCTCGCCGCCCGCCAGCCGCTCGCGCAGGGCTTCGGCCTGGCGACGGCCCAGGTCAGTCAGGGGGGTATTCCCCTTCGGCCCGGCAATGATGGGCTGCACATTATTGGCAGCCTGCCCGTGGCGGATCAGGTAGAGGTGGGTGCCATGCGCTTCAGCTTGCGTCATTGCTGTACCTCGCGAGCATCCGCACCCGCTCCAACCAGGGCTGTTCGGCCCCGATAGTGCTATCCTCACCGTGGCCGGGGAAGAACTTCGTCTCCGCAGGCAGGCTACTGAGGCGGGTGAGGGTAGCGAACATAGTGGCTTCGTCGCCGCCGGGTAGGTCGGTGCGCCCGTAAGTGCCAGCAAACAGGGTATCGCCAGTGAACAGCAGCCCAGCATCCGCAGCGTAGAGGCAGATACTCCCCGGCGTGTGGCCGGGAGTGTGCAGCACTGTCAAGCGCAGACTACCCGCCGCCAGCACGTCACCCTCTTGCAGCGGGCGGGTTGGCTGCGACGGTTGCAGGCTGAAGGGGAGGGGGAAGCCGAGCGTCTCTGGCATGGTCAGGCGCGCAATCTCGTTACGGTGGCAGGCCAGTTCTGCGCCAGTAGCTGCAACCAGGGCCGCGTTGTCAGCGATGTGGTCGAAGTGGCCGTGGGTATTGACCACGCTGCACAGCCGCCAACCCTGCGCCTGGAGGAAGGCGGCAATCTCCGCTGTCACGCCATAGGGGGCATCAACCACAATCGCCTCCCCCGCCGCTTCATCCGCGACGAGGTAGGCGATAGCCCCCAGCAACTCACTCTCAAACAGTTGGATCAGCACCGACTTACTCTCCCTGGCTTGAGCGGTCAGAGTAGTGATCGAAGTGTGGTTGCAGCAGCACGCCGCTTGGCTTCCAATCGTCCTGCCCGCCACCGGGAGGGGGGATATTAGGGGCAGTCGGCTTCGGGCGTGGGGTGGGGAAGAAGCCCTCGAACTCTGGCCCGCCCAGGCTCTCCTTCTCCAACAGGGCGTTGGTGATCACCTCGACCAGCGCACGATTCTCGGTCAGTATCTTGAAGGCCCGCTGGTGGCCCTCGTTGAGCAGGCCTTGAATCTCAAGGTCTATGCTGTAGGCCATCTGGTCACTGAAGTTGGTACGTCCCTGGCTATCCACCAGGCTGAGTGGACCGAACCGCTTGCTCATGCCAAACTGCTGGATCATCTTGCGCGCAATATTGCTGGCGCGGGCGATATCGCTGCTGGCTCCCGTGCTAGCCTCGCCCAGCACGATCTCCTCGGCTACGGTGCCGCCCAGGGCGAAGGCGATCATGTCGCGCAACTCACCCTGGCTGAGGTACTGCCGCTCGTAACCCTCATCTGGCACGGTGCGGGTAAAGCCCCCAGCCCGGCCCCGCGGCACAATCGTTAGCTTCTGCACCGGGTCGGTGTTCGCCAACATACGGGCGACGATGGCGTGGCCGACCTCGTGGTAGGCAGCCAATCTGCGCTGGCTGTCGCTGATCTGGCGGCTGACGCGGGCGGGGCCGCCAATTACCCGATCAATCGCCTCCTCTACCTCGCTCATGCTGATCGTCTTGCGCGCCCGGCGGGCTGCAAGGATCGCTCCCTCGTTCATCACGTTGGCAAGATCGGCCCCGCTGAAGCCAGCAGTGAGGCGGGCAAGGGCAGGAAGGTCGATATCGGTCGCCAGCGGCTTGCCCCGCGAGTGGACGCGCAGAATCTGCTCGCGACCCTTCGCGTCCGGCGCATCCACCCGCACCTGGCGGTCAAAGCGACCAGGGCGTAGGAGTGCCTGGTCGAGGATGTCGGGGCGGTTGGTGGCCGCGACCACGATCACGTTGGTGCGGGTGTCGAAGCCGTCCATCTCTACCAAAACCTGGTTGAGGGTTTGCTCGCGCTCGTCGTTGATCGAGGGGCCAGTACCGCGCTGACGGCCTACTGCATCGATCTCGTCAATGAAGATGATACAGGGGGCGTTGCGCTTAGCCTGGGCAAACAGGTCGCGCACTCGGCTTGCACCCACGCCCGCGAATAGTTCGACGAACTCTGAGCCGCTGATGCTGAAGAATGGAACGTTGGCCTCACCAGCCAAGGCCTTAGCGATCAGCGTCTTGCCCATCCCTGGCTGGCCGATCAGCAGCACCCCACGAGGGATACGCGCCCCCAGGGCTGCGAACCGCTCTGGCTCACGCAGGAACTCGACCACCTCGCTCAATTCCACCTTCGCCTCATCAATGCCAGCTACGTCGGCGAAGGTGACGGTGGGGCGCACAAACTTCTTGTAGAAGCGGGCGCGGCTTCGACCAAAGTTCATCAGCGGGTCGTTGCTATTGCGCCCGTTGCCACCCCCCTCGCGGTCGCCTTCACCCTTCTCGTTGCCCTCACTACCTTCGCCCTTGCCGTTGCGGCGGGCAGCCCGGTTGAGGACGACGATGAAGACGATAGCTAGCAGCAGCAGCGGCAGGGTAGTCTGCAAGACTGCACCAAAGCCGAGGTTGTCAGCAGTAACCACCTCAATCTCTGGCAAAGCAGCGACGGCAACCCCGTTCGCCAGCAGATAACCTTGCAGGCTGGTTTCGGTGCCACCCTCCATGTTGCTGATACGCGAACTCTGCAACTGGTTCTGGCTGGGAGGGGTGGGGCAGGAGCCGTCAGTATCCTTGTAGACCGCTCGCACTCGGATCGGGGGGTAGTAGAGCAACTTGCAGACCTTGCCGCCCCTTACCTGTGCGACCAGTTCGGTGATCAGCAGAGAGGAGCGTGGATTACCTACCCCAGAACCGTCGCTGACCGAGAACAGCACGGTTGGCACCACTAGGATCAGCAAGGTGAGAACGACGACGATACCGAGCATTCTTCTTGTGTTCATGGTTTCTTCTCTTGTTCAAGGATTTGGGGAATGTCGCGCCAATATGGTATTGCCCGTATTATAACGCATCAACCGCACCCGTTGCTACTTTTGTCGCTAGCCATGTGTAAGAGGCGGGTTAGAAAGCAGTGGATGTTGTTGCCAGCCACCTATGCTTGTTATACGTAGCCAGGGCCAGCACGGTTTGTCGCCACGGAGCGGTGCTGCTAACTGTAGCCAGCCTATCAGCACCCTGCCAGATGACAGGGTGGGCTAGCCGCTGGGATCGACCACGAACCGATAGGCGGCCTCGGCGATGGTAGCGAGTTGCGCCCAATCGAAAAGCCGCCAGAGTCTGACTTGCGCTGCCAGTCCAAACTCGGTGCGTAGCTGAGGGTTATGTAGCAGGCGACTGCTGGCGGCCACAAAGCCAGCCAGGTCGCTCGGCTCGACTAGCAGCCCCGTCTCGTTATGCGCCACGTACTCGGCCTGCTGGCCCACGCGGTCAGCGACCAGCGGGAGGCCCATCGCCAGTGCGTCAATCATCCGCACGCTGCACTTGCTGCGGTTGATCAGGTTGTCGCGCATGGGGAAGATCGCCATATCAGCACAGGCTAGCGTGCGAGCCAGCGTGCCATCAGCTAGCCACCCGGCAGCAACCGGCTGGTGGACAACTTGCGCGCTCAACCCAGCCGCCGCTGCTGCCCGCAACAAGGTAGCCTCCTCACCGAAGAAGCCGCTACCAACCACCAGCAGGCGCACGCCCACCACCTGCTCTGCCAGCCGCTTGAGATAAGCCAGCAGCCAGTCTAGACCAAACTCGATGAAGCGAGTGTAGAGCAATACGGTTGGTGCGTTGGTAAGCCCCAACTCTGCGCGGCGCGCCGCCACTGCTGCGGGGTTGGCTGCCGTCAACCAGGGAACGTATCTAGCCCGCTCTGCGCCGTTCGGCAGGTAGTAGGTGTGCTGCTGGCCCAACCCCCACACCTGCGCCTCCAAAGTGCGGCTAGCGACGGTGACAGCCGAGGCTTGACGGGGCAAGGTCTGCTCTTGCCACTGGAACAGCCGCCGCTGAGCAGTGCTGTAGGGGTTTGCGTCGTTCCAGCCGCCGCGACCCTCCCAGTCGTCGTGGTCGAGCAGCCAGCGGGCGTGGCGCAGGTGCAGCAAGCTGGCAGCCAGCCCAGCATAGGCTTTCGGCTTGAAGACGTGAACCACATCTGTCTTGTGTGCTGCCCTGCGAGCCAACAACAGCGGCAGGCGCAGCAGCAGTGGGGCTGGCAGCGGCACGCACTCTACCCGCACACCCCCATCTAGCCACCGCCGTCCGGCCTGCGCTGGGTCGTCCCAGGCAGGCACCAGCAGGCGCACCCGGTGGCCGCGCTGCACCAAAGCGCGGGCGAGCGGCATGGCGCGCTCTCGGCCAGTAGTCTTGTGGGTCAGCGCAAAGGGGGAGATCATCGTAATCCGCAGTAGGCGTGTGCTTGTCATGCTGCTATTATACAGGATTGTGCTACAATTGTAGCAACGGTGAAACAGTTAGCAAGGTTGGGCTGTCTCAAGCAATAGATACAGTGGCAAGTTACAGGAGGAATGATGCAAACGAAGGATGAGCGGCAGGGGGCGGCGGTGATCAGCACTCGCGGCTTGAGCAAGCATTTTGGCTCACTCAAGGCGGTTGACAACCTTGATCTTAGCGTGCAGGAGGGCGACGTGTTTGGCTTCCTCGGCCCCAATGGGGCGGGCAAGACAACCACCATTCGGATGCTCCTCGGCTTGATCGCGCCCACTACTGGCACGGTTGCGCTGTTTGGGCAGGATTTGCACACCCACCGCGATGATCTGCTGCGCCGGGTGGGAGCGATAGTAGAAGCCCCCGTCTTCTACCCCTACCTCAGCGGACGCGATAACCTACGCGCCGTCGGTCTCGCCAGCGGTGGCTACACCGAAGCACGGATCGACGAGGTGCTGAAGCTGGTTGATCTCAACGAGCGCGATCACGACAAGTTCAAGACCTACTCGCTGGGCATGAAGCAACGGCTGGCGATTGCCGCCACCCTACTCAACGACCCTGCTCTGATCATGCTGGACGAGCCAAGCAACGGCCTCGACCCGGCGGGCGTGGTAGAGATACGCCAGTTGATCAACCGCCTCGCGGGGTTGGGCAAGACAATCTTCATCACCAGCCACAACCTCTTTGAGGTGCAACAGGTCGCCAGCCGGGTCGCCATCGTCAAGCAGGGGCTGCTGATCACGGAGACGACAGTCAGCGCATTGCTGGCGGACACTGGCAGGCAGGCGGGCGAAATCTGGTTGCGGGTGCCAGACCCGGAGGCAGCTGGCAGGCTGCTGGCGGGGTTGCCCTTTGTTAGCAGCATTAGCCGCAATGTGGAGGGCTACCTGGTGGCAAACGCCAACTTCGACACCACCGCCGCGATCAACGAGCAGTTGGCACGGGCGGGCATCTTCGCTAGCGAAATTACCCCCCACCGGCCCAGCCTCGAATCGGTCTTCCTCGAACTAACCGGGGAGGATGGGGTAGTAGACGCAGCCGCTGCCACTAACATGGTAAGGAGAAGTTGATGAACAAGCTGATCGCGCTGGAGTGGATGAAGCTCCGCAAACGCCCGCTGCCCTGGGCCTGGCTGATCCCACTAGTGCTACTAGCCGCTGCTACCGTGCTACTCACCTACCTGGGCGGCTCAGCGATAGATGATAGGGCAGGCGGCACTGCAGGGCAGGGGGCGCAGATGGCCCGCAGTATGATCCTGCGTGGTGCTACCCTGCCTGGGGCAATCATCAGCAGCATGAACTTCGTCGCTGGCTTTGGCGCACTGGCTCTCGGCGTGATCGCTGCCCTCAGCGTTGGCAATGAGTACGGTTGGGGTACGATCCGCCTGATGCTCACCCGTGGCACTGGGCGCATCAACCTGTGGGTTAGCAAGATCGTGATCATGCTGATCTTCGCCTTCGCCACCGCGCTGATGGCGGTTCTGGTTGGTATCCTTAGTGGGCTGCTCGTCGGTACCTTCCCCAGCGGACAGGCCGAGGAGTGGCTGAACGGCGAAGGGCTGACCACAATCCTGATGCAGCTTGGGGCGGGGACGCTGGCCTTGTGGAGCTTTGGCCTGCTGGGCATCCTGGCCGCCACCTTCTTCCGCTCGCCCATCGCCGGGGTGGTCGCTACTCTCGGTTATATCATCGTAGAGAACATCTTCCTCAACCCACTGCTCGCCCTCGCTGCTACGCAGAGTGGCTTGCTTGGCGGCCTCAGCCACATCCGCGAGTACCTGGTGGGCAACAATACGGGCGCATTGCTGCACGCTGCCAATCCACACAGTTGGGGGACAGTTAGCCTCTCGCTGGTCAGCATCAGTGGCTGGCAGGCTCTGGCCTACCTGCTAATCCTCTGCGCCAGTTGCATCGGCCTCTCGCTCTGGCGTATCCAGACAGCGGATGTGACCGAGTAGAGGCAATAAAAACGACCCCACCAGCGAAGGTGGGGTCGCACTAAAGGGGTGGTTAGCGTTCCTCGTCGTAGTTAGGGTAGCCACCCTGATTGTTGTTCTGCTGCTGGTAGCCGCCCTGATTGCCATTGCTCTCTTGCTCGTAGCCGCCCTGGGTTGGGGCGGGGCCAGCCTTCAGCACGTTCTGCGCCTGCAAGCCCTTCGGCCCCTGCACGAGTTCGAACTGCACCGGCTGCCCCGGAGCCAGCGACTTGAAGCCGTTTTCGGCTATCGCGCTGTAGTGAACGAAGACATCCTGACCATCTTCGGCCTGGATGAAACCAAACCCTTTGGTGTCGTTAAACCACTTAACCGTACCGTTCATGCTGCTTTACTTACCTTTCTGCCTGAACACAAGAAGCCCGCCGCATCGCTTGCGGCTGACCTGCACTTATCGTGCTACCTTGAATCGTAGCACATTCTTGCTGCCATGTCAAGAAAATGGCCCATGTCCACCAACTGTGGAGGTAGATTGGTAAAAGCGGCCAGGGTGATCAGGTCTGATCGGTCAATACTTGCTCCGGAGGCAGCAGATTTGCTGGTCAAACCTGTTCGTCCAGTCACGCCCTGCTAGCTGCTGCCAGCAATCACGGCTCTAGCTGGCGGCGAAAAGGGCGGTCAGCCGCCCCTACACACCAGCACCAACCCACTGCTTACTGGCGCGGTTGGTCGTAGCCATAGTTCGGCTGGCTGCGTTCGCGGAAGAAGATGAGGGCAACCAGGGCACCAAAGGCGAACCCGCCAATGTGCGCCCAGAATGCCACCCCGCCCCCCGTCTGTGCCGTGTTGGGGGTCAGGTCGGCTACCCCGCTGAACAACTGCATCACGAACCAGAAGCCGAGGACGAACACTGCCGCTATCCGCGTCATGTAGAAGAAGAAGCCGAGGGTGAGCAGCACCCGTACCTGCGCCCTGGGGAACATGACTAGATATGCGCCCAGTACGCCCGCAATTGCGCCGCTAGCCCCCACGCTGGGGATGAACTCGTTGCCGCTGGAGACGAGAACGACCACGATCTGGGTCGCGCTGGCGGCCAGCCCACTGAGGAGATAGAAGACGAAGTAGGGCAGTGCGCCCATGCCATCTTCCACGTTGTCGCCGAAGATGAACAGGTAGAGCATATTGCCCAGGATGTGCGCCCAGCCACCGTGCATAAAGATCGAGGTGAGCAAGGTGAGATAGATCGGGGTGGGGCCAGCAAACTGCGGCACCCCACCGTAAACACGCCCGACCAGGTCAACGCCGTGTACCATCTCGTAGGGGATGTTGCCGTAGCCAGTGATGAAGCGATCTAGCCCACCGCCCAGGCTCAACTCGTAGAAGAAGACGAGGAAGTTGAGAGCAATGATGCTGATGTTAATGATCGGGAAGGCATGATTTCGCTTCCCGGTCTCGTCACCAACTGGCAACATGGCGAATCCCTTTCTAGCACCCTAGCTAGCGGCCAGCCTGCTTATTGCAGGGTGCCAGCCGCGTCGTCGAGTTTATCGGCAGCAGTATTGACTACCTTGCCGAGGGCTGGCACCTGCTCCCCCAGTCGGGAGCCGAGGTCGTGGGTGATCTCTGCCTGCTTACCCATCAGGGTGCCAGCATAGCCCTTGAGCATCTTGCTGAACTCAGCACGGTTCTCCTCACCGCTCTTGGGGCTGAAGAAAAGGGCGGCCAGCAGGCCGATGGTGAAATACTTGATCGCAGTCCGCATAGTTGCAAAGCTCCTTCTTTTACTATCACCCACACAGGGGCAAGATGACAATCAGTAGCTGGCAGGTTCATCTTCGGTCAGGTGGTCGAGGCGGATATCGGTCAAGGCATTAGCTCGTTGACGGGCGGTCTCACCGATATGCTCACCAGTCTCGCGCACCGTCGCCACTGCGCCATCGACGCGGGCGCGTACGTCTTCACTAGCATGGGCCGCCCCACTACGCGCTGTGATAAGTGCATCTTCCGCTCCAGCCCGTAGGCTGCTAGTCGTCTGCTCGACGTTCTGCTTGACCTCGCCTAGTGCGCCGCCAACCGTCTCGCGCACGCCCGCAGTTGTCTCCGTCACCTTCTCGCGGGTGTCAGCCACTAGCTGCTGGCCGCGAGCTTGCAGGTGGCGGCGGTTGCCCTCACCAGTGCGCGGGGTGGAGAGCAACCCATAGGCACAACCCAGCAATGCCCCAGCGATCAACCCCCCAATGAACACACCCTCGCCACTATTCTGCTTCTCTTTGTTAGCCACTACAGACCTCCTTTTGCAGGCGGTTCACTTCTCTTTAACAGACAGGCCCAGCCGCGTGCTTGTTTCAGCAGACAGCACAGATCGTGCCAGAAGTAAGGGACGGCAGACTCGCGTCCACCGCCCGTGTCTCAACTATACTGCCTACGCGGGTAGAAGCAGTGGTCAGCGACGTGATCGCCTGCCACTGTTCTGCATCAGGAAGCGGACGAGCAGAGCGACGATGATGGCACCAATGATCGATGGTACGACAGCGAACCCGTAGAAAATCGGGCCGAGAGGGAGCTTGAGGGCATTAAACAGGTAGCCGCCGACGAAGCTACCGACGATGCCTGCCAAAGCAGCCCCGATCCAACCGCCAGGGAGTGCGCCTGGTACAATAGCGTCAGCGATGAAGCCGATCACGGCCCCGATCACCACCATGATGATAAATCCGATGATGTCGAACTGCATGGTATTCCTCCTCTTGTGTGCAAAGGTTACTGGTTGCAGCAGGTATAACGCCATAATCAAGGCTATGTTACGTTCGCTGCTCCACTTCTCTCATTCTGGGGGTGGCACTGCCAGGGCTAGCTGCGGCGCATCTTCGCGGTGGGCAGCCTCTAGCTCTGGCGCGGGGCGATTGAGGATGCCGATCTTGATGTAGTCGTCAATGAAGCGACGGTTCCAGAGAAAGAGAGCAGCAGCCAGGGCGACGTAGAGCCAGGCGAAAGCGGTCAGCACTGCGATAGTGGTTGGCTCGTCGTTACGGTAGATAAAGCTGAGGGTGAACTGGCCGATGAACATGATTAGCAGGGCAAATGCCCCCCATAGGCTAAGGCGCAGGCGTAGCAGCAGAGCGACCGCAAAGAGCGACTGGGCAGCAGTGAGGAAGAACTCCTCGTTCTGCCGTTCGCCCAGCGGTAGGGCAGCCAACCGTCCAGCCGCCAGCGAGTAGACAAGGGGGATCATGCCTACCAGCAACGTCCATTGGTTGATTTTGCTGCTGACCAGCGCACCGATGGCGGCGGTTGGTTTCAGCTTGAGAACGAACAGCACACAGATGACTACCTCTGGGGCTTCGCTGGCAAGCGGGGCTAGCCACTGGATTAGCAAGAACTCGTCAATGCCCAGCGACTCGCCGCTGTGGATCAGGGCCTCGGCGAACGGTTCCGCAACCAGCAGGATGACGAAGGCGGCAAAGAGAGCCAACAAGCCGATGCTCCACCTTCGTTGAGTGCGGGGCAGATTGCCAATCGCCACAGCTGGCCCCTCCAAATGCTCATCCTCAACCGGCATCTTGCTGATGCGCCAGAGGTAGGCGAAGAATAGACCGCCGAGGAACACGAAGTCGTAGAGGCTGATCTCGCTTCGCAGCGGGATGGTGAAAGAGTAGAGGGTAGCAATGCCGAGGAAGGCGACCTCCGCTGAGTTTTCCCAGCTAAGTTGCACCGCCCGTTTGCCCGTGCGCCACCAAAAGAGGATGGCGATCAGCGGCCAGGCGAAGCCAACCAGCAGCCGATTGGCCCCGGTCATGTTGGCCGCCGCATAGCTGACGTACTCCGAACTGGGGTCTTTGCCTGCCTGCCAGGTGTAGTAGAGGTCGATAGCGTATTCAGGGAGGATGGTGATCAAGGCCAGGATCGCCAAGGCTGCCCCCTGCGAGAGGTCTTTCTGAGCTGCTTCTGCTGCCCAGGAGAGCAGGAAGGCGGCACCGAGGATTGCCAGGCCGTAAATCAAGGCTTCTAGTAGCGGGGCGACGTGCGAACCAGTGAGGCGCAAGCCAAGGGCGGGTAGGGTAACCGCCGCAGCAAGCAGGTAGAACTTGAACTTCTGCATCAGCAACAGGTCTCCACTTCTGGCGCATACTTACGCCACTGGAGGTCGGTCTTGGCTGGCAGCAAAAAGCGGCGGAGATAGCCCATGCCCGACCCGTAGATACAGGCCATCGTGGATCGTCTCGCCGCTGGCAAAAATCACCCGGTTGAGCGCGGGGGCTATCGCCCCGTGTTGACGCACTCCACCCCCGCCATGGGCGGTCGGCTACTCCCTTTCCTTAGGCAGGATTATAAACTAATCGCCATGCCAATGTCAAGCGGCTGGGCTGCTAGTCGGCACTTGAGGTGGTACCGCTCGTGCCTGAGTCCGCTGCCAGTTCGACAGCGTACCCCAATTTGTTATAATAGCGCAAGACAGACCACACAGGAGACCACTTTGTACCAGAAAACTACGTTGGACAACGGCGTTCGCATCATCACCAGCGAGATGCCCCACACTCGCAGCGCAACCGTGATGCTCTACTACGGGGTAGGCAGCCGCTACGAGCAGAAACTATTTGGCGGCGGCAGCCACTTCATCGAACACCTCGTCTTCAAGGGGACAGAGAAGCGACCACTCCCCCAGCAGATTTCCGAAGCCATTGAAGGGGTGGGTGGCGATCTGAACGCCAGCACCGGCCTCGAACTAACCAACTACTATGCGAAGGTGCCGAGCAACCACTTTAGCACCGCCCTCGAAGTGCTGACCGATATGATGGATCGCCCCTTGTTCAAAGAGGATGACGTAGAGCGCGAGCGGCAGGTGATCATTGAGGAGATCAACGCCACCTTGGACACGCCCAGCGACCTGGTAGGCGAACTGTTCGGCCTGGAGTTCTGGGGCGACCAGCCGGTGGGTAGGCCCGTCGGCGGTACGCGCGCGAGCGTGGGCGCGATCACCCGCGACGACTTGCTAGCCTACCTCAAACTGCAGTATGTGCCGACGAACTGCGTAGTTAGCGTGGCGGGCAACGTCCAGCATGAGGAGGTTGTGCAGCAGGTAGCTGCCATCTTCGGCGACTATCCCCGCGTCGAACACGCTGGCCCGCCTGCCACTGGCCCGCTGCCCCGCGACCGCCGCGCCCTCGTCTACAACAAGGAGACGGAGCAGGCGAACGTGCTGATCGGCCTGCCCGGCCTCAGCTACCACGACCCCGACCGCTACAAGCTCGATGTCCTCAGCACCGTCCTCGGCAGCGGTATGAGTTCGCGCCTGTTCGTCGAACTCCGCGAAAACCAGGGTCTCTGCTACAGCGTCGGCAGCTACACCCACAAGCTCTCGGACAGCGGGATGTTCGGTCTCTACGGGGGCATGGACGTAACGCGGGCGCAGGAGAGTGTAACCGCAGTGTTGAAGGAGCTTGGCAAGCTAAAGCGCGAACGGGTCGGTGAACAGGAGTTGACGAAGGCGAAGGAGTACATGAAGGGCGGCTTTGTTCTCGGCCTGGAAAGCACCGATGGGGTGGCTAGCTGGCTGGCGGGTCAGGAGATGCGCCACGGCGAGATTATCGACGCGGACGAGGCGATGAGCCGCATTGATGCCGTCACCAGCGACGACCTGCACGAGATGGCAAACCGCTACTTCACCTCCGACGGTCTCTGCCTCGCGGTGATCGGCCCCTACAAGGACAACGACGAGTTCCTCAACCTCTTGGAGATAGACTAATCGTGAGTGGCCGCTCCGCTTCTAATACCGCCCGATGCAAGTAGCCTAGCTCAGCTGGCACGAACGGCAGTCGTTGTAGGCTCATGTGCGCCAGGATGGAGGCGCGGCAGGCGGCGATCACCGCACCATAGCAGCTAGTGCGTCGTGGTGCAGCACTGGGATCGGTTCGCCCAGGAGCTTCGCCACCGTCGCTGCCACCTGCGCCGGGTCGCCGCTGGTGTAGAGGCTGATCTCTGCCAGAGCGTAGTGGTGTGGGCCTGGGTTGAGCAGGCCGCGCTCGGCCAGCACCCGCCCACTCTGGCGCGCTATCGCTGGCCCCGACTCGATCTGCTGCATCCGCCCACCCGTCACCGCTGCGATCTGTTGGCGCAAGAATGGGAAGTGGGTGCAGCCATGCACCAGCGTATCCACCCCCGCCGCCAGCATTGGCACAAGCGACTCGCGCAGGATAGCGATGGTAGCAGGACTTTCCAGTTCACCCCGCTCTACCTGCTCGACCAGGCCGCGCGGGGCGACCACGCTCACTGCCACTCCCTGCGGCTCGACGAATTGATCGATCAGGTCGGCCAACGCCACACCATGTGCAGTGGCAGCAGTTGCCAGCACCCCGATCTTGCCGCTGCGGGTCGCCCGCGCCGCTGGCTTAACTGCTGGTACGGTGCCAACGAAAGGAATACCCGGCCAGCCCTCGCGCAGGTAGCGGATCGCGTGGACGGTGGAGGTGTTGCAGGCAACCACGATCATCTTCGCGCCAAGCTCAACCAGGAAGCGGACGGCGGCATGGCTAAACTCGCGGATTTGCTCTGGTGGGCGCACCCCCCAGGGCGCGCGCCCGCTATCAGCGTAGTAGATCAGCCGCTCCGGAGGTAGCTGCTCGCTTACCGCCAGCGCAACGGAGAGGCCGCCCACGCCGCTATCGAAGATGCCAATTGGCTGTGTGCTGCTCATCTTATCACCTCCCCAGCCGCCCCGCTCTACCCTGCTGTTCACCTTCTTAATACCATTACCGCTTACTTATTCATGTTGTTAGTAGTAGTTTGCTGTGGCTGCGCCGGCAACGGCTGCCCTGTCTGCTGGGCCGCAGGCAGGGTGGGAGCCACCGTCTGCCCCGAAGCAGGCAGTGAGGGGGTGCTGGCGGGCAGAGCTAGCACGCGCACGCTCTGGATCGTATCGTCCCGCCGAAGATTGCGTACCACGTCCTCGCCATCTGTCACCTTGCCAATGTTGGTGTAGCCGTCTATCGGCAAGCCGTTCGCCCCCAGCTTGTTGTTCAGGAAGCTAAGGTCGGGGTAGGTACGCGACTGCTTGACGATGAAGAACTGATCGGCGTTGGTATAGGTGATCCAGGCGGTGCGGGCCATGCCAATCGAGCCGGGCTGGAAGGGAATGTCGTTTAGTTCGCTGAGCAGCGCGCCGCCACCATTGCCACACTGAGGGCTAGTAGTGAGATCGGTGCAGGTGGGGTCGTTGCCCTGCACCAACCAGTCCTCGTAGCGGTGGAAGCGACGGCCATCAAAGTCGCCCCGGTTGGCGCGGGTAGCAAACTGGGCGATAGTAGTCGGCGCAGCGGTGGCGTACAGTTCAGCGACGATCACCCCCTTGTTAGTAGTGACTATCATCTCCTGCGATGGTACCCCCCTGCTCACCGCGTAGTAGAGAGGCTGCGGTGTGCTGGCGGCTATCGCGTTGATGGCAGTAGCAGGGGGGCTGCTGGTCACGGTAGCAGCTTGCAGCCGGGCGGCGGTTGGGCTGGTCGCTGCCGTCGGGGAGGCGAGGCTAGCAGCAGCAACAGCGGTCGGCTTGCCAGCAGCGGGGGGTGCAGGCTGATTGAGAAAGAAGTAGACCACAGCCGCCCCTATGCCCCCGATCAGCAGCGCGATCAGCCAGGGCAGGAGGCCAGGCTTGCGTTGCACCCCCACCAGCAGCGGCACCGTGGTGGCCTGCTCCGCCGCTAGCGGTGATCCTACTGGAGGCTCGTTCAGGCCGGGTGGCGAGACGGCGGCTAGTGGGTCAGGGCGGCCCCAGTAGGCTTGCTGATCCTGTGGTAGAGGCGCACGTTCCTGCGGGTCGCTCACGGTTGCGCCCGCTTAGCCGCCGCCGCTACGAAGGCCTGGAACAGGTGGGCCGACCACTGCTGCTCTCCCCACAGGTGTTCAGGGTGGCACTGGATCGCCTGCACAAAGCGGCCATCATCCTCGCACCATTCTGCGGCCTCCAGCACACCATCGGGTGCATATGCGGTGGCGCGCAGGCTGGGAGCGAGCGCGGCAACCGCCTGGTGGTGGAAGGTATTGACCGCCACCTCGCCTACTGCAAGGGTCGCGGCCAGGTTGGTGCCAGCCTCAATGCGGATCGGGTGGGCCAGGTAGTTGCGGGCCTGCGCCTCCTCGTGGCCGTCGTGCAGCAGAGCGGGGAAGTCAGCATCGGCATCGGGGCCGATATGCTGGTAGAGGGTGCCACCGAGCGCGACATTGAGTATCTGCATCCCGCGACAGACCCCCAGGATCGGCAAGCGGTCACTGATCGCCCATTGGATCAGGCGATCTTCCACCTCGTCGAGCAGTGGTTGCAAGCCCATAGCCCCTTCGCCGGTGCGGGGATGGCGGGGGCGGCCATAGCGGGCTGGCTCCACGTCGGGGCCACCAGGCAGCAGCAGACCGTCCAGCACGCTGTAGACGCGGCGCAGGTTCTGCTCGTCGCCAGTCAAGGGGACAAGAACGACTGCGCCGCCCGCCGCCTCAACCGCCCGAACGTAGCTCTCGTTCTGAGCCAGGCGCATTAGCGGGTGGTCAGCGTCCAGCAGAGTGGTGATACCAATCAGGGGCTTGCTCATCGTCATCTCCTCAGCCGAAAAGTGGGCCAGCTTTAGCCCTTCAGCCGCTAGTTTATCATCTGCTACGCCAGGGTGTCAAGGTAGCAAGGCGTGGCAACAGTTGGCTTTAGATTGTTGTTGGCGGCTACTAAGATTCGCGCGACCCCAAGCGCAGCCGGGTGGGCGCAAGACCGTCCCTATCCTCAAGCCTGAAGAACAGCCCAACTAACAGCTAAAGCCCAAACAATAAGCCCGCCTGGTTTGACATCGGGGCCAATTTCGAGTATAATAAGCAACGCCGCTGCTAAATATGCCCAGGTGGTGAAACGGCAGACACGCCAGCTTGAGGGGCTGGTGCGCGCAAGCGCGTGGAGGTTCAAATCCTCTCCTGGGCACCACAAAAATTAGCGGCGAATTGGGTGGCTAGCTCAGTTGGTTAGAGCACCTCGCTTACACCGAGGGGGTCATAGGTTCGAGTCCTATGCCACCCACCAGTTCCCTTCCAGGCTCAGGTAGCTCAGTTGGTAGAGCATGCGACTGAAAATCGCAGGGTCGTCAGTTCGAGTCTGACTCTGAGCACCTTACCAACCACATAGCGCAGCAAACAAAGAGGAGAGGCGCACAGCTTCTCCTTTTTGCTCTCTCAAGCCAGGTACACTCACTTCCCCCGATAGGTCAAGTACCAGCCGATCAGTAGCGCAACAGCAACGAGGCTGGTGGCGGAGCCGAAAGCGAACGTGGCAGCCGGGCCGTAACTGCTCCAGAGCCAACCAGCAATCAAATTAGCAGGCAGAGCGGCGATGCCGGTCAGCCCATTGAACCAGCCGAGACCTGTGCCGCGTTGCGCCTTAGGCACCAGGTCTGTTACCAGGGCTTTGCTCACTCCCTCATTGGCAGCGGCGTAGATAGCATAGACGAGGAAAAGAACAACCACCTGCCAGACTGCTCCAGCACCTACCCAACCAAAGTAGACGAGGGCGAAAGTGCTGAAGCTGACCAACAGCACTGGCACCCGTCCCACGTGGTCACTGAGGGAGCCGAGAGGAGTGGCTAGCACAGCGTAGACAAGGTTGAAGCCGAAGTAGACAAGCGGCACTGCCGCAGTGCTACCCAGCAGCTCATTGGCTCGGAGGAAGAGGAAAGCGTCTGACGAGTTGCCGACAGCGAAGAGGGTAGCGATCATGATGAACAGCCAGTAGCGTTTACCCAACGAAAGTGGTGGTTGCAGTGCTGGCGGCTGCACCTTGAGCAACGAGGCTTTGGTAGGACGTTCGTGCAGGTAGAAGAAGATAACGGCGATGCTGATCAGGCCCGGAGGGAGTGTCCAGAGGAAGACTTGGCGCAAATCGTTGTTGTTCAGAGCAAGGATAAGAGCAGTGAGCAAAGGACCAATGCTGGCACCTACTGTGTCCATTGCTCGGTGAAAGCCGAAAGCCTTGCCACGATGGCTGGCAGCAGTCGAATCAGCCAGTAGAGCATCACGAGGGGAGCTGCGTATGCCCTTACCTACCCGGTCAAGGAAGATCAGGCTAAGAGCTTGCGGCCAGCTTGCAACAAAGGCAGTGAATGGCTTGATCAGGTTGGAGAGGCCGTAGCCAGCGAGGATTAGCGGCTTGCGCTCACTAAGACGATCAGCCAATCGTCCAGACACAATTTTCAGCGAGCTAGCGGTACTCTCCGCCACTCCTTCTATCAAGCCCAGGAGGATGGCGGGGGTACCTAGCACGCTAACCAGGAAGATAGAACGGATTGGCACGATCATTTCGCTGCTGATATCAGTAAAGAGCGAGACGAAGCCGAGAACCAATACATTGCGGCTGAGGCCAACCCCCAGGCGGGCGCGCAAGCTGGGAACGTCTGGATTCTTTGCCAAGCTCTACTTGACCTCTCTATCTGTCCCCAGCCTTGTTGACCGCTTCATACATCGCCAACGCTGCCACCCGCGCCTCCTTGTGGTCAACAATGGGGGCAGGGTAGTGCTTGCCAATCACGCAGCCTGCCTGCTGCTGCACCTCGGTGGGCATTAGCCACGGTGAGTGGATGTACTTCTGTGGCACGTTGGCGAGTTCTGGCACGAACTGGCGCACATAGTCACCCGCTGGGTCGTAGCGTTCGCCCTGCAAGGTGGGATTGAAGATACGGTAGTAGGGTTGGGCATCGGTGCCGCTACCAGCTACCCACTGCCAGCCACCGTTGTTGCTCGCGAGGTCGCCATCTTCCAACCGCTGCATGAAGATGCGCTCGCCTAGCCGATAATCCAGGCGCAGGTGCTTGCAGAAGAAACTAGCCGTCACCATGCGGACACGGTTGTGCATCCAGGCCAGCGTGTTCATCTGACGCACGCCAGCGTCCACTATCGGGTAGCCAGTCTGCCCTGCTGCCCACACATCCACATAGCTCTGGTTGTCCAGCGTGGCTAGCGTCTTGTATTTCGCCTGCAACGGCTCCGTCTCAACCTGGGGGTAGTGCCACATGATCTGGTAGTAGAAGTCGCGCCAGAGTAGTTCGCCAATCCAGGACTCGCCGCCGTGGGACTGAGGGCTGGGCGGACGGTCGGCTAGCAGGCCACTGGCTTGCAAGGCCGCTTGGTAGCAAGTCCGCACCCCGATAGTACCCATCCGCAAGTGCGCAGAGAGGCGCGAGGTGCCAGGGTCGGCGGGAAAGTTGCGCTGGCTAGCATACTGCGCGATGGGTGTTTCCCCATCCTCGTTACGCTCCACCAGGTTGCTGGCGAACTGCTTGAGACGAGCCAGGGCTGCCGCTTCGCCGCCCGGCTGATGATGAGCTTCAATACCTTCGAGCAGATTGGCAGGCGCGCCCTGCTGCAAACCTTCCACCTTGGCCAGCACTGGCTCTGGCAGGCGCAGATTGGCAGGGATGCCAGGGATGCTGGGTGGGGCAAATAGCAGCCGTTCGAGAGCGGCTCGCTTGAAGGGGGTATAGACGGTATACGGCTCCCCCTTGCCGCTCAACACCTGGCCGGGTTCGGTCAGCAGGTGGCTATTGAAGCTCTGCACCACAATCCCCGCCGCTTGCAGAGCCTCC
>JAYUUN010000130.1:0-20860 GCA_043754535.1 Chloroflexota bacterium | reverse complement strand
TCCTCAGCCTCGCCCTGGTGATCAGCCTGCTACTGGCGGTCGGTGGCAGCTACCTCGGCTACAACCTGGGCTTGGAGCGGGGACGCATTGAGGGAAGCAGCCCACTACCCCTCGTGAGCAACTTGACAGGCGACGGCCCCTTCCGCCCGCAATCCTATACCAACATTGGCGCAGGGTCATTGGCGCGGGTTAGCTACTCGGATGGGATGTTGCCGCTCGTTGATGCACAGGTCGATGGTCAGCATCCGCAAACCCAGCACATCCGCAGTTATGAAGATGCCAGCGGATGCGCCGTTGCGCGCTACACTGGCGAGAAGCTGTGGCTAATTGCCTCTGCTCCTGCTCACATTACGCTCAACGGCCAGGAGATAGCTCACCTGACTAATAGCACGACCAGTCATGGCTACCTGCTTGACCAGAAGATCACAGCGGGCGACCAGCTTTGTGTCAGCAATGGTCAACAGCTTGGTATCAGCCCTATTTATTATCTGTTCTGGGGACCGAGCCTCTACTATCACTATGACAGCTACTGCTACCTCAGCGGCTGCAACATTGATTCCGAGATTATGCAAGCGGAGCGGAAGGCTAAGGCGGAAGGATTGCGATGACTGCGTTTAAGGTAACAGTCGTGGGCCTGGGCAAGATCGGCTTGCCACTAGCGGCCCAGTTTGCTGGTCGAGGACTAGACGTGATTGGCGCGGACATCAACCCCGCTGTAGTCGCCACAGTCAACAGCGGCCACTCCCCCATCCTGGAGGAGCCTGGCCTGGAGGAGCGGGTGGCTGCCGCGGTCACCGCTGGCAAGCTGCGGGCTGTAACCGACACGGCAGCAGCAGTGCGCGAGAGCAACGTGGTCGTTATTGTTGTGCCGCTGCTGGTGGATGGGCAACGCCAGATCGACTACCGCATTATAGACTCGGCTACGCGAGATGTTGCCCGTGGCCTGCAAGGGGGGACGTTGGTAATCTACGAGACGACCCTGCCGGTCGGCACGACGCGCAACCGCCTGGGCCAGATGTTGGCTGAGGGTAGTGGGCTAGCGCAAGACAAGGATTTCCTCCTTGCCTTCAGCCCAGAGCGGGTCTACTCTGGGCGCATCTTTAGCGACCTGCGGAGCTATCCGAAGGTGGTGGGCGGCACCGACACGGCCAGTGCAGAGCGGGCAGTTGCCTTCTACCACGCGGCATTGGACGAAGGGACGCAGGTGCGCCTGGTCGCCAACGCAGAGACGGCGGAGTTCGTCAAGCTGGCGGAGACGACATACAGAGATGTGAACATCGCCCTCGCCAACGAGTTCGCCCGCTTTGCTGCCAGCAATGGCATCAACGCCCTGGATGCGTTCGCCGCCGCCAATACTCAGCCCTACTCGCACATTCACAACCCCGGCCTGGGCGTAGGCGGCCATTGCATCCCCGTCTATCCTTACTTCATGGCGAACGCCGCAGCCGAAGGTGAGCTTGACCTGGTGCGCCGCAGCCGCGCCCTCAACGATAGCATGGCCGCCTATGGCCTCGACTTGTTGGCCCAGGCAATGGGTGATCTGCGGGGCAAGCGGGTGCTGATCCTCGGCCTCAGCTACCGCGAGAACGTCAAGGAGGACGCTTTCTCCACTACCCACCTGCTGCTCAAGGGGCTGGCCGAATGCGGTGCGGAGGTGCGATTGCACGACCCACTCTGGACAGCGGAGGAGCTGGCGTGGCACGCAGAGGTTGCACATGACCTCTACGATAGCGGCGCAGAGGCGGTAATCCTACAGGCCTACCATGAGCAGTACAAGGAGTTGCTGGACTGGCGGCGGCTTGCTGCGGCTGGGGTGCGCGTGCTACTGGATGGCCGCAACGCCTTGCGCCAGCAGCGGGCTGAGATAGAAGCTGTTGGGCTGATCTACCTCGGCGTAGGGCAGTAAGCGGTCTTATGAAGAAACCCACCGTGCTGCTGCTACTTCCCTACCCTGCAACCTCTTTCATGCAGCGGGACGAGGCAATCTTGCGCAGCGCGTTTTCTACCACGACCTACATCTATCCTGGCAGTCGGCTAAAACTAGTCACCGACTTGCTCCGCATGATCATTGCGGGCAAAGCTGACATAGTGGTGTGCTGGTTCATCATGCCAAACTATGCGCTGGTGGTCGCTAGCCTGGCAAAGTTGCTATGGCGCAGAGTAGTATTCATCGCGGGTGGCCTGGATGTGGATTGGGTGCAAAGCCTGAACTACGGGGCAATGGCCTCCCCTCGCGCCCGCCAGCGGTTCCTCCCTACCTTGAAGCGCAGTGACCTGATCCTGGCCTTCTCTGATTTCTCGGCGGTACGGATCGCTCACTGGGCAAGCTACCGTCCAGCAGGGTTGCACACGCTCTATTTTGAAGTAGATAGCAACTACTTCCAGCCTCCTAGTGACCTCAGCCAGAAGGAGCGGCTGGCTGTCACCGTCTGCTACACGATCAACTCGGATACGGCGGCGCAAAAGGGGGTAGACACATTTGTGCAGGCGGCAGCAACCTTGCCCGATGTGCAGTTTGTAGTGGTGGGCAAAATGGAGGCGACGGCAGTTTCTTTGCAAGCCATTGCAAGCAGCAATGTGCAGTTCGTTGGCCGCATCAGTGACCTAGAGTTGCTTGCCCTCTACCAACGAGCAGGGGCTTACGTCCAGCTATCCGCCCATGAAGGTTTTGGGGTGGCAGTAGCCGAAGCGATGGCCTGTGGCTGCATCCCGGTGATTACCGACCCAGCCAGCTACCAAACCTCGATGCCAGAAGTGGTGGGGGAGTGCGGCTACCAGGCGGCCTTCGGCGACGTGCAGGCTCTGGCAGTGGCAGTCAGGCTGGCAGTGGAGGCCGCACCAGCCCAGCGGCAGGCGGCACGCCAACGCATAGTGGAGTGGTTTGCCCCTGGCACGCGCCAGCAGGCAATGATCAACTGGCTGCGCCAACTTGACCCGCAAAAGGCAGAGGAGAAAAAGTGATGACTAGCCCCGTGATCGTAGACCTCGGCTGCGGCAACAACAAGCAGCCAGGCAGCATCGGCATAGATGAACGCCGCACCCCAGCAGTGAACATCAGGAGCAATGCGGTCAGCATCGCCCTGCGCGATAGCAGCGTGGACAAGTTGTACGCCACCTGTCTGCTGGAACACTTTGACAAGCCGCAGGATGTGCTACTCGAAGTGCATCGTGTGCTGAAGCCTACTGGGGAGGCGATTTTCCGCCTGCCCAACCTTGGCACCTACTCCGCCCACCTCGACACCACCCACCGCTATCTCGCCGACCTCGGCATCTGGCGACTAGTCTTCGCTGGCTTCTTCAAGAACGTAAAGGTGCGTCCACTGGGAGGCAAGTACCGCGACAACAAGCTATTGGTCTTTATCAACAAGGCACTAGTGCGTGGGCTGCGCTTCTACGAACTGGCCCAGGGCTGGGACTTCATCTGTTCTGGCCTGCAACCTGACCCTGCCGCTGGTTACAAGGGCTGGTGGGAGGAGGATCGCTAATTGCTAGCTAGCAGAGTAAAGCGGCTGTCGAAAGACTCGCTGATCTATGGTCTTGGCGGAGCGTTGGCGCGGGGAGTTGGCATCATTCTACTGCCCATCTATCTTAAGATTCTCGTCCCTGGTGAGTACGCCATCTATTCCAATATCCTCAACGCTAGCAGCCTTTTCTTTGTGCTAGTCACGTTCGGGCTGGATGGTGCCGCTACCATCCTTTACTTTGAGACAGATGATCAGGAGCGGCGGCGGGAGTTGACCTCAGCCTGGCTCTACTTCAACCTGCTGGTTAGCATCCCCTTCGCTCTGCTTCTTTTCTTCCTCACCAACCCACTTGCCAGCCTGATGAGCGCACAGCCTCCAGCGGACACCCGCCTGTGGTTGACAATTTCGGTGCTGACCTTGCCCTTCAGCCTGCTAGCCTCCACCTTCGCCGCGATCCTACGGCTCAACTTCCGCCCAATCCCTTATGTGGTAGTCAGCTGGATTGCCACCTTCCTCAACCTAGTAGTCGCCCTGGTGCTGGTTCTATTTTTCCACCTGGGGGTCGTGGGCGCACTCTGTGGGCCGCTAGTGGGTAGTATCTTCGGCACCGTGGGGGGCTTCTGGCTGACGCGCCACAACTACCAGCTTCACCTTAGCTATCCGCTCTTGAGCCGGATGCTGCGCCTCAGTTGGCCGCTAGTACCAGCAGGGGCAGCGGTCTGGGTCAACAACAGCTACGCAGCAGGCTTCTTCCTCGCTCGGCTCGGTGGCAGTGAGGCTGACCAGCAAGTGGCAATCTTCAATGCTGTGCTAAAGATCAGCGTGATCGTCAGCCTGATGATGACCGCCTTCCAGCTAGCCTGGGTGCCGTACTCACTCTCCATAGCCAATGAACCAGATGCAAAGCGCACCTATGCCAAGTTGCTAACCTACTACATAGTGGGGTTCGGCGGTTTGGCCTTCGCTCTCGGCCTCTTTGGCCGTGAAATCTTGACCGCAATTGACTTTGACGCGGGCGCGCGGCAGTTGGCGAGGCAACAGGCAAACATTGGTCGTGCAGTCCTGCCTGTGACTGACTTCGACCGCGAAGGATATGCGGTGGGGTACAAAATACTCGGCCTGCTTACCTTTGCAGCGATCATTGCTGGTGCCTACTTTATCACGGCGGTTGGCAGCAACATCAGCAAGAAGACGAGCAACATTAGCTGGACGACGATCATCGCTGCACTGGTCAGCATAGGACTAAATATCACGCTGATCCCCAGCCTGGGTATTACTGGGGCCGCCCTTGCTTCACTAGCCGCCAGCGTGCTGATGATCTCGCTGGCTGGTATCCTGTCACAGCGGCACTACCCAATTCCCTTTGAGGTCAACAAGGTGGTGATCACCCTTGTGTTCGGCCTTGGCTTGCTGCTGCTGGGGGAAGGCATACAGCTAAATAGCTGGTGGCTCAACTTGCTGGCTAAGGCGGCTTTCCTCCTTCTCTACCCCACGGCGATCCTGCTTAGTGGGGTGATCAGCCAGCGCGAGTTGAGCGTAGCAGTAGGGGCGGTGCGCCGCCGCCTCGGCAGATAGGAGTTGAACTTGAGCGCAACCCAACCCCACGTGCTACTAATCCTACCTTATGGTGGCTCGTCGTTCATGCAGCAGGACAGCCAGATACTCAGCGACCACTTCGCCACCACTGTCTACACCCATCAGCGGCGTAACCCGCTGCCGCTGCTCCGCACCGTGATCAGCCACCTCTTGCACGGCAAAGCGAACGTACTGACGATGTGGTTTGTCGTCCCCAGCTACGCACTGCCAGTAGCCTTGCTCGGTCGCCTCTTTCGCCGCAAAGTAGTGTTTCTTACTGGCGGCTACGACGTGGAGTGGATACCAGAGGTCAGCTTCGGCACCCTGCGCATCCCCCTCGCCCGTTGGCTGCTGCCACGCACCCTGTGGTACAGCAGTCTGGTGCTGACCAACTCCAACTTCTCGCAGGGTGAAGTGACGCGCTGGGCGGGCTTCCGTCCCCGCCGCATGGCGACCCTCTACCATGATATTGACAGCAGCCACTTCCGCCCCGACCCCAACAAGCCGAAGGAGCGGCTGGCGGTCACAGTTTGCGCGCGCCTGATCCCAATGACGATCCCGCAGAAGGGGGTGAACACCGTCGTCGAAGCCGCCCGCCTACTGCCCGACGTGCAGTTCGTGGTCGTCGGGCAGGTAACAGATGACCCAACGGTAGCCGCTTTGGTCGCCAGTGCGGGGCCGAACCTGCGCTTTGCCGGGCGGGTCAGCGACGCGGAGTTGCTCGATCTCTACCAGCGGGCAGGAGCTTACGTACAGATGTCGGTACACGAGGGTTTTGGAGTGGCGGTAGCTGAGGCAATGGCCTGTGGCTGCATCCCAGTAATCACCGACCCCGCCAGCTACCAGACCTCCATGCCAGAAGTCGTAGGCGAGTTTGGCATCACTGCCCCCTACGGCGACGCAGCAGCGGTGGCTGCTGGGGTGGAGCGGGCTTTGGCAGCGGGGCCAAAGCAGCGTGACGGGGCGCGCCAGCGGATCGTCAGCCGCTTCCCATTGGGCAAACGCGAGCGGCAGTTTGTCGCTGCAATCAAGAAGATTACGCAGAGGGGTAACCGATGAGCAGGCCGCCTTTTGTCTACATGATCACCCAGGATATACCAGTGATCGACCGCCGCATCATTCTGCAAGCACAGAGTTTGCAGCAGGCGGGCTACAAGGTGAGGATTCTGACCCAGGCTAGCTTTGAGGCAACCCAGGCGATCAACCTACCTGCGGGCGATGATAGCCACGAGGTTGAAGGCATAGCGGTCGAATACCTTGCTACTCGCGGCCACGATCCGCGTTACGGCTGGCTCTACCGCCTCGGCAGCCTGGGGGGAGCAAGGGGCCGCCACCAGGCCAATCGTGCCGTGACCGTCCTCGGCGTGCTGCACGGCTACAACACCTTCCGCCGCCTTGCCCCTTACTGGGCGGCACGAGCAAAAGCTGACATCTACACCGCCCATGACCTGGACAACTTGCAGGTTGCTATGCTGGCAGCACGGGCCAACAGCGCACCGGTGGTCTACGACGCGCACGAACTCTACCCCGAAATCAGCTATCCGCTAGTCAAGCTCCGCAAGAACTACTGGACGAAGGTAGAAGCCCGGCTCTTGCCGAAGGTAGCCGCCGCCAGCACAGTCAACGAGTTTATCGCCGACGAGATGGCGAAGCGTTACCATGTGCCGCCGCCAGCGGTGATCTACAACGCGACCAACCCACCGCCGGGTTTCGACCTTGCCAACCCACCCAACCTCCTGCGCGAGAAGCTGGGCCTGGCTGCCGACCAGCGCATTGCCCTTTTCCAGGGTCAGCTTGCCCCAGGCCGGGGCTTGGATAAGCTGGTGCTAGCTGCCAGCCACCTCGCGCCAAACATCCACCTCGCTTTCATGGGCTATGGCAACCTGCGCCCAGTGCTGGCAAAGTTGGCTGAGGCACAGGGGACGAGTGGGCGCGTCCACTTCCTGGATGCCGTGCCGCAGAGTGAGCTGATCGCCCACTGCGCTTCAGCCGACGCAGGGCTGATCCCCTACCAGCCGGTTGACCTTAATAACTACTACTGCTCCCCCAACAAGCTGTTCGACTTCATCGTGGCGGGCCTGCCTATTGTTGCCAACGACCTTCCCTTCCTGCACAAGATGGTGGTGGGCAACGGTCTCGGCGAAGTAGCGACGATGGATAGCCCACAGCAGATTGCTGAAGCAATCAACAAGTTGCTGGGCAACGAGTCGCGCCTGCGCCAGACCCGCAGCAACCTGCTCAAAGCAGCACAGGTCTACAACTGGACGAACGAGAGCAAGAAGCTGCTGGCGATCTACCAACAGGTCGCGGAGCGGCTAAGGAATAACCAGTTAGATTTTGCAGATCGTCAGCATTCTGAGTAAGGTCATAGCTTTAGGCTGCGCTTGACAACGATCTGGCGGTTGGTTACACTTCGTCATTACGTGCTTGGAGCTAGAGGGAGGCGGCTGATGTGCGGTATCACGGGTGTCTACAATTATGCCATTGCAGAGCGGGTGACCGAGGAGCGGCTGCACCGAATGACCGACGCGATCCGCCACCGGGGGCCGGACGACGTGGGCTACTACCTGGAGCCGCAAGCCAGGCTCGGCTTCGGCCACCTGCGCCTGAGCATCATTGACCTTTCCGCCGCTGGGCATCAGCCGATGAGCAACAGCGATGGCAGCCAACAGATCATCTTTAACGGTGAAATCTACAACTACCTGGAACTGCGTACCAGCTTGCAGGGCTATCAGTTCCACAGCCATAGCGACACCGAGGTGCTGCTCAACCTCTACGACCGCTATGGCCCTGCTGCCCTCGATAAGCTGAACGGGATGTTTGCCTTTGCTATCTGGGATGAACACAAGCGGCAATTGTTCATCGCCCGCGACCGCTTCGGGGTCAAGCCGCTCTACTACTTTGATGATGGGCAGACCTTCGCCTTTGCCAGCGAGATCAAGGCTCTGCTTGCCCACCCGGTGATCAAGGCGAAGGCTGGCCTCAACCCAGCAGGCCTCGCTGATTACGTCAACTTTCAATATTGCCTGGGCGAGAAGACCTTCTTTCAACAGATTAAGCGGCTGGAACCGGGCTACTACCTGACGGTGGACGAGGAACGTGGGGTGCAGGTGCGCCAATATTGGGACTTGCACTATGACGACGCACGGCTCGACCGCGACCACGACGAGGACTACTTCGCCGAACGGCTGTTGATGCTGCTGGAAGATGCCGTTCGCATAGAACTCCGCAGCGACGTACCAGTGGGCGCACATCTCAGCGGCGGGGTAGACTCCTCTGCTGTCGCCAGCCTCGCGGCCAGCCTACTGGACAACCAGATCAGCACCTTCAGCGGCGGCTTCCACGACGGCGCGCAGTTTGACGAAACCCCTTATGCCCGCCTCGTCGCTGGACAGATCAAGTCTGACCATCACGAAATCTTCCCTACCGCCCGCGACTTTGCCGAGACGCTGCCAATGCTTATCTACCACATGGATGAGCCAGCCGCTGGGCCGGGCCTGTTCCCCCAATACTTCGTCAGCAAGCTGGCCGCCCAGCACGTGAAGGTAGTTTTGGGTGGGCAAGGCGGTGACGAATTGGGTGGTGGCTATGCCCGCTACCTGGTCTGTATGCTGGAACAGGCTTTGCGCGAAGCGATCAAGCCGACCATCACCGATAATCCTTTCAGCCTGCCCGCCCTCACTCCCTACCTCGACCAACTGGCAAACTACCAGCCGATGATGCAGCAACTATGGCAGATGGGCTTGTTCGGGGTGGACGGTGAACGCTACTTCCGCCTGTCGCAACGCACCCGCGCCGAGAGCATCTTCACTGCCGAGTTCCTGCATGACAGTGGGATGGAGGCCGAGGCCAGCCATGAAGCGTTCCTTGCGATCTTCAACCGCCCACAGACCGACTCGCTGCTCAACAAGATGCTTTACTATGACGCGAAGGCGATGTTGCCCGCCCTCTTGCAGGTAGAAGATCGCACCAGCATGGCCGTTTCGCTCGAAAGTCGGGTGCCGCTGCTTGATCACCGCATAGCCGAGTTGTTCGCCACCATCCCGCCGGGGGTCAAGCTGAAGGGCGGCCAACTAAAGTACCTTTACCGCAAGGCGATCCGCAATGTGATCCCCAGCCAAATCTGGCAGCGCACCGACAAGATGGGCTTCCCAGTGCCAACCAACCTCTGGTTCAGGAACGAGCTACGCGACTTCGTGCAAGAGGTACTGGGCAGCGAACGCGCCCTCTCGCGTGGGATAGTGCGGCCCGATGCGCTGAAGGCAGCCGTAGACAGCGGCGGCAGTGGGCAGTTTGGCCGCGAACTGTGGGGGCTACTCTGCCTCGAACTCTGGTTCCGTGCCTTTATGGATTGAGGCAGGGCCAGAGGGCTGGCGACCTATCAACTACTGAGAGATGATATCAGCGCAGATTAGCTACAAGGAGCCAGATACACATTGAGTAGCAAGGTAATTATCAATCTTGGCTGCGGCAAGAACAAGAAGGCTGGACAGATTGGCATCGACAACCGCCGTACTGCCGTGGTGGATATCATCAGTGACGCGACCAAAATCGCCGTGCGCGACCGCAGCGTTGACGAACTGTACGCCACTTGCCTGCTGGAACACTTCGACAAGCCACAGGATGTGCTGCTCGAAGTACATCGCGTGCTGAAGGAGAGCGGCACCGCCATCTTCCGCCTGCCCAACCTCGGCACCTATTCTGCCCACCTCGACACCACCCACCGCTACCTCGCCGACCTTGGCATCTGGCGGCTGGTCTTCGACGGCTTCTTCAAGAATGTAAAGGTGCGCCCGCTGGGCAGCAAGTACCGTGACAGCAAGCTGCTGATGGGCATCACCCTCGGCCTCGTTTATGGAGCGCGCTTCTACGAACTGGCCCAGGGTTGGGACTTCATCTGCTCTGGCCTACAACCCGACCCTGCTGCTGGCTACAAGGGCTGGTGGGAAGAAGACAGAGACTAATGGCCGCCAGGCACATCTACATCCTCAATCAGTACCAGCGGATCGACCGCCGCACCCTGCTGCAAGCCAGCAGCCTGCAAGAGGCTGGCTACCGGGTGACGATTCTCGCCCAGGCCGCTACCGATGCTGCCCACGCCCTCAACCTGCCCGCAGGCCCGACCCCAGAGCAGATGGAGGGTATTACAGTGGAGCGGATCAAGGTTGAGGGACGCGACCCCCGCTACCGCTGGCTCTACCGCCTGGGCAGGTTGGGACTAGCGCGGGGCAGCCATTATGCTGAGGTTCTAGCCCGTGGGCTGGCTCTGTTGGCGGGTCGTAATGCATTCAGCCGCATTGCTCCCAGGTACGCGGCGCGGGCGAAGGCCGACCTCTATCTGGTGCGCGACACCAACGGCCTGCCAGCGGGCATCGCGGCGGCGCGGGCAAGCGGCGCGAAGCTGATCTGCGACGCACACGAACTGTTCTCCGAACTACCTAATCGCTACGTGCGCCTGCGCCGTGGCTACTGGCGCAAGATGGATCGCCAGCTGCTACCCCACTGCGACGCTATCAGCACGGTCAACGAGTTCATTGCTGAGGAGATCAGCCGCCGCAGTGGGGTGAAGCTGCCCACTGTGATCTACAATGCGACCAACCCACCACTGGGCTTCGATCCAGAACACCCCGCCGACCTGCTGCGCGACGACCTGGATATCGCTAAGGACAAGCGGATCGTTCTCTACCAGGGTTGGGTGGATCGCGGGCGCAGCGTTGAGAACCTGGTGATGGCCGCCAAATACCTGCCAGAGGATATCGTGGTCGTGATCATGGGTGGTGGCAATATGCGCGCCGAGTTGCAGAAGCTGGCGGCGGACGAGGGCTTGGCGCACAAGGTCTACTTCCGCGAGGCGGTGCCACAGAGTCGCATGGTTGAATACTGCGCCTCCGCCGATGTAGGCCTGATCCCCTATCGCGCCCTCAGCCTCAATCTGTACTACGCTTCGCCCAACAAACTGTTCGACTTCATCACTGCTGGCCTGCCGATCATCGCCAACGACCTCCCTTTCCTCCGCAAGATGGTGCTGACTGAAGGGCTGGGCATGATCTCCGACCTTGACAGCCCAGCGGGGATCGCCCACGCCGCCATCATCCTGCTCAACGACCCCCAGCGGTTGGCCGAGACGCGGGTCAACCTGCGCCGCGCCGCCGAGGTCTACAACTGGGCGCACGAGGCGAATAAGCTGGTGGCAATGTACGCAGAGGTGTTCGCCGCAGCACAGTAGCGTGGTCGTGGCGATCCCCTCCACTTCATACTTCATTCAACGCGCAGGGCGGGCTAGCGAGCAGCCAACCAGCCGTCAATTAGCTTGCCAGCCACTGATGCAACGTTGGCCCACCCTTTGCTCAGGGACAATAACATGGATCAGCAGAGAAGGGTTCGGCGGAAAACGACAGCCAGTGCTGGTCAGGATAGCACGCCCGGCCTGCGTTGTGCCGTCTGTGGCTACTACCTTGACCTGTTCGCCCGCCCGCGCAGCGAAAGTTGCCCGCGCTGCGCCACCTCCTGGCTGCTGCGCCCACCAATGCAGGTAGAAGTGCAGCCGCGCCAGATCAGCGTCCCCGAACTACTAGCCCGCAGCGAGGATCAGCACTTCGACTTCAAGGAGCATCTAGAATCCAGCTACTTCGATAAGCTAGCGAAGCACATCTGCGCCTTCGCTAACGCCGAGGGCGGCGAAATCTTCATCGGGGTACACAACGAGCCGCGCTACTTTATCGGCCTCTTTGCGGTTGGCGACGACGCAGCGGCCACCGACTATGCCAGCCGCTTGCAGCAGCAGGTGTTGCCCAAGATCAAGCCGCGCCCAGTGGTTGCCGCTCCCCTCTTTGTTCCCGACCCAGGGACGCGCCAGGTGGGTATGCTGCTCGTGGTTAGCCCCGGCCCCGCCGTCAACTACATGGCGAATGGGCGTATCTACGTGCGGATGGAGGACAAGAGTGTACCGATCTCACAGTATGAGGCCGAGCAGCGGCGGCGGCAGCAGTCAAAGCGCGCCAAGCGATGAGCCAACAAGAGTATCATCCCGCGATCAGTGGCGTTTTACCACCAGCAGATCACGCTCGCGCCAGTTGAGGATCGTAAAGAAGGGATAGCGACCCACGACATCGTAGCCAGCAGGTTGGAGGTAGCTGAGGATGTATTGGGGGTCGATAATCTGATGAGCGGCGATCCAATCAGCAGAGACATGGCTAAAATCATTGCGCTTACCCCGGCGGATCGCCTCGGCATAGAGGTAGTAACCGTTCCAGGCCCAGCCACCATCAATGCTGCTCAGCGGCACACCTGCTGCCACCAGGCTACGTCCAGCCAGCCAGCGGGCGGTTTCAGCAGCATAGATGTCATGCTGGGCGGCCAGACTGTAGAAGCCCAGCACCAACACCAGGCCGAGGCTAACGATCTGCATCCGGGGCCGTGCAACCAGCCAGCCGAGGCCAGCCAGGATCAGAGCCGGGTAGAAGGGCAGGAAGTAGCGAGGGAAGAAGCTGGGATTGGTAATGAAAGTAATAGCCAGCAATGCTGCCGCCGTAAGGTAGCAAAAGTCAACCGGGCTTAGAGGGCTACGAGTGGGCCGACTCAGCCGCCGTTCAAGCCGTAGGCTCAGGCCCGCTAGCAGCCAGGCAGTACAGCCCAGCCCCAACCAGCGCAGCAGAGGGTAATCGAGTAGGCGGATCGGCAGGGTCAGGTTGGCATAATCCAGTCTGCTGTCGATGACAGGTGCTATGTTGCCACTGCTAAGGGCAACCAACCAGCTAATCAACAGCCAGAGACTCGCAACTAGCATGGTGCGCCGCCGCCAGGATGCCAGTAGCGGAATAGTTAGGCCTAGCAGCGGCAAGACCAGGAAGCAGCTTACAACCCTACCCCAGAGCGCAGCAGGGTTGTGTAGCAAATCAGCTAGCAGCAGCTGCTGCTGATAGCTGGCGGTTGAGGTTGCAGCATAGGGGCTGCTCCACAAGAAGTATCCAGCTACCGCCGCAATGGGAAAGGCAACCGCTGCCAGGCTAGCATAGAGGCTAACCCGAACCGGACGATTGCGGTATGTGCCACCCAACCAGAACAATGCGGCCAGTGGCAGAGCGAGACCGAACTGCCGCGTGAGGAAAGCCAGGCTGGCGAATACGCTGCCGAGTAGCAAGGGCAACAGCCATGTGATGAGGGCAGTGCTAGAACCAGCCTTCAGGTTCGCGGTCACTGGTAGACGGGCTACACCTCGCACATAGCAAAGGCTGGATAGTAGCAACAGGGTGAGGAAGGTTATGTCAGTCATGTAGCTATAACTGTTGCTGACAAAGAGGGGATTCACGCCTAGTACCGCCGCCCCCAGCAGACTGAGAGCTGGGCTATAGCTAACTCCACGCAGCAGCAGATAGAAGGTTAGCAATGCAACCAGGCTGAGGCTCAACGTCGCCCAAGTTAGGGTGGTGAAGCTGAAGCCAAACAGCCAGCACCAGCCTACGCCCCACCAGGTATGGGTAACCAGCGTCATCAAGGCCAAATCAGGCGGCTGGAAACCTCTACCAGCCAGCATTTCAGCAACCGCTGGCGTGTAGATCCAATCATCATCATAGGCAAAGGTGCGAGTGGGCGGCACCAGCAGCAGAGCCAAACCAAACCCCGCGACGATCAACAGCAGAGCAAGCCAATCAGCCCGCAACCGATCTTGTGATCTATTTTCAACCACCGCGCACCACCCCACACGACGGCACGAGTGGCACTACTCTATCCGACAGATGATTGTTCCTGATCAACAGGGTCATAAGGCTGAACATGAAGACACCCCTCCTGCATAGACGTTCCTTGAACTCAACTTGACCCCTGTGGCAGCACGGTTGCTGGGGTAGCCGCCTGTTGGTTAGCAACCGGGCGGAAGTAGTAGATCACCAGCAGCACAAGCGGCTGGATGATGAATGGGTAGCCACCACCCAGCGCATAGCCAGCCCGCAGCAGCAGCAATGGCAGCACCACCTGCCAGAGTAGCAGAGCGGCCAGCCAGTAGAGGCGACGACGACCCGACAACTGCGCCACCACCAACCAGAGCGGCCCGACCGCCACCAGCAGGATCGTCTCGTGATAGACAAAGATGTACGAGCTAATCAGCGTTGTCACGATCAAGGTTACGGATAGGGCCGACGCTGCATCGTCATGCTGCATCGCCTGCCGCCAGGGGACAACCAGCAACAGCAGCGACAGTACTACCAGGCTCATCGCTACTAGCGTCCAGCCATTACGCCCCACGACAGCATAGGCTACCCCCCACCAGGAGGCCGAAGCCATCGCCAACTGCCCAGGCTGCCGCCCAGCTATTGCATTTAGCAGATCACCCAAGTCGTTGGGCCGCAGCAGCAAGGGTGGCAGATAGAGGACAAGCGAGGTCAGTGCAAAGCTGACCAGCAGCGACCAGCGGCGGCCCCGCAGCCAGACCAGTAGATAGAGCAACAGCAGCAGGCCAGTAATCTGCGGCTTGATCGTCAGCGCAGCCAGGGCTGCACCTGCCACCCAGCCCCAACCTGCGCTTCCAGCCTGCCGTTGCTGGTCAGCGTAGAGCAGCAGACCAATCAGTCCAACCAGCAGACCCTCGTTCTGACCACCGTTCTGGCTGGTCAACAATGGTAGGTAGAGAACTCCACACCCTACCAACCCTGCGTAAGCCAGCCTGAACTGCTGGGGTGTGGTAGTTGGCTTGCGCCACCTCATCATCGCTAGCGCGAGGCCACTAACCAGCAGTAGTGCAGTGGCTACGGCCCACAAGCGTTGCCCAGTCGGGAAGTCGGGGGCGGCGAACGGCAGCGTGATCAGCAAGGGCCAGAGTGGATAAAGTATTCCCAGATACTCATCTCCACCGCCGTCGAATATGCCGCCACCAGGTACAGCCAGACGATAGTTCGCTACTACCTCTGGGTAGCTGCTCATCAGGTGAGCAGCCACCCCTGGCGGCGGCTGGTAGGGGCTGTAACCCAGCAGCAGTAGGCGACCGGGTATCCAGACATTCCCCATAAAGTCGTGGCCGCTATCGCTCTTAGCCGAGTCGAGCGTTACCGCTAGCCAGAGGTAAGGTAGGAGCAAGGCCACGCCGAGCAGTAGGTTTGCGCGCTTCATAGGACACCTCAGCTTTGATGTGCCTATTATAGCATAAGCGGCTACTCGGCCCCAGCGATTGTGCTATAATCCAGCTATCACTAGCTGGAAGGAGTGCTGCCTTGCCCTTTACCAACCCCACCACCGAGGAGATCGCCCGCTTTGAGCAGGCGCGGGTTAGCCGCCGCGACGCTACCTATGCCCGTATCCTTGACCCAGCGATCACTAGCCGCTTCGTACCAGCCCACATCCACGACGCGGTTCTTAATTATCTACGCCAGCCGGGGAAGGGGTTGCGCCCACTACTGACTATGCTCTGCTGTGGGGCGGCAGGCGGGGTGGAACAAAGAGCGGTCGCTGCTGCTGCCGCCATCGAGGTCTTCCACACCTGGACGTTGGTTCACGACGACATCATAGACCGCGACGACCTCCGCCGTGGTGCGCCAACCGTCCATGCTGACTTCGCCCGCCGCTCCGCTGCCGAGTTTGGCTACCAAGCGGCGGCGGCAGCCCATTACGGCACTACCGTCGGCATCCTCGCGGGCGATTTGCAGCAAGGTTGGAGCTACAGCCTGCTGGCGAGTCTGTGGCGCGATGGAGTTAGTCCGGCGGTAGCCCTGGAACTGCTGGACTACCTGGCGATGACTGTGCAGCCAGCCCTCTTGGAAGGCGAGATGCTCGACGTGCAGTTCTCTACCGCCCCAATTGAGACGCTGACTGACGCACTAATCCTGGATATGCTGTTCAAGAAGACTGCTGTTCTCTACCAGTTCGCAGCGCGGGCGGGGGCAATGGTAGGGCAGGACAGTAGTGAGGAGACCGAGATCGTGCGCGCCCTCGTGCGCTTCGCAGGCGACTGCGGCATCGCCTTCCAGTTGCAGGACGATGTACTCGGTATCGTTGGCGACCAGAGCAAGCTGGGCAAACCAGTGGGTAGCGACATCCGCGAGGGGAAGCGCACCCTGATCGTGCGCTACGCCCTTGAATGCGCCGACGAACAGCAGCGGGCCAAGCTACTAGCCACCCTCGGCGACCAAAAGGCCAGCATGGAGGATGTGGCCGATGTGACGCGCTACATGATCACCTGCGGTGCGATAGAGAAGGTGCGCCTCCTTGCCCTACGCTACACCGAAGATGCAGCCAACGCACTGACCATCCTGCCAGAGAGCGACTACAGGCGACTGCTCAATCTTTGGGGCTGGTATACCGTGGGCCGCGACTTCTAACCACCTGGCCTGCTCAGCTACGCGGCAAAGCAACCGCACAACTCCTGCCTTAACCAGACCGGAGATGTAGCTCTGTGCCTTGTGATTAGCAGGCGCAGTTTGGTAAGATAATGGTATAACCAATTGGCCGTCAACCTATCGCTTGAGGAAGGCTAACTTGTGAAAACTATCCGCGACCTCTCCCCCTATCTGCGCCGCCACTGGGTAATGATCGCCCTTGGTACGGGCTGCCAGATACTTACCGCCTTGATCGACCTGCTACCTGCCTTCCTGATCGGCTCAGCGGTCAACGCGATAGGCGAGAAGCAGCCGCTCGGCAATGTGCTGAACTACATCTGGCTGCTGCTCGGCGTAGGCGCAGTCAGTGCCTTCGGGCAGTTCGGTGGTCGCTACTTCGTCGCCTCCGCCTCCCGCAAGATCGAGTATGAGATGCGAAGCGACTTCTTCCTCCACCTGCAAAGCCTGGACGCTAACTTCTACAAGAACCTCTACACCGGCGACTTGATGGCACGGGCGACCAATGACCTGAACCAGATACGCAATATGCTCGGTCCTGGTCTCTCTGGGCTGCTGCGGGTGCCGCTCACCTTCACTGCCGTGGTGATTACCATGTTCACGATCAGCGTCAAGCTGGCCTTGATCGCCGTGCTGCTGATGCCGCTCGTCACCGTCGTCTTCTACCTGCTCAATGGGCGAATGCGTAACCAGTTCGAGAAGGTGCAGGCCCAGTTTGGCGAACTCTCCACGCGGGTGCAGGAGAACCTGAACAGCATCCGCGTAGTCAAGTCCTACGCCCAGGAGGAGAAGGAGATCAAGCGATTTGCGGGCGAAAACAGTACCTACATCAAGCTCAATCTAGTCTATGTTCTGCTCTCCGGCTTGCTCTGGCCGCTGCTGGATGGCTTGCTCGGCGTGGTGACGGCCATAGTGCTGGTGGTTGGCGGTGGCGAGGTGGTGGCGGGCAATATCGGCCTGGATCGCTTCGTCCAGTTCACCATCTACCTGGCCCAACTGGGCTGGCCGATGATCATGCTTGGCTGGACGATGACTCTGCTGCAACAGGGGTCGGCTAGTCTCAAGCGGATCAACGAGGTAATGCACCGCCAGCCGCAGATCAAGGATGAGCCAGAGCGCATTGCCGCTGGCGGCTGGCGCGGCCCAGTGCGGGGCGAGATCGAGTTCCGCAATGTCACCCTCACCTACGATGGCATCCCAGCCCTGGCCGAGGTCAGCTTCCAGGTGCCAGCCGGTAGCACTCTGGCAATCGTCGGCGCAACGGGCAGCGGCAAAAGCAGCATCGTCGGCCTGATCACCCGGATGTATGACCCAGAGCAGGGCCAAATCCTGATAGATGGGGTGGACAGCCGGGCGATCCCCCTGGCCGACCTGCGGCGGGCGATTGGCTACGTGCCGCAGGACAACTTCCTCTTTAGCCTGCCGCTGCGCGAGAACGTCGCCTTTGGCCTGGGCGAGGCCGACGCGGGCAAGCAGATCGTCACCGACCAGAGCAAGAGCAACTACCGCCACAGCCTCTCTGCCTTGCGCGCCCAGGGTCAGGCCGAGGCAGGCAACCTGTTCGTCACCGACGGTCGCCACCTGCCCAACTTCAGCCTGCGCGTCAACCTGGATGACGACCCGATGCGCGAACTGCGCCAGATCAGCCCAGACGAGCGCGAACGAATCGGGCGAGCCGTTGAGATCGCCCGCCTGAGCAAGGATTTGGAACAGTTCCCCGCTGGCCTGGACACGATGATCGGCGAACGCGGCGTAACCCTGAGTGGCGGGCAGAAGCAGCGCAGCGCAATCGCCCGCGCAATAGTGCGCGACCCCGCTATCCTGATCCTGGACGACTCGCTATCCAGCGTGGACACCCAGACTGCCTCCGAAATCCTTAGCGGCCTCAAGCAGGTAATGGCGAAACGCACCAGCATCATCATCGCCCAGCGCATCTCTACGGTGCAGGGTGCCGAGCAGATCATCGTGCTAGAAGATGGCCGGGTGGTCGAGCGGGGCAGCCACATGGCGTTGATCACCCAGGGTGGCCGCTACGCCGCCATGTACCGCCGCGAACTCTTGGCCCAGGAGCTTGATGTTGAGCCAGAGGTGGCAGCGCAGGTTAGCTGAAGAAGGAGGCCGCGGGATGCGAAAGGAAGTCAACGGCGTACCGCTCTACTACAAGCTCTACCCGCAGGCGGGGGCGGGTCGCCCCTGGCTAGTGCTGATCCACGCACTCGGTATGTATAGCGAGAGCTGGCGCGAGCAGGTCGGGCCGCTGGGCGCAGTCTACAACCTGATCACTTACGACGTGCGTGGCTCTGGCCGCTCTAGCTGGCTACCCCTCAATGACAGCCCAGCGGACACAGGTAGTGGTGGCGGTCAACTCAGCTTCGACCTGCTGGCTAGCGACCTGCGTGGCCTGCTGGAAGTGACTGGTCACCCTGACGCAGGGTTGATCGGTTGGGCGATGGGCGGCATGGTTGCCATTGCCTACGCCGCCAGCTACCAGCCGCCCGCGCTCATCTTGGCCGATAGCGCAGCGGCCTACCCAGCAGAGAGCAACACAGTGCTGAACAAAAGGGCAGACGAAATCTTGGCTGGGGGCGACCGCTGGCTGGCAGCAACCGAGGCGCAGGTCAACCGCTGGATCAGCACAGCAGGCCAGCAGCGCAAGCCCCGCCTTGCCCAAACCGCCCTCGACAGCCTGCAAGGCTTCGACCCACCCGCCCTCGCTGCCTTGATGCGTGTGACAGGGGGAGTGCAACTGGCAGACCGCCTGCCACGCATCGGCTGCCCCACCCTCGTACTCGTTGGCGACGAAGATGTAGCAGCCCCGCCCGCCCTGGCTCAGCAGCTAGTCGCTGGCATTGCTGGCGCAGAGTTCGCCACGATCAAGCAGGCGGGCCACCTCAGCCCGCTCGAACAGCCCGCCCAGTTCAACCGCCTGGTGCTGGACTTCCTCGCCCGCAAGCTGGGTTTAGAGGGGCGTACTTGTTGCGTCCCCTACCTCAAACATTACGGATGAAACGCTCGATGCGGGTTAGAGCTTCCTCGATCTTCGCCATGCTAGAGGCGTAGGCAACGCGCACGAAGCCTGACCCACTCGGCCCGAAGGCAGAGCCGGGGATCACCGCCACGTGCTGCTGCTCAAGTAGCTGTTCACAGAACACGCCGTCGTCCAGCCCTGTGCTGCTGATGTCGGGGAAGGCGTAGAACGCCCCTCGCGGCTCGAAGCACGCCAGGCCAATGCGGTTGAAGCCGTCTACTACTACCCGACGGCGGCGGTCGTACTCGCCAAGCATCGCCTGTACTGCCACCTCACTCTCGCTGCTCGCCAGAGCCTCGATAGCAGCGTACTGGCTGACGGTCGGCGCACTCATGATCATGTACTGGTGAATCTTCCGCATCGCCCCCAATACCTCTGCCGGTGCAGCCGCGTAGCCAACCCGCCAGCCAGTCATCGCGTGGCTCTTGCTCAAGCCGCCTAGCAGGATAGTCCGTTCACGTAGGCCGGGTAGGGCAGCAACACAGACGTGTTCAAAGCCGTACACCAGGCGGTCGTAAATCTCGTCGGAGTAGAGCAGCAAGTCATGCTGCTCGGCCAGCCTACCGATCTCGGCAATGTGCTGCCGTTCTAGCACCGCCCCAGTCGGGTTGTTGGGGTAGCCCAGCAGAATCCCCTTCGTGCGTGGGCTGAGGACTGCCTCGATCTGCGCTGCGGTCACCTGGAAGTCGTTGGCCGCCCCAGTCGCCACTGTCACCGGCACACCGCCCGCAAAGACGACTGAGGGCGCATAGGCGACAAAGCACGGTTCGGGGATGATCACCTCGTCACCAGGGTCAATTGTCGCCAGCATTGCCAGGGCGAGAGCTTCACTAACCCCAACGGTGATCAGCACTTCGGTCTCTGCACTGTAGCTGACCGCATAACGGTCGCGCAGGTTGGCAGCGACCAGTTCGCGCAGTTCTAGGATGCCAGAGTTGGAGGTGTAGGCGGTGAAGCCCTGATCCAGCGACCGCTTGCCCGCTGCAATGATGTTGGCAGGGGTCACAAAATCGGGTTCGCCGATGCCAAGCGAGATTACTTCCTTCATGGTCGCCGCGATGTCGAAGAAGCGGCGGATGCCAGAGGGCGGCACGGATGTAACCTTCTGCGAGAGGTAGGAGCGGCGAGTAGCGATAGTCACAGGTAGTCTCCTTGATGTGTGAGCAAGATCAGCTTTGGGCCAGTTAGAGGCAGGCCGAGAGCGGCACCTTCCACTCCTTACCAGCGCGATCCTTGTGGCCGACCAGGCGGTGGAGGCGCAGCAGCAGGTGTATCTCCCGCGACTTGTAGCCAAGCATCCGTGCTGCTTCGCTGGCACTGAGGTAGACGCGTTCGGGGTCAACCGATTGTTCGTCAGCATAGTCGGCGAAGACTTCCTCGATCACCTTGTAGCGTTCTGAGGCGTAGCTGATCGCCAACGGGTCGCGCACGGCGAGGGCTTCACGCCGTTCCTGCTCCACACGCTGGCGCAC
>JAYUUN010000129.1:0-7025 GCA_043754535.1 Chloroflexota bacterium | reverse complement strand
CTTCCCTCAATGCGTCCCCGCTCCAAGCCCAGGTTGTAGCCGAGGTAGCTGCCACCGACCGCCAGTAGCAGGCTGATCACCAGGGCGAGGCTGAGGAGGACGGTTGGCCGATTGCTGCGCTGTGCCTGTGCTAGCGGTGCTGTGCTGGGTAGCACTTGCAGCTTGGCTTCCTCTGGCTGGTCGTAGAGGTGGCCCGGCAGGGGCGTATCCACCACCCCCAGATGGGTTGTTGATTGGTTGTTGCTATCATTCCACATCACTCTCTACCTCCAGACTAGTTGCTAGCTTGCTTCACTTCGCTGTCCTTGCCTGCATCCACGATCATCTGCACGATCTTGAGTGCAGCGAGTCCGTCTGCGCCGCTGACTGCTGGTTCGCGGTTCTCGGTGACGGCGTGCAGGAAGCTCTCGATCTCGTTACGCAGCGGCTCCTTACGCTCGATCTTCAGGCGAGTCATCGCCCCCTCGCTCACCCCGCTGATCGCCCGCAACGCATCCCAGTTGCTGTGGGCATAGTCGTTCTCGTAGAAATACAAATCTTGGGTGATATAGTTGGCGACGAACATACCCTTTTCGCCCGTGACCATCAACTCACGTATTTTGGTAGGGGTCAGCCAGTTAATGTCCAGCACGCCAATCACATCGCTCTGGAAGCGCACCAGACCGCTGAGGATGTCTTCGTGGCCGGTGTGGATGCGGCGGGCCGTCTCTGCAAAGACGCGTACGGCCTCGCTGCCAGTCAGGTAGCGCATAATATCGTAGTCGTGGATTGCCAGGTCAATCACCACCCCCACGTCGGCGACGCGAGCGGGGAAGGGGCCGAGCCTGCGGGCGTGTATCTGGAAGACGCGACCCAGTTCGCCTGCGTCTAGCCGCTTCTTTAGCTCCGATATGGCAGGGTTGAAGCGTTCGATGTGGCCGACGGTGAACTTGACCGCCTTCGCCTTCGCTGCTGCGATCATCTCAATGGCCTCGGCCTCAGTTGCCGCTATCGGCTTCTCGACCAGCAGGTTAACCCCCGCTGCGATCACGTCCAGGGCGATCTTGTGGTGCAGCGTAGTTGGCACCGAGACCGTCACCACGTCTGGCTTCTCGCGCTCTAGCAGTTCGCGGTAGTCGGTGTAGTGGGGGACGTGCAGTTGGCCGCCAACGCGGGCTGCTGTTGCCGGGTCGTTGTCAGAGACGGCCACCAGGTCGGCCATCTCGATCTCGTTGTAGACGCGAGCATGGTTGCGACCAATCGCCCCCACGCCAATCACGGCTACTCTCAGTTTCTCATCTGCCAAAGGGCTAATCATCCTCTCGCTTGTTATGCGCCGCCCGCCTATTTTACCCTATCGCGGCGATTGCGTCAAAGCCAGGCTGCGCCACCCGCTTCGCAGTGCAGCCAGCGGTGGGGTGGCCGGACAAGACCGCCCCCTTGCACCACAGCTTACTTGCTCTGCTCGTACCAGCTAAAGGGATAGCTGGGGTCGTCTAGCTCCAGGGCGGCGGCGGTGTAGTGCAGGGGATGGAAGGTGTCGATCATCACTGCCAACTCCTCCGTCGCTTCCTTGCCGATGCTACCTTCAGCTGCGCCTGGCGTGGGGCCGTGCGGGATGCCGTGCGGGTGCATGGTGATGCTGCCTAGTTCGATCCCCTTGCGGCTCATGAAGTTGCCGTTGACGTAGTAGATCATCTCCTCACTGTCAATATTGCTGTGGTTGTAGGGCGCAGGGATACCCTCTGGGTGGTAGTCGAACTTGCGCGGAACGAAGGAGCAGACGACGAAGTTTGGCCCCTGGAAAGTCTGATGCACCGTCGGTGGCTGGTGGATGCGCCCGGTGATCGGCTCAAAGTCGCGGATGTTGAACTTCCAGGGGTAGAGGTAGCCGTCCCAACCCGCCACATCGAAGGGATGGGTCTGGTAGAAGTAGGCGGTAACAAGGCCGCCAGCACGGACGACGACCTCGTACTCGCGCTCCTCCACTGGCTCCTCAGCGACGCTGGGTAGCTCGGTCGGGCCGCTCAGGTCGCGTTCGCAGAAGGGGGAGTGTTCCAGCAGTTGGCCGTACTCGTTGCGGTAGCGTTTCGGCACCTCGATGCGCCCGCTAGCCTCTGTTACCAGCCAGCGTTGCCCATTGGGGCTGGCCGCGCCATCCATCTCCACCTGGTAAGTAGTGCCGTGTGGTAGGATCACGTAGTCGCCCTCCTCGTAGGGGAGGGTACCGAAGTTGGTGAGGAATGTGCCGCGCCCCTCGTGAATAAAGTACATCTCGTCAGCCTGCGAGTTACGATAGAAGTAGGGCATCACCTCGGTGGGGCGAGCGACCGCAATCCGCACATCGTTGTTGAACATCAGGATGCGGCGAGCGGTGATCGGGTTGCCACCTTGTGGCACGTTCAATGTTTTGAGGTGATGATGGCGTTGCACCTCCTCTGGCACCGCGACGGGGGTCAGGGCTGTGGTCATCTCTGGGCAGGGGCGGATTTTAGTCGCTCTCACTGGTGGGTTGTAGTGGTAGAGCAGGCTGGCAATCCCGCTGAAGCCCTCAACCCCGAAAAGCTCCTCGGTGTAGAGCTTGCCGTCGGGGCGGCGGAAGATCGTGTGCCGCTTATGCGGAACCTGCCCCATCTTCATGTAGGGAGGCATTGGCGACTCCTTTCTGGTGGCGTGGTCAACATCGTGCATTATGTAGCAAGCCCGGTATATGCCGTCCGCTGCTGCTCACTCGTTGCCGACCACTGGGTTAGTGATAACGCCGAGGCGTTCTATCTCCAATTCTACCACATCTCCCGCTTGTAGCCAGGGGCCGCGCCCAGCAGTCAGTTCGAGCAGGCAGCCGCTGCCGACCGTACCGCTGGCGATCACGTCACCGGGGTAGAGCCACACGTCGCGGCTAGCGTGGGCGAGTAGCTGGCTGAAGGAGAAGTGGATGTCGCGCATATTGCCTGAGCTACGCAGTTCACCGTTCACCTTCGCGGTCATGGCGAGGTCGTACCGTTCTTCTGCGCCCACTCCACTACTGCGGTCGGCTAGTTCGTCGGCGGTGACGAGCGCAGGGCCGAGCGTGGTGGCAAAGTCCTTCGCCTTCGCTGGGCCGAGACCAACCTTCATCTCTACCTGCTGCACGTCCCGTGCCGACCAGTCGTTCATGATCATGTAGCCCGCGATGTAGCCGCCAGCTTCCTCAGCCGTAAGGTTGCGGCCCGGCCTGCCAACTACGCAGGCAACCTCTAGCTCGTAGTCAAGCGCACTGGTCTGCGGCATCCGCAGGGGAACGGAGCTAGCTATCACCGCCTGGTGATTGCTGAAGTAGAAGGCGGGAGCCTGAAACCACTCCTCGATCATCGGCAAGCCCCGATTGCGGCGGGCTGTCTCCACGTGAGCGCGGAAGGCGTAGAAGTCCCGCAGGCTGCGTGGGCGCGGGAGTGGAGGCAGGAGGGTAGCGCGACCACGGTCAATCGTGAGTTGCCAGGCTCGCTCCTTGTCGTCGTCGGCCAGGTCAGCCAGTAGGGTGAGCAGGGCGCGCACCTCAGCCAGGGGGTCGAAGGTTGGGATCAGGTCAGGTTCGCCGAACACGGTTGCGCCATAGCCGCGATCCAGGGTCCCCAGCAGGCTGTTGCTGGGGGCGAAGTTGCTGATCTGGCGATGGTGCATATCGCTGGGGGCGAGGTTGCGCTGCGCCCAGCGGTGCAAGTCGGGCAGGCTAACCACCCTCTCCTCTCCCCCGATGTTGACCAGCGCGCCAAAGCGGTCGTCGCGTCCATAGCCACCCAGCCTACGGATGGTGTAAGTTACCAGCTTCATGCCTGTCCCCCCACCGCTGTCACCGTGTAACAAATCTCTGCCCAGGAAGAACCATCCTACAACAATTGCCGATGGCTAAACAGCGGCCAACTGTGGCGTTTGTGCTGCGTACCAGGCGTGTTCAACCCCCCGCATCAGCAGCGCACAGTCGAAGGTGCAGCTGCCAGCTGGAAACTGCTGGCGGTTGTCGAAGAAGCTAGACTGCACCTGTTGGATCGTCAGCGGCACCACTTGCCAGTTAAAGGCGTGCAGCCGAATGCCCTGGATCAGGCCGCCACCCTGGGCGGGCGAGTAGCCAATAGAGCCGTGTTCAAAGAAGGCCGAGGCTTCGGCTACGTTCTGGAAGACCGAGTTGGCGGGCAGCGACTCTGCCACATCGCCCTCGACTACGACGTGAGTCTGTTGGTCGTCGCTGTCTACCGCCACATAGAGATGCTGCTTCTTCTCGATTGCCTGGAAGCGGGCGTGCTGCTGGAGACCAGGCACCAGGCGGCCACCGAGCAAGACGTTCAGCCGCGAGGCACTGTCGCGGCGGGGGATGTAGACCCCTTCGCGTAGCTGGCCCTGTTCCTCCCACTCGACTGCAATGCGGTGGGCTGCGTTCTCCGAGCGCAAGCCAACAAAGGCCGGTAGGCCACGTGGCCGCAGGTGGGCCAGGCGGATCAGGCAGATGCCCGCAATGCCCTTGCCCTGCACCAACTTCGGGCGGAAGGGGGCTGGCAGAAGTGCGCTGAGTACAGCGGGGTCAACCTGGTAGTTGACAAGGATGCGGCGGTCTATCACCCCGCGCATGGGAGCAAAAAACATCACAAACCTCCACTACGACTAGCGTGCGCTTTTGGCTGCCAAAGTAGCAGCACAACACACGGGTATTTGAGGCTGGCAAGCTGCCCGGCTGCAACTAGCAGCGCACCGACAAGGTTGCTGGTACCAGCCATACCTCTATTATACCAAAGTGCTGACCACTAAACGCAACAACACCTGAGTGTGGGCCATCTGCTCGTAACGGCACTGTATCACCCAGCGGTGCGCCAAGACAGGTAATACACCCGCGTGCAAGGTGGTGGCTCAACCATCGAAGCGCACCTCGACGGCGTTGCGGTGGGCTGGCAAACCTTCGGTGGTCGCCAGCACATCTATGCTGGCGCGGATGCTGGCGAGACCGTCGCGGGTTAGCTCCTGCACCTCGACCATGCGGCTGAAGCTGTCTACTGAGAGGCCGCTGTAGAGGCGGGCTGCCCCACCCGTCGGTAGCACGTGGTTGCTGCCGCTGGCATAGTCGCCCGCTGGTTCGGGGGCGTAGGGGCCGAGGAAGACTGCCCCCGCATTCGTCACTTGCTCCAGCGCAAGATGGTTGCCATCCCCTGCAAGGATGATCTCCAGGTGTTCGGGGGCGTACTCGTTGGCGAACGCTATCGCCTCTGGCACGTCGGTGCAGACGAGGATCGCGCCGTAGCTGTCCAGTGCCTTGCGGATGGTCGGGGCGGTCGCCAGGCCCACCAGTTGGCGTTCGACCTCAGCGGCCACCTGCGCGGCCAACTCTGGCGAGGTGGTTAGCAGCACGCCCGCCGACTCCTCACCATGCTCGGCCTGCGACATGAGATCGGCGGCGACGAAGCGTGGGTCAGCCGTGCCGTCAGCGATGATCAGCACCTCACTGGGGCCAGCGGGCATATCAAGCTCTACCCCTGCGTCGCGTACTAGCAGCTTGGCGACGGCAACGTAGAGGTTGCCCGCGCCGAACACCTTGTAGACGGCGGGGATCGTCTCGGTGCCATAAGCCATTGCGGCGATAGCCTGCGCTCCGCCTACCTTGTAGATGTGTTCGATGCCAGCCTCCTTCGCCGCGACGAGGGTGGGGGCAGGCAGGCTGCCATCAGGTGCGGGGGGGGCGCACATCACACGCAGCTTGCAGCCTACCAACCGCGCAGGGATACCCGCCATCAGCACGGACGAGGGGTAGATTTTGCGCCCACCGGGGACGTAAAGGCCGACGCGCTCGATTGCCCGCCGCACCCGCCAGATGTGGATGCCGGGCGCGGTCTCGACCACGTGCTGGCCCTCAAGCTGGGCCTGGTGGAAGGTGGTGATGTTGGTGGCGGCCTGGCGCAGACCGTGCAGGAACGCTGGACTAACGCTGGCGTAGGCGCGCTCGACCTCGGCTTCGCTCACCCGCAAGTCTTGCACCTCCACGCCGTCGAAGCGGCGGGTGTAGTCGCGTAGGGCTGCGTCACCTTCAGCCCGCACCCGGTCAAGTATCTCGCGCACCACACCGCGCACCCGTTCGGTGTCGCTCTCGGCCCGCCGCATGATGCGGCTACGTTGCTCGGCGGTCAGTTGATTGAGGTGGCTAGTCAACATAGAGTAGCGAGTCTCCTGTTCTTCTTTGCCCTCTGCCGCAAAGGGGAGAGGCTTGGGTGAGAGGTCGCAGCGCAGGCTGCTAGAGCCACGTGCCTAACACCTTGTCTATGCTCCCCTTCGTGCTGGGCAAGACGCTGGCGCGGCGGGGGTCAATAGTGACGGCCTGGTAGAGGGCGCGAGCGAGGGCTTTGAAGATCGCCTCGGCACGGTGGTGGTCGTTGCGGCCCCGCAGCAGGCGCACGTGTAGGTTGAGGCGCGCCTCCTTCGCAAAGCTGTCGAGGAAGTGCCAGATCAAGTCGGTGCTGAGGTCACCCACCTTCGGGTTGCTGAACCTGGCACGGATATCGCTGTAGCCGCGCCCGCCGATGTCTACCACGACCTGGGCGAGGGCTTCGTCAAGCGGTACGGTTGCGTCGCCCATGCGGTTGATGCCGCGCTTGTCGCCCAGTGCCTGGTTGAAGGCACGACCGAGGACGATGGCGGTATCCTCCACCGTATGGTGTTCGTCAATATGATAGTCGCCAGTGGCCCGCACCGTCAGGTCGAACAGGCCATGCTTCGCCAGCGCATCGAGCATATGGTCGAGGAAGCCGCAGCCGCTCTGCACGTCGGCCACGCCAGTGCCGTCAATGTTGATCTCAACGCTGACCTGGCTCTCTTTGGTGGTGCGCTCCGCGCTGGCGCGCCGCTGACTATTGTCCATCGCAAGCCCCTTTGGTCAGTTTGTGACTACAGAGTAGTAATGGTCACTGGCTGCTCGCGCTCCGACGCGACGCTGGCTGGTGGCTAGAGGATTATACCAAAATAGCAAGCAAAAAACCCTCCCCCAGCCGCGCCTGACACGGATTAGGGAGGGGTTCTTGCTCTTGCTGTTG
>JAYUUN010000128.1:0-176945 GCA_043754535.1 Chloroflexota bacterium | reverse complement strand
TGGAGGAGGCCGAACGCTTGCAGCGCGATGTGTTCCCCGACCTGCGGGTGGGGCTGGTGCATGGCCGCCTGGCCTCGGACAAGAAGGAAGCCGCCATGCAAGCCTTCAACCGGGGCGAGTTGGACATCCTGGTTAGCACCTCGGTGGTCGAGGTGGGCATTGACGTGCCGAACGCGACGGTGATGATGATCGAGGGGGCCAACCGCTTTGGCCTGTCGCAGTTGCACCAGTTCCGTGGGCGGGTGGGGCGCGGCGAACACCAATCGTACTGTATGCTCCTTGCCGACAGCGTGGGGGTGATCGCCGAGGAGCGGCTGAAGGTGATCGAGAGCAGCGAGGACGGCTTCGTACTAGCCGAGGCCGACCTCAAGCTGCGGGGGCCGGGTCAGTTCTTCGGCACACGGCAGAGTGGCTTCAGCGACCTGAAGATGGCTAGCTTCAGCGACCTACCGACGCTAGAACTGGCCCGCCGCGAGGCGAAGACGCTGTTCGCTAGCGACCCAACCCTCAAGCAGGCCGAGCATCATCGCCTACGGGTCGAGCTAGAGGCGTTCTGGGCGGGGCGGGAGCCTGCGGCGGAGGGTTAGAGTGTGGTTGGTGTAGCTTGCCATAGCTCAGGTGGAACGAGACTGTCATAGCCACGTTCGGCCATAAAGTTGACTATCTCACCGCCAAGCGGGAACTCAGCCCTGAAGCTGGCAAGGAGCATAGTCAGCAGCTTTTCAGCCAAGGTGTCAGCGTGTGCGCCATTAAGGCAGCGGTCATACCATCCTTCTAGCTCTGTCTGCCTTATTATTGCACGTACTCTCCTGCCCCAGCCTATTTGCTTCATGACAGCCTGAATTGTAGCCTCATCACTGTCGCGGCAGACAATAACAACACTGTCACTCTCCACCTGATCGACGATGCGATTGGCTAGCTCCTTGTCCAAAGTTAGATGCTTTACTTGAATGGCAAGGCCGAAGTTAGCCCACATATCAAGTCCTCGGTCTGCTGCGTTGGTAACACCTACGCGGTAGATGTGGGCTGGCGTAGGCTGCGACACATTATTTGTGCTTAGACCCAGCAACATTGTGGCTAGGTCATTAAAATCGTTTAGCAATGGTCGCTGCTGCTCTGCTACAGCTACTGTTACCTCAGCACCCAGACTGGTCACGACAGTCTCCAGCAGACTATAGACAACAATCTCGTATGCTTTGTCTATGCTTCGAGCGATGCCCGGTGTTCTGACAAACATATCCAGTAGGGTCGCTAGCTTGAAGTACCGAGGGGCAGCAACAGCAGCCTCTATCAAGGCAATCATGCCAGCCACTGTGTTCTGCCGCATCTGCACGTTCAGGTAGATGTAACGCTCCACCGCCCCATTGCTCACCAGGTTGGCACCGTGCAGCAGTGCTATGTACGGTGGCGGCATTGCGTTGCTCTGCCAGAGGTTGTGCTGAAACTGTGCGCTGGATGTGGAGGCCTTGCCCAGTAGCCGTCGCGTAACCTCATTGCGCCATTTCAGGGAGAGGTTTTTGTAACTGTCTACATCAAGCAGATCAATGTTTAGGTCGGCATCGGTTCGTAGATGGTACAGTACCTCGGCGACTTGGATCGGCTTGTACAAATCCACCCGCGCCTTGCGGATGATCTGATCGAGCCTGGTCTTGGCTTCTCCCAGCGTGATTTCACTGGTCACGGTGCCACCCGACACAAAAAGTTGATCTGCATAGCCTGCTGCTCCACAGCCTTGTGTTGCTCCAACAGACTATCAAGCAGTGGATGAAGTACCGCCTCCACACAAGGTACTGCTACTGCATTGCCAGCCAGCCGCCGCAGCGCATTGTAGCCCACTGCTATCTGGAAGTCGTCGGGGAAGCCTTGCAGCCGCAGCATCTCGCGCTCAGTCAGCCGCCGCTCACCATTAACCAACAGGTAGTTGTAGGATGCACCCGCCCGCAAAGCGCAGGAGAAGGGGTAGGCACTGACGTGACCCGCTTTGTTCTCGTGCCAGATGGTGGGCTGATCATCTACGCGACCATAGCTGGTGCGGCGGTTCGCCTGGATGTAGTCGGAGGCGTAGTAGCGTGGTGCTACCACCGTCTCAAGGATCGTGGCGAGGGAGCGCATCGGTCGCTTGCCGCCAGGCCAGCAGTAGGCCCGAGGCTTGAGGAAGCCAACGATGAAGACACGCTCGCGTTTCTGCGGTAGCCCATAATCGAGGGCGTTCAGCACCCGATAGCTAGCATGGTAGCCGATGTCCCTGAGCGTCTCCATCATCAGGGCAAGGGTGCGACCCTGGTCATGCCCAACCAGCATCTTGACATTCTCAAGCACAAAAGCCTGTGGTCGCTTTGCGGCCAGGATGCGCGCAACGTCGAAGAACAGCGTACCGCGTGCATCCTCAAATCCCCTTTTGTCGCCAATAATGCTGAACGGTTGGCAGGGAAAGCCCGCGAACAAAACATCATGATCCGGTACCCCCTCTGCAACTACCTCACGGATGTCGCCGAATGGCTGCTCACCAAAGTTGGCGGCGTACACTCTCTGCGCGTCGGGGTCGATATCGGAGGAGAACACGCATTGTGCTTGCAGGCCGCGTGCGTGGCAAACCGACTCGGCAGCCAGCCGAAAGCCGCCAATGCCACAGAATAGGTCAACAAAACGTAGCTCGTCCATGACCTCGATTATAGCACAACTCCCTAAACGCTGCCGCCGCAGCCGCCAGAGTAGCCAATACTTGCGTAGCTCATACCAACCCATTGCGGCAGAGAGGGCTAGCCCCAGTGGGCCGCCGCGCCAACCGCCGAGGGTGAAGTAGCGGCGGCGGAACTCGCGCAGTGGTTGCAGCACGAAGTTACGCAGCTTCGCCCGCTGCCCGCTCCTGTGTAGCACGCTAGCCTCGAAGCCTGCATAGTAGCGTTGCTTACGGCGGAACTGCGCCCAGGTGTCGTAGTTGTAATGCGTCAGCGGCTGCTGCAACCGCCCGCTCGCGCCCGCCAGGATCGCCTCCTCGTGTACTTCGCGCCCCTCGTCGTAGCCCGTCCCTACCCGCCGTAGCAGCCGCAACTGGTAGTCGGGCCACCAGCCTGCATAGTTGACCAGGTGGCCGAAGAAGTAGTTGCGACGCGGCAACCAGTAGCCCGCCAGCGGCTCTTGGGCCAGCAACGCGCTGATCTCTGCCACCAGCATTGCTGGGCAACGCTCGTCAGCATCAATGAACAGTACGTAGTCACCACCTGCCTCTTGCAAGGCGCGGTTACGCTGGGCAGAGAAGTTGACGAAGCGGCTGCTGACCACCCGCGCCCCTGCTGCCTCGGCCAGGTGGGCTGTATCGTCCGTCGTGCGCTCGTCGAGGATCACCAGCAGGTCGTGGCTGAGGGGTTGCACGCTGGCAAGGCAGGCCGCAATATGGCGTGCCTCATCGCGGGCGATTACGACGACGGTCAGGCTGGCGGGCAAATTGCGCAGTGGGCTGGACAGAACGACCTCCGGTAGCTTGCAAATGTGTGCTTATCATACCATAATGGGGTTAAATCAGCAGAAGGAGAAAGCAACTTGCGTAAACTGAATCTACTTCTCACCCTCACCCTCATCGTCAGCCTCTTGCTTGGTTGGGCCGCCACCCCCCACTCAGGTCTACCCTCACGCAGGGGGGAGGGTAAACAGGCACTAGCGGCGGCCAGTCTGCCAGGCACGCCAGGTCAGGCTCCGTTGAGTTGCGGGCTAACTGAGTGGCAGGAGGGGCCATCCTTGCCTGGGCCGCTGGACTCGGCAGCGGGGGCAGTGGTCGGCAACCGACTCTACTCACTCGGTGGGGTGGATGCGCGCGGTTTTGTTACCAGCACCAACATTTACTACGATCCGATCACTGGCACCTGGACGCTGGCCGCTCCGCTACTCACCGCGCGGGCTGGGGCAGCGGCGGGGACCTACAGCGGCACGATCTTCCTTGCTGGCGGGCTGACTGGCACCCAGATATTGACCGCTTTCGAGGCGTACACTCCTACCCTCAACATCTGGGGCAGTAAGCCGCCAATGGTTCTGAGCGACGGCACAGAGTTCCCCATTGGGCAAGGCATGGCTGCTTTCAAGGGCTACGAGTTCTATATGCTGGGTGGCTACGTGCCAAACTCCTCGGCGAGCAGCAACACCTACATCTACAAGGCGCGGTCCGACCTCAACTACTGGCAGTTCGGTCTGGCAATGCCCGACGGCGTATCGGGGGCGGCGGCGGCAGAGTTGAACGGCAGCATCTACGTCGTTGGTGGACGGCACGCCAGCAGCGACTCCAACGCCGTCTTTGTCTACAGCAACACACAGTGGAGTACGGTCGCACCCGCTCCCTTTAGTGGCGAGCGCAAGTACCCTGGCCTCAGCGTCTATGCGGGCAAGCTACTGCTCACTGGCGGCTTTGACGGCGGCAGCGACAGCTATGCAACTGATACCTACCTCTACGACCCGGCAACCGACAGCTGGGCTGCTGGCCCTGCACTACGTCATGCTCGTGCTGCTCACGTGCAAGGGACACTTGGCGACCGCGTGGTGGTGGCGGGCGGCTACAATCCGCAGACGACAGCCAGTGTAGAGTACCTCTACCTACCCAGCGCGCTCACCCCCGGCCCGACCTGTACCCCCGGCTTGACCACTACTGCTACCGCTGCCGCCACTGCCACCCCCGGCTTGACCACCACCGCCACCCTCCCCGCTGCTAGCAGCACCCCGACTGCCAGCCCGACCAGCAGGGCGACAGTGACCATCAGTGCGACGGCAACCGTCAGTGCGACGGCGACACCATGCACGATCAGTTTCCTCGATGTGCCGCCCAGCTATATCTTCTACAACGAAATCCAGTATCTGGCCTGCCACCAGATACTTAGCGGCTACTTTGATGGTAGCTTCCGCCCGAACGCAAACACCACGCGGGGCCAACTCGCCAAGATCGCCGTCAACGCCTTCGGCATCCCCGCTTATGCGCCGCCCAACCCAACCTTTAGCGATGTAACTAGCAACAACATCTTCTACACTTTTATTGAGGCCGCTGCTCATGCTGGGGTGATCAATGGCTTTAGCCCCGCCCAATGTGTCGACCCTGGTACCCCTGCTCCCAGCCAGCCGTGCTTCCGCTCCAACCAGAGCGTAACGCGGGGACAGGTGGCGAAGATCGTCAAGCGGGCGCGCAACTACCCCGACTACACCCCGGCTACTGCCAGCTTCGCCGACGTACCGCCCAGCAACACCTTCTACCTGGAGATCGAAACCCTCTACCAGCGGGGGGTGGTCAGCGGGGCAAGCTGCGGCACTGGCCTCTGCTATCGACCAAACGACAATGTGCGGCGCGGCGAACTGGCAAAGGTGGTCAAGAACGCGCTAGACAGGTTAGCGGGCAAAAAGAAGGGGGCGGCCTGTGCCGTCCCCGTGTGCCGCTCGCTGCAGGCTAGCTGGTGCTGTCCAGGCTGCGATAGCGGTTGAAGGCTTGCTCAACATAGGGGCGGGTGAGGGTGTCGGCTTCGACCAGCACCATACTGACCGTACCCTCCTGCTCACGCACTTCAATCTCGCCCTCGTTGACCCCTACGCTGCGTAGTTCAGCACGCAACTGGGCTAGCTGTGCCGTGGGCAAGGTCAGCATCAGTTGGCTGCGGCGGTTGTCGTGGGCAACATTGGCCGGGTTGTAAGCCATGCCTACCGCCTGTGCGATGTTCTCGTTCACATCAGGGTTGTTGTCGTCGTCTTTGGCATAGAGATAGCCATCGCTCATGCCGGGGTCGCGTATTTCGGGGTTGCGGCTGGCTGCCAGTTCACCCTCGCGCTGAGTACCCAGCATCCGAGCCGCTAGTGGATCCCCTGCGCCACCGCCAGAACGTCCCGCAGTGAGCATATCCTCGACTGCACTGGTCATGATCGCGGGCTGACTGGTTGGGCCTTCCAGGCGGTCGGGGCTGCTGGCTGAACCCGCTGTATTTTGCTGGCCGAGTTGTGCGCCGCCACTGGCCGCCCTATTACGCTCGTCCTGCATCCGCACCTGGGTTGCGCTGGTCTGGCTCTGGCCTTGCAGTTGCTCACCACTGCCGCCGCTGTAATCGGGCAGATCATTGCTGGCGATCAGCGGGTTGTCGGCTTCATGGATGCCGTCAACAGGGTTGCGAAGGGGGTGGTGGCCGTCGCTGAAGGACTGGGCCGTGGTTGTGTCAATGTCGCGGTCAACACCCTCGTCGCCGTAGAATATACCACTCCCATCCTCAAGGTTGCCATGTAGACTCTCGCCGTGGCCGTGGCCGTAGCTGGCTACGCTGTTCAAGTCGCTGTTGCTATCCTGTGTCGTACTGTTGTCTACCAGTGGCGTGGTGACATCGCTGGCCTGCACTTCTACCGCAGAGGGTTGCGCGGTGTTGTTGCGCTGATCTTCCATAAACTGCCTCCTCATCGATCATGGTTGCCCCTGGCGGGGAAGGTGGCTACTTGCTGGCGGGCTGCTCTGGCTCCGGGCCATAACGCTCCTCCTCGACCGGCTCCCAGAAGCTGCCGGGGAAGTCATCGCTACCACGTAGGCTGCGCCGCTTGAGGCCACGCATCGCCTGCAAGTGGCTCTCCCATTCATTGCCCATGTGCTTGTAACGAATATCACTGACGATCCGCTCTGGTGGGCCAGCCGTGATCGCCGTTTCGCTCGCTACCGTGATCGTGGTTGGGTCGGCACTGGCAGCGGTACCCTCTGCCGATTTACGCGTGTTGGTTGGTTCGCTCATCGCAATCTCCTGGCTTTTGGCTGTTTCGCAGAACCGATTATAACATAGTAAGCAACAACTCTCTCCAGCCAGTTTTATGCCAGCGACAGTTTACGACTGTGGGGCAGCTAGCGAAGCTGGAGGAGAAGGTTTGCCGAAGTCAGGTTCTGGCTGCCTGGTTGTGGTGAACAAGGAGCGGCAGCTTTGCTGTGGAAACCTAAACCCCCATCCTCCTGTCTTATGTTATACTATCCGCGTAACCAAAACCGACGTAGACCACAAGGAGGGCGCAAGATGGCTGATGAGCAGGTAACACTCAAATGGTCGTGGGGGCGCAGTGCAGCCCCAGTGATGCAGCAGACGCAGCTTGGCTACCTGGCGATTGACATTACCCCGCCCACCGCAATGAGCGTGGCGGTACAGAACAAGACCCCGCTCAACCTCGCGCTCGTTCTCGACCATAGCGGCTCGATGGATGAGGATAACAAGCTGGAGCAACTGAAGGAGGCGGTCAAGCAGGTGATTGACCTGCTCGAAGCGGGCGACTCGGCCACCGTCGTTGTCTTCTCCGACAACGCCCGCGTGATCGTCCCCGCCACCCTGGTGACGGATGATGGCAAGACGCAGATGAAGAAGGCAGTGGATGGTATCCGCGTGGCTGGTGGTACTACCATGTCGCGGGGGATGCTGCTGGGGCTGGACGAGTTGAAGAAAGTACGCACCGCCAACCCAGCGGGCAACTACCTGCACCGCATGATCCTGCTTACCGACGGCCAGACCTGGGGCGACGAACCAGGCGGCGATGAGCCAGTCTGCAAGGATGTGGCCCGCCAGGCAGGTGAGGTGGGCATCTCGATCATCGCCCTCGGCCTCGGCACTGATTGGAACGAAAGTCTACTTGACGCTATCGCTGACAACAGCAAGGGCCAGAGCGACTTCATCAACAAGCCAGACGAGATCGCCAAATACTTTGAGCGCACGGTGCAGGAGATGAAGGAAGCGGTGGTGCAGAATGCCACCCTCACCATGCGGCTTGGTGGTGGGGTAGAGGCGCGCACGGTCTACCAGATGACCCCAATGATCCGCAAGCTCAAGCTGGACACTATGCAGACAGAGAACGTGATCACGGTGCAGCTTGGCGAACTGAGTGCAGGCAAGGCGCAGACGATCCTCTCTGAGGTGCTGCTGCCAGCCCGGCCCGTTGGCACGTTCCGGGTCGCCCAGTTGCAATTCACCTACGAGGTGCCAACCGTAGGGGCTGGCAGCCGCGAGTTGCAGAGCGATGTCACCCTCACCTACGAGGAAGCCCCCGCCGAGGCTCCCCGCGAGGCTCTCAACCCGCGCGTGATGAACCTGGTGGAGAAGGCGACTGCTTTCAAGCTGCAAACCACTGCCCTGAGCGAGGCCGAGGTCGGCAATATCGCAGGGGCAACCAGTAAGCTGCGGGCGGCAGCGACCCGCCTGCTCAACTTGGGTGAGGTAGACCTGGCGAACCAGGCTGAGGCCGAGGCCAGCAACCTTGAAGCTCAGGGCAAGATGTCTGCGGCTGGTACCAAGAAGCTAACCTTTGCCACCCGCAAGCTGGCCCAGACGGAGCTACCCGATGCCTTGCAGGGGGAGAGCGTAGCCGCCGAGAACGCACGTGGCAGCGGCGCGAGTGACTCCGCCAGCACAGAATAGCCGTTCGCCAGAGCCTCTCCCCGCCCAGGGAGGGGCTTTGTTGGACCTGCCAGAGGAGCAAAGATGAGACTGACCTACCACATAACCCCGATGGAGGTGTGGGACAAGCTGCCCGCCAGCATACCCTACGCCGCTACTTCGCTGGCTGATGAGGGTTTTATCCACTGCACTGACGGAGCAGCCAACATGGTCACCACCGCCAACCGCCACTACCGCAGCGATCCCCGCCCCTACTATCTGCTGACCATCGACCTGGAGGCAACGGGCAGCCCCTGGCGGTTCGACCACGGCAAACTGCTCTACCCCCACATCTACGGCCCGGTCAACCGCACTGCCGTGCTACTGGTGCAGCCCTTCCCGCGCCGTGCGGATGGCGAGTTCCTACCCTTTGTGGAGGTGGCGAGCGGGACGCTGTAGCAGTTAGGGCCAGGAGTTCTAGCGGTCTGCTCTGAAGCAGGGCGCATCATGAGCTTGGTGGGCTGAAGCGGCCCTAGCTCTCGCTCTGCTCCTCATCCACCTGCTCGTCGCGGCTCGGCAGCAGGGCAGTTGCCACCGCTGCGCCGATCATGCCGAGGGGGATCAGTGACGAGCCGATGTCCCCTCCCTGCACGATCAGGAAGATACCGCTGATGATGGCAGCCACGCCCGCAATGGTAAACAGGACGATGTGCCGCTGACGGCTGGTGGCCGTGCTGCTGCGGAGCCGCACGAGCTTGCGCCGCGTCCAGTAAGGGGTGAGCAGCAGCCCTAGCCCAACCACTATCTCTAGCAGGGCGATCAACAATCGCCAGAGGCTATCGCCTGCTAGACTGCCACCTTCGCCTGCACCAATTTGCATCTTCGATCCCTCGTTCGGCTAGTAGCTACTGCTGTTCAATCGTCCCGCGTTCAACTCCACGTTGTAGCGCGCCAGCCGCATCGTCTCCTGGGCTGCGGCTAGCACCCTCTTGCAGGTTTGCAGCAATAAGCGTGCGCTCATTATAGCTGATCGTGGGCTGACAGGCAAAAGCGGAGTGCGCCTGCTGCACCCTGTGCTTGGCCCAGCCATGATTTGCTGCCAGCACAGATGCTGCCAAACAGCCAACAAAATCCAACAGAAATGGACACCCTCTGTGGTTAGAATTACTCTGTGGTCACAGCTAATGGCGATCACTACTAACCCCGCAGTTTGAAAGGATGTCCCATTGAACAATTCTACTCGACGGTTGAGCCTCGCCGCCCTTGCCCTGATCTTGATAGCCACCTTCCTTCCCTACTTGCCCACGCAGAACCAGACACTCGACCAGCAAAGTAGCCCACAACGAACCGCATCGCGCAGCCAGGAGCAGCGTGTGCGCGACAACCTCAGCCAACTGCCGCTCAACTTTGAAGCCAACGCAGGTCAGACTGACCCTCGCGTGCAATATCTTGCGCGGGGCAAGGGCTACACCGTCTTCCTGACCGCTCAGGAAGCCGTGTTGAAGCTAGCAGCCACTGCCACCAGCAGCGAAGTGGTGCTGCAACTGCAACTACGTGGCGCAAACGCCAACCCTACCCTGCTCGCAGCAGACAAGAAGCTGGGGGTCAGCAACTACCTGGTAGGCAACGATGCCAGCAAGTGGCACAGCAGTATAGCCAACTATGCGAAGGTAATCTACCGGGGGGTTTACCCAGGCATTGACCTTGCTTACTATGGCAAGAGTGGGCAGTTGGAGTATGACTTCATCCTCGCGCCCCAGGCCGACCCCAGCCAGATTCGGCTGGCCCTTACTGGCGCACAGCAGCTGGCGGTCAGTGGCGAACGGCTGGCGATCCAGACCGCCGTCGGTACCATCTACCAGCCTGCGCCATACATCTACCAGGACACAGCCCAGGGCAGGCAGGCGGTGGCCGGTGGCTACCAGTTGACCGCCAGCGGTGAGGTTGGCTTCAGCGTGGCCGCTTACGACCGTAGCCTACCGCTGGTGATCGACCCAATTATTACCTTTGCTACCTACCTCGGTGGCACCAACATCGCCCACCAGGATGATGAGGCCGTGAGCATCGCGGTGGATGCCACTGGTTCGGCCTACATTACCGGCTGGACCAAATCCAACCTCGACTTCCCGATTGTGCCGCCAGCGGGAGCCTTCCAGGGGCAATTTGGCAACGGCCAGTACGATGCTTTCGTCAGCAAGCTCGACGCGGCTGGCATGAACCTGCTCTACTCCACCTACCTCGGCGGCAACGGCCAGGATCGCGGCACCGGGATTGCTACCGACAGCCTGGGCAGTGCTTACGTCACTGGCTTCACCTACTCGACCGACTTCCCTACCGCCAACAGCCCCACCCAGCCCAACCTGGCTGGCAGCGATGATGTGTTCCTCAGCCGCCTAAACCCACTTGGCACTGGCCTGGTCTTCTCCACCTACTTCGGTGGTAGCCAGAGCGATGAGGCGCGGGGGATCGCAGTTGACGCAGCGGGTAATGCCTACCTAACTGGCTTTACCGACTCCCCCAACTTCCCTACGGTCATACCTGTGCAGCCTGATGGGGCGGCCCGCGATGCCTTTGTCTCCATGTTCAGCCTCAACGGCGACTCCCTCTACTCTACCTACCTCGGCGATCAGGGTGCAGGGGGCGGTGGCAGCACTGATGAGGGTAACGCCATTGCGGTAGACCTGCTCGGTGATGCTTACGTGGTCGGCTTCACCTCCTCGCTCAACTTCAAGACAGTTAATCCCTATGACGGCACGGAGGCTGGCAGCAGCGATGCTTTCCTGACCAAAATTAGCCCCAGCGGTTCGGCCTACCTCTACTCAAGCTATCTCGGTGGCAGCCTGACTGAGGACGCTTATGGCGTGGCGGTGGGGGCTGGTGGGGTTGCCTATGTGGTCGGCCAGACCAACTCGAACAGCGACTTCCCGCTGCAAAATGCGGCGCAGAGTACCTATGGCGGCGGTAATGATGCTTTCGTCACTGCCATGCCAACTACTGGCAGCCCCTTCCCGCTGCTATACTCGACCTACCTCGGCGGCAGCAGCGACGATATCGCTTACGGCGTGGCTGTCAATGCCACTGCTAACGCCTTCGTTGTTGGTCGCACTAGCTCGGACACTGGCTTCCCGCTGCTCAACCCAATCGCGGGCCAGGGTGTGCTGAGCGGCGGCAGTGATGCCTTCATCAGCCAACTCGCGCCGACTGGTAGCTCATTCGTCTACTCTACCTACTTTGGTGGTGATGGCTTTGATGAGGCGAAGGCCGTCACCTTCGGCGTGACAGGGGACGTGTACGTTACTGGTGACACCTATTCGACGAACTTGCCAGTCAACAATACCGCTTACGACCAGAGCTATGATGGCGGTGAGGATGGCTTCATCGCCCGCATCAATGGGGCGAACCCAACCCCCACCCCGACCAACACTCCATCGCCCACCAACACGCCGCAGCCAACCAACACACCTACTGACACGCCCACGACCCAGCCGACCAACACGCCAGTAGTGCCAACCAACACGCCCATAGGCCCCACCAACACCCCCACCAGCACGCTCACCAATACACCAGTAGTGCCAACTAACACCCCGACCAACACACCGGTAGGCCCAACCAACACCCCTGTCGCCACGAACACCCCTGTCGCCACGAACACGCCAGTAGCAACCGACACCCCGACCAACACGCCGGTAGGCCCGACTAACACGCCTGGCGGCCCGACTAACACGCCCGTGGCAACCAACACCCCTGTCGCTACCAACACGCCCGTGGCAACCAACACGCCTGTCGCCACGAACACGCCCGTGGCAACGAACACCCCTGGTGGCCCAACCAACACCCCTGGCGGCCCAACCAACACGCCAGTGGCAACGAACACGCCCGTGGCAACGAACACGTCAGTAGGCCCGACCAACACCCCTGGTGGCCCGACCAACACGCCCGTGGCAACGAACACGCCAGTAGGCCCAACCAACACCCCTGGCGGCTCGACCAACACGCCTGTCGCCACTAACACGCCAGTAGGCCCGACCAACACCCCTGGCGGCTCGACCAACACGCCTGTCGCCACTAACACACCCGTGGCAACGAACACGCCAGTAGGCCCGACCAACACCCCTGGTGGCCCGACCAACACGCCCACTGCGGCTGTGTTCCCCGATGTGCCAGCTAACTTCTTCGCCTACAACGAAATCAGCTATCTGGTGGGCCACAATATAATTGGTGGCTTCCCTGGCGGTCTGTTCCAGCCTAACGCCAATACTACCCGCGCTCAGTTTAGCAAGATGATTGTACTAGCCTTCGGCCTACCGCTGCTGAACCCAGCCACCCCCAGCTACAGTGACGTGCCAACCAACTACTGGGCCTACCGCTACATCGAGAGTGCGCGCACTGCCAGCGTAATCAACGGCTACGATGCCGTCACCTGTCAGGTCAGCGGGGTAGTAGGCCCTTGCTTCCTGCCCAGCAAGAGCATCACCCGCGCCGAGTTGGTCAAGATCGTGGTGAAGGTCAAGGCTTACCCCGCCAATTGCCCCAGCCAAATCTTCCCCGACGTGCCAACCAACCACTGGGCTTACTGCGCGGTCAGCACCGCTCAGAATAAGGGCGTAATCTCTGGCTACCCTGGCAACCCGGCCATCTTCGGCCCCAACCAGGCAATCACCCGTGCTGAACTCAGCGTCGTCCTCTACCGCGCCCTCGTCACCGCCCTGCATCGCTAAGCATCAGGCAGCAACCAGCAAGCAAGAGCCGCCCACGATATGGGCGGCTCCTTCTTGTGTCCCTTTCGGGGCAATAACCCCCTCATTCTGCTATAATCAGGCCAAAGTGTGAAGTCCCTCAAGTTTACTCGTTACATCTACCCAGCTGCGGTGTCTTTACTGGTGAAGGCGAGCAGGCAGGGCTGGGCTTACCGCGATAGTAATCATAACTTGACAGGGGGTGTTTATGCACTTCTCCACTGCACTGATTGGGTTGTTCGGCTTGACGAGGCGACGCAAGGCTGCGCCGTCTAGCCTGGAGTATGCTCAGGTGGATGACCGCGACCTGGTGCGAGCAGCCCGCAGTGACCCCGCGAGCTTCACTGCCCTCTACGAACGCTACCTAGACCGCATCTACTCCTACTGCTACGTGCGCCTGCAATCGCAGGAAGCGGCGGAGGATGCCAGCAGCGAAATCCTCCTCAAGGCCTTCGTCGGTCTCAGCGACTACCGCGAGGGGTTGTTCGCTGCCTGGTTGTTCCAGATCGCCCACAATGTGGTACTCAACAGCCAGCGCAGGCGGCAACCAGGTGCGTTGTTCGAACCCGAGTTGCTGGCAGACCCTGGCCCGTCGCTGGAGGACGTGGTGGTGGCGCGGGCTGACCGCCAGAGCGTGCGCGCCGCCGTAGCCAGCCTACCGGATGAGCAGCGCACCGTGGTCGAGTTGCAGTGCGCGGGCTGGAGCGGCGAGCAGATAGCAGTTGCGCTCGGCAAATCCGGCCCGGCAGTGCGGATGCTACGCCACCGCGCCGTCGAACGCATCCGCCAGATCGTGCTGGCAGAGGAGGGCAAGTGATGGACAACCAGGAACAACAGGCCGCCCTGCTTGAGCGGTACTTTGCGGCCTTGAGCGGGGATGCTGACACCTCCCCACCACCCGCCCTCGACCCTCAGCGGGCCGCTGCTGCCAGCCTGCTGGTGCAGGAGATGCCCGGCGCGACCCCCAGCCCCGCCTTCCGCAAACAACTACGCACGCTGCTGCTGGCTGAGGCCGGGCGCAGCAAACCGCCAGCCACCCCCAGTCCCCAACTTGAGAGGCTTAATACCATGCAAATCCTACGCCCCAGCCAACCTACCAGCCTACCAGCACGGCTGGCTGCTGCCGCCCTCGTGCTGCTGGTCATCAGCGGCGGTCTGTTCTTCGCCTACGATCTCAACAACCGCAATCAACCGAGCGTAGTCGGCCAGCCAAGTGCTACCGCTACCAACCAGGCGATCAGCCCCAGCCACACGCCGCAAGCGACTCCCTCCCCCACCGCCAGCCTGCCTGTTACCCCCCTCACTGCCCGCGAGGTACTTACCCGCGCCAACGCCGCCTTCGATGCACCCAGCCTGACCAGCGTGGCGATCAGCTACAGCGTGCGGTTGCCGGTGCCGCCGGGTGGCCCCCCCCAACCCCCCGACCTCCAGGCGCAGTTCTGGTACGTTGCCCCCAACTACTGGCGGTACGAGAGTAGCAGCGATCAGCCTGCTGGTGGCTACAGCGAGGTCAATGACGGTAGCCGCCCCCGTACTGAGTTTATCAGTGTCTTCAGCAGGGTCAACTTCGCCGCTTCTATAGCAGGGGACGGTGATTGCTGGCTTACTCCCCAGTTCCAGGCTAGCGAGACGGTTGCTGGTCGCCCAACCTGGGTGATCGAGATAGCGAACAACAAGCAGCTTTGCCCCGCCGCAGCAACCAGTCTCACCCATGTGTGGGTGGATCAGCAGAGTTACATTGCGCTCAAGGTAGAGCGTTTCAACAGCGACGGCACCCTGCAACAGGTGCGCGCGGTCAGCGCGATCCAGTACAACCTGGCGATCAACCCCGCCTTGTTCAGCCCCGTTACCCTGCCATTGCCAAATGGCACCCCCCAGGACGATGAAGAACCTTCGCCTACCCATACTGTCATACCAGTGCCGAGCAGTACACCGCTACCTGTACCGACAGGCGCAGCAGCCAATCAGCCGACCCCCGAACCTAACCAGAACATCTACAACGCTAGCATTGCCTACAAAGCAGCCAACCTGCGGACGCTGGTCTTGACTCAGACCTATAGCCCACTGGAAACCAACCCTGGTACTAGCATCAGCCAGCGGTTGTGGTATGCCGCGCCCAACCAGTGGCGCATCGAGGTTGTGACCAGCACCAATGGCGTGCAGAGCGGCAGCAGCACCACGATCAGCGACGGCAGCGACCTGGCCGCTGCCCTTGATCTGCGCCTGCTCAACCTCAATTTCTTTGCTTACGGCACCAATTGGCGGGCCGATTGCTACTCTACCCCCCGTTGGCGTGGCTATGACCAGGTGCTTGGTCGCAGCGCGTTGGTGTTCGAGGCGACTATCGACCTGAGTAGATGCGGCCCCAGTCGTGGTCGGCTGGCGGCCAAAGTGAGCTTCTACGTAGATAAGGAGAGCAACCTGCCGCTCAAGCGGATAGACCGCAACCGCGACGAGAGCATAGTGCGCCAATGGTTGGTAGAGAGCCTTGAGTACAACCAGCCGCTTGATGCTAGCCGCTTCGTCCAGCCAGGTAGCACCCCTGTCAGCCAGAACACCGTTACCCTCCCGCCAGCCGACGCGGAGCAGCTTGTGGCGCGCGCGGTAGCCGCCACCAACTCCGACGGTCTTGCTAACTTCGAGGTCAACACCTTCCGCACCGATGACTACGCGCCACTTGCTTACCGTCATGGTCATCTCTCCTACCAGGCCGCCAGCCGCTGGCGCAGCGAGGGGGGGGCGGCGGGATCGATGGCAACCAACTTAGCTACCTGGAGATCGCCGATGGCACCGACCTGTGGAGTACCGAAGTCTATAGCCCAGCCAAGAATGTGCAAGTACGACGGTTGGAGCAGCAGCGCAATTCACTGGGCTACCTGCTGGGCTGGGTCGGTGATTCGCAGCTCGCTAGCAGTGAATGCTACACTACCAGCTTGCAGGGTAGTGCAGTGGTGGCCGGGCGCAGCAGCTATGTGATTAGCCGCACCCCGCGTGAGCGGCTCGGCAAGTGTTGGTTGGGCGGTATGAGTGGGGACGAGCAGGGGCCGGTGCCAACCCTGCGTGAACGCTACTGGATCGACAGCGAAACCTACTTCCCGCTCAAGATTGAACTGGTAACCAGCAATAGCGGGAGCGATCTTGTCAGCACCTGGCAGGTGACACGCATCCGCTACAATGCCAGCTTCGACCCAGCGATCTTTAACTACAGCCTGCCACCGCGAGCCAGCTTTACCGACTTGCGCTTCGAGCGGATGCCGAGTGGCAGCGACCGCTACAGGCTAGCCGCTGCCGATGCTGACCGCGCCCCCCTGACTAGCTTCCTGCCAGGCTACCTACCCGACAATATGCGCCTTTACCAAGTGCAGTATAGTCCCAACCAGGTTCAGCTCTTGGGAACGTCAGCTGAGCAGCTAACCTTTACCTACTACCCTGACGGTAGTAAAGCTGAAGATGCCCGTTATCTTTCCAGTCTGGTGATCAGCCAGCAGCCAGCAGTTGGGAGGCTGGCGAGGTTGTATCTCAGTGAAGGGCAGGAGGTTAGCATCGGCGGCGTGCCAACCCTGTTGGTGGGGGGGGGAAACACACTCAGTCTGATCCTCGACGGTACGCTGATCGTGATCAACTATGGCACGGTTACTAGCGAAGAAGCGATCAAGCTGGCCGCCTCGCTGACCAGGTTGGCAGTGGGCCAACCAGCCAGCCAGCGGCCACCAACCGTCGTCATGCCCACCCCGCAGCCGACCGAAACACCGTAGCCGCCAACCAACCCAGCAGCCCAACCCCCACCGGCTCAGGCTGGCGGGGGTTTGGTCGGCTGCACTTGGCCCACTGCCAGCCCTACTATGCCAGCCCAGCCCCGATCAGGCAACAGCACTGGGCCTGGCAGGCTAGTGGCGGGGAGCATCTGCATCCGCTATAATAGCAGGTAGTAGCTCTAAACCGCCTATATTGCGGGCCGCCCCAGTGATTTTGCAAGATCGGCGAAAATTGGCTGCAATCGGTGTAACCTTTGGCGACCCTCGCGTTTTATATATCATAGAGACGATTAGATGAGCAATGACGATGGGGAGGTAAGAGCATTGGCAGCCACAGAAGGCGACCTGACGCTCTCAGCCTCAAACGACACCGACACGGATCGTGAGCCAGCGCGGGTACTAGAGCGGTTTGACAGCTTCGACGACCTCTTTGCCCGCTACCAGCAAGCGATTACCAGCTACATCTACCGTATCGTTGGCGACCGCGAGCAGGCTGAAGATTTGGCCCAGGATGCCTTCATCCGAGCCTACCAGGCCTACGACCGACTACGCCCTGATAGCAACGTAGTAGCATGGCTCTATACAATTGCGACGAACACGGCCCGCAATGCCCTGCGCCGTCGCAAGGTAGTAAGCTGGACTTCACTAACCAACTTGCTACCCTTTCTCTCTTCTTCTTCTGCCACGTCCGCTCGGCATCAGTCTGACTTTGGGGGAGGTCATCCTGGTGTTGGGTTGGGCGTGATTGATCCAACAGCGATCACAGGCGAAGGTGAGATGGTACATAAGGCGTTGACCATGCTCTCGCCAGAGTACCGCAGCGCGCTGCTGCTCAACATTCATGAAGGGTTCTCTATTGCTGAGGTAGCAAAGATTACCGATAGCAGCGAAGCAGCGATTAAAACGCGCCTCTTTCGCGCCCGCAAGGCGTTTCAAGAGGCGTTTGCGCGTCTACAAACCGAAGAAGCTCAGTTCGAACAGCAGGCCAACCCTGGCCGCCACTAGCGTCGCCCCGCTCCCTTCATAACTAGAGGACAGTAATGACCAAGAGCAACGACCAGCCAGCTAACCCGCAGTGCGCGCCGATGCAGCAACGGATCAGTGACTATCTGAGCCGCAGCCTCTCTGCCGCCGACACCGCTATCCTTCAGCAGCACCTGCCTACCTGCCCCACCTGTTCTGCCACCCTCGCAGCCTTCCGCAGCTTGGATCAACAGATAGCAGCCCTGCCCAACCTGCCTGCTGCCAGCCGCGTGCGGGCGGGGGTTTTGCGGGCAATAGCCGATGTTGAGGCCAAGCGGCAGGACATGGAGGTGCGGGCTAACCCCCACGGCCCCGGCTGGGCAGTCAGCCTTGCGGCTATGATGATGTTGGTTGGCTTCGCTGGCCTGTTCAGCGCGTTGCTGGGCCGCAACAGCTTTGTTGATCCGCCGTATGCCTATGCCAGCCCCAGCGCAAGTACCGCTATTGGCTTTGCGGCCTCGGCGGTCGCCAGTCCCACCCCACTCGCCCCGACGATCACCGCTCACACTGGCGAGTCGCTCACTGGCACGGCCACCACCCCGCTCTACGCCACGCCGGTCGGTGGGGCCGCCCTTGTCGCCAGCATCCAGCCGGGCGAGACTACGACCGACTCGCTGCGTAGCAACAGCTACCTGATTGCCAGCGTTGGCCCAGGCCAGCCGATCAATCCCCTCTCTAGTAAGATTAACATGGCGAGCCTGCCCGCAACCGGGGCGAACAAAGCCGCCTACCTGGTGCGCGGCGCACCCAAGTACATCGAAGTGGTTAGCCTGGCCGACGGCAAGACGCAACAGTACCCTGTCCCTGATGCCAGCCTGGACGTGCTGATCAATGCTGACAGCGGCCTAGCCAACCCCCTCACTGCCAGCTTTGCGCCCGACGGCAAGTGGCTGCTGCTCGATGGCTACGGCATAGTCCTCTACGACCTTGCCAGCAAGCAGATGCAGACGATCAGCCCACTGGCTGACCTGCGGGTACTCGGCTGGGCAGCAGACAGCCAGGGTTACTACCTTGCTAGCTCGACTACTGGCAACGTCTACCGCTACGACCTTGCAGGCAGCGGACGACTGCTGAAGGTTAGCCGCAGCCCCGGCCCAATCACCATCGCCGCCGATGGCTCGGCTATCTACTACGCGAACGGCACCCAAATCTTCCGCTACGACCTCATCAGTGACAAGGCTGCCGCTGTTGCCCAGGCGGACACCGACTCCGTTTTCAGTGTGACTGCTGATGGTAGCCTGATCTATAGTGGGCGCGAGGGTGGCGGCGTGAGCATCAAGCAGGTGCAGAGCAACGGTCAGCAACGCACACTCGCCAGCCTGCCAGTTGGCAGCAAGCTGCAAACCCTGCTCCTCTGCGGCAACAACCTTTACTACCAACTGCAAGGCGCAGTGGATAGCTACGCCCTCCCTGTTGGCGGCCAGGCCAACCGCATCGCGGGGGTGCTGCTAGCCTGCGCCCCCTAAGCCAGCTCCGCCCTCTACTACAAACGTGAGGTCGCCAGGGTGCTATAGATAGCAAGCCGCCATCTACCAGCTTGCCCTTCTCCAATCATCTTCTAGCCGATTCCTATGCAACCCTGAATGCCTACTGAAGGCTGCTGTAACTTGCCCATAGGTTCTGCTTGTGTTATAGTAGAAGCCAGGCAAGCTCACTTGCCCAGGCCAGGTGCAGATGCCATTTGGCGCGAAGGGCGGTAGTTAGAGTTCCCAGCGGCAGGGTGCCAGGTTGCCACCTTTGACAGTTTGCCAGAAGGGGAGACAATAGATGGAGACGGTAAGTAGAACAACTAGCAATCACGGTATTGGTCGCTTCTTGTCTGCGGGATTGGTCAGCGGCGTGGTAGCAGCAATACTCGCTAACATTGGCCTGCTAGTCCTGACAAACATCCTTAATCGCGGCGACCGCTACGCCAGTGTGCTTAACATCTTCAGCATCACGGCCATCTGCCTGGTAGCAAACCTGATCGGCAGCGTTCTATTCTACTTTCTACTCCGCTTCTTCAAGCCAGTGGTGGCAGTGTCGATCTTCGTTGCACTGGCAATGCTAGCCGCAATTGGCAACAGCCTGATAGCTGGTCCAGGTGCATCGCTGCCTGCTGGGATGCCAGTGCTAGCCCCAGGCTTCGCCGATGTCGCCAACCCACTGCACTTCCTCGTTGCCCTGACCGCGACGATCATCATCCCACTGTTGACCATCAGCCGCCGCCAGGGGCAGCATTAGCTTCCTGGTTCAGGGCAGGTTCAGCAATACCAGGGAGCAGCATCGTCAGCGCAATCCTCACTCTGCGCCACCTGACTCCAGCGTATGTCGCCACTCACCCTTGCTGTGCTGCCCGTCACCCAGGGCTTCGTCCAACGCCCGCAACTGGCTGCTAGTACCGACCACGATCAGGCGGTCGCCCGCTGCTACTTGCGTGTCGGTGGGGGGGTTGGGGATCACATTGTCGGGCTTGTGAACCGCCAGCACCGCCGGGCGTTGCTCCACCAGTGCCAGCAAGTCCCCCAGCCGCCCGCTCACGACGACCCCCACCTCGCCCAGGTTGAAGTCGTTGCTCTCATCGTGCAGGAGAGTGTCGAGGTAGCTGGCAACGGCAGGGCGGGTCGCCAGCGTCGCCATCCGCAAGCCACCCAGTTCGTAGGGCGAAATCACGTGGTTGGCCCCAGCCCGGCGCAGCTTGCCCGCGTTGGTGAAGCTGCTGACGCGCGCAATGATCTGCGTGCGGCTGTTGAGGGCGCGGGCGGAGACGATGATGAACAGGTTGGTTGCATCGCTGTCTGCCGTAGAGAGCAGGCAGCGGGCGCGCTTGATACCAGCCTGCACCAACAACGCGTCGCTGGTCGCGTCGCCCGTGATCACTGGCAGCTTACGGAGGCGGGCAAGTTCAGCCGCCTCGGCGTTACTGTCCAGCACGACGATCTGCTGCCCTTCCTGCCGCAGTTGCTCGGCTACCGTCTGCCCGATCCGCCCGTAACCACAGATGATGAAGTGGTCGTGCATCTGCTCAATCTCGCGTTCCATCCTTCGCCTCCCCACCAACCCCGATACCTGCGCCTCGATCAGCACCTCGATCACCGCCGACAGCACGTAGAGCAGCAGCCCCAGCCCGCCAAAGAGCAGGAAACCGGTGAAGACCCGTCCGCCCCAATGCAGAGTGTGAGTCTCGCCATAGCCAACAGTAGTGACCGTGATGATCGTCATATAGAGGCTGTCACCCGCCCCCCAGCCCTCGATCACCATGTAGCCGAGCGTGCCGACCACCAGCACCAGTAGCAGCATGGTGATCGCCAGGCGCAGACGGCGGCTGATGCTGCGTACCCGCTCGATGCTGCTGGTTAGTTCCGTCCCCAACTGGCGGCGGCGATCTGTCCGCCCTGCCTCCTGCTCTGCTGCGCTCTCGCCCGCTTGCTCGTCTGCCACTGCTACCTCCCGGCTATGCCTCGTGGCTGCATTATAGACATAGGAGCGGAGCAGCGTCAACTTCCTCTCCCTTTCGTGGGCAAAAAAGCCCTTCCACCCATACCTCTCTTGCTCATCTTACGTTATAATCACTGCAAGAGAGGGCGTATTGCTGGCGAATCACCCCGCTGCCAGTAGCCCAGGAGACGCACTGTTCATGGCAAACCCCGACTTTACAGCCTGTAGCGTTGAAGAAGTATTGGATTACTGCCTCCGCGATCCTGCCGCCGATGTAGAGCAGTGCCTTGCCCTCTTTCCCCAGCACGCCGCCGAGTTGCGCCCGCTGCTGCTGCTGGCAAGCGATGTCAGCCAGAGTCAGCAGCCAGTGGTCAGCCCCCTGCGCCGCGACCGCCTCGACCGCCGCATCCTCCCCTCCCTGCGCGCAGAGAAGCTGCCCACGGCCCGGCCACTCAGCAGTCGTCTCCCCTTCAGGTGGCGGCCTCTCCTGCTGCGGCTAGCCGTCACCTGCCTGCTACTGGCCGCCTTCAGCTACGGCACCCTGGCGGCGGCAGCCAGCAGCGTACCGGGCGACTTCCTCTACCCGGTCAAGCGTGGGGGGGAGCAGGTGCGCCTGGTCCTCACCGCCAACGACCTGAGCCGCATCAGCCTGCACCTCGACCTCGCTGACCACCGCCTGCACGAGATCGGCGCACTCGGCGAGCGGCAGCAGTTGATTGATGTTGACCTGCTCGATGACCTCGGCGACCACCTCAGCACCGCCCGCGACCTGATCAGCTACCTCCCGGATCACCCCTCCGCCCGCACCCTGCTCGACCTCAGCACTCGCGGCAGCCAGACCTTGCAGAGGGTGAGCAACGACCTCGCCAGCGATGCCGCCCCCGCCTACGCTACCGCTGAGCGCGAGATGAGCAGCAGTGCCACCCTCGCCCGCGCCGTGATCAGCGGCCAGCCCGCCTCCATGTTGGCCGACCCCTCGGCCCCTGCCTGGCCCAGCCCGCCGCTCAACCCGATCTTGCCGCTGCTTACGGCACCCGCCAGCCCGCTTTCATCCGTCAGCCCGCTTGCGCTCCCTAGCCCCACCGCCAGCCCAACGGTCACCGACTCGCCGCCAACCAGCCTGCCCACCGCCAGCCCAACGGTCACCGACTCGCCGCCAACCAGCCTACTCACTGTCACCCACCCGCCACTGCCTCTGACCGCCAAACCCACTGCCACCCGCCCGCCACTGCCTCCGACTGCCAAACCCACTGCTACCCAGCCGCCGCTGAGGGTTGAGCCACCCGCGCCCCCAACCGCCGCTGAGGGTTGAACCACCAGGGCGGGTTGAGCCACCCGCGCCCCCAACCGCCGAGAACAAAGGCGGCAAGGACAAGGGCGACAAAGGTGGCAAGGACAAGGGTGGCAACGAGGGTGGTGACGAAGGCAAGAGTAAGGGCAAGGACAAGTAGCAAGTACATTGGGCTACTGTAGGGTAGGACTATTATGCTATGCTGCTGCTGCCAAATAGCGGCCTATATCATCTATCTCTTGCCCCGCACTGGCGTTTAATACTGTGTAAGCACAAGATACAAGGCTTATGGAACAGTAACCGCTACGTGGCGGAGAAGGCTGAGATAGATGTTGATCAACAACAAGAGTGTACTCGTTGCCAAAGGAGGGGTCGGTGAGATGCTGGAGACCCCTACCTATGAACATAACCAGGAGACTACGCGCCTCGCCGTTGCCAGCGATAGCGAACTGACTGCGGTAGTGGAGCGCGCCCGCCAACGTGACCGGCAAGCGTATGCCACCCTCTACGAATACTACTGCGTGCCGATTTATGATTATGTGCTGTTCAAGGTTGGTCAGGTGGAGGTGGCCGAGGACATTAGCGGTCAGGTCTTCCTCAAGATGATCGAGAACATCGCCCGCTTCTCCTGGCGCGACAGCCAAGAGCAGGGGACACGGGGGGCAGCCTTCGCGGGCTGGCTCTACCGCATCGCCCACAATCTGATTGCCGACCACCTGCGCCGCAATGCCCGTCGCCCCACCGTGCCGCTTGATGCGGTGGCGATCAACGTGAGCGACCTGCACGACCCCGTGACCGCTGCCGAGTTCTCTATCTACCGCACGCAACTCGCTGCCGCCCTTACCCACCTGACCGACCTGCAAAGCCAGGTGATCGCTCTCAAATACGGGGCGGGCCTGAGCAACGCCGAAGTCGGCCACCTGCTCGCCCGCACTGAGGGGGCAATCAAGAACGTGCAGTACACCGCCTTGCAGAAGTTGCAGAAGTTGCTGCGTGCCGAAGGCCAGCACTGAGCGGGTTATCACCCAGAACGAAGGAGTCTACGATGACCAATCCCCTACCCAACGACCTGAGCGCGATCCTTGACGATTGCCTCAACCGCCTGCCGACCGAAGGCATCGAAGCATGCCTGCGCCACTACCCTGCCCAGGCCGCCGAGCTGCGCCCCCTACTGACGATGGCCCTTCAGGTGCGTGCCAGCCAGCAAGCAGCTAGCATGGCAGTAGCCACCCGCGCCCGTATCCGCCAGCGGGTGTTGACCGGTGCAGCCGCCGCCGAACGGCCAGCCTCTCCCTTCGGCTTCCTCGCCCGCCTGCGCCTCAACAGCGTCTTCAGCCGCATGGCTCTCGCCAGCTTGCTGCTGCTGGTCATGGTGGTAGGCAGTGTTGCTGCTTCTGCTTATGCCAGCCCTGGCGACTTGCTCTACCCCGTCAAGCGGGGAGCTGAAGGCTTGCGCCTCGGCTTCGCTGCCGACGACAATGCCCGCGCCAACCTGCACCTGCAATTTGCCGATAACCGCCTGAACGAGATCGAACGGGCTGCCCAGAAGGGCAACCAGGTGGAAGGTGACCTGCTTGCCAACCTCGATCAGAATGTCAGCACCGCCGCCACGCTGATTGAGCAAAGCCAGCTTGCTGCCCTCACCCCTCGTCTGCTTACCGTCGCCGACCGCGAACAGCAAGTGCTGGCTGCGGTCAAGGACAAGGTAGCCGCTGGCGCGAAGGCTACCTATGACCAGGTAGCGAGCAACAACAGCCGCCTGCTCCAGATCGCTATCGCCCTCAAGAACCACGAGCCGGTCCCCTCCGACCCAATGGTAATCAGCGAACGGCGCACCCCTGAACCGACCCACATCTTGCCGACCGCCGTCGCCACCCAGCAGGGTGAGCCGACCCACGCCGCGACCCGCACCCACGAGCCAGAGCCAACCCACATTCTGCCGCCACCGCTGCCCAGCCGCGAAGCAAGCCGCACCCCGCGCCCTGAGCCGAGCCACGAGGCAACTCGCACCCACGAACCAGAGCCTACTCGCGCCGCAACCCGCACCCACGAACCAGAGCCAACCCATGAGGCTACTCGCACCCACCAGCCAGAGCCAACCCACGAGGCTACTCGCACCCACGAACCAGAGCCAACCCATCCGGCAACCTGGACTCCCAATCCGACCCTTACGCCACGCCCAGAGCCGACCCACGCCCCAACCTTCACCCACGAGCCGGAGCCGACCCACGCCGCAACCTTCACCCCGCGTCCTGAGCCGACCCACGCCGCAACCTTGACCCCGCGTCCTGAGCCGACCCACGCCGCAACCTTGACCCCACGCCCTGAGCCGACGCACGAGCCGACCCGTACCCACGAGCCAGAGCCGACTCACGAGCCGACCCTTACGCCACGCCCAGAGCCGACCCACGCCGCAACCTTCACCCCGCTCCCAGAGCCGACCCATGAGGCGACCCGCACGCACGAGCCAGAACCGACTCACGAGCCGACCCTCACGCCACGCCCAGAGCCGACGCACGCCGCAACCTTCACCCCGCTCCCAGAGCCGACTCACGAGCCGACCCAGACCCACGAGCCAGAGCCGACCCACCCGGCAACCTTGACTCCCCGCCCAACTGAGACCCCGCGCTCAACCGAGACCCCGCATAGTGAGCCAACGGCCACCCCGCAACCAACGGCCACCCCACGGCCAACCGAAACCCCGCACATCTAACCCGCTGATTGCTAGCTATAGAGAAGGAGCCGAGAGATTAAACCCTCCCGGCTCCTTCTTTGTGGCTGCCGCTACTTGCGGTGGAGAGCGCGTCTGAGCAGGTCGAGTTCGTCGGGGCTGAAGGTGCGAAGAACGAACAGCAATGGGATGTAGACCAAACCGCCCGCCGCTGCTGCCACCAGCCCTGGCAGGCCGAGGCTGAGGGTTAGCCACACAACTGCGCCGACCACCACTGCGGCTAGCGTCGGCCTGAGTGTCAGGGCCAGCACGTTCGGCATCGCCGCACCGAGGGCGCGGCGCAGTAGCAGGTAGATCGGGACTGACAGCACCACCTCGCTGGCAACCGTCACCCAACTGGCGGCGTAAAGGCTGAAGGCAGGGATCAGTAGCAGGTTCGCCCCGATGTTGAAGACGGTGACGAGGACGAACGCCTGGGTGATGCGCCGCTGCTGGCCGAGAGCGATCAGCACGTACTGGCTGAGGCCGCTAAAGAAGCTGAGGGGCAGAAAGAGGATCAGGATTTGCAAGGCCTGCCCCCCCTCAGGCAGGAACGCTGGCCCGGCCATCAGCCAGACCACCGTGCTGGCTAGGAACAGCGTACCCGCCACCGTTGGCATGGCGATCAGGAGCAGCAGCTTGAGCGTTTTGGCATAGGCCCGACCGAGGGCGGCAGCATCGTTCGCTCGCCGCGAGAAGATGGGGAAGACCGCGAAGGTGAGATTGGCGGTGATCAGCGGGAAGAAGTTGATGAACTTGTAGGCTGCGTCGTACTTGCCCAACACCTCCGCCGGGTAGTTGGCCCGCAGGATGAACACATCGAACTTGAAGAACAGGTTGACTAGCAGTGAGTTGAGCAGCAGCGGCAGGGCGACCACCAGCAGGCCGAAGGCGAAGCGGCGATCCCATTCCAGGCGGGGTTTGAGCAGGCTGCGGCGCATCAGCCGATAGAGGACGGTGGCGGTGAAGCTGTTGACCAGCAGTGGTACCGCTGCCAGCACGATCAGCATTAGCGGCTGGTGACGCTGGCCCGTACTGAGCCAAACCAGCCCCAGTGCGCCGATGCCCAGCCCGAACTTGACCACTGCGGTGGCAACGGTGACCACCGCTGGCACCTGCATCCGCTCGAACGCCTGGAAGACCGAGGTTGCCGCCGCTGCCACCGCCGCTGGCAGCAGCGAGAGGGCGAGCAGGAAGATAGTCAGCACCGTCTCCCCACTATCTTGCAGGTCTTTGCCCAGCAGCAGGCCGGGATTGGGTAGCAGCAGCAGCGCAAGTAGCGGCAGCAGCAACAGCGCGAGGCCGAGGCGTAGCAGGAGGGTGTGGCTGAAGTAGCGGTTGGCTTGCGTATGGTCGCGGGCTACATCGCGGATCAGCAGCACATCCAGCCCCCAGTTGCTCACCGTGCTGGCGTAGAGCCAGATGCCAACCGCCAGCGCGTAGTTGCCGTTCAGCCGATCCCCCAGCAGGCGGATCACGATCAGGCCGTAGAGGGTATCTATCCCCTTCGTCAGCAATTGGGCCAGCAGCGGGCTGAGGCTGTTGCGGGCGACGCGGCGGGCGGTATCCACCCCGCCGCCAACATCAGGGCGCACCGCCGCTTCTGTTTCTTCCACTACTTGACCACTGCCAGCAAGACAAAGATGATGATTGCCATCAGGATGATGCTGACGATCAGGCTGCTGCCGATGATGATGAATAGCCTCTGCTGCCGCTGCACCCGCGCCTTCACCACTGGGTCAGCCAGTGGGTCGCTCCTCTCCACATACTCCCCTGGTTCAGGCAACTCAACTGCGCTGCCAAACACCGCCTCAAGGTCGAGCGGGGTGAGGCTACTGGTTGGGGCGGCTGGTTTGGCAGGGAGCGGGTTGGTAGCTTCGCGTTCGTCCATAAGCTGGCTTAACCTCTCTTGCAAAGAACTGTTGGCCGGGACGCGAGGCTAAAACGAGTACGTTGTCGCTAGGCGCGGTTGCCTGTCGGTCGTACCGCTGGTACAAAGTTAGCACCGCTTGTGCCGACTGCTGCCAGCTAAGCTGCTGCGCTCGCGCCAGCCCCTTTTCCCGCAGGCTAGCCCGCAGACCCTCGTCGTCGAGCAACTGGCGCAGGCCGTTCGCTATCGCATCTACGTCCTCTGGCGCAACCAACAGGGCTGCGTCGCCCAGCACCTCTGGCAGACTGCTGACGTTGCTGGCTAGCACGGGGGTGCCACAGGCTAGAGCCTCCAGCGGCGGCAGGCCGAAACCCTCGTACAGGCTGGGGTAGGCACAGGCAGCAGCCCCGGCGTAGACCGAGGGGAGGTCACGCTCGTTCACGTGGTCGAGGAAGTAGACCCGCTGGCCGTGCTTTGCGTTCAGCGCAGCGGCGGCAGCGATGATCGGCTCGTACTTCCAGCCGCGCCGCCCGCCAAAAACCAGCGCGTGGGGGTAGCCCTCTGCCACAAGTTGACCGAAGGCTGCGATCAGGCGCACGAAGTTCTTACGCGGCTCTAGGCGGCTGAGGGCGAGGATGTAGGGCGTGTCGGGCAGTCCTACGCGCTCCCGCTGGGCCTTCAGCAGGCTGGTTGGGTGGAAGCGGCTGTCAACCCCCTCGTAGATCACCGTGATCTTCTCCTCGGCTACATTGAGCAGGCGGATCAGGTCGCTCTTGGTAGACTGGGAGACCGCGATGATGTGGTCGGCCCGCTGTACGCTGCGTGGCATGGTGGCGGTCAGGTACTTGCGTAGCCCCTCCTCGGCGCATTCTGGCACAGTCAGGAAGCTGAGGTCGTGAACGGTAATCACTTGCGGCGCACGACTGGCGGGGGCGACGAAATCGGGGGCGTGCAGCAGATCAACCGGCCCGGTGAAGCGTTCCAACGGCCAAAAGCGGGGGGCGAACCGTTGCCAGCGCAGGGTCATCTTCAGCGAGAGGGGGGTCGGCACCTGGGTGAAGTTGGGGTGCGAAATCAGGATGTCCTGCATCCCCTCCCAGTGTTCGCTATCCTTTGGCACCTCGCGGCTACCACCGTAAAAGAGGGTGTACTCATTCTGGCGATCTAGCTTCGCCAGAGCCGCGACCAGGCTGGCGGTGTAGCGGTTGATGCCCGCTCCCGGCCAGACGGCGGTCGTGTAATCTATCGCCACCTTCACTGCTGGCCTGCCTGCTTCTTCGCCACCAGCCTGCGGCCATGGCGGGCGGTCGAGATGATGTAGACGACCAGGCCGATCAGCACGATGCTCCAATAGTTGATGATGCGGTCGAGGAAGGTGATCGCTGCCGCCTGCGCCTGGGCCTGCGTGAGTGGGTAAATCACCTGGCTGAGAACCCCGACCATCACCCCTTCCACCAGGCCGAGACCAGCGGGGGTGATCGGCAAGGTGGTTAGCAGGCTGCTAGCGAGGGCAAGGAAGATGATCAGTGAGAGCGAGAGGGCATTGCCATCCTTGTCGTGTGCGTCAATGGCGCGGGTGATGAAGAACAGGCGACCGCCCTCCATCAGCCAGACCATGCCGGTCAGAGCCAGCACCTGGGGTAGGGAGCGGCGGCTGAAGCTCGTCACCATACCATGCTGGAAGCGCATGAACAACTCTTGCAAGCGTTTGGGCAGGAAGCGGGCGATCACCTGGGGCGCACGTACCATCACTACCAGGCCGATCAGGATGACAACCACCAGCACGGCACCGCCTGCGATCACCAGCCCGCTCTGGGCCAATAGGCGGCTGCCGATGAACAGGCCAGAGACTAGCAGCAGGCTGAACAGTACCAGGATGTCCAGGATGCGTTCGGCCAGGATGGTACCGAGCGAGCGCGAGAAGCTGACGTTGTAATCGCGCTTGATCAGGAAGCTGCGGTATGCGTCGCCCAACTTGGCAGGGACGATGCAGTTGACAAACCAACTGAGGTAGAGGGCTTCGATCAAGGCAGGGACGGGCGGTAGCCTGCCCTCCTCCTTCGGCACCACTAGCGTGCTGCCCACTGTGGTCGCCCCCCCCACTTTGTCGCTGGCGGTGATGGGCTGCGTCTCCACCCCAGCGTTCCGCAGCAGGATTTGCCAGCGCAGGCCACGAACGATGAAGGCCAGGTAGTAGATGACGAAGCCAGCGGCAAAGTAGAGCAGGTTGGCCTGCGCCATTTCCTTGCCGATCATGGCGAAGTCGAGGTTCTTGAACACGGTCGTGAACAAGAAGATGAGGATGATCAGGGCAGCCAGGAAGGAGACCAGCGTCTTAGGGTTGAGGATCAGGCCGCGCAGCCAGCTACTCTCCCCCTCCACCTCCAACTCCTCAACCTCATGGGCGATATCGGGACTTTCTACTTCGAGGGCCAGCAACTCGGCCTGTTCCTCGGCGGGCAGCCTGGTCATAGCCTCGTGTAGTTGCTCTACCGTCGGGTGGTTGTCGTAACTGCCCCGCTTTGCTTTGCGCCCACCCACCCCTGGCTTATCAGTCGCGTTTTTGATCGTCAAACTCCTTCTAAAAGACCGGGACGTTTGTTTTCACCGCCAAATTGTGATCACTCAGCGATTGTTCTGCTTATTATACCACTCTACAAACAGATTAACCCCATCTTCCAGTCGTGTTTTCGGTTCGTAGGCCAAAAGCCGCCGCGCTTTGCTGATGTCGGCGTAGGTGTTGAGCGCGTCGGCGGGGTGCATTGGGCGGCGGTCAATGATCGCCCGCTTGCCGACCGCCCGCTCGATCAGTTCGATCAGGCGCGCCGTACTCTCTGGCTGCGAGTTGCCGAGGTTGATGATCTCGTAGCCCAGCGGCCTGTCCAGGGCAGCCACCACGCCCGCGATGTTGTCGTCCACGTAAGTGTAGTCGCGGCCCGCACTGCCATCACCATATAGTACTAGCGGCGTGCCTGCGCTGATGTGGCGGGTGAAATTGCCGACTGCCATATCAGGCCGCCCGTTCGGGCCGTAGACGGTGAAGAAGCGCAGAGCGGTGAAGTTGAGGCCATAGACGGCGTGGTAGCTGTAGCCCATCACTTCAGCAGCCTTCTTGCTGGCGGCATAGGGGGAGATCGGCGTGTCGGTGTTCATCGCCTCATCAAATGGCACCGGGTTGTTGCCGTAAACCGAGGAGGAGGAGGCGTAGACGAAGTTCGCCACGCCAAACTCGCGGGCCAGTTCGAGCAGCACCATCGTGCCGCGAATGTTGATCTCCTCGTAGAGGAAGGGATGATCTATCGAGTAGCGCACCCCCGCCATGCCGCCAATGTGGGCTACTAGCGTCGGTCGCTGCTGCTCAAAGAGCTGCCGCATCAGTGCGCCGTCGCGGAAGTCACCCTCCACGAAGTGCAGGTTGGGGTGCGCGAGCAGAGGGGCGATGCTGAGTCGCTTGTGTTCGGCAGGATAGTAGGCTTCTATGAAGTTGTCCACACCAACCACGCGGTCGCCGCGTTGCAAGAGAGTTGCGCAGAGGTTGGAGCCGATAAAGCCCGCCGCGCCAGTGACGAGGATGGTAGATTGTTCACTCATGTTTTTTCCAGTTAGAAGTTGCAAACAGACCAGCCATGTGCGTCATCATTGTTAAGGATCAGCACGAACATAGCAACAGTAAAGGCGAGTGCAGCTACAGCACCAACAATAACCATCTGGCTTTTTCTTTGTGGCTGATTGGTACGATGCTCTGATTGGTGGATCAACTGTGCGAAAAGCGCAAGGATGTACAGCAGACAAGCAAGTGGCACCATGACGATAAAGGTATAGCCTGCTACCCCATTAACTTGCAGGTTCAACAACCTTTTAATACCCGCACTATTAGCCCTGGCGCAAATAATACCATTAAAGAACAGAGAGCCTGTCCAGGCGGCCAGACCTACGAGGCTGCTCAATAGGCCACTAACCAGCATTGTTACTGCCACCGAACTGGTTGCACTACCCCCATCTCCTACCGCATCCACCTTGCTAACCTCGCGCAGCAGCGGCCTGTCCGCTAGCGGGGGCTGGCGCAGCGGTGTAACCTCTCCCACAGTGACGTGTGGGGGCAAAGGGGCCGTCTGGTTGTTGATTGTGTTGCTCATCTACTCACCTCCGTTCGGGCCAACTCGCGTTGCCCAAAGCCCCAGCCGCTCTCTGCGCCCGCCTCCGCTTTGCTGCCGCCCGCTTCGCCCTCAAGCGACGGGCCTTCGCTGGGCAGCACGCGCACAAGATAGAACAGGGCCAGTACGCTACTCCATTGAATGCCCATATTTAGCACGTGTAGGTTCTCGAAGAAGTTGTGGCCCATGAAGGTGACGAGGATACCCAATGCACCGATGCTGATCGCCTGGTAGTAGCCGTGCTGCCGGGTGGCCCGCACCGCGCGGATCGCCTGCCAGAGGATGGTCAGCAGCAGGCCGATGTAGGCGATGAAGCCAACCAGCCCCGCCTCCGCCGCAATGTGCAGGTAGTAGTTGTGGGCGTGGCCGGGGCTGATGTTCCAGCCCGCTACGTTGAACTGAGTGTAGACGAAGCTGTAGTTGCCGATGCCCACCCCCGTCAGTGGGTTGGCCTGGTACATAGCCCAACCCGCCCACCACTGGGCCATGCGCTCGACGATAGCAAAGCTCTCTGGGGTGGGGCGGATGCCGTGCGGGTCAAAGATACGCACGTTGTCGGTGATGCTCTGGATGCGGTCGGCCAACTCTGCTGGCAACGCCCCAGAGCCGAGGGCGATCAGGAAGAAGACGACCGCCACGCCAAAGACGACTAGCGGCCCCGTCGCTCGCTTGCCGAGGGCGACCACCATCGCCAGCAGGCCGAGGCTGAGGCCAACCCATGCCCCTCGCGACAGGCTGAGGATCACCGCGAAGGCCATCAGCCCGGCTGCAACGCTGAGCAGCGCACCAAGCACGAAGGAACGGCGTAGGCCGCTTTGTAGTTGCCGCCAGACTGCTGCCGCTTGTGGATAGGGTGCGGCTTCGGCCAGCAGCACGGCCCGCTGTCGCCTTAGCCAGACGGCCAGCCAGTAGATCGCCAGGGTGATCGCCAGCGGCAAGGCGTGATCGATGTAGCCCGCGTAGGAGTTGGGCGCGCCAATCGTGCCGTAAGCGCGAAACACGCTGTTGCTGACCAGGAAGCTGAGTGGCCCCGCTCGCAAGAACGACTGACCAACCCCCAACAAGGCCTCCATCGTGCAGTTGGCTAGCAGCACAGCGATCAGGATGTTCATCTGCTGGCGGGTGCGGATCAGGTTGATCGCCAACAGGTAGGCGAGGATCGTCACCGACCAACGCGAAATCTCGGCCAGGCTAAGGAGCAGCGAGTGGGTGCTGAAGACGCTGACGCTGATCGCCGCGAGGAACAGCAGGTACGCCCCCATGATCGGCGTTTTTAGCGTAACCTGTTCGCGGTTCGCCATGCGCCAGAGCAACCACGCCCCAACTGTAGCGACGAAGGTTAGCTGGGTGACGGTGATGCTACCGCCGACTGAAACTGCATCCTGAATCGGCACACTAAGGACTAGCAGGTAGAAGGCCACGCGTGGACGTGCGATCAGCAGCACCCCACCAAACAGCCCGGCTATCGCCCCCACTGCGAAGTTGAAGGGCAGGAAGCAGAGCGCACCGACGAGCAGCGCGGTCAGGGCGGTGGGGCGGCTGAAGGTGCTAAGGTCTGGCAGGCTGGCGGTGCGGCTCTGCATCAAAGGTGGTCGCGGAACCACTGGATCGTCTCGCCCAGGCCCGCTTCCAGCGAGACCATTGGCTGCCAGCCGAGGCGGGTCTGCACTTTGGTGATGTCGGGCTTGCGGCGGGTAGGGTCATCGGGGCGGGTTGGCTCGTAGTTGATCGCCAGGTCTACCCCGCAAGCGTTCATGATCTCTACGGCAAACTGCTTGATCGTGTACTCGTCGGGGTTGCCCAGGTTGTAGACTTCGCCGCTGCAAAGCTCTGGTGCGCCCTCCATGACCGTCCGCAGGCCGCGCACCAGGTCGCTGACATAGCAGAAGGAGCGGGTGTAGCTGCCATCACCGTAGATGGTCAGCGGCTCGCCCTTGAGCGACTGGTAGATGAAGTTGGGGACGACCCGACCATCATTGATCTTCATGCGTGGGCCATAGGTGTTGAAGATGCGGACGACGCGGGCATCGGCCTTGCCCTCGCGCACGAAGGTGGTGGTCATCGCCTCAGCGAACCGCTTGCCCTCGTCGTAGCAACTGCGTGGGCCAACCGGGTTGACGTTGCCCCAGTAACTCTCTACCTGCGGGTGAACCATCGGGTCGCCATATGCCTCGGAGGTGGAGGTGAGCAGGAAGCGCGCCCCACTCGCCTCGGCCAGGCGCAGGAAGTTGTAGGTGCCAACCGAGTTGACGAGCAGCGTCTCAATCGGGTAGGTGTAGTAGTCGTCGGGGGCAGCGGGGCTGGCGAGATAGTAGAGGCGGTCGCTGTCACCCCACTCCGCCAGTTCGCTCTCCGTCAGTGGGCTAATCGCGTCGCGGCGCACAAAGCAGAAGTTGGGGTTGCCGAGCATCGCCCGGATGTTGTTCTCGCGCCCGGTCAGCAGGTTGTCGATCACCGTCACCTCATCACCTGCCGCCAGCAGGGCCTCGGCTAGGTGCGAACCAACGAACCCCGCCCCCCCCACCACGATTGTCTTCAAAGTTAAAAGCCTCCAGATGCTGACTAGCAGCTAATTGTTCAGGGCCGAATCATCACCTTGACTGCTTTGCGTTGATCCATCGCGGCGTAGCCCGCTGGCACGCCGTTGATGTCTACCGTCATGGTCAGCACTGGAGCAGGGTCGATCTTGCCCGCCAGGATGTCGGCCATTAGCTCTGGGATGTAGGCGCGCACTGGGGCGACCCCACCGCGAAGGGTGATATTCTCGCCGAACAGCCGTCCGATGTTGATGCTCGGCTTCTCCGCTGGCACACCCACATAACCGACTGTGCCGCCGGGCCGGGCGATAGCGACAGCGGTATCAAAGGTCTCCTGCGAACCGACGCACTCCATCACCGCTGCTGCGCCACCGTCGGTCATCGCCAGCAGCTTGTTGATCGCCTCCTCACCCTTGCCCGTTACCACGTCGGTCGCCCCGAACTGGCGGCCAATAGCGGCGCGGTCGTCGCGGCTACTGAGCAGGATGATGCGTTCGGCCCCCAACCGCCTGGCCGCCAATACCCCGCAGAGACCCACCGCCCCATCGCCAACCACTGCGACAGTGCTGCCCGCCCGCACCCCGGCAGAGAGCGCACAGTGGTGGCCGGTACCCATCACGTCGGTGAGGGGGAGCAGCGACTTCAGCATGGTTTGGTCATCGCCCACCTCGGCGGGAACAACGATCAGGGTGCCATCAGCCATTGGCACCCGCGCTGCCTCGCCCTGGCCCGCGTCATTGCCGTCACCGCCCCAACTCTGCCCATGTAGGCAAGAGGTGAACAGCCCCGCACGGCAGAACTCGCAGGTGCCATCGGAGATGACGAAGGGAGCAATCACGCGGTCGCCCTTCTTGATCTTGTGAACCGCAGCCCCTACCTGCTCGACGATGCCCATCAATTCGTGGCCGGTGCGGGTGCCGGGTTGTGGCTTGCTCACTCCGCGATAGAACCAGAGGTCGCTACCACAGATGCAGGCGTGGGTAATGCGGATTACTACGTCGCCTGGTTGCTCGATCTTGGGGTCGGGTACGTTCTCTACCCGCACATCTTGCGGGCCATGATAGACGGTTGCGCGCATGGTTTGCCTCCCCTATATACCTGTTAACCTCTGCCCCAGCCGGGCTGAGGGGGCTACTCCTCGTTAACTACCAGCCGCCGGGTTGCCTCCATCGCCGCGCAGAGCAGCCAGAAGATGAGGGCGAGGTCGGGGATGAAGTAGGCCTGGTCGATCAGGCCGTGCAGCAGGAAGTCGGTCATCCCCGCGAGGATAGCGATCAGCACCGCTCGGCTGCCCGCGTCGTGGGTCAAACGCAGCAGCCAGAGGCCAAAGCGATAGAAACTGACGACTAGCCAGCCAGCGATAAGCAGACCTATTATACCCAATCTCAGCCAATAATCCAACACCAGGTTGTGGGGGTGGCTGGTAAACTGCTCGGCCACCGCCTGCGGGTTGCTGCGGTCAATATACTTGTCCAGGTATTGGTGGTAGAACTGATCCAGGCCCACGCCGAAGATGGGGTGATCACGCAGCATCTTGATCGCTCCCTCCCAGATGTAGACGCGCAGCCCTATGCTGCTAAGGTCGCGCACGCGCAGCAGAGCGAACAGCAGGCCGCCACCCGCTAGCAGGGCCAGACCGCCACCCACGCCAAGCATGGTGCGCCGCGCAATCCGCTCACGAAAGACAAACCGCCAGCCGAGCAACGCAACCAGCAGCAACGCCCCCGCCACCCCCAACCAGCCGCCCCGTGAGAAGGTGAGGGTGATCGCCGCCAAGATCGGCAGGCAGGCGATGGCATAGAAGATGCGGCGGGTCTGCTGCAAACGTGGCAGGTAGAGGGCGAGCGCGGCAGCCAGCGGCAACACGCGGCCAAGATAGAGGGCGAGATTGTTGGGGTGTAGGTAGACGGAGACGACGCGGCTGAGGCCGCCCGCCGCCACCGTCCGCACGTCGAAGGTAAGCTGGTAGATGCCGTAGAGCGAGACGGCAGCCGCCGCCAACACCAGCCCATCAAACACGCGTAGGATAGTGCGCTGGCTACGCACTACGTAGATGTAGAGAAAGTAGAAGACGACCGGCTCGATGATCGTCCAACGCAGTTCGCGCAGGCTGTCGCCTCGGTAGGCAGGGTTGGCAACGACGATGGTGCTGAAGACACCGACAGCCAGCCAGGCGAGGGCAAAGAGGGCGAACGCATCTGCCCGCAGGTAGAGGAGCAAGCGGGCAAAGGGGGTGCGGATGGCGGGGATAACCGTGGTCGCCTTCGCATCCATCGCTTGCCAGCTACGCGGCGCAAACCGGGCAAAGGCCAGCTTCGCCAGCCCGCGCAAGCCAACCACGAGGACGGCGATCAGCAGCAAGACTTCGGCAATTGGGAAGCTGTACTTGCCGATGAACTTGGTGTAAGTGGCGATGTTAGCGTTATTGTAGAGGGGGATTAGGGCAACCACCGCGGTGAGCAGCAGGGCAGGTCGCGCCAGGCCAAAGCAGAAGATGCCTAGTGCGCCGAAGATCAGCCCCCAGGGGTTAATGTCTGACAGGTACTCGGCGCGGGTGTTTGGCAGGTAGAACAGGGCGATGCTGGCTGCCAGCCCGATCCCCACTGCCAGTTCGCTGCTCGCCAGCCGCTGCCTCCAGCCCGTTGGCGAGCCGCCATAACGAGCGGCAACGGCAGGGTTGATGCTGCTAGGTGGTAGCAGCAGGCGCGTGAGAGTATAGATCATCCGCTTGAACATCCCGCTTGCTCCTTGCTGGCTGCTCTGCGATCTCGGTCTCCGCCGCAGCCCCGCCAACAGCAGACGCGGCAGGGCTAGCAGCACCACCCCCAGGCTATCCACTAGCCAGAGCAGCCAGGGTAGCAGCGCGTAGCTACTAAATGCCAGCCCGCCCGCCGCTACCAGGTAGGCAGCAGTCCAGCCAACCTGCGTGAGCATTGGCTGCTGGCGCACGAGGCTGAAGCCGCGTAGCCGCACCTCTGCGCTACCAACCTTGAGCGTGATCGTCTGGCGGTTGTTGAGCAGCTTGCGCTCCATGCTCAGGCCAGCAGCGGGGCTGGCATCTAGCGCGAATTCGTCGATCAGGGTACTGATCGTCGCCTCGGCAGCGGGGTCGCCGATCATGTCGCCGTTCGGTTCGCGCCGCCAGCCGTCGCCGTAATCGATGGCAGGGTCGGCAGCGGTGTGGTAGCCCGTGCCAGCCAGGGTGCCGTTGCCGCCGTTCGCTGCGTAGGTTTGCAGGGCGAAGTAGGCAGGGCGTGGGCTAAAGTCGGGGCGTACAATGCCGAACCAGGTGGCTGGCTCGGTCGGCGGTGCGTCGGGGTCGCGCAGCTTCCAAACGCACATCACGCCCATCCAGGGCCACTCGCGCCGCGCCCGCTCAAACCCGGCTACCAGATAGTCGGCCTGCTGCTGCTCGCTCACGCCGTCCAGCCACATCGTCTTCTTGCCGTTGTATTGCGGGCTGGGCGGCCAGGTGTGCTGGCTGTCGAGGGTGGGGTCGAGGGCTAGCCAGGCGTACTCGCTGGCCCAAACCGGCTTGCGCTCGTCGCCATTACGCAGCATCACCTCGCGGCTGAGGATCGGGCGGGCGAAGTTGATACGTCGATATTCGAGACGGTGGCTGTCGGGCGGGTCGTCGAAGCCGTAGATCATCACGCTGGCGATGTCGAAGTAGGGCTTCGCGCCCGCATCGTACATCCCCTGCAAGAACTTCATGTCGTTCATGTTGATCGGGTAGTCGAGGCCGTCGGTAGGGGCAAGGCCAGGCATGACGATCACGCAGTCGGGGTTGGCTTGCTTGGCCCGCTGATAACCGATCCTGAGCAGGCGGGTAAAGTCGGCGGGGTTGATCTTCAGGCCACCCCACTCACCCTCTAGGTTCGGCTCGTTCCAGAGTTGGAAGTATTTGATCTGCCCTCTATATTTGAGGACGGTAGTGTAGACGAAATCGCCGTAGTCCTCGTAGTTGGTGGGTGGGCCTTTGAGGAACTTTGCCGTGTCTTGCCCGCTACCAACCCGCGCCCAGGCTGGGGTAGAGTCGAGGCGGGCGATCACCTCTATGTCGCGCAAGTGGGCAGACTGCACGATGTAGTCGTACTTGTCCCACGCGCTATGCACCCGCTGGGGATTGCGACGGTCGCTAAAGTCGCCTTTGCCATCGATCTCCAGATCGTTCCAGGCAAAGGTCTGGCGAATCCACTTGAAGCCACCTTCGCGGATCAGGTCGAGGTTGCGCTTGATCTTGGTCGGTTCCACCTCGTTTTGCAGGCTGGTGTTGATGCCCATACGGTTGAGGCTGGTGTAGGGCATAGGCGGCGCGTCATCCCAGGCCACCCCGCGATTGAGGTAGTTGTCAGCGTAAGCGACCCCCGCGAGGCTGGCGAGCAGGATCGCACCAAGCAGGGCGAACAGGATCGCCCGCCTGCCCTTGCTGGGCGTGGGGCGGAAGGGAAGGGCTGGCATTGGTCGGTCTGGCCCTACTTTCGAGGCGCAAGCTGCTGCATGGCTGCCGCTGATTATAGCACATTGCAATCACAAAGATGCTCGCAGGCGCATGGCTGCTGTGGGTGTAACGAATGAGGGTGGGGTCAAGTTGCGTTCTGGTTCTGCCGCTACTGCTGCCCTAACCTTCCCGCCAGTTGCTAGCCGGGATGTCGTAAATCACCTCTTTGCCAGTGATGCGATGGCGTTCCATCAGGGCGAAGCGGTCGGTCATCCCCGCGATGTAGTCGCAGACGACGCGAGCGGCCCCGCCGTTACCGTCTTCGTCGCCCGTCTCGATGCGCCGCTGCTGCCTGGCGGGCAGGCGGCTGTGATCCTCCATGTAGGCGTTGAACAGGTCGGTGATCACCATCCGCGCGTTGTCCGCCATCTTCTTCACCTGGGGGCTGGTGTACATGTTCTCCATCAGGAACTCTTTTAGCTCAAGGTGCTGGAGGCGCATCCCATCATCAAAGGCGATCAGCTTCTCCGCGCACATCCGTACCTCGTCGGGCGATTGGGGCTGCACCCGATCTAGCTTCTCGCTAGCGCAGTCTAGCAGGGCAGCTACCTGGTGGTCGATCACCTGACGCACAACCTGGAAGCGCAGCATCTCGTCAGCGTCACCGCGTTTCGGTAGCTCCGTACCGACACGCCCCATGATCTCGCGGCAGAGGGCCACCTGCTGGATACTCTCCCAGGTCAGCAGACCGCTGTGCAAGCCGTCGTCCAGGTCATGCGCGTTATAGGTGATGTCGTCGGCAAGGTCAGCGATCTGGCCCTCGATGCTGATCTGCCACGCCTCCACCGTTCGGCCCTCAATCTCCAAGACCGGGCGGTGGTGCTTGTTCAGCCCTTCCAACACCTCATAGGTCAGGTTGAGGCCGCGAAAGGCAGTATACCGCTCCTCCAACTTCTCCAAAATATGCAGATTGTGGTCGTTGTGGTCGAAGCGGCCTCCGCCATACTGCTGCATCATCTCATCCAGCTTGTACTCACCCTGGTGGCCGAAGGGCGGGTGGCCGATGTCGTGGGCAATCGCCAGCACTTCGGCCAAATCCTCGTTGGCGTTCAGGGTGCGGGCTATCGTGCGCGCAACCAGAGACACCTCAATGCTATGGGTCAAGCGGGTACGATAATAATCTCCACTGAGGCTGACGAAAACCTGCGTCTTGTACTCCAGAGCGCGGAAGGCACTGGTGTGTACACAGCGGTCGCGGTCACGCTGGAAGGCGGTGCGGTAGGGGTGTTCCTCCTCTGGGTAGGCGCGCCCCCGTGAGCGGCTCGCCTTCTCCGCGTAAGGCGCGAGCGTCTGCTCCTCCACCGCCTCGATCTGCTCCCTGGTTCGTTGCATCCTCGCTGCCCCCTCACTTTCACTTTGCTCTTACTCTGCTATGATAACAGCAATCCTGCCTTCTTGCCAGGTTACCATCAATTGCTATACCACCATCTTCGTAGGGGTGATAGGGTGGTGGGCGGTTGGTGCGGCCCGATTGCTATCCTCTGCGCCAAAATGTGGTATAATCACCCGGCTGGGCGGCTATTAGCCACCAGCAGTCACATCGCCAGAGCTTCTCCCCACCGTCTCATTATAGCGAGCCTCAACAGGAATAATCATGCGTAACCTATCGCGCTGGCTGCTGCCGGGGATGCACATCAAACGCTGGCTGCTACTGCTGACGGTCGGGATGCTGGTGATCGGCACAGGCATCGGCATTGGCCTGCGGGCTGCCCTCCTCTCCAGCCCCGACTTCGCCCTCAATTCACCCATCTTCTACTTGGTTAGCCTCAAGTGGATGGACAATGTGATCCGCGTCCCGCTGATCATCGTCGTTGGCGCGACGCTGGCGGGGCTGGCCCTGCTGATGACCACTCGGTCGGTCGTCGAGGCAGTACGCGGCATGGCCGACCGTGAGGTAGCTACCTTCAGCAACGGCAGTGGCCACCCCAATGGCAACGGTTCAGCCAACGGCAAGCTGGGTAAGGCTCAGTTGGTGGACATCATCTACGACTATCGCATCCGCCAGGCCGAGGACAGCGGCCCGCGCATCGTCTGCATTGGCGGAGGCACAGGAATGCCCACCATGCTGCGCGGCCTAAAGGGGCGCACCGCCAACCTGACCGCCGTCGTTACTATGGCCGACGATGGGGGCAGCAGTGGGCGCATCCGCGAGGAGTTTGGGATGCTCCCTCCCGGCGACATTCGCAACAACCTGGTTGCCCTGGCCGACGACGAGCAGATGCTCAGTAAGCTGTTCCAGTATCGCTTTACCGAGGGGCAGTTGGCTGGTCACAGCTTTGGCAACCTGTTTATCGTCGCTATGGCAAAGCTGTCGGAGGAGGGTTTCGAGGGCGCGATCCGCGAGTCGTCCCGCGTGTTGGCGATCCGGGGGCGAGTGCTGCCCAGCAGCCTGACCAACCTCAACATTGGCGCAGAACTGGCAGATGGGCGCATCGTGCGCGGCGAGTCGGCGATCCCCCACGCGGGCCAGCCGATCAAGCGCGTCTTTGCCGAGCCAACCAATGCCGAGGGCTACCCTGAGTCGCTGCAAGCGATTGCCGAGGCCGACCTGATCGTGATGGGGCCGGGCAGCCTCTACACCAGCGTGATCCCCAACTTCCTGGTTGCGCCACTTGCCGCCGCCGTCGCCAACTCTGCTGCCCTCAAGGTTTATGTCTGCAATGTCGCCACCCAGCCGGGTGAGACCGATGGCTACAGTGCGCTCGACCACGTACAGGCGATCCAGCGGCACGCAGGTAGGCGCGTGCTAGACTACTGCATTGTCAACAGCGACTCTAGTTCGCGGCAGGCGGTCAAGGATGTGGGCGTGCAGGCGGTGTTGTTCGACCCCGCGCAGGCCGACCGCTGGCAGCGGGAGACTGGCGTAACCTTTGTCGGTGCGTCCGTGGTCAACGAGGACAATCCCCTGCGCCATAATCCGACTCAGCTAGCCAGCACCTTGCTCGAACTCTACGATCAGCACGCCGCTCCCGCCCTGGTGGGTTCGTGAGCAGCAAGGGTTCGCTCCCCCTCAGCTTGCGGGAGAGGGCCAGAGGTACGACGACCTTTCAACTTTTACTAACTTTTAGCAGTTTTACCCAAGAGGAGGGGAGCAGAGACAATGGTTACACGCATTGGCATTAACGGTTTTGGCCGTATCGGGCGGCAGGTGTTCAAGGCGATCCGCGAGACGGTGGATGAGGGCGGCCAGAACAGCCTGGAAGTGGTGATGGTCAACGACTTGACCGACACCAAGACCCTTGCCCACCTGCTCACCTACGACAGCAACTACGGCTCGCAGTTTGAGCCAGATGCGATCCAGGTAACGGAGAGTGGCTTCACCGTCGAGGGCCAGGATGTGCGCGTCACTGCCGAGCGCGACCCCAGTAAGCTGCCTTGGGGCGACATGGGCGTTGACATCGTGATCGAGTCCACTGGCATCTTCACCGACGCAGAGAAGGCCCGCGCCCACATCACCGCTGGGGCCAAGCGGGTGATCATCACTGCCCCTGCCAAGAACGAGGATATCACCATCGTGATGGGCGTAAACGAGGACAAGTACGACCCCGACAAGCACTTTATCGTCTCCAATGCCAGTTGCACCACCAACTGCCTCGCGCCGGTGGCGAAGGTGATCCAGGATCACTTCGGCATCGTCAAGGGCATGATGACCACCGTCCACAGCTACACCAACGACCAGGTGATCCTCGATTACCCCCACAAGGATTTGCGCCGCGCCCGTGCTGCCGCCCTCAATATTATCCCGACCACAACTGGGGCGGCGAAGGCACTCGCTTTGGTGATCCCTGAACTGAAGGGCAAGTTCGACGGTTTCTCCCTACGCGTCCCCACCCCCACCGTCAGCATCATTGACTTTGTGGCGCAGATTGAGCGCGACACCACCACCGAGGAGGTCAATGCCGTCCTGCGTGAAGCTGCCGAGGGCGAGATGCAGGGCATCCTTGCCTACGAGACCCGCCCGCTGGTTTCGATGGACTTCAAGGGCGACTTCCACTCCTCTATCGTAGACTCCCTTAGCACGATGGTATTGGGTGGCAACCTGATCAAAGTGGTTGCCTGGTACGACAACGAGTGGGGCTACTCCTGCCGTGTTGCCGACCTCGCCGCTTACATGGCTGACTATGATAGCGACAGCCAGGAAGATGTAGAGGAAGACGACGGCCCCGAACTGGCGGCTTGAAGTAACAGGTAGTTGTGGCAACAGCCAGTGCTGGGTCAGTAGGGGAAGGCGCAACGTCCTACCCTGCTGCCCAGCCAGTTGCTACATACCAGCGTAGGTAAGTGCCAATCAGGCAGGCGGTGCCACTTTCATCAAAGGAGATGGTTGTGAGAGAGAAGAAGACGATCAAGCACGTCAACCTCAAGGGGCGGCGCGTGCTGGTGCGGGTAGACTTCAACGTGCCGATGGACAAGGTGGGCAATATCACCGACGACACGCGCATCCAGGCCAGTCTACCCACGATCAAGTACCTGCTGGACAAGGGGTGCAAGGTGGTTCTCATGTCGCACCTGGGCCGTCCCCAGGGGAAGCCTGTGGCCGCCTTGAGCCTGGGGCCAGTGGCGCAGCACCTCAGCACTCTCCTGGGCCAGCCAGTCAAGTTCAGCCCCGAAGTGGTCGGCCAGAGCGCGCTAGACGCGGTGGCCGACATGAAGCTAGGCGAGATTATACTGTTGGAGAACCTGCGCTTCTACCCTGGTGAGGAGGCTGACGACCCGATCTTCACCCGCCAACTGGTCAAACTCGGCGACCTCTTTGTGGATGACGCGTTCGGCACCGCCCACCGCCAGGCCGCTAGCAATGTCGGGGTCGCCAGCTACCTGCCCAGCGTGGCGGGCCTGCTGATGGATCAGGAGGTGCAAGCCCTCAACCGCCTGCTCGAAAACCCCAGCCACCCCTTCGTCGCTATCCTTGGTGGAGCTAAGGTGAGTGACAAAATCGGGGTGATCACCAGCCTGCTAGAGCGGGTAGACAGCATCCTGATCGGTGGCGGCATGGCGAACACCTTCCTCAAGGCCCAGGGCCACAACGTCGGTGACAGTCTGCTCGAAGCTGACAAGCTGGAACTGGCGAGCGACCTACTTAAGCAAGCGGCGGCGAAGGGAGTGCAGTTCCTGCTGCCAACCGATGTGGTGATCGCCGATAGCTTCAGCAATGAGGCGGCGCACAAGATAGTGGCGGTCGATGCGGTGCCAGACGGCTGGCGCATCCTCGACATTGGCCCGCAAAGTGTAGGGCAATACGCCACCGCCCTCGCTGGCAGCAAGATGATCGTCTGGAACGGGCCAATGGGCGTGTTTGAGATGCCCAACTTCGCGGCTGGCACGGTGGAACTGGCGAAGGCGGTAGCGGCGGCAACGAAGGCAGGCGCGTACAGCGTGGTTGGCGGCGGTGACAGTGTGGCCGCTATTGAACAGGCGGGCCTTGCCGATCAGGTCAGCCACATCAGCACTGGCGGTGGGGCCAGCCTGGAGTTTCTCGAAGGGATCGAACTGCCCGGCGTGCAAGTGCTGCAAGACCTCTATCCCGACCCCGACTTCAGCACGGGAGTAGTATGATGGCCGCACCAGCTATGCAGCGCACGCCCATGATCGCGGGCAATTGGAAGATGAACAAGACGGCAGACGAGGCCATTGACCTGGTTGAGGAGATGCTTGACGACCTTGAAGCGTTGGATGGGGTGGATGTGGTCATCTGCCCCCCGTTTGTTGCCCTCTACCCACTGACCGACCTGGTGGAGGGTAGCACAATCTTCCTCGGCGCGCAGAATATGCACCAGAGTGACGCGGGCGCGTTCACTGGCGAGGTTTCGCCGTTGATGCTTGAGACGATGTGCGACTACGTGATCGTCGGCCACAGCGAGCGGCGGCAATACTTCGGCGAGACTGATGAGGCGGTGAACGAGAAGGTGCGCGCTGCCTACGCCCACCACCTAGTTCCCATCCTCTGCGTTGGCGAGTCGGCGGCCCAGCGGCAGGCGGGCGAGACCCCAACCATCGTCGGCTTGCAACTGGCGGCAGCCCTGCACTCCCTGCCCCCCCACCAGGCCCGCGAGATCGTGATCGCCTACGAGCCAATCTGGGCAATTGGCACCGGCGTGGCCTGTGCAGCAGAAGATGCCAATGTTACCATCGGCTACCTGCGGGGGCAGTTGCGCCAACTCTACAGCCCAGTCGTCAGCGGGGCAGTACGTATCCTCTATGGTGGCAGCGTTACCCCAAAGAACATTGACGAACTGATGCGCCAGCCAGAGATTGACGGCGCGTTGGTCGGTGGGGCCAGCCTCAAGGCTGACGATTTCGTGCGCCTCTGCGCCCGCGCCAGCGAAATCAAAGGAACAGCTGGCAGCAAGTAGGCGATCCGCCCTTGGCTACTTATCGGCCACCTGGTACAGCTTGATGCCATTGTGTGCCGTCCACTCTAGCGTCCAGCGGAGTGCTAGTTTACCATGGATAAACTTGGCGGGGTTCTCATCGGCGTAGAGGATGGCGTAGTCGTAGTGATCTTCTGGCTTGTCCTTGCTGATGCGTTGACCGAAGTTGAACTTGCCATAGCCTTTTACTTTGTAGCCTTGCTCGGCCAGCAGCGTACCCACCACCGCCATGTATACCTCGCCACGGTTGCGGCGGGCGTTGGAGGTGTAAACCCTGCTGCCCTTTGGTATTAGCTCCTTGAGTTTGAGCATCGAGTTCTGACTGTCTTTGATGCGGAACAGCGCGTCACCTTTGGGCAGGCGGCTGAGGATCGCCGTGTCGGTAATCGGTGGGCCGGGGTCGTACTTGTGGAAGAAGGCTGGCTCATTCGTGCTATCGTAGCTACCAATTTGCTCAAGCTCGCTGCTCACCAGCGGATCGCTGAAGCGCAACCGCTGGCGGTCGGTCAGCAGGTCGTGGTGGACGACCAGGTAGCGCACACCGAGGCCACGCAGCAGGTCGATCAGCCTGGCAGTGGGGAACTCGTCGCGCATTGGCAGCTTGATCGCTTCGAGACCAGAGGGCAGCAGGCTGGCGAAGTTGCCGTTAACGATCCGCTGCTGGTGGTAGACGCTGAAGTATTGGTAGTAGTTGGAAAGCACGAAGCTGCCGCCGCTGTAAACCAGGTAGGGGAACTCCAGGGTGCCGCCCGCTGGTTGCTGGCGCAAGGCAGTGTAGACCGGTGGCACCTGCTTACCAGTTGGCATTGGGATGTCTCCCGCAGCGGGGCTAAGTTGCTCAAAGAGGGCCAGGCCCACTACCAGCAGTGGTACAAAGGCTGCCAGCAGGTAGCGCGGGCGGCCCTGTCGGTTGTTGCCATCGTGTAGCCGCTGGTAGAGGTGGGCTACAGCCCAGCCACCGAGCAGACTGAGGGCGAAGGTGGTCAGCACAAAGATGCGGGCCACTCCATGCATGGCGGTCAGCCCCGGTACGAACTTGAGCAGTAGGAGGTAGGGGAGGGGAAAGCCCCGCTCTGGGTGGGCCTTGGCCGCCGAGTCTGAGTAATCAAACATCAGGTGCGGGCCGAGCGAGAGGATCAGCCCGCTGGCAGCTAGGATCAGCAGGAAGCCACCAAATTGCCAGCGACGGAAGCGCAAAGCAGCAAAGGGCAGCAGTAGCAGTGGCACGAAGCCGGGAAAGAGGCTACGTTCGTAGTCAGCAATGCTGGTGCCAGCAAAAGGTGCGGTTAGCTGGCGCAACCAGGTCGCACTAACCGGGGCAGCCAACAGGCTCTTGAGGTTGGCCGAGAGCTGGTAGATTTCTATCATTGGGCGGTTGAAGTGGTAAGCCTGCTGTACCTGGAAGTAGGCGGTGATGAAGGGGTAGGTGAGCAGGAGGGCTACGCCAGCAGCGGCGGCCAGGCGCATTACGCAGCCCCAGGTTAGCAGCACCCGGCGCAACTCTGGCTGGGTCAGGGCGAACAGCAGGTAGGCAATCACTAGCATGGCCGCGAAGTAGCTGACGTTCTGGCCCGACAACACCTGCATGGTCAACAACCCGGCCAGGGCCGCCGCCCATCGCCAGCTACGCCCGCCGCTGCGGAGCAGTCGGTCGAGGGCAAAGACGATCAGCGGCAGCCAGCCCACATTGCCAATGCCAAGATGCCCCACGTGCAGGAAGCGGTAGGCACTGAAGGCGTATAGCGTCCCCGCTACCACGCCCGCCACGCGGCTGCCCGTCCATTGGCGAGCGAGAGCATACATCCCCCAGCCTGCCAGTAGAAAGTTTAGCAGCTTGATCCAGTTGACCGCCAGCACAGGGGTGCCGCCCAGCAGGTAGACTGGCAGCGCAAGCAGCGTCTCGCCAAAGAGTAGTTCGTCGAACATCATCGTCTTGTGGAAGGGATAGAAGATGTTAGCGTCGAATGGATGGCTGAGTTGCTGGCTGAAGCCGTGCGTCGGCCACCAGAGCCGCCAGGCACTATCGAGCGAGTCGTAGTAGTCGGAGAGGTGGTCGCCAGGATGGCTGGAGACTGGATAGAGGGCCAGTAGGGCGAAGAACAGGAGGAAGGCAGTGTAGCCGAGGCCGACGATTAGACGTGGCCGCCGTCGCCAGAGATTGGTAAGCACGTTCATAGAGTCTGGTTGACTGTCTCCTTGCCCTGCATTTTACATAGACTTTACAATCCTTATTGTACCAGGCTGAACAGACAAGCACAAGATTTGGCTGATTAACATCTGGTTAGCACTAGTTTGCGCTTGCTGGCTGGCCCCAGGGGATCAGGGTCGCAGCAAGCAGCCGGGGGATGGGCGAAGGCGGATGAGCGGTTCAGCCCCCTGCTTACCTATCCTGGGTCAGGTATACGCCTTTGCAACCATCCGCGATTTTAGTTATAATGCTAGCAACCACTTTGCAATCCCCCGTCGTAGAGCAACAGCCACAACGGGGTGGCCGTCAACATAACCCAGTTTCTGTAATTAGCCCAGAAGGAGGCAAGCAATTGGATACTCAGGTACGCCCGACGACAACCATGCCAGAGTTCAGCAGCGATGCTGAAGGGATGCTGGCGAAGATTCAGGCTGGGCAGCAGCTTGAGTCGCGCAGCGAGATGACCGAGGACTACTACAACAACCTCGTCAACCTGCTCCGCCAGCAGGCCGACAGCGAATTGGCTGGCGCGGCTGGCTACGTCCCCTGGATTATGAAGGCACCTAACATCGAGGAGAAGCTGATCGTTGCTAATATCGTCAAGGACGAAGTGCGCCACGCGAAGGCTTGCTACAAGGTGCTTGAGGGGCTAGGCGTGGATGTAGACGAAATCATCAAGCAGGCAGACTACACCATGCGCGTTGCTGCTGAGGCCGCCGAGCTTGGCACCAGCCGAGCCAGCGACGATAAGCGGGTCAATATCTTCTACTACACGATTGATAGTTGGACTGATTTCATTATGTTCAACTTCTGCATGGATCGCGCCGCAGGCCACCAGCTTGACGACGTGCTAAAGAGCAGCTACGGCCCCTGGTCGCGGGCTATCGTGCAGATCGCCAAAGAGGAAGTCGTCCACATCCACCATGGTGACAACTGGGTTCGCAAGCTCGCCACCAACCCGGAGACGAAGGACGAAGTGCAGGCTGCCCTTGACCGCTGGTACCCACGCACGATGAACATCTTTGGTCGCCCTGGCACCAAGCGCAACGCCCTCTACCGCCAGTATGGGATCAAGCAGCGCGACAACAACGAGGTGCGCGACGTGTTCAAGGCCGAGGTTGAGGCCCTGGTCAACGAGTTTGGTCTGCGGATGCCCGACTGGACCCCCGACTACGAGACCAGCAGCGAACGCTTCGGCGCGTAAGTCGTTAATCAGCGACGGGTGGAGAGTGATCAGTGGGCTGCGCTGTCGCCTGCTAACACTCTCCACCCGCTTGATCTGGCAGTCACACAAAGGGGTGTGCATTGGCTGAGATAACTACAATCGGGGTGATCGGTAGCGGCACGATGGGCGGTGGTATCGTGCAGGTCTGCGCCCAGGCTGGCTACCGCGTGGTCGTCTACGACGTGCAGGATGCGTTCTTGCAGCGGGCGATGGAGAGCCTCCGCTCTACATTCGGGATGCTGGTGGGTAAGGGCAAGCTGACCGCTGCGGATAGCGAAGCGACGCTGGAGCGGATCGTCGCCAGCACCGACCTGGCCGACCTTGCCCCTTGCCAGTTCGTGATCGAGGCCGCCCCAGAGTCTATCGAACTGAAGCGCGACCTCTTTGGCAAGCTGGATGCACTCTGTGACCCAGCAACGATCTTCGCCTCCAACACCTCCTCTCTCTCCATTACTGCCATCGGGGCGGCTACCAGCAGACCAGAGCAGGTGGTGGGTATGCACTTCTTCAATCCTGCTCCCCTGCTCAAGCTGGTGGAGGTGGTCGCGGGGCAGTACACCAGTGCTGCCACGATAGAGGCAACGGTTGCCCTGGCCCGTAAGCTAGGCAAAACGCCAGTTCGGGTCAAGGACACCCCCGGCTTCATCGTCAATCGCGTGGCCCGCCCCTTCTATGGTGAGAGCTTGAGGCTGTTGGGCGAGCAAACCGCCGACGTTGCCACGCTTGACCGCATCATAGAGCAAGAGGGTGGCTTCCGCATGGGGCCGTTCCGCCTGATGGACTTGATCGGCATTGACATCAACTTCGCCGTCACCCAGTCGGTCTTTGCCAGCTACTTCGGCGAGGCCCGCTACCGCCCGCATCCAATCCAGCAGCGCATGGTGGAGGCTGGCACCGTTGGTCGCAAGACTGGGCGCGGCTTCTACGACTACCGCGAGGAGGACAAGTGAGCCGCATCCTGGTTGCTGCCCCCCCAGTTGACCTGGCAGGCGAGACGTTGGCTGCCGACCTGATCGCTGCCGCCCGCGCCGCCGGTCATGAGCTGATCGTCTACGCCCCAGTGGTCGCTAGCGACCCCGAAGCCCAGCCAGTGAAAATCAGCCCGCCCACCTACGCCTACCTGGATGACGTTGGCGACGACCGCTTGGCTGGGGTTGACTTTGCGCTGGAGTTGTTCGATAGTGGGCCGCGTGGCTGGCGCGAGGAGAAGATGGGTGTCCTGCACGAACTGGCCGCCCTGCCCGCCAGCGTGCCACTCCTGAGCCTCTGCAACACGTGCAGCGCGACTGAGGCTGCCAGTTATTACGCGCACTCGGCGCAGGTGGTTGGCTTCGCCTGCGTGCGCCCCTTCGAGCGGATCAAGCTGGTTGAGTTGCTGCTGCCGCTGCAAGTGAGGAGTACCGACTATCGACCACAGGGTGGGGCGACCACGGAGGTGGGGGTTAATCCAAACTTGCAGATGGCTGTCGCCTTCTTCCAGTCTTTGGGCAAGGAGACGGCGCAGGTTGGTGACTGCGTGGCGGGGGTGCTGCCGCGCATCGTGGCGATGCTAGCAAACGAGGCGACTTACGCTCTGCAAGAGGGGGTTGCCACCGCCGAAGACATTGACACCGCGATGAAGTTGGGCGCGAACTACCCGCTAGGCCCACTGGAATGGGCCGACTTGATCGGGCTGGATGTCGTTCACGCCACCCTCTGGGCCTTGCAGGCTGAGAGTGGCGATGACCGTTACCGCCCCTGCGCCCTGCTTACCCGCATGGTGGCGGCAGGGCTGCGCGGTAAGGCTAACAGGCGTGGGTTCTATGATTACACCTAGCTAGTCTCAAGGAGAGGTTGATGAACGACAACGATGCAGTGATCGTAGCCGCTGTCCGCACGCCAATTGGCCGCTACGCTGGTGCGCTCAAGGATGTGCGGCCCGACGACCTCGGCGCACTGGTGATCAAGGAACTGGTCAGCCGCACCAAGATTGACCCGGAGAGCATCGAGGACGTGATCTTCGGCTGCGCAAACCAGGCGGGCGAGGATAACCGCGATGTGGCTCGTATGAGCCTGCTGCTCGCGGGTCTGCCAGTCAGCGTCGGCGGCAACACCGTCAATCGCCTCTGCGGCAGTGGGATGCAAGCGGTACACGACGCGGCGCGGGCGATCATGACTGGCAACGGCGCAGTCTACATTGCGGGCGGGACAGAGAGCATGACCCGCGCCCCGTTCGTGATGCCCAAGGGCGAAGGCGCATTCCCGCGTGGCAACCTGACCATCTATGACACGACCATCGGCTGGCGGTTTACCAACCCCAGGCTGGCAGAGATGTACTACCCCTACAGCATGGGCGAGACGGCAGAGAACGTGGCCGAGCAGTACAAGATTAGCCGCGAGGATCAGGACGCTTTCGCTGCCGAGAGCCAGCGGCGGGCAGTCGCTGCGATAGCGGCTGGCCGCTTCAAGGACGAGATCGTGGCGGTCAACATCCCCGCCCAGAAGAAGGGTGATCAACCACGAGTGGTAGACACCGACGAGCATCCCCGTGCCGACACGACGGCGGAGGTGCTAGCGAAGCTGAAGCCCGCCTTCCGTGAGGGCGGCTCGGTGACAGCGGGCAACAGCAGTGGGGTGAACGACGGTGCGGCTGCCCTGCTGCTGACCAGTGCGGGGCGGGCGCGGGAACTCGGCTACCAGCCGCTGGCCCGCATCGTCTCCACAGCAGTCGCGGGCGTAGACCCCGCCTGCATGGGCCTCGGCCCGATCCCCGCGGCGCGCAAGGCTTTGCAGCGGGCAGGGCTGGCGGTGGACGACATTGAGCTGATCGAACTGAATGAGGCGTTTGCGTCGCAGTCGCTAGCCTGCATCCGCGAACTGGGCCTTGACCAGGCTAAGGTGAACGTCAACGGCGGGGCTATCGCCCTCGGCCACCCGCTTGGCATGAGCGGCGCACGCCTGCTAGCCACCCTCAGCTACGAGTTGCAGCGGCGCGGCGGTCGCTATGGCCTGGCTACTATGTGCATCGGCGTAGGTCAGGGCATCGCAACGGTGATCGAAAGCTTGTGAGTCTCAGGGCGTGCCTGGTCGCGCCCACCCTTGAGGGCAAGATGACGGACGAGGAGATCAAACGCTATATCATCGAAACCGTGCGCCTGGTGGTGATCGAAACGCTAGAGCCAAAGTTGCACGACCTGATCGCCCAGATCGAGGGGCTGAACGAGTCGTTGCTTGCCGATGTGCAGGAGATGAGCAACGTGCTGGCTCCCCGACTGGATGTGCTGGCCCGCCGCTGCGACCGTATGGACTACAACCTGCGCTCGCTAGCCCAGGAGATCGGTGGCTTGAGCGAGGCGGCGCAGGGCTTCCAGAGCGAAGTGCGCGCTACCCAAGAGGAACTGCGCGAAATCCGGGCTATGCTGGAGCAGCGGGGCGATTGGGGCAACCCTTTCCATCTCAACTAGATAGGTGTGAGGCATGAGTAATAGGGATAAGCTGAAGGAGCAAGGTAACAACTCCTCTAAGAGTACCCCTCACCCTGTGCTTTGGCTAGGATTGATAGCAACTGCGACCCTGCTACTCTACTTCTCTATCAACGGCTTTCGCTTGCTTCCCATTTCACACGTAGAAGAAGCAAACGTCATAAGAGAAGCAGCGATTCGTTACGCTCTGCGACTAAATGACTCTACTACTCTCTGCTTGCGGGGAGCAGATACAGACTTGATAAAGCGACTTGCAGATCACGGAGCTGTAAGTAAGGCAATGTGTAATGGCAAAGAGCGGACTAATCTTATTGTTGAGACCCTTAACTGGTCAGGTGTTGGGTCAGCCACTATACGGATAGTTTTTGTTGAACCAGAAGGCGCAGCGGAAGATGAGTACCTACTAAACCGTGGACTTCTCGGCTTGTGGGAAGTAATACAAGAAACTCCCACTGCTATTTCCTAATCGGCTCGTGTCAGACTAAACAAGGAGAGAGAATCAATGACAGCAATCGTGACCCCAGAGGTACAGCGCAGCAGCATTGAGCGCGACCACTACCAGATGATCATCAACGGCCAGCAGGTGGATGCGGCCAGTGGTGAGAGCTTCGACACCTACAATCCCGCTCGCGGTCAGCACCTCGCCACCGTCGCTAAAGCTGGCCCGGAGGATGTAGACCGGGCGGTAGCAGCGGCCCGCGCCAGCTTCGATAAGTGGTCGCGCATGGCGGGCAACCAGCGCGCCCGCATCATGATCAAGATCGCCGACCTGCTGCGCGAACGCACCAACGAGATCGCCCACCTCGAAGTGCTGAACAACGGCAAGGCGATCCAGAGCGTCAAGGCCGAGATCAACCAGGCGATTGACGACTTTGAGTTCTTCGCGGGGGCAGCGACCAAGATTATGGGTACCACCCTGCCACTCCCTGGCCGCCACCTGGGGTACACCCTGCGCGAGCCGGTGGGGGTCTGCGGCCAGATTATTCCCTGGAACTACCCGCTGATGATGGCCGCCTGGAAGCTGGCTCCCGCCCTCGCCTGCGGCAACACCATCGTCCTTAAGCCCGCCAGCGCAACCCCACTCACCGCCCTGATCCTCGGCGAAATCTGCCTGGCGGCGGGCGTACCAGCGGGGGTGGTCAATGTGATCACTGGCCCTGGCGATGTGGTGGGTAGCTATCTCGCTAGCCACCCCGATGTGGACAAGATCGCCTTCACTGGCGAGACCGGCACCGGCAAGCTGATCGCCACCGCTGCCGCTGGTACGATCAAGCGCGTCACCCTCGAACTGGGCGGCAAGTCGGCCAATGTCGTCTTTGAGGACGCAGACATCGAAGCTGCGGCCAACGCTGCCGCCTTCAGCATCTACTACAGTGCAGGCCAGAGTTGCGAAGCGCGCAGCCGTCTGTTGGTGCATGAGAGCGTCCACGACCAGTTCCTCGAATACTTTGTCGCCCGCGTGCAGAAGATCAAGGTTGGCGACCCCATGGACCCGACCACCCAGGTTGGCAGCCTGATCAGCCAGAAGCAGTGGGATGTGGTCAATGGCTACGTGCAGCAAGGCCAGGCCGAGGGCGCGAAGCTACTCGCTGGCGGTCAGCGACCGGCGGGTATGGACGACGGCTACTTCTACCTGCCCACCGCCCTGCACGATGTGAAAAACAGTATGAGCGTCGCCCAAGAGGAAATCTTCGGCCCGGTACTGGTGATCATCCCCTTCAAGGACGAGAAGGAAGCAATCCAGCTTGCCAACGACAGCATCTACGGGCTGGCTGGCACGATCTGGACGAACAACCTGGCTCGCGCCCATCGCGTTGCGGGCAGCATCCGCACCGGCCACATCAGCGTCAACTCGCCGTTTACCGCCTTCCCCGGCATCCCCTTCGGCGGCTACAAGCAGTCGGGTTATGGCCGCGAGATGTCGCTAGACGCTATCAATCTCTATACCGAGCTAAAGAGCGTGCTGATCTACACTGGCGAGAAGCCGCTCAACCCTTACGGCAACTGAGCAGCCCTGGCTGCTAGCGGGCGCAGCTAGGTGGATGCGCCCCTTCTTGTCGCAAGAAGCCGACAAACCAGCCTGCGTATGTTATAATGTGCGCGCTGCCCAAAGCTTCAACCTGGGCTGATTACCGTGGGGAGGATGTGACGATGGCAAAGCGTATCCTGGTTATCAACGACACGCAGGAGATACTCGACCTCTTTCGCGACCTGTTGAGCGAAGAAGGCTACGAGGTGATCCTGCAATCTTACACTGTGCGCGAACTCGACCGCGTACGCGAGGCCAAGGCCGACTTGATCATCCTTGACTACATTATTGATGGTGAGGCAGTCGGCTGGCAGACCTTGCAGAAGCTGAAGATGACCCGCGACCTTAGCCAAGTCCCAGTGATCATCTGCACCGCCGCGACAGAGCGGGTCAAGGAGATCGAAGGCCAGTTGCGCGAGAAGAATGTCAAGGTGGTAAGCAAGCCCTTCGACATTGACGACCTGCTCGGCGCAGTCAGCGAGATGTTGGCAGACAGCGAAAGCGATAAAGCGCAGCATAGTGTGCTACAAAACGGCAAGGTTAAGAAAGATTAGCTAGGAGAGAGATTTTGAACACTGGCGTACTCGGTGGTGGCGCGCTTGGCCTAACTGCCGCCTATCGGCTGGCCCAGGCGGGCGATCAGGTGACGGTGATCGAGCGGGAGGGCGAAGTTGGTGGTCTGGCGGCGGGCTTCCTGGTTGGCGATAGTGGCACCTACCTGGAGAAGTTCTACCATCACATCTTCAAGAGCGACACCACGATCTGGGCCTTGATCAAGGAACTGGGCCTGGAGGAGAAGTTGGAATGGATGACTGCTCCTTCCTCTACCCTCAACCAAGGCAAGCACTACAGTCTTGCCCCTTCCCCCTTCGTGATCCTGGGCTACAAGCCGCTGCCCTTCCTCGACCGCCTGCGAATGGGCGCAGGTGGCCTCTACATCAAGCTGGTGGGCAACAGCCCCGCCCTGGAGCGCAATACCGCCACCAAATGGTTGAAGCAACTGATGGGAGAGCGGGTCTACAAGGTGGTGTGGGAGCCGCAACTGCGCGGCAAGTTCGGCCAGTATGCCGAGCAGATCACCGCCACCTGGCTGTGGGCGCGCATCCACGACCGCACTGCTCAGCTTGGCTACTTGCACGGCGGCTTCCAGCAGGTCTACAACCGCCTGGCGGAGAAGATCACCGCGCAGGGTGGGGTGATCATGCTGGGCCAGACGGTAACCAGCATCGCCAACACGCCCGACGGTAAGGTGGAGGTGAAGTTGGAGGATGGCCGCCAGTTCATCTTCGACCGCCTGATCTGCACCTTCCCCAGCCGCGTCTTCGCCCGCGTCGCACAGGGGCTGCCCCCTGCGAAGGCAGCGGAGTATAGCTGGGGAACAGCCCTCGGCGCGCACTGCCTGATCCTGCGCCTCAACCAGCAGTTGATGACCGAGGGGACGTACTGGTTGAGCATCACCGATCCTGGCTATCCCTTCCTGGTCGCGGTTGAACACACCAACCTGATCCCAGCTAGCGAATACGCTGGCAACCGCCTGCTCTACCTCGGCAACTACCTGCCGATGGATCACCCAACCTACAAGAAGTCGGGCGAGGAAATACTGGCTGACTACACCCCTTACCTCAAGCGGCTCAACCCCAACTTCGACCGCTCGTGGGTGGAGGAAGTCTACAACTGGCAGGCTCCTTACGCCCAACCAGTAGTCACCGTTGGCTACGAAGGGCATATTCCCCCGCATGATACTCCCTTGCAGAACGTCTGGCTAGCCAATATGTTCCAGGTCTACCCACATGATCGCGGCCAAAACTACAGTATCCTGATGGCTGACGAACTGGTGAAGAAGCTGACGGGCGCGCCGACAGCCGCCCACTAGCTGCTGGCAGGCTCAAGCAGCCGCTGCTCAAACACTGTCAGGCTACTGCCCTCGGCTGCGTCGCGCTGGTAGCCTGCGCGGGCAAAGCCAGCCTCTACTCCGGGCGCGTCGGGCAGCATAATGCTGAGGCGCGGTGGGCTGAGGCTGGCTGCGGCGCGGCGCAGGGTCGTACCCAACAGGGCGTAGTCGGCTGTCTCTTGCCCCTCGTGGCTGATGCAGTCAGCATAGCCCACCTCCATGCCGCTCTCCACCTCTACCCCAGTGATGATCGCCAGACTGTGGATTGCAGCGGTAGCAATCGAGTTATCGCTGCGGTTCTTGCGCCAGCCAGTCTCGGCTATGGTGTGCAAGAAGGGTGGGCGGCTCTGGCCCTCGGTTAGCAGGCGGGCAACTACCTGCCGCTTCGCCAGGTGGTCGCGCAGGCGGGCGCGGTCGAGGGCCAGCCAACTCCACCCGCTGCCGTACAGCCCTCCGTTCGCCTTGTAGAGCGGTGAAGTAGCGATCCACTGCCAGGTCGCTTCCTCATCGGCGGGCAGTAGTAGGCGAAAGCTGACTAGCGGCTCCTCGTCGCTCTGTGCGGGCTGCCCCTCCGCCTCGTAGGGGGTGAAGCAGGCGACAGCACGGAAGCCGAGGCTAGCGGCAGTGCGGTGGACGGGCTGGTTGCCACTGCCCGTCGCCATGCGGATCACTTGCGCCCCCCGCGCCTGGGCCAGAGCCACGCTGTCGGCGATCAATGGGTAGCTATAGCCGCGCCCCCGCTGGCTAGGGCTGATCCGTAGCCCCTCCAGCCAGGCTTCCTGGGGGTTGAGCATAGTCAGCTTGCAGAGGGCTACTGGCTCGCCAGCCACTTCGCCGACCCGCAAGCTGCCGCTAGGGTCGGCCAGCCAGTCAGCCCACACCTCCTCAATGTAGTCGCCCCAACTCCAGGTCTGGTGGCAGAAGGCTAGCACCGCCGCCCGATCCTCAGCGGTGGCCGACCTTATTTGCAGATCGTCCACCGTCACCGCCCCCGCCAGCTTGCCTTGCGCTTCGCCAGGAAAGCAGCCGTACCCTCCAGCCGATCTTCGCTGTTGGCGGCCCGCCCGAAAGCAGTGGCCTCGACCGCCAGTGCGTCCACCAGCGGCAAATCCGCCCCCTCGTCTACCGCGTGCTTGATCTGAGCGAGGGCAATCGGTGGCTGCCCGGCCAGGCGATCAGCTAGCGCGTCGACGGTTGCCATTAGCTCAGCAGCCGGGACGACTTGTTCTACCAGGCCAAGGTCGTAGGCTTGCTGGGCAGTCAGGCGGTCGCCGGTCAGCATCAACCGCTTGGCCTGCCCGCGCCCAACTAGGCGGGTTAGCCGCTGGGTGCCGCCGTAGCCAGGGACCAGGCCGAGGCTGATTTCGGGCTGACCGAGGGTTGCGCTTTCTGCTGCGATGCGGAGGTCACAGGCGAGTGCCAGTTCGCAGCCGCCACCGAGGGCGTAGCCGTTGATCGCGGCGATTACTATCTGGTCAAGGGCAGCCAGCTTGCTGAAGACTGCCTGACCCCGCAAGGCGAAAGCCTCACCCGCTGCCGCGCTATTGATCACGCTGAACTCGCCGATGTCCGCCCCCGCCGCGAACGCCTTTGCCTCAGCCCCAGTGATCACCAGCACCAGCGTGGTCTTGTCCCCACGCAGTTCATCGCAGACCACGCCGATCTCCTGCACCATCTGCTGGTTGAGGGCGTTTAGCTTGGCGGGCCGATTGAGGGTCAGGGTGGCGACCCCAGGCCGCCGCTTGAGGGTGATCGTCTGATAGTCAGGCATCATTGCCTCCTTTTGGCGCAGTCCCGTTGCTTAGGGTGTGGCCTCCGCCGAGGGCAGACCCTGCGGCAAACCGCCCATACCGGTCAGCCCCCGTGGGGTACCCGCCTGTGGATCGCTGGTCGGGGTGGAGAACAGGTACTTGGCATTGGGGGTGACAGTTGGCTGGAAGGTGACGAAGTATTCGATCTTGTAGTTGGGGCGCACGCTGTCCACCCACTGGCGGAAGTTCGATTTGGCCTGCTCCTGCACGCTGGCAGGGTCAATCGGGTTGAGCTTGCGGCCTAGCACCTTGACGACCTCCCAGCCCTGCCTGCTCTGGAACGGCTGGCTCACCTCACCATCCTTGAGGTTGCGGATCAGATCGCCGGTCAGCTTGTCTATGCCGTCAGGGTTGACGGTGCCGATCTTGCCGCCGTTCTCCTTCGTCAGCTTGTCTATGGAGTATTGGCGGGCCATTGCGCCAAAGTCGGAGCCGCTCTGCAACTGCTGGTAGACCTTGTTGGCGGTCGCCTGGTCGCTAAAGAGGATGTGGGCGGTGTCCAGCAGGGTTTCGTTCTGGGGGGCGATACCGTGAACTGCACCCACCTTGCCAAGCAGGTTGGCCTTCTCCAGGTTCTTGCGGAAGTCGGCTTCAGTGAAGCCCTGCTGAGCGAGGAACTTCGGCCAGCCGCCCGCGCCCATCTTCTGCTCGACAGCAGCCTTCTGCTGGGCTAGCTGCTGATCGATCTTGCTTGCATCAGGCTTGATCCCCTCCTTGACTCCTTGCTGGATGCCAATCTCGTTGGTGATCAGGTCTTCCAGTGCGTCTTCGTGCAGCACTTCGACCATGCGCCGCCCAACGCCGCAGCCGAGGTTGATGTTGAACTGGCTGATGTAAGCATCGTCCTGACTCTGGGTATAGGCGAGGTAGAGATCCATGGGGATCGGCTCGCCGCTGACCGTTGCAGCGATCTTGCCGCCGGGGGCGCGGCTGACTGGGGTCTGCCCATACTCTGGGTTGACCGAGCAATCCTCCTCCGCCCCCAGGTTCACGCCACCATTCGGCGGCTTGTTGGGGTCAAGCGTCGGCACGCCGTTGTTGCCCTGGGGCTGCGTCGGAGTGGGCGGCTGCTGTACCTGGCTGATCGCCGTCGGGCTGGGGGGGTTACTGCTAATGGCAGGGTTGGCCGGGGTTGGCTTGCTGCCACCATTATTGGTCAGCAGGATGACGGCTAGCAAGGCGACGACCACGATAGCGACGATGCCGCCAAAGAGCAGGCCGTTGTTGCCGCTCTGCTGCACAGCCTTGCGCTGCACCGGTTTGCTGTTCGACTTTGCCAAAACTACGCTTCTCCTTATAGAAGGCGGGCTACCACCCACCCCGACTGTATACATCCGCAAGCTGCCAGGCTCAAGCCTGCGAGGGGCTGTGGTCAGCCTTGCCCGTAAGAGAATAACGCACCAGGGCGCGAAAACGTTCCCACCAATCGCTCAATCGTCGTTGTCTTCGCCCAGGCTGAGGACGGCAAGGAAGGCTTCCTGGGGGATTTCGACCGCGCCAACCATCTTCATGCGCGCCTTACCCTCCTTCTGCTTCTCAAGCAGCTTGCGCTTGCGGCTGATGTCACCGCCGTAGCACTTCGCCAGCACGTTCTTTCGCATAGCAGTGATCGTTTCGCGGGAGATCACCTTGCTGCCAATCGCCCCCTGAATTGGCACCTCGAACTGCTGGCGGGGGATCAGCTTCCGTAGCCGCTTCACCAGGTCGCGGGCCTGGTTATAGGCTTTGTCGCGGTGGGTGATCAGCGATAGTGCGTCAACTGGCAGGCCGCTCACCAGGATGTCCAGCCTCACCAGGTCGGACTCCTGGTAGCCGATCAACTGGTAGTCCAGCGAGGCGTAGCCCTGGGTGCGCGACTTTAGCTGATCGTAGAAGTCAATGATGATTTCGCTGAGAGGCATGGTGTAGATCAGGATCACACGTTGCTCGTCCAGATGATCCATCTTCTTGAAGGTGCCACGCCGCCCAGTAACCAGTTCCATGATCACCCCGATGTAGCGAGTTGGCACCACCACGCTGATCTCGACCACTGGCTCCTCGATGTGGTCAATACGGCTGAGGTCGGGCATCTGCGAGGGGTTAGACATATCCACCATGGTGCCGTCGGTCTTGTAGATGTGGTACTCTACGCTGGGGGCAGTGGTGATCAGGTTCATGTTGTATTCGCGTTCAAGCCGCTCCTGGACGATCTCCATGTGCAGCAGGCCAAGGAAGCCGCAGCGGAAGCCGAAGCCGAGTGCGCCGCTGCTCTCTGGCTCGTAGACCAGCGATGCGTCGTTCAGTTTGAGGCGATCCAGCGACTCGCGCAGCAAGGGATACTCGTCGCTGGCAACCGGGAACAGGCCGGCGAAGACCATCGGTTTGGCTGGGCGGTAGCCGGGTAGAGCCTCGCTAGCGGGCCGGGCCGCACTGGTGATCGTGTCGCCCACCTGACAGTCCTTGACCATCTTCATGCCCGTAGCGATATAGCCCACTTCGCCAGGGCCAAGCTGGGCAGCGGCCTTCTGCGCCGGGTTGAAGTAGCCAATCTCTAGAATCTCGCTTGTCTTGTTGTTGCTCATCAACTCCAGGTTCTCGCCTGCCTTCATTGTGCCGTCCACCATGCGGACGTAGGCGATCACCCCCTTGAACGAGTCGTAGTGCGAGTCGAAGATCAAGGCGCGGGGAGGGGCAGCAGGGTCGCCAGTGGGCATCGGTACGTTCTTGACTACCGACTCCAGAATCTCCTTGATCCCCACCCCTTCCTTTGCTGAGGCGTAGATGATGTCCTCAGCGGGCAGGCCGATCACCCGCTCGATCTCCTCTGCCACTACCGCTGGCATGGCCGAGGGCAGGTCGATCTTGTTGATCACCGGGATGATCGTCAGGTTCGCCTCCAGCGCAAGGTACACGTTCGCCAGCGTTTGCGCTTCGATCCCCTGGGTGGCATCCACGATCAGCAGCGCACCCTCGCAGGCGTTGAGGCTGCGGCTCACCTCATAGGTAAAGTCCACATGGCCGGGGGTGTCGATCAGGTTCAGTTCATAATCCACCCCGTCATCCGCAGTGTAAGCCATACGAACGGCGCGAGCCTTGATCGTGATCCCCTTCTCGCGCTCCAAATCCATGCTATCCAGCAATTGGTTGGTCATCTCGCGGTGGCTAACAGTGCCAGTGTATTCCAGCAAGCGGTCAGCCAGGGTAGACTTACCGTGGTCAATGTGGGCAATGATGCTGAAATTGCGGATGTGCTTCTGATCTGCCAAAGTTGTTCCTTCAAAGCTAATATAGGCTAGAGTACCAGATAGGGTTTAACAGAGGAAGTATAAGAAAGGGCAGGGGTAATGTCAAGCTGGCGGCACCACTGGCAAGGCGGCGGCAAGCTGCTGTCTGCCCAAAGGCGCAGGCGGCGGTAAGCTGACCACCACCCCATCTACTGCGCGGCAGACGAAGGTGCTGCTGGGCAGCTTGCTCTGCTCGCGGAAACGATCCACCGCCTGCTCGAAGGCGGCCAGCGCACTGTTGGCTACCAGGTTGACGGTGCAGCCACCCCAGCCCGCCCCAGTGATGCGCGCTCCCAGCACTCCAGGGACGTTCTGCACTGCCGCCACCAGTGCGTCAATCTCAGGGGTGCTGGCCTCAAAGTCGTGGCTCATACTCTGATGCGCCTCGTTCATCAGCCTGCCGAAGCCACGCAGGTCGCCTGCGACCAGCAAGGCCGCTGCTTGCTGGACTCGCGCGTTCTCGCTGACGATGTGGCGGGCGCGCTTAAGGGCGGTTGCATCGTCAATCAGTGACAGGTCGGCGGCGGTGACATCGCGCAGGCTGGTGATCTGGCGGTCGGGTAGTCGCAATTGCAGGGCTGCTACTGCTGCTTCGCACTCGGCTCGCCGCTGGTTGTAGGGGGCGGTCAGCAGGCTGCGCTTCTGGCCGCTCTCCACAATCACCAGCCGGTAGTTGTCGCCTAGCAACAGGGGAACGTGCTGGTACTTTAGGCTGCGGCAATCTAGCAGCAGCGCATGGTCAGCCCGGCTGAGGGTGACGGCGAACTGATCCATGATCCCGCTGGCTACCCCCACGAACTGGTTCTCCGCCCGCTGACAGAGGAGAGCTAGCTGCTCATCGCTAATCGGCAGGTCGTAAATCGCGCGCACAGCGGCGGCCACTGCCACCTCGACCGCCGCCGAGGAACTGAGGCCCGCCCCCGCTGGCAAGTCGCCACCAAAGGCAATCTCGACCCCACCGAACTGGTAGCCTGCCTCACGCAACTGGGCCAGCACACCGCGTGGGTAGTCGGCCCAATTTGCGATCTGCTCTGGCAAGCCGCGAAAGCTGTCGCTCTGTCTCTTGTCCTGGGCATAGAGGAGTACATTGGCGGGGGTAGGTCGGGCCAGCAAGCGGATGTAGCGGTCAATTGCGCTGGGTAGCACGAAGCCGCCGTTGTAGTCGGTGTGTTCGCCGATCAGGTTCACCCGGCCCGGAGCCTGCACCCGCACTCGTGCTTGCCCGCCAAACTGGGCTGTAAAGGTGGCGGTCAACTCCTGCCAGTAATCAGCATTGTTCATGCTCATAATGTGCGCTCCAAATTAGGGATGCGCTGATTATACCACGAAAGCGGCCCCCAAAAAGCCCCCTCCCGGCAGTGGAAAGGGGCTACCTGCTGGCTAACTCCAATGTGGAGCAGGCTAGCGGGTGGTAGTTACCGTGATCGCGCTGTACTCACCGTGCATCCCTTGCCCCGCACAGGAGACGCTGCCCTCTGCGCCCAAATCCTTCTCGGTCATCAGGCCATAGGCAAGGGTGAAACTCTTGGCCTTGAACTTGACCTCATCCACCGCATAGATCAGGGTGCCATCTACCCACCACTCAATGCGGTTATTGCCCTGGTCGTAGAACAGCTTGTAGCTGTGCTGCTGGCCCGGCTGGGTGCTGAGGCGGTTAGTCTCCTTGAAGATGGCGAAGAACTTGTCCTGCTTCAGCCGCCAGCCCAGGTTGCGGACGAGGCGGTAGAGGCGGGTATGCTTCTGGTCGATCCGTCGATGCTCAAAGTAGATAAAGAGGGAGCGCAAGATAGTGGCCTTCAGCTTTGGGGTGCGCTTCTCCATGTCCATGGGGATGCCCTCCATCTGGGGGAAGGGCAGGCGGGCGTAGATCGCGGCCAGGCGGTCGTCGCTGGTGAAGAAGTCGAGGGCGAGGCCTGTGCCAAAGTCGAGGGCGTTGAACGAAGCAAAGCCATCGCGCAAATCACCTGGCATGGTGTCGTGGCCGGTGGCCGCCATCGTAAACTCAAAGCTGATCGTGCCACCATCCGGTACTGCTACCGGCTGCGCGCTAAAGAGCATCTGCTTGGCGTTGTCTAGCATCTGCACGATAGCCTGGGTGTGCGAGTATTGGCTAACATCCATTACCAGGCGGTCAGCAGTGCCTTCCACCGCCGCGTTGTCGTCGGCGTAGGCGAAGTACTCACCATCACCATAGGTGAAGCCAGCCTGCACCCACTGTGCGCCCGGCTTGCCGAAGCTATCAAAGCCGCCGACCAGGTACGTTCCCGGCTCGGTGCCAATGGTTGGCTGCTGCGCCCGCCAGCGGGTGTAGTCCGCACTGGTTGCCGTCTCGCTCTGGGCGACTGCTCCACTCTGCTGCTCAAGTTGTTCCAATACGCTTGCCATTGCTGTTCTCCTGCTTGATGAAACATTGTTACATTATTCACATTCTATTATACCAGACAGGAGGTGGCGACGCAAGTAGGTTAGCTGCTCGCGCTTACCCAATCAGCCTGGAAGGTGGCGGTGGCCCGTTGCACTGCCGCTGGGTCGTCCAGCAGCAGGCTGATCTCGCGGCGGCGGTCGAGGCTCTCCGTCGTCAGGTTGAGGCTGCCAATCTGGATCGCGGCTGCGTCGCGGATCAGCAGCTTGCAGTGGGGGCGAGGCTGGCTGAGGGTGCGGCTGAGGAGGGTAGGAGCCAGGGAGTGCAAGCGGGCCAGCAGAGTGCCGCTCGCTCGCTCGCCAAGCAGCAGGCGCACCTGCACTCCCGCATTGGCCCGCGCTGCCAACAGGTCGGCCACGGCGGGGTCGTCGAATTGCTCATGCTGCACATAGAGGCTGTGCTGGGCCTGGTTGATGAAGTTGAAGGTTTGCGCCCGGCTGTTGATCGGACTGACTATCAGGTTGGCAACTTCGCTGGCCGTGGGCTGGCCCTCCTGCTCGCGCCAATCTGCCTCAAATGTGCTAGTGACTGCACTGGCTACCGCCAAGTCGTCAGTTGCTACGCCGTAGTCGCGCACTCCCGGCCAGGCAGCGACGAAGTTGGCGGTGGTGATTACCGTATGTTCACCGTCGGCCACGAAGCACTTGGCGTGCGTCTTGACGAAGTAGGGCGGCGACCAGCGGGCTGCTACCCCTGCCTGGATCAGCCGCTCGTAGACGGGCTGGTTGCCGGCGGTGGCGCGGTCGAGGATCGCCCTCACCAGCACCCCACGGTGGGCCGCTGCGCTGATCGCCTGCTCTACTGCCCCCTGCTCTAGCCGAAAGATGTACACGTCCAGCGTCTGGCGAGCGGCAGCCAGTGGACTGAGTAGGGGACTTAGCCCATCGTCGGGCAGGATGAAGAAATTGATGCTCATGTACTCTCCTTTTTGGGGGATCAATTCTTGCTGGCTCTTGCCTGATCCAGCCGTGATTTGCCGGGCAATTGGCACTTGTGATATAGTGGCATATTGCCGCGGCAGTAACTCCGGGCCAGCACAGACGAAGGGTAGTAGATGGATATACTTGAGCAGGCGTGGCAATTTGCGGGCCAGTACCAGACCGAGTTCTGGGATGCGCTCAAGATACACATCATCCTCTGTCTGGCAGCCCTCGCGCTGGCGGTGGCTATCTGCGTGCCGCTGGGGGTCTGGACCAGCCGTCGGGGGCGTGGGACGATGCTGGTACTCAACAGCTTCGGGGCAGCGCGGGCCTTGCCCAGCCTGGCTGTCCTTTTCCTACTCTACCCCCTGCTGGGTATTGGCTTCCTACCGGCCCTGGTCGCCCTCACCCTGCTGGCCTGCCCCCACCTGCTGATTGGCACGGATGTAGGCCTGCGCGGGATCGACCCGGCGATCAGCGAGGCAGGGCGGGGCATGGGGATGTCTCCCTTGCGGCTGCTCCGACAGGTGCAGTTGCCCCTGGCCCTCCCGCTGATTATCGGCGGCGTGCGTAGCGCGGCTGTCGAAGTGATCGCCAGTGCTACGCTGGCCTACCTGATCGGCGCAGGGGGACTGGGCTTCTTCCTTTTCGCCGGGCTGGCCCGCAACCGACCGGAGATACTGCTGGTCGGTGCCATACCGATTGCCCTGCTTGCCCTGGTCAGCGAAGCACTGCTGGCGAGCTTGCAGCGGCTCTTTAAGTACAACTAGTCCGTTCCCCAGGCGGGGGCGGTTGTTCCTGGAAGGAACAGAAAGAGGACACACGATGAAGGCTAAGATGCTGATTGTGGCTTTGCTTGCCGCAATTACTCTACCGCTGGTGGGTTGTGACAACAACAGCAGCACCGCTGCGACCACCAATGGGAAGAAGGTAGTGGTCGCCTCCAAGAACTTTACCGAGGCCGTGCTGATCGGCGAGATGTATGCCCAGTTGCTCGAAGCAAACGGGATCCCGGTAGATAAGACCAAGATCAACCTGAACGATACCGCCCCCGTCCATGCTGCCCTGATCAAGGGCGACATTGACCTCTACCCAGAGTACACCGGCACTGGGTTGACCGTCATCCTCAAGAAGGATGTGATCCCCGACGCACAGAAGACCTACGACACGGTGAAGGCTGATTATGCCAGCCAATTCAAGCTGACCTGGCTTGCCTACTCGCCGATGAACGACACTCAGGCCATTGCGATGAAGAAGGCGGACGCAGATGCCCTGGGGATCAAGACGATGAGCGATTTCGTCGCCAAGTCCGACCAGATCACCCTGCTCTCCACTGCCGAGTTCGACACTCGCCCCGATGGTATCCCTGGCATTGAGAAGGCTTACGGCAAGCTGAACCTCAAGGGGAAGGTTGACCTGGAGAACTCGATCAAGTACAAGTCGCTAGCCGATGGCAAGGGCAACGCCGTGATCGCCTACAGCACCGACGGGGCAATCTCTGGTCAAGGGCTGTTGGTGTTGCAAGACGACAAGAAGCTCTGGCCGCCTTACAACGTCGCCCCGGTCGTGCGTGACGACATCCTCAACACCTACCCCAAGATCAAGGACGTGCTGGACGGACTGGCCCCCAAGATCACCAATGACGCTATCGCCACGATGAACTGGCAGGTGGACGGCCCCACTAAGGCCAAGCCCGCTGATGTTGCCAAGAAGTTCCTTCAGGAGCAGGGTCTGCTCAAGTAAGGCCACAGCCGAGCGGCGGCTGGCTTTAGTGCTGGCAAAGTGAGGGGCGGGCTAACCCTCGTCCCTCGCAGGTCAGGGGAAGCGAGAGAGCGATGATAAGCGAAGCAGTCAGCAACCAGCAGGCGGCTGGCGAACAGGATAGGCCGCAGCCAGTGATCGTCTTTGAGGATGTAAGTAAGCAGTATCCTGGCACTGCCAGCTTCGCGGTTGACCACGTGAGCCTGGCTGTGCAGCCTGGTGAACTGATAGTATTGCTCGGCCCCAGCGGTTGCGGCAAGACGACCCTGATGAAGATGGTCAATCGGCTGATCGAACTGACCAGCGGGTGGATCTACATCAACGGCACGCCGATTGGCGATGTGCCAGTCAATGCGCTGCGCCGTAGCATCGGCTATGTGATCCAGAACGTTGGCCTCTTTCCACACATGGACGTAGCCCGCAACATCGCGGTGGTGCCAGAGATGGTTGGCTGGGATAAGGCGCGGATCGCCACGAGAGTGGAGGAACTACTGGGCCTGGTTGGCCTGCCCGCCACCGAGTTCGCCAAACGCTATCCCCGCCAACTATCTGGCGGCCAGCAGCAGCGGGTGGGGCTGGCGCGGGCGATGGCCGCAAACCCAGCGGTGATGTTGATGGACGAGCCATTCGCCGCGATTGACAGCATCACCCGTAGGCGGCTACAAGACGAACTGATCCGCATTCAGCGCACGGTGCGAAAGACGATCCTCTTTGTCACCCACGATGTCGAGGAGGCGTTGCGCCTGGCCGACAAGATCGTAGTGATGCGTGAGGGGCAGGTTGTGCAGTATGATACCCCGCTGCACCTGCTTAGTTGGCCCGCCGACGACTTTGTGGCCCAACTGGTGGGCGCGGATGATGTGCTGCGTGGCCTCAGCCTGATTGATGTCGGCACGATCATGCAGCCGCTCAGCCAGCCTCTGCCAGCCGTTTCGGCCAGTGGAGCGGGGCCGAACCTGCAACTGCACAGCAACCTGCGTTACGCCCTGGGCTTGTTCCTGACCAGCGGGGCAGAGCGGATCGTGGTGCAGGATGAGCGCGGGGCAGCGGTGGGCCAGATCAGCTTTGCCCAGGTGCGCCATCTCAGCGTGGGCGGCCACGTGGGGGCAGAGGAGTGAGCTACATCTTCGAGAACTGGGATGTGGTGTTTGGCTACACCCTGGAACATCTCAGCCTGGTTGGGCAAGCCCTGGCTATTGCCCTGCTGTTCGCCCTGCCAGTCGGCGTAGCGGTCAGCCGCGTGCGCTGGCTGGCGACCGGGGTGCTGGCCGTCCTCGGCATCATCTACACCGTCCCCAGCCTGGCTCTGCTTGGCTTCCTGATCCCCTTCACCGGGCTAGGTAGCGGCACCCTGCTGATCGCCCTGGTCGCCTACGCTCAGGTGACGCTGGTTCGCAATATCACCCTCGCCTTCAATGGCATTGACCCTGCTGTGGTTGAGGCGGCCAAAGGCATGGGCATGAACGGCTGGCAGCGGCTCTACCGGGTGGAGTTCCCGCTCGCGCTGCCAGTAATCTTCGCTGGGGTGCGCGTCACAGTGCTGCTGTTGGTTGGCCTAGCAACAATTGGCGGCTGGGTAGCAGCGGGCGGCCTGGGGCGGCTACTCTACACTAGCCTCAAGACAGATGACCTCAATGGGGTGCTGGCAGCAGCCTTGATGCTCTCGCTGCTGGCGATCCTTGCCGATCAGCTTTTCCGCACCATCGAACGCTTCAGCCGCCGCGACCTGCTGGTTAGGCCGTAGGCTCAGAGGCTGCTAGCGTTCATCATGAAGCCGCCGTCTACGGTGAAGGTAGTAGCATTGACGTAGGCTGCCTCGTCGGAGGCTAGCCACGCGGCAAGGGCAGCCACATCCTCTGGCGTGCCGAGGCGGTGCAAGGGGATGGCAGCCTTTAGCTCCTCGATCTTGGCCGGGTCTTGCAAAGTGTCGCTGTTGATCGGGGTGGCAATCGCGCCAGGGGCGATGTTGACCACTGTGATACCCTGGGGGGCAAGTTCAACGCCCAGATTGCGGGCTAGCATTTGGAGACCGCCCTTTGAGGCGCAGTAAGGGGTATTGCGTGGCATTGGCTCATCCTCGTGGATCGAACTGATGTTGATGATCTTGCCACCCTTGCCCGCCGCTAGCATCTGCTTGACCGCCGCCTGGGTGCAGAAGAACGCGCCCTTCAGGTTGGTGTTGATCACCGCATCCCAGTGTGCCTCGCTCACATCCGACAAAGCTTCATCCTTAAACTCGATCCCTGCGTTGTTGATCAAGATGTCTAGCCGCCCATACTTCTCAATTGCCGCCTGCACGATCTTGTAGCAGTCCGCAACCACGCTGATGTCGCCCTGCACTGTGATCGCCGCATCCGGACCGCCTGCCGTCTGGCATTGCTGGGCTACCTGTTCGGCTGGGCCAGCGGACTTGCGGTAGTTGATCACCACCTGCGCGCCCTCCTGAGCCAGCCGTAGGGCGATAGCCGCCCCGATCCCTGTCCCTGAGCCCGTGACCAGCGCGATCTTACCCTGTAGCTTCATAGTCCCTCCTCCTGTGGTTGAGTGGCTGGGGATGCTACCCCCGCCTTGCTGCCATAGCTACAAGCTGCTAAGCACGTTCCGCGCCCTGTGCGTCTTCGCCGCTAGAGTTCAGGTAGTTCGTCTAGACCGCCGAGGCCGAAGTGGCGTAGGAAGGCGGCGGTGGTGCCGTAGAGGATGGGGCGGCCCACGCTTTCCTGCCTGCCGACCTCCTCAATCAGCCCACGTGCCAGCAGGGTATTGACTACCCCGCCACAATCCACCCCGCGCACGGCCTCCAATCCCGCCCGCGTAACCGGCTGGCGGTAGGCGACCAGGGCCAGGGTCTCCAACGCTGGATCGCTCATGCGGCTCTGCGCCTGCGCTCCCGTCAGCCGCTCGATCACCGCTGCCGCCTGGGGTGCGCTGGTCATCTGCACGCTGTCGCCATGACGCAGCAGGCGCAGCCCACGATGGCGGGTAGCTAGCTCGTCTTGCAGGCCATAGAGGGCATCCTCCACCTCCTGACCAGTGAGGCCGAGCGAGGCAGCGATGGCTGCCACCGTCAACGGCTCGCTGCTGACAAAGAGCAGGGCTTCGATCAGGCTGGCGGGCGAGATGGCGGCCAGCAGTTCGTCCAGTTGAGCGCGCTTCTGCTTGTCGTTCATCTTGTCGTTCATGTCGCTATTATAGCAATTCCACCGCTACGCTGTCGAAGCACGCACTCCCCTGCGCCCAGAGGCCCAGGCCGCCTGCGAAGTAGGCAGTATCGCTGGTTTCCACCAGCAGTTCACCGTCCAGGTAGCCACGCAGGATTTGGCCGCGCACTATCACGCGCAATGTTCGCCACTGGCCCGTCTGCACCTGCGTCACCGCCTGCTTGGTGGGGCTGAGTTTGCTGCTAGCGTAGAGGTAGAGGCTGGAGTACTGGAGGCGGCTGTCCACCGTGTAGAGGAAGTAGTTGTTGCGATCCTGGGCGCGAAAGAGCAAGCCCGCCTGTGCGTCCGTGCCGAGCCGCACGCGAGCAGTTAGGTCGAAGTCGCTGTAGAGGTCGCTGCCAACAGCAATGGCTCCCGCCGCTCCCTGCTGGCAAATCCCCGCGCCCGCCAGCAACCGCCAGTCGCCAGCGTAGATCGTAGTGCCTGCGGGCAGGTTGCTGACAAACGACCAGTGATGGGCCAGGCCAGGGGTGAGGGTTGGGTCGTTGAAGCGGTAGTAGACAGTTGGCACTCCACCGCCAACCGCGTCCACGCTGGCAGGGGTGGCTGGGACTGGGGGCTGACTGCCGTCACAGGCGAGCAGCAGGGCAAGCAGGAGAGCCAAAGCGGGTAGTTTAAGTGGCCTGTGCATCTGGTTGTTTTACCTTATCATCCATGCCACAGGCATCAGGCTGGCTGAAGGGCAGGCTGTAGATCACCTCGTCGGTCATCGCGCCCTGGATCAGTTCGGCATCCTTGATGTAGTCGCTCTGCACGAAGCCGAGCCGTCGGACGAGGGCGATGGAGCGGGTGTTGCGGGTGTCGATCCGCGCAATAATCCGACTGAGGGGATAGTTGGCGCAGAGAAAGGCAATCATGGCGTGGCAGGCTTCGGTGGCGTAGCCAAAGCCCCAGTAGCGAGTGGGCAGGGTGTAAGCAAGCTCTGCCACCCAACCACTGTAGATCGTGGCCTGGGTGGTGCCGACTATCGCGCCCTCGTGCAGGCGGATCGCCCAGTTGAGCCACAGTTCGCTGCTGTCGGGTGCCGTACGCCGCTCCCAACTACGGTACTTGTTGGCAAGCTGGCGGAGGCTGCTCGCTGGCAGGCCGTTCTGGTAGCGATAAATCTCTGGGTCGCCCATCAAGGGATAGAGAGCTTCGGCATGGTGGGCGATGAGCGGCTCCAGGCGCAGGCGGTCACTGTCGATCACCGCTTCGGGGTTGACCAGTTGCAGCATGGTCAGCTTTGCCTACCGCTGCGTAGCACCTGGGTCATCGCTTCGCTGCCGTCCTGCATCTGCGCCTCGGCAATTGCGCTGTCGGCGTGTAGCCTCAGCACCTTCGCCTCGTTCTCGCGCCCCTGCGTCTCAAGATAGTCGGCTAGCACGCGATAGCTAGCTGCCAGTTCGTAGGGATAGTCGCGCTCCTGAAGCAGTTCGAGAGCGTGGCGCATATTAGCCTCTGCGCCCTTGACCGCAAGGTTAGCCTGAACCTGACCCAACACCCGCAGGAGAGTGGCCCGCAGGAAGTGGTCGTCGCTACCGACGCGGGCCAGGCCATCTTCGGCGAAGCTGAGAGCCTCTACTCCTGCACCTTGCCCCACAGCAGTACTAGCTAGACCGTAGAAGATCGCTGCTTGCATCCCCTCCAGGCCAAAGCGAGTGCTTGCTTGTAGAGCCTCCTGGTAGCTGGCCGCCGCCAACGCGAAGTCACCTTTCACGCTGTGGATGCTGCCGAGCAGGGTAAGGGCGGCTACCTGCTGGCGGCGCGAACCCAACTCCGTACTCAAGCGTACGCTGTTCTGGCCGACCCGCTCCGCCTCATCTAGCCGACCTTGCCAGAGGTAGACGTGGCCGAGACTGGTCAACACCTGGGCTTCGCCGAGGCGGTCGCCGAGCGTCCGCATCAGGTCGCGGGCCTGCTCGTCGTAGCCTTCAGCCCGCTGCAACTGGCCGATGATCGCGTAGGTAGTCGCCAGTTCGGCTAGGCAGTAGGCCGAGCCACGCTTGTCTCCGAGGCCGGTATAGAGAGCCTGCGCCTCTTGCAAGAACCAGATCGCCTCCTTAAACTCGTCACGCTGACTGCAAATCTTGCCAAGCTGGAACAAGGCGCGGGCCTGCCCACTGAGGTCTTCGAGGGCTGAGCAGGTGGTGTAGAGCTTGCGGAAGTAGGTTTGGGCCTTCGCCGTCTGGTCACTAGCCAGTGCGATCTCGCCGAGGACGGCCAGCACGTCCGCTTCGCCCTTGCTGTCTTTCGCTGCCTGATAGAGGGCCAGAGCTTCTTCGGCCAACTCGCGGGCCTGCTCAAGGCGGCTCTGGCGGGTATAGACCCCAGCCATCTGGGTCAAGGCGCAGGCACGGTTGCTGTGATCGTTCTGCTGGGCCGCCAGGGTGGCCGCCTCGCCAAGTTCGGTCAACGCCTGCGCGTAGCGAGCCTGCACCTCAAGCATGGTGGCGTGGGAGCAGAGCAGTTCGATGTATTCTTGGGCCAGCGGCACCCCGCTCAGGCGGATCAGGTCGAGGGCGCGGTTGTAGAGGTCAGCAGCAGTGCTGATGTTCTGGCGGCTACGCTCGCGGTCGCCCGCCGTGCGCAGGTAGGTGATCGCGTGCTTGGCCGTGTCGCTGTTGCCGCTCGCCCCCGCTGCCAGGCTCAACACCTCGCGCTCCAGGCGGGCCGCCTGCTCGTAGTGGTAGCCGATCAGGTCGCTGAACTCGGCTACCCGCCCCTTCGCCGTCGCCGCGATCCAGCCCGCCATCACTTCATGCTCCTTGAAGCGGCGGGCCTTCGGCAAGCTGTTGTAGGCAACATCCCGCGCCAGGGTGCTGCGGAAGCTGAACTCGCGTTCGCCCGCAAAGCGGCTGCCGCCCAACCGCTCGACAATGAACTCGCGCTCCTGCAAGCTCCGCAAGGTCGCCTCGGTCGTCGTCCCTGCATCAGGTTGGTAGAGGTGTTCAACAGCCCCGCGCCAGAAGATGCGGCCAACCACTGCTGCCGCCTGCAAGGTGCGCTTGGCCCCCGCCTCCAACCCATCGATGCGCGCCCCGATCAACGCCTGGATCGTATCCGGCACCCGCACATCCGCCAGGTTGACCGACCGCCCACCGCCAATGCCGCTGTCCACCAGCATTCGCACCGTCTCCTCAATGTAGAGTGGGTTGCCTTCGGCTGCTGCCAGGATGTGATCGTGCAGATGGTCAGGCAGGGTGGGTAGACCCGCACTCTGGCTTAGTTCGGTCAGCACCGCCGCGCTATCCGCCTCGTCGAGGGGGGTGAGAACGAGAGTGGGGTAGCTGTTCTGCACCCGCTCGGCCCAGACGCGTCGGGCCTGTGCCTCTTGCACCTCTCCATGGCCCTCTACCAACTCTGGTCGAGCAATGGCGACGACCAGGATCGGCACCCCCTGCGCGGTAGTCAGCAGGTGATCGAGGAAGTCGAGCAGACTGGGGCGCGCCCAGTGGATGTCTTCTACTGCCAACACGAGCGGGGCAAGGGCAGCCTTTCGCTCAAAGTAGCGACGGAGACCCCAGAAGATTTCGTCGCGGCGGTTGTCGCCACCGATGCGGTTGAGCGGGTTCTCTGCTTCTTCCAGGCTGAGGAGGAAGCCGAGGCGGTCGCTGACGGCGGCGATCTCTTGTAGGGTGGCCTTCTCGTCTTGGTCGCCCACCTCGCGGTAGAGGCGCGTCACCTGCTCGTTCAGCTTGCGATTGGCCTCTACGCCACTGTCGTCGTCCAGGATGCCGCAATCCTTCTTGATCATCTCACCGAAGGCGGCATAGGTGTTGCCACTGCCGTAAGGCAGGCAACGACCTTTGAGGTAGTAGACCTGCTCTGGCAGGCCGTCCAGGTACTTCTCGAACTCGTAGAGGAAGCGCGACTTGCCAACCCCAGCAGCCCCGTAGACCAGAGCCAGGTTAGCCTTCCGCTCGCGCTCAACCGCGTGGTAGACCAGCTTGATCGTGGAGAAAAGAGTGTCGCGGCCTTGCATAGGGGCTTCCAGACCGCTGATTTGCCGCTTCTCGTTGCGGCGCGCTTTGACCCCGATCACATCCCAGACTGGCACTGGTTGGGCCTTGCCACGCACGCTCATCGGCGGTAGTTCTCGGTACTCGATAATATCCAGGGTAGCCCGCGCTGTCGTCTCGCCAACGAGGATGTGGCCCACATTGGCGGCGTGCTGCAAGCGGGCGGCCAGGTTGACCGCGTCGCCCATCACAGTATAATCCTGCTCGCGGTTGCCGCCCATGATGCCAGCCATCACCTCACCTGTGTTGATGCCAATATGCAGGTCGAGGGTAAAGCCGCGCTTGTGCTTCAGTTCTTCGCTCAGGCTCTTGATCGAGCGTTGCATCTCCAGCGAACAACGCACCGCCCGCTCTGGGTCATCCTCGTGGCTGGTCGGCGCACCAAACAGCACCATAATGTTGTCGCCCATGTACTTGTCCACCTTGCCGTCATAGCGGTGGACTTCTTTGGTCAGCAGGTCCAGGCACTTGTCACTGATCAGCTTGACTTCTTCGGGGTCAAGTTGCTCGGCCATCGCGGTAAAGCCCGCAATATCGCCGAAGATGATCGTCACTATCTTGCGCTCGTCCTCGCTGCGGCGGGGAGTGTCACTGCTGAAGCGTGGGGTGGGCGGCTCCTCCACCACATTGTATTGGGCGGCGAAGCTGCGGATGGGGCCGGTCAGCGCGGGCAGCCGTGTGCCGCACTCACCACAGTAGCGACTGCTGGGCCGATTGCCAAAGCCGCAGGTGGCACAGGCGACCGCTTCTGGCTCTGGTAGCGGCAAGGCAGAACCGCACTCGCCACAAAACTTCATCCCCCCAGGATTGTTAAAGCTACAATTGCTGCACTTCATCTCGGCACCGCCTCGCATCTGTAACGTTTATCGCATCACTTGCAATTATAAGCAGCCCAACCCCTTGCGTCAAGCTGGAAGTAGGCCAAAAGGAGTAAGGGTGCCGTTGGCAGAATGCTTCCCCCAACCTTGCCAGCCGCCCCACCAGGCTTGTCACTTGCACTGGGGTGCTGTACAATGGGGGTAGAGGACAGTGAAGTTCCCCGCTGGATTGAGGGCATATGACCGACCGTATTCGCCAGGCTTTTGCCGCTGCTCTGTTGGCGTTCTTCATCAACATCTCACTTGCGGCGGGGGCTGGGGCCAACCGCAGCGAGGAAGCGATGCGTATCTGGCTGGCCCGCCCGGCTATCGTGCTTGCCTATGACCCCGACGACATCAGTGGCGAACTGCACTTCATGGCCGACTTTGAGCGCGACCCTTCTGCTGTGACCGAGGAGTGGGCGGCAGATGAAGATGCACCGCCAGTGCTTGCGGGTGAAGATGAGAGCCTGAGCGTGCGGTTGATCCTTGCTGGCGAGTCGGTAGAGAGTCGCCGTTTGGCATATCCCCTAGAAGCGGCAGAGGCACTACCCGACCCCAGCCTGGACCCCAGTGGCTATGACCGCTGGCTGCTCGGCTACCTCTCCCCCCGCCAGGCACTGTACCTGCGGATTGTCCCCAACAGCCTCGAACTAGCTGCCGACGAGTACGACCTGCGCTGGCGCAAGAACTGAGGACGAGCAAAGCGTGGGCGGTGGTGCAAAGCTGGTCGGCCCTGCACCCCCACTAACCCTGCTTTGCCTTCTGCTACATCACTTCCAAGGTGCGGCGCAGTTCGATCACCTGATCGCGCAGCAAGGCCGCCTTCTCGAACTCTAGCTGCTTGGCTGCCGTCTTCATCTGCACCTCCATGTCCTTGATCAGGCGGGTGATCTCGTCGCGGGGGATCGCCAGTTCGCCAGGGGAGATAGTTGCGCCACTGGAGATGTTGTAGGCCGCCTTCTCCTCGGCTACCTTCATGCGCTGGGTGATGTCACGGATGCTCTTGACAATGGTCATTGGCTCAATGCCATGCTCCTCATTGTGCTGCATCTGGATCGCCCGACGGCGGTAGGTCTCGTCAATCGCCGCCTTCATCGAGTCGGTCATGCGGTCGGCGTACATCAGCACCGAACCTTCGACGTGGCGGGCTGCCCTGCCTATGGTTTGCACCAGCGAGTCGCGGGAGCGCAAGTAGCCCTCCTTGTCCGCGTCCAGGATAGCGACCAGCGACACTTCGGGCAGGTCTAGCCCCTCGCGCAGTAGGTTGATGCCCACCACCACGTCGAACACGCCGAGGCGCAGGTCGCGCAGAATCTCGATCCGTTCCAGGGTCTCAATGTCGCTGTGCAAGTACTGGGTCTTGACCCCCATCTCTTTAAGATAGTCGGCCAGGTCTTCGGCCATCTTCTTGGTCAGAGTGGTGACCAGAGCGCGTTGACCGTTTTGCACTCGCTGCTTGATTTCGCCGAGCAGGTCATCTACCTGCCCTTTGGTTGGGCGCACCGTGATCGTGGGGTCAAGCAGCCCGGTGGGGCGGATGATCTGCTCCACCACCTGCTGGCTGTTCTTGAACTCGAACTCGCGGGGGGTCGCGCTGACGTAGACGATCTGGTTGAGGTGCTTGTCAAACTCCTCATAGGTGAGCGGGCGGTTGTCCATTGCGCTGGGCAGGCGGAAGCCGTATTCGACCAGCACTTGCTTGCGCGAACGGTCGCCCCCACTCATGCCGCCGATCTGTGGCACCGCAATGTGCGACTCGTCAATGAACAGGATGAAGTCGTCAGGGAAGTAGTCCATCAGCGTCCAGGGGGTCTCGCCCGCGTCGCGGCGACCAAGGTGGCGGGTGTAGTTCTCCACTCCAGAGCAGTAGCCAGTCTCCTGCAACATCTCCACGTCGTACATCACGCGCTGGCGGATGCGCTGGGCCTCGATCAGCTTGCCCTCGCGCTCGAACTCCTTGACCCGCTCCTCCATCTCGGCGATGATGTCTACTACTGCCAGTTCTAGCTTCTCTTGGGTAGTGATGAAGTGCTTGGCCGGGTAGATGTCAATCTTGTTGCGCTCAACCAGCACCTCGCCAGTGAGCGGATCGAAGTCGGTGATGCGGTCGATCTCGTCGCCGAAGAACTCGATGCGGATGCCTAGTTCCTCGTAGGCCGGGTAGACCTCCAGGGTGTCCCCGCGTACGCGGAAGGTGCCGCGCTTGAACTCCATGTCGTTGCGATCGTACTGGATGTCGATCAGGTGGCGCAGTAGACGGTGGCGGCGCACAGCCTGGCCCTTCTGGAGCGAAACTACCACCTTGCCGTACTCCTCTGGTGAGCCGAGGCCGTAGATGCAAGAGACGCTAGCGACGATGATCACGTCCTTGCGCTCGAACAAGGCGCGGGTGGCGGCGTGACGGAGCTTGTCGATCTCCTCGTTGATATCCGAGTCCTTCTCAATGAAGGTGTCGGTGCGCGGGATGTAGGCTTCGGGCTGGTAGTAGTCGTAGTAGCTGACGAAGTATTCAACCGCGTTGTTGGGGAAGAACTCCTTGAACTCGGCATAGAGTTGGGCGGCTAGCGTCTTGTTGGGCGAGAGGATCAGGGCGGGCCGCTGCATCGCCTCGATCACCGCTGCCATCGTGCGCGTCTTGCCGCTGCCGGTCACACCCAGCAAGGTCTGGCCGCGCTGCCCGCTCTGCAAGCCCTGGACAAGCTGCTCAATCGCCTTCGGCTGGTCGCCGCGAGGCTGTAGATCGGAGATGACCTTTAGCTCTGGCATCGTCACTTTCCCCTCTGTATCGCTAAATGAGGCACTGTTCGCAGACTATATTATAGCACATTCGTGCGTTATCTGCCAGTCTTTGGGGTTGGGTAAGGACTCATGGCAGTGGGTGTGCCTGGTTGAACTGCTCTATGCTATGCACTGCCTCTGCTACTGCCGCTCGCACTTCCGCATCAGGGTCGTCGCGCAAGCGGACGAGGAAGCCGAAGATCACATTGTTCACCCCGGCTTGTACCTCTGCGGACTGGGTGTAGATGAAGGCGAGGGTACGAGCGCACTCGGCGCGTACCATTGGAGCGTCATCACCCAGACCAAGCATCAGGCTGCTCGCAGCATGCAGGTCGGGGTAGCCACGCAACTTGCGGGCGGCCTCAAGGCGGGTAGCGGCATCAGCCCTCCGCAGCGACAGCGTGTACCCCCACTTGTCACGCTCCCGCTCCCACGCTCGTGTGCCGTTCAGGCTCAGCACGGCTTCGCGGATCATCAGCAGCAGCCAGATGACCAGCAGGACGGGGGAGATGATCCCCATGATGATCAAGCGGGGGACGGACAGCACCCAGGCCGCCACCTTGATCCACCGCTCGGCCTTCGCTGAGAGCTTAGGTTCGTCTGGTGCAGTTAGCAACTCGTCTTCCTCTGCCACTGTATGCTCCAACCCGTTCTTCAAGCAGCTCACTTACTCTCGCTTCAGCACATCATCCTTCGCCTCATCCTTCGGCTGATCTTTCAGCACATCATCCTTCGCCTCATCCTTTAGTTCATCCTTGCGCTGCGCGCTCAGCCGCTCGCGCCGTTTGCGTCGGCTGTACGGCTGTCCCACCCTGTTCTTGCTGGTGGCTGGCTGATCAACAGCGATCTCATGCCCGTACATCGCTATCCGGGCCATCAGGTATGTGATTCCGCACCAGAATGCTGCGAAGATCGGTAGCCCGATGTCGCCACCGCGTGATCGGGAGACGAACAGGCTGAGAATAACCAGCCCTATCGATATTAGGCAGAACAGCGAGATCAGCGTTGCCCCACCCCATGCCGCTCCCAACGAGTAGATTTCGGCTCGCCGTGGGTTACTGGGGTCGTAGACAACGGTAACATCCTCGCCCACCGGTCTGGTTTGGTAATGGTTGCCAAGCTGTGAGGTAAAGCGTAGCTGCTGCTGATTGGCCTCGTATGCGACTACTGGGTAATACTGACGATAGCGTGAGGTATTCCAGGTCTTGATGCTCACTACCTTGCCGCTGGTACGGATGCCGGTGCGGGAGAGGCGGGTCAGCTTGACAAATAGCTGCACGATCAGCAGCAACATGGTCAGGATCAGTACCCCGCTCATTGCTGTCACTATCAGACTACGCAAGTCGTTCATTACTCTGTTTGCCTTTACCATTCTGTTGCTGCGGCAACGCCCTTAGTTCATCACCTCGCGTGCGCCCTCGACCTGGCGGCGGAAGGCGACCTCGACCGCGTTCAGTTCGCCCGCCAGCGTGACCTCGGCCATCACGCCGACGCAGTAGTAGCGGGCCTCGTCCAGGCCGTCACCAGCCCACTGCACCAGCAGTTCCTTGAACTTCATCACCGCATCACCGATAGTCATACCCGCCGCCCGCTTGTGCAGCAAGTCGTTAACTGTATGTTCGCCCATGCGGACAACGACCATCGGCTCCGACTCGTCTGGTTCGCTGATCCGTCGGTAAGCGACCACGCCCTCCATCGGCACGTAGATGCTCCAGGTCTCGTCTTGATTGTTCAACGCGGAAGCTCCTTTGCTGCTAAACAAGGTTTGATGAGCAAGCTACCAATAGCGGCCACTACGCTTCTAGTATAAAGATGAACTCGTCGCCCTCCTCCTCAGGCAGGAGCGCGAACCCACACTTCTGCAACACCCGCTGCGAAGCGACGTTGTGCTTGACAACATGAGCGTAGAGCGGGCGGGTTGCTAGCTGAGCGAGAAAAGCGGCCAGGGCTTTGCTAGCAACCCCTCTAGCCCAATACTCCCTGCCCAACCAGTAGCCAACTTGACGCTGACCGTCCTGCTCAAAGCTGCCGATATTGCCCGCCACCGCCCCATCGAACAGAATGGTGCGGGCGATCACCTGTTCGTTCCGCAGTATCTTGGCCCAGTGCGCCATGAATGCAGCCTCGTCTCTGGCGGGGAAATCAGCCATCTGGGTTGCCTCTGGGTCTAGCTGCTGGGCAAAGAAGATCGGCAGGTCGGCTTCGCTCACTTCGCGCAGCAGAACACCATCTGTGGAGGGCTTCGATGTGCTTCTATCCATTTCATCTCATCCTTTCTGCCCTGCCAAATTATTCTACTTCTTAGCCAGAGCTTCGCGCAGGGCTACCGCTTCGGCAATCGGTGCGGAGCAGGTCTGGCCGACACAAAGGTAGGCTTGCGGCACCTCGCTGGCCGGGTAGCCACCCTGGGCGATCAACTCTGCGTCGGCAGCGTCGGCAGGGTCGAGGGTCTGCACCAGCAGCCAGGGGTGGTAGCTGCCGAGGGCAGCCAGGGTCAGAGCGCGAGTGGCGGCGGCCTGTGGTGGGCCGACGACCACGACATGGGTTGGATAGCTGAGGGCGTGTTCGACGGCAGTGGCATAGCCTGCGGCGAAGAAGCCGAGCGACTGGTATTCCTCGCTGAAGGCACGCAGGCTGCCCAGGGCCAGTGCGCTGTAGCGTTCGTCACCGCTGAGGTGGTAGAGGCGCAGCAGGAAGTCTGCGGCGCGGGCGTTCTCGGCCAGGGGCTTGAGGCGGTAGCGCAATCTGCCCAGCGGCTCGTCGTCGATCCGGTCGTAGAAGCCACCACCCGCCGCGTCGTACAGATGGGCGGCCAGCCAGTCAGCCAGTTCGCGGGCCGCTAGCAGGTAGCTGCGTACCCCCGTGTAGCTGTAGGCAGCGAGCAACCCCTCACCCATACTCACCTGGTCGTCCAGCAATCCCGTGCCGAGCGGCAGACCAGCGAGCGAGAGGTTGTGGTACATGGCACCGTCGGAGGTGCGTAGCTCTTGCAGGTGACGATCAATCGTCTTGCGGGCAAACTCGGCAAGCTGTGGGTGGTCGAGGGCAGCGGCGGCGAAGAAGTAGCTGGCGGCCAGCGCGCTGCTCCAGGCTGTGTAGATGCGGCGGTCAACGTAAGGAGCTTGTAGTCCGCTGCGGCCTGCCTGGTCAAGCGCGTAATACTCCTCGTCCGCGTCCTGGCTGCCGTAGAAGCCGCCCTGTTGCTGGTCGGTCAGGGTGCTGTCGAGGTAGCGGATCGCATCGAGCGCAACCGTGCCGTAGCGGGGGTCGAGCAGCAGGCTGGCAGCAACGTAGTTGTGCAGCAGGCCCGCGTGATCCTCGCCCATCTTCTCAAAGTGGGGGACGCGCCACTGGCGGTCGGTCGAGTAGCGGAAGAAGCCGCCCTCTACGTGGTCATACATCCCCTGATCAGCCATGCCGTCGAGCGTCTTACGCAACACCGCCGCCCAGTGCTGTTCACCGCTATGCCAGAATTGGCTGAGAACGAGGGCGACGGTTTCGTTGTGGGGGAACTTGGTGCCGCCCCCCCCACTCCAACCGCCAAACTGCGCGTCGTAGCGTTGCCCTGCGTCGTTCAGCACCTGGGCTATCATCTCCGCCGAGAGTAGCGCATCAGCCTTGCCACCTGGCTGGGCCAGATGCTCCTGTTGGTGGGCAATCAGGGCGGCCACCTGCTCGCGCAACTGCTCACGGTTCTGGCTGTAGTAGGTATATACCTGCTCAAGAACCTGCTGCATTTGCTCTGGCGGCAGGTAGGTAGCTCCGCTCAGTATCTCCCCCTCGGCAGTGAGGAAGGCGGTAGTGGGCCAGCCACCCTGGTTGTAGCGGTCGTTGATGTCTGGTCGCTGGTCATTGTCCACTCGGATCGCCACGTAATGGGCGTTGATGTAGGCGGCGATCTGCTCGTCGCCGTAGGTACCGCGATCCATCACATGGCACCAGTGGCACCAGACCGCGCTGATAGCCAGCAGCACCGGCTTGCCCTCACGCTCGGCCTGCGCGAAGGCAGCCGCCCCCCATTCTTGCCATTGCACCTTGCTTGCCGCAGCTACCATCTCGGCCTCCTCTATGCGCTCGCTGTTTGGTCTAATTGTACCATATGGGGTCGAAAGGTTGCTGGCAGGCGAAGGTGGCACCCAGCCAGCAGCAGCGGGGTCAGGCGTGGTGGCAATGCGGCGGCTCTGTTCTAGCTTTGTTCCACTTCCTGTTCCAGTTGCATCGGCGGATCAGACGGTGTATAATTCGCACGAACAGAAGTGCGCGCAACCACGCCACCCGCCCAACGCCAGTATTGAGGAAAGCCCTATGCCGACCAATCGCAGCGGCAACAACAGCCGAATTGTTACCCCCAACTACTATTGCTGCTTCTGCCACAAGGGGCAGGATGAGGTTGGCAAGCTAATCGCTAGCGGCCCCACCGAGGTCTATGTGCGCAGCGAACGGGTTGGCCCAACAGAGGTCTACATCTGCGACGAGTGTATAGAACTCTGCCGCGAGATCATCGAGGAGGAGAAGCAGGGTTGGCAAGGCAATAAGCCGAACGACCTCAACGCTCGCCGCCTGCCCCCACCCCATCGCCTGTTCGAGTTGCTCAGCCAGTACGTGATCGGCCAGGAGCGGGCCAAGAAGGTACTCAGCGTCGCGGTCTACAACCACTACAAGCGGGTCAATGCCAACGTTAAGCCGGGCGACGACGTGGAGTTGCAAAAAAGCAACATCCTGATCGTCGGGCCGACTGGTAGTGGTAAGACGATGCTTGCTCAAACCCTCGCCCGCATTCTGGATGTACCTTTTGCCATTGCTGACGCAACCGCTCTAACCGAGGCTGGCTATGTTGGTGAAGATGTGGAGACGATCCTGCTGCGTCTCTTGCAGGCCGCCGAGTTCGATGTAGCCCGCGCTCAGCGTGGTATTATCTACATTGACGAGATCGACAAGATCGCACGCAAGGGTGGTGGCAACCCTTCGATCACCCGTGATGTGAGCGGCGAAGGGGTGCAGCAGGCTCTGCTCAAAATCGTGGAGGGGACGGTTGCCCACGTGCCGCCGCAGACAGGTCGCAAGCATCCGCACCAGGAGTTTATCACGATTGATACCGCCAACATCCTCTTTATCTGTGGCGGCGCGTTTGAGGGGCTGGACGAGATCGTGGGCAAGCGGGTGGGTGCGCACAAGTCGGTGGGCTTCAGCCGCGTGCCAAGCGAGTTGGAGCGCGAACAGCAGTCTGCTGCCCTCTTGCAGCAGACGATCCCCGACGACCTCTTGCAGTACGGCTTGATCCCAGAGTTCATCGGTCGCCTACCTATCCACGTCGCTCTGCAACCGCTTGACCGCGAGATGCTGATGCGTATCCTGGTCGAGCCGAAGAACGCGATCATCCGCCAGTACCAGAAGTTCTTCCTGCTGGACAAGGTAGAGTTGATCTTTACCGACGACGCGATCTTCGCCACCGCCGACAAAGCCCTGCACCAGCGCACCGGCGCACGTGGCCTGCGTAGCACGATTGAGGAAGTACTGCTCAATGTTATGTACGACATACCCTCGCTGGAGGGTATCCGCCAGTGCGTGGTGGACGGCGGGGTGATCGAGGGCAAGCACCCGCCGCTGCTGCTGACCAATGAAGATTTGAAGTCGGCGGCCTGAACCATTAAGAGCGCAGTAGACATGGTGGTGAGGCAGCGTAGTTTTGGCCTGGTGCAAGGAGGATGCAGTGAGCGAGCTTGAGCCGAGACTGCGCGCCCTATTTGCCGCCACCCAGTTGGAGAGCGACGCACTAGAGTATACGCTGGTGAAGCTGCCGCTGAGTAAACGCGGCACCGTGTTGGCTGCCCTCGCCGAGTACGGTGGCGACGAATACAGTGGCGAGCCGCTAGCGATCATGGTCGAGCCACAAGAGGTCAGTGTGCTGCTCGCCAGCGCAATGTGGCGGCGGTTGGCTGCCAGCTACGAGTTCGAGCAGCAGGGGCAGGAGGAGGGCTGGCGGCGGCTGACCCTACGCGTGACAGTGCCACTGGACGTGTTTGGCTACCTCGCCCCGCTTGCCAGCCTGCTGGCCGCAGCGGGGGTGCCGCTCTACGTCGTCTCTGCCTATTCCACCGACCACATCTTCGTCCAGCAGGCCCACTACGAGACCGCCAGTCGCGTGCTGCGTGACTTCTTTGCCGCCTGCGCCCGGTGAAGTTAACAGCAAACGTGTTTACGATCAGGGTACGTTTGGTGTTATAATAGCAGCACAGACGGCGGTGCCACAAAACAGGTGGGGAGGGACGTACTTTGGTCTACAAGCTGGTGATCTTTGATGGTGATGAGACGCTCTGGCAGGGGCCGGATGGGGTGGGCATCTCTGATAATGGGGCGACCGACATGGAGGGCGACAATGGTCTGCGCTTCGCCGCTGACGACAGCACGTTGATCATCCGCAGCGACGACAAGCGCGTAGAACTCTACCCCGAAGCGCGCGAGGTGCTGGCTGCCCTCAAGGAGCGCGGGGTGCTGGTCGCCCTCTGCACCTGGAACCACCCCAGCCCGATCAACAGCGCGCTCAAGGCATGGCGGCTCGAACCCTACTTCAACTATGTGGCAGCCGAGTGGAACCCCGACAAAGAGCATATGCTGCGCGCTATCGTGCAGCAGCTTGGCGTGCAGCCGAGTGAGGCGGTCTTTGTGGATGATGACCCCCGCCGCGGCCACCGCGAACAGGCCGAGCGTGTGGGGGTTGCCTTCCGCCAGAAGGGGACAGAGATCACCGACCTGCGGCAGGTGCTGGCCCTCGTCTAGGAGGCTCCTCTTGCCCTCGACCCTGCCCACCTTCGACGACCTCCGCAACCAGGCTGTGCTGCTGCTGCTCAACCTGCTCAAGGCAGCATTGGTGCTGCTGATCGTCGTCCTGCTGGCCCGCCTGGTTCAGCGGCTAATCCTCAAGCTGGCTGGTCGACGCTTCAGCATCAACCTGGCGACCCTGCTTGGCAACCTCGCTCGCGTAGGCCTGCTAGTAGTCGGCACCATGATCATCCTCAGTATCTTCGGGGTAGACAGCGGCGGCCTGCTTACCCTCCTCAGCGCGATCAGCCTCGCCCTTACCCTCGCCTTGCAAGATGTATTGCGTAACTTCGTGGCCGGTCTCTACCTGCTGATCGAGCGGCCTTTCAGGATCGGTGACAGCGTGCGGGTCAGGGAGATCAGCGGGACAGTGCAGGCAGTGGAGTTGCGCACAACATTGCTGCGTACCGAGCAAGGTACGCAGGTGATCGTGCCGAACAGCGTGGTGTTCAACGAGATCATGACTAACGAGAGCATCTACAACTTGCAGCAGGATCAACTGGAGATTACGACCAACCACCTGCCGCTGGACGAGGCACTGGCGCGGGTGACCAAGGTGCTGGCTGGGTTCGAGCAGATCGCCGTCAGCCCCAGCCCCCAGACCACCGTGGACAGCATTACGATCAACGGTCTCAAACTGCGTGTTACCTACTGGACGGCAGCCAGCGTGGTAGTCGGCCCGGCAGTGGTGGCCGCTGTCAGCCGCGAGTTCCCTGCCGCCGAGATCGTGCTGAAGTGACTGCGCTCGCGCCGCGCAGAGTCGGCATCTTGGGAGGCACCTTCGACCCACCACACTATGCCCACCTTGCTATTGCCGAGGAAGCAAGGGTGCGCCTGGGTCTGGCCCAGGTGATCTTCGCCCCCGCCGCTGGCAATCCCCTCAAAGCAGATCGGCCCACCAGCCCCGCCCGCCACCGCCTGGCAATGACTCACCTGGCTGTACAGAACAATCCCCACTTCGCGGTTAGTGAACGCGACCTGGAGTGTAGCCCCTCCTACAGCGTTGACCTGCTCGCTCGCCTACACGCTGATATGCCAGACAGTGAACTCTACTTCATCATTGGTATAGATGCGTTGGCGAAACTGACTCGCTGGCGCGAACCGGGCCGCATCCTCGAACTGGCTCACATGGTTGGGCTGATCCGCCCTGGCAACAGCCTCGACTTCAGCCAGTTGTACGCTGCTCTGCCCTCCGCCCACGAACGAGTTACCATCCTCACCGACGGCCCCCTGCTCGACATCAGTTCGACCGAGCTACGCCGCCGAGTGGCTGCTCTCCTCTCGATCCGCTACCAGCTACCAGATGCGGTGATCGCCTACATCGCGGCAGAGAGCCTCTACCGGGCGGTTTGATTGGCAGGTAGAGTAAGATTAAGGTTGTTCGGCTCCGCTGCCTTCAGTGGGAGCCACGCCTTTCGTCGCCCGATTGCGCGCCTGCTCGTAGACGCGGCCAAACTCGTTACTGAACTGAGCGGCAATGGCGGGGTCGTCTATGATCAGCAGATTCTCATCGTTCGACTTCTCGGCGTTCTCGGAGAAGTTGAACGAGCCGATGATCGCCGTCTTGCCATCTATGATGAAGACTTTGTGGTGCATCAGGTAGGGATTGCCGTCCTGTCGCACATCCAGCCCAGCCTTCATCAACTTGCCGTACTCGCTGAAGCGTGTGTCAGAGCCGGTCGTCTCGAATACGCCGCGCACAGCCACACCCGCCTTCGCCTTTGCCAGCAAAGTCGCCCCGATGTTGTCGTCGGTGAAAGAGAAGGCCATGAACTCTATAGAAGTCTGCGCCCCCTCCAACTTCGCCACGATCTTCTCGGCCACATTGTCCTCCGGGGCGAAGTAGCTGGCGACTGGCACGCCGCCGATCACCAACTGCGGGGTAGTGCCACCCGGCTTGCGCTGTGCGCCGAACTTGTTGTCGCGCCACATCTTCTCGAAGGTGACAGTATAGTTGGCGGCCAGGGCGGGCGACTTGAGGATCAGGCCGTTGTTATTGTAGCGAAAGGTGTCGTTGTTGGTGAAGTTCCACGAGCCAGTCCAGACCGCCTGCCCATCCACGACCACGAACTTATCGTGCATGATCGCATTGGGGTTGCCGCCCACCACCTTGACCCCCACCTGCTGCAACTGCTTGAAGCTGGGGTTCTCCTTCGGATCGTTGAGGATGTCAATGTCGGTCACGGCCCGCACTGTGCAGCCGCGCCCCTTCGCGTCAAGTAGAGCCTGCGTCACATCCGGCAGGTCAAGCTGGTAGATTGCAATGTCCACGCTCTGCTGCGCCGTATTGATGAAGTCGGTTAGCTTCGTGTCCAGGGTGTGGATGTGGTTGGCGGGCTTCTCTGGGTAAGTGGGCTGGGTAAAGCCCACTGTAATCTGCCCCCCGGCCAACGGCCCGCTGTCATTGCCTGTGGGCCGCTGGGCAGCGGTGGCGGTAGCGTTCGGCCCAGCTAGCGGCTTGTTCTGCTTGCTGCTGGCAAAGAGGAAGGCAGCGATGGCGAGGGCGACGAGCAGAGCGACTACCGCCCACACCCAGGCGGGCAGGCCAAGACTCTGCGCTGCCCGCACCACTTGCTGCACATCAAGCTGCTCCGGCTGATCCTTGCGACTGGGTCGCTTTGGCGATCTGCTACTCACTGGCTACCTTCTCCCTCTCCTGAGCCAGCCGCCCAGGCGTTCGCGCAGGCTGGGCTGGTGGTGGCTGGCTGGCGGTGGCGGCTGCGTTCGCACTGGGGTGGCGGCTATCTCCTTCGCCTCCACCTGGCTAGCTTGCGCCGCAACCGCCTGGGTTTTGGCGACAGCAGCCTGGATCGCCTGGATCAGTTGGTCTGGTTGCTGGTTGCTTGTGGCTGGCGATGGCGGCGGGCTGGCCTGCGTAGTGAGCAGGGGCAGCAGCTTGTTGATGAAGGTGGCATTATCCAGCTTCAAGCTCTCCGCCGCCAGTGCCTTACCATCGCCTATGCCGCCTGCGCTGCTGACTACCGCCGCGATTGCCGCCGCCAGACCATTGCCATCAAGGTTGGCCCGTTCGCCCACCAAGCCGTTGACCGCCTTGATCGTGGCCTGCACCGCCCCCTTCGCCGCAGCGGGGTCAGCAGCGGCGGTTAGCTGCTGTTCGCCCCAGCCGAGCAAGATGTTCGCCTCGTCGTCGCTCAAGTTCGAGCGCAACCCCTCATCCTCGTACAGCCCCTCAATAGCCCCTTCCAGGGCGGGGCTGGCTGCTCCCTCATCTGCCATCTTGCATCCTCTCATCACCTCTGCTGCTATCCGTCTGCCACATTGTAGCACATCATGGCTGCCAGGGGAAGCGCACATCTTCGTGGCTGTTCGCGGTTGTGCGGCTGTTTGCCCTGGCTCCCTACATCTTCAGGACTAGAAGCGAGCCAACTATGGTGTGGAGAGGGATACAGCCTGCGTCCGATCCGCTTTTGCCGCCCAGTTGGTAGAATACTCCCAGGTGGACGACGGTGCAACAACTGTCGCGGAACCAGAACGGAACAGCAACCATGTCGCAGAAAGGGAACAGCCCCGTGCTTAACTTCATCCACATCTTCCTCAACAGCCTGCGGCAGCAGTCCCGCGCACAAACTAGCTTCTACAGCCGCGAGATGAACCGTCAAGACGACCGCAGTCGCGTGGTGATGAACTTTGGGCAGACCATCCTTAAGCTACCGCAGGCCAACGCTTGCGACGACCATGAGCAGATGCGCTGGCTCGCGCCGACCCGCTAACGCTGACCAGCCCCCGCAGCCCCCGCGCAAGAGGACAAACACGCAATGTCAAGAAGTTTACATACATCTGTCAAGCACTTGATACGATCCCGGCCCCCAAACTGGTATCATATGAATGTGCGAACGAGACAGCGACGACGCAGACAAGAGCCGAGGCCGGACATCCAAGCAACGCTACACAGGTGGGATAGGCTCCCGTGGGACACGCACAAGCAGGTACAAACCTGTCTACCTTTCCTCTTTTCCAAGCTGTGGCGGTGGGCAAGCAAGCAATCCCGACGACGGCCCGCCGCCAGCAGTAACTAGCCAACCATAGCGCGTCAACGCGCCAACACAGATAGATTCCTCCTCTTCCTCTTCCCATGACGATGTGGCGGGGCAACGCTGATAGCCTTAACCTATCTCCCTTGCCCCCGCTGCAAAGTCTATCCCTAATAGTAGCCAGGGTTGCCAGGCGCGACCAGCCAACCTACCTTCTCTTGCAAACCTTGTGGCAGCGCAGGGTTGTTTTAGTGGCGAGCAGCCACCACCAGGTTCGCATCCAGGCTGTTAACATCGCTCTGCCCAGCCAGGGCGAGAGCAAGGTTTAGCTCGTTGTAGAGCATCTCCAACACTCTGAGTGCGCCTGCTTCGCCACCTACCGCCAGCCCCCAGATGATCGGCCTGCCGACCAGCACCGCCTTCGCCCCCAGAGCCAGTGCCTTCAGCACGTCACTGCCCCGCCGCACGCCACCATCCAGCAGCACCTCAGCGCGGCCCGCCACAGCAGTGACCACCTCGGCCAGCACATCAATCGTTGCTGGCACGCCGTCAAGCTGTCGCCCACCATGATTGCTGACTACGATCCCCGCTACGCCATGCTCGACGGCGATCAGTGCGTCCTCGGCGGTCATGATCCCCTTGATCAAGATGGGCAGGTTGGTCAGTGAACGAATCCAGGCCAGGTCTCGCCAACTGAGGGCCGGGTTCCACAGCCCCGCGATGTAGGTGGCTAGCGAGGAGCCACTAATTGTGCGTGGCATATCCTCCAGACTCACATCTTGCAGGTTCATCATCTCCACCCCGGCTGGCAGAATAAAGCCGTTACGCACATCACGTTCGCGCCGCCCGACGTAGGGGGTGTCGGCAGTGATCACCAGCGCAGTGCAGCCCCCAGCGGTCGCCCGCTCGACCAACTGGCGCGTCACCCCCGCGTCGCGGTAGCAGTAAAGTTGGAACCAGGTGTTGGCTCCCTGGGCCACGATCTGCTCGATTTTATAGGTGGAGACGGTGCTGGCGGTGAAGATCGTCCCGGCTGCCGCTGCTGCTCGGCTGCTGGCTAGCTCGCCCTGATCGTGGGCCAGGCGGTGGAAGGCGGTAGGGGCGACGATCACAGGATAGCGGATTGGCTGCCCCAGGACGGTAGTGGCGAGGTTGACCCGCGAAACGTCGCGCAAAACACGAGGGCGCAACTGCCAACGCTGCCAGGCCGCCCGATTGTCGCGCAAGGTCAGTTCATCGCCCGCGCCACCGCTCACGTAGTCGTAGGCCATTTGGGTCATCTGTGGGGCGGCCAACTGCTCAAGCTCGATCAGGTTCTCAAAATCCATCAACCCCTCCTATAGAGCAGATCCATCACCCGACGCAACAGGCGGGCGGTCAGCTTGTCGTAGGGGAACCAGATCGCTTCGCGCTTGAGGCCAAAGCGATCAACGATAATCGAATGGGGGTGGGTGTAGCGACGCAGGCTCTCTGCTCCACCGTGGCGGTAGCCGATGCCGCTCTCCTTCACCCCGCCAAAAGGCACCTCTGGGATCAGGTAGTTAACCACCACGTCGTTGACTACTGTTGAACCAGCCTCGATCTGCCCGGCCAGCCGCTCGCCCTCTGCCACATCCCGCGTCCAAAGCGAACTGCTGAGGCCAAAGGGCGAGTCGTTGGCCCGACGGATCGCCTCTGCTGCGTCAGCTACCTTGATGATCGGCAGCAGCGGACCAAAGGTCTCCTCTTGCATGACCAGCATCTCGTCGCTTACATTGGTCAGGATCGTCGGCTCGTAGAAGTAGCCCGCTCCTGCCCCTCGCTTGCCGCCAGTGACGACGGTTGCGCCCCGCTCCCGTGCGTCAGCCACCTGCCGCTCGACGATGGCCCGCTGGTTGGCATTGGTCAGCGGCCCCATGTCCACATTGTATGCGCCGTCAGGGTCAGCCCCCACCCGCAACTTCTGCACCTGCTCCGTCACCTTCGCCACAAACTGGTCGTAGATCGGGGCTTCGACGTAGACGCGCTCGACAGAGATGCAAAGCTGCCCGGCGTTGCTCATCCCGCCATAAACGGCAGCCCGTGCCGCCCTCTCCAGGTCAGCATCCTTGAGGATGATCATTGGGTCTTTGCCGCCCAGTTCCAGCAGGGCAGGGATCAGCCGTTGGGCGGCGCGCTCTGCCACCCGCCGCCCGGTGGCGACGCTGCCGGTGAAAGCGATCAGGTCTACATTGTCCACCAAAGCCGTCCCTGTCTCAGCGTAGCCGTTGACCACCTGCAAGATGTTTTCTGGCAAGCCCGCCTCTCGCGCCCACTCCACCAGCAGCATAGCGGCTAGCGGCGTGACCTCCGAGGGCTTGATCACCACCGCATTGCCCGCTAGCAGGGCAGGGATGGTGTCGCCCGCACTTAGGATCAGTGGGAAGTTCCAGGGCGAGATCACGCCGACCACGCCGAAGGGTTGGTAGCTGATCAGGGCGCGCTTGGTCTTGAGCAGGTGCAGGCCGACTCGCTCATCGGCCAGCCACTTCGCTGCGTGCTTGCAGTAGTAGGTGATGGTGTCGGCCAGGTACAGCACCTCGATCAGCGCATCATTGCGCGGCTTGCCGTTCTCCGCCACGATAGTAGCGATCATCCGTCCCTTGTGGCGCATCGCCACCTTGCGGAAGGCAAGTAGCAGCCGCGCCCTCCCCGCCACGCCCATTGCCTGCCATCCAGGCTGGGCGGCGCGTGCGCGTTGCACGGCGGCAGCCACCGCTGGGGGGTTGGTGACAGGGAGGAGGGCGATAATCTTGCCAGTGGCGGGGTTCTCCACCGCGACTTGCTCGCTGGCTGGCTGCTGACCGTTTGGGCTGCTAATCTTCTGCTCAAGCGTTATCATCGCTTAACTCCTGCTAGCTGGTGCGGCGGGGTCAAGTTCACCCGCGACCCAGGCTGCGTCAAAATACTGCTGGTTCATGCTCTGTTCAGCGGGATCGAGCATTGCCTTAAACTGTTTGTAGATGCTGAGAAGCTCCTCACTGCCGCTGAGCACGGCTGAGGTTGCATCGTGCGCTTCCTTACTGGGGAACCAGGTTAGCTCCAGCCATTCTGTCGCGTCGCTCTGGCTCTGCAAGAAGACGAAGCGGCAAGGTACGTGCTGCTGGTAGAGGGACAGGGCCTGCTGCTGCAAGGCCAGCATCTCGGCGGCCCGCTCCGGCGCGAGGTGGTAGCGGTAGGTAATGACGAACATTGGCACGCTCCTCTTGGCTTGGGGTTGCTCCTATTGTACCACCCTTGCAGCGCGAATCCAACTTGACAGCCAACCACCGTTGGGTGTATAATCGCCTCAAGTGAAGAAGCAACGACTTTGAACGGAACTAGTAACTGTCGAAGCTGCGCCCAGAGAGCCGCCTGCATGGTGCGAGGGTGGCGCGCAAGCAGGTAGTGAATGGCACCGGGAGTCGCGCACCGAACGCGGGAGACTGCAAGTAGGCTGCGCCGGAAACGCCACCGTTATCTGGGCGCGGGGTATCAGCGGACGCTCACCATTTTCGGGCGGCTAGGTACTCGCAGAGTGGGGCTGCAACATTGCGGCCCAACGAGGGTGGCACCACGTAGGCATTATTGGCCCGCGTCCCTTACGTTTAGGGACGTGGGCTTTTTGTTGCCCCTGAGCGCGAACCCACCTCACGTGGGGAGCAAGGTGGAGGAATATGCAGTTGAACGACGAACTATTGATCAAGCTATTTGCGGGTCAGCGCGAGCAGTTCCCCGCCCTGCGCCCAGAGAACCTGGGTGGTAGCATCCTATTCGACAACTCGGCGGGGGCGCAGGTGCCGGAGCAGACTATTGCGGCAATCTCGCGCTACTACGCAACGATGAACGCAGGCAAGGGTGCGCCCTTCCAGCGGCAGGCACGCCTTAGCGCGATGGTGCAGGCGGCGCGGGCGGAGGTCTGCACCTTGCTCGGCGGCGAGTCTTGGGAGGAGGTCGGCTTTGGCCTGAACGCGACCAACCTTACCTTCCTCTTTAGCCGCGCCTTCGCTCGTCACCTGCCAGCAGGTTCGGTGATTGTGACTATGGAGGGCGACCACGACGCGAACGTAGCCACCTGGCTCGACCTCAAGCGCGACGGCTTCGACCTGAGGATGGTCTATGTCCAACGCGACGGCAGCTACGACCTGGCGGAGTTGGAGGAGAAGATACAGGGGGCGGCCCTGGTCACTGCGGGCTGGGTTAGCAACGCGAACGGCTGTGTCCGCGACTTGGCCGCCCTCGGTGAGATCAGCCAGCGGCATGGCGCGATGCTCTTTGTAGACGGCGTGCAGCGCACTGCCCATGGCCCGATCAACCTCAAGACGAGCGGGGTGGACGTAGCGGTGTTCAGTGCCTACAAGATGTTCTCCCCTCACATGGGCTTCTTCTGGGCGAAGCGGGCGGCGCAAGACGAACTACGCGGCATCCCCTACAACTCGGAGGCCAGCAAGTTCGACCGCCCTGTGCGCTTTGAGGCTGGTACGCAGAACTTTGAGGGGATCGCCGGTCTGCTTGGCACGCTAGAGTACCTGCGCGACCTCGGTGCAAAGTTGACCGACGATGGCAGCAACCGCGCCTGCTACCTGGCCGCGATGAACGCTATCGTGCAGTATGAGCAGCTACTCGCCGCCCGCTTCCTGGCTGGCTTGCAAGCGCGGGGCGACGCAGAGGTTTACGGCCCGTTGGCACTGGCCCAGCGCACGTCGGTAGTTGCCTTCAACCTGCACGGCTACCGCCCAGAGCAGATCGCGCAGACGATAGCTGACGCTGGCTATGAGGGGCGCGTGGGCAACTACTATTCACCCCGCTATTTTAAGCGGCACGCTGAGGAGTTTGGCAGCGGCGCGATGCGGGCTAGCATGGTGCATTACAACACGCTCGAAGAAGTAGATCGCTATCTGGCCGCCTTGCCCCCGGTCAGATGAGCAGGGAACCCGCGCCCTACACAGGAGAGCAAGCTGGGTGGCAGTTGGTTCAGGCTGAATGCATAGTGGGGAGACAATGATGCACTATCCAGACCGCGAACAAGTAGAGATGATGGTTGCCGAAGCAGGCGGCGGCAAGCTGCGGGTGCCAGTCTGCCGCGAGATATTGGCCGACCTGCTCACCCCGGTGGCTGCCTACCTGCGCGTCGCTAGCGACAGCCAGTACGCCTTCCTGCTAGAGAGCGTAGAGGGGGGTGAGCGGGTTGGTCGCTACAGCTTCATTGGCAGCAACCCGCGCACTGTGCTTTACCTCAACAAGGGGCTGGCGACCACGATCAGCTTTGATGCTGTTAGTAATAGCTACTGTTCGACCGCAGAGCAGCCATTCAGCGACCCCCTAACTGCAATCCAGCAGGTGATGGGTGAGTACAAGCTCCTCATTGCCGACGGCTTGCGCCTGCCGCGTTTTGCTGGCGGCGCAGTCGGCTTCCTCGGTTACGAGGCGGTTGGCTACTTTGAGCAGCTAGTCAGCCCGACTACGCTGCACCCGCTTGGCACGCACCTGCCAGAGGCTGCCTTCATGTTCGCCGACGAGGTGATCGCCTTCGACCACGTGCGCCAGCGCATCCAGGTGATCAGCCACCTCACCCTCGAGGCGGACAGCGACATATCCTCTTTGTACGAAGCGACCAGCAGGAGGATAGACAGCCTGCTGGCACAGCTAACCGGCAACCTGGCTGCCACCCCTGCCCCCGCCGCCCGCCAGCAGGCCGCAGCAGGGGGGGTGGAAAGTGCAGACCAGCTAACTTATGAGAGCTACGTGGAGCGGGCGAAGGAGTACATCCGCGCTGGCGACATCTTCCAGGTTGTTCCCTCGCGTCGGCTGGTACGCGAGTTCACGGGATCGCCGCTCAACGTCTACCGCGCAATGCGGGCGATCAACCCCTCCCCCTATATGTACCTGCTGCAACTGGGCGCGGCGGCTATCGTCGGGGCTTCGCCAGAGATGCTGGTGCGGGTGCAGGATGGTACGATCACCAGCCACCCTATTGCTGGCACCAGGCCACGAGGGGCGAACGAGGCGCAGGACGCGTACCTGGCCGCCGAACTATTGGCTGACCCCAAGGAGTGCGCCGAACACATCATGCTGGTTGACCTCAGCCGCAACGACATTGGCCGTGTGGCAGTGCCTGGCAGCGTGCGAGTCAGCCGCCTGATGGAGGTGGAGCAGTACAGCCACGTAATGCACATCGTCAGCGAAGTACAGGGCCGCTTGAAGCCAGAATTGAGTGGGGTTGACGCGTTGCGCGCTTGCTTCCCGGCTGGCACTCTCACTGGCGCGCCAAAGATACGGGCGATGCAGATCATCGCTGAACTCGAAGGTCAGCAGCGCGGGCCGTACGGTGGCGCAGTCGGCTACATCGGGTATGACGGCAATCTCGATACCTGCATTACGATCCGCACCGTAGTGCTGGCCGAGGGCAAAGCGGCGGTGCAGGCGGGAGCGGGCATCGTCGCCGACAGCGACCCCACCAGCGAGTACCGCGAGACCGAGAGCAAGCTGGAAGGCGTGCTGCGCGCTCTGGCAATGGCAGAACAGCTATAAATCCTTTCCCTTAGGGGAGAGGATTCGGGAGAGAGCAAGTTTATGATCCTACTGGTCGACAACTATGATAGCTTCACCTACAACCTCTACCAGTACCTCTGCGAACTGGGGGCCGAAGTAGAGGTGCGGCGCAACGACAGGATCGCGGTGGGTGAAGTGGCCGCCATGAAGCCGCAGGCTGTGGTGATTTCCCCCGGCCCTGGCACGCCAAACGAAGCGGGGGTGAGCAACGCGCTGATCGAACGCTATGCAGGCAAGCTGCCGATCCTCGGTGTCTGCCTCGGCTTGCAGTGCATCGGGCAGGTGTTCGGCGGCCAGATCGTGCGGGCAGGCCAGCTTATGCACGGCAAGACCGCTGAGATCATCCACGACGGCGGTGGCATCTTCGCGGGGCTGCCCAACCCCTTCACTGCCACTCGCTACCACTCGCTCTGCATCCAGCCACCCGCGCCTGCCGCCCTGGCAGTGACCGCCTGGGTGGCAGACGGCACGATCATGGCCGTGCAGCACAAGCAGCACCGCAACCTGATTGGCGTGCAGTTCCACCCAGAGAGCATCCTGACGCTGGTGGGCAAAGACCTGCTGCGGAACTTTGTAGCTGGCAAGTTTTGAGTCGTCTGCCAGTAGAGTGGCTCCGTGCAACACTCTAGACTCTGTGCTTCACAATGGTCGATGGCTAGTAGAGGGGGGCAAGTGATGATTAGAGAAGCGATAGGCAAGCTGGTGAGCGGTCAGCACCTCGGTAGTGAGGAGGCGGCAGCGGCAATGGCTGAGATTATGGATGGTGAAGCAACCGCCGCCCAGATCGGCGCATTCGTCACTGCCCTGCGGATGAAGGGCGAGACTAGCGCAGAGATCGCGGGGTTGGCGGGCGTGATGCGCGAGCGCGCCACCCTCGTCCACCATGACGGCCCTGTACTCGACACCTGCGGCACGGGTGGGGATGGCGCGCAGAGCTTCAACGTCAGCACTGCTGCTGCCTTCGTCGTTGCTGGGGCGGGCGTAACCGTCGCCAAGCATGGCAACCGGGCGATCAGTAGCAGTTGCGGCAGTGCTGACGTGCTGGAAGCCCTGGGTGTGAAGCTGGAACTGGGGCCAGAGGGGGTGGCGAAGTGCTTGCGCGAAGCGGGTATCGGCTTCATGTTCGCGCCCCTGTTCCACCCCTCGATGCGGCACGCTGGCCCGGCACGCCGCGAAATCGGCATCCGCACCGTGTTCAACATCCTCGGCCCACTGACCAATCCGGCGCGGGCCGAGGCGCAATTGCTGGGGGTGGCCGACGCGAGGATCGCCCGCCAGATGGCTGAGGTGTTGGCGATGCTTGGCAGCCGCCACGCTCTGGTGGTGCATGGCAGCGGCGGTCTGGACGAGATCGGACTGAGTGGGCCAACGACGGTCTATGAGGTGCGGGCGGGGCAGGCGATGTGCGAGTACACGATCCAGCCTGAAGACTACGGTTTCGCCGAAGCCCCGCTAGCTGCGATCAGGGGTGGCGATGCAGCCGCCAACGCGCTTACCCTGCGCCGCATCCTGCAAGGCACAGAGGATGGGCCGAAGCGTGATGTTGTGCTGCTCAACGCCGCTGCGGCCCTGGTTGCCGCCGACAGAGCAGATGACCTGGCCGCAGGGCTGCGGCTGGCCCAGACGAGCATCCAGAGCGGGGCGGCCTTGCACAAGCTGCACCAGATGGTGGAGGTCAGCCATGCTGCCTGACGGTCTAATCCGCCCAGCCCGCGAGTGGGCCTTGTGCCTCGTCGAGCCGACCGCCGACCGTAGCCGCTACCGCTTCACTTACTCGCTGCACGGCTATGAGGAAGTAGCCGAGTTGGTGGCTGAGGCGGCGGCCCTCAAACCCTACCTGGATCGAGCGTTGGCCGCTCTCGCTGCTGCGGGCTGGCGGCTGGTCAACTATGATGACGTAGGCAATCTGTATTATGAAGCAGCACCGCCCATCACGAGGAGCAACTAACCATGACTAGCCCCCAACCCCAGCGTAAGCGGATCCTCACCGGCATGAGGCCTAGCGGCAATCTCCACCTCGGCCATTACGTCGGCGCGCTAGAGAACTGGCTGCGCCTGCAAAAGGAGTACGAGTGCTACTTCCTGATCGTTGACTGGCACGTGCTGGCTGACCATGCCGACAACGTCGCCCTGATCCGCCGCTCGGTGCTGGAAGTCGCCACCGACTGGCTGGCTGTGGGCCTCGACCCGCACAGCAACTCGTTCGTGGTGCAGAGCCACGTGCCAGAGGGAGCCGAACTCAATCAGCTACTTAGCACCCTCGTCACCGTGCCTCGCCTCAACCGCAATCCTACGCTCAAGGCTGAGATTCGTCAACTGAGCAAGGAGGCGGGCCAGTCGGATGAGGAGGCCGACGATGTGAATCGCGCCCGCGTCAGCGTCGCCTTCTATACCTACCCGATCAGCCAGGCTGCCGACATCCTGCTGGCGAAGGCCCACCTCGTCCCCGTTGGTGACGACCAGGTGCCGCACATCGAGCTTACCCGCGAGATCGCCCGCGACTTCAATCGGCTCTACGGTGAGGTCTTCCCCATCCCCGAAGCCTTGCTGGGGCGCGTCCCCCGCCTGGTTGGGCTAGATAACAATGGTAAGATGAGCAAGTCGCTAGGCAACACCATCGAACTGAAAGACCCGGCGGAGGTGGTGACAAAGAAGATTATGGGGATGTACACCGACCCCACTCGCCTGCGCGCCACCGATCCCGGCCACGTAGAGGGCAACCCGGTCTTCATCTACCACGACGCTTTCAACCCCAACGTAGCAGAAGTTGACGACCTCAAGGAGCGTTACCGCACTGGCAAGGTTGGCGATGTGGAGGTCAAGCGCAAGCTGATCACCGCGATCAACAACTTCCTTGACCCGATCCGCGAACGGCGCGCCTACTACGAGCAACACCTGGATGAGGTGAAGGACGCGCTGCGTGAAGGTACCGAACGCGCCCGTGCTGCTGCCCGCGAAACCATGCGCCAGGTCAACGAAGCAATTGGCATCGCCCACTATTACGACTAACCACAACCTGACCAGCAACCCGCCCACCTTGCCAGGGCGCAGGGTGGGGCTGCCCAGTCCTGAGAGAGTGAACCATGCTAGACGAGATCATCGCCCACAAGCGGGTGGAGTTCGCCGAGTTCGAGCGGGTGTTGCCGCTGGCGAAGATGCAGCAGCTAGCGGCCTGGCAGCCGCAGCCCCGCGACTTTGCCGCCGCTCTGCGCCCAGCAAGCGCGCTGCCAAACCGCACCCCCAGCCTGATCGCCGAGGTCAAGCGGGCTAGCCCCTCACGTGGGGTGATGAACGCCGACCTTGACCCTGCCGCCACTGCTCGCGCCTATACCGAAGCAGGGGCGCAAGCAATCTCCGTCCTCACCGACCGAACGTTCTTCCGTGGCGACCTCGGCGATCTGGAGGCGGTACGTAGGGCAGTCAATGTGCCAGTGCTACGCAAAGACTTCTTGATCAACGAGTATGGTATCTGGCAAAGCCGCGCTGTTGGGGCCGACGCGATCCTGCTGATCGTGGCCGCCCTGCGTGACGACGAACTGCGCTCTATGCTGGCTGCCAGCCAGAAGTTGGGGATGCACGCGCTGGTGGAAGTCCACAACGAGCAGGAGCTTGAGCGCGCCCTTGCTCTGCCTGCCAGGATTATCGGCATCAACAACCGTGACCTCCGCACCTTCGAGGTAGACCCGACTACTACCCACCGCCTGCGCGCCCGCATCCCCGCCGACCGCATCGTGGTTGCCGAGAGCGGCATCCGCAGCTACGCCGACGTTGCCCACCTGCGCCTGTTCGACATAGACGCGATGCTGGTTGGCGAAGCCCTGGTTACCAGCGGCGACGTTGGCGAGAAGATCAGGGAGCTACTCTATGGTTAAGGTCAAGATTTGTGGCATCCGTGACGAGGGGGCGGCATTGGCAACCGCCGCTGCGGGCGCAGACTTCATCGGCCTGGTCTTCGCCGAGTCGCCCCGACGGGTGACGCTGGCTCAGGCAGTAGCGGTTGGCAGCCTCTTGCGCCTTGCCTACAAAGAGGCTGCACCAAAGCTGGTCGGCTTGTTCGTCAACGCCCACCCGACGATCATCAACGAACTTGCCGCGCAGGTGGGGCTGGACTATGTGCAACTGGCGGGCAACGAGCCACCCGCCATGCTCAGTCTGCTCAAGCAGCCAGCGATCAAGTCGCTGCGTTGTGGCGGCCAGCCGCTCGTAGACGACCTGCTGGCGGAGGCGGAACGCTGGCACTCGGCAGGCGCAATCATCCTGCTGGACGCAGCCGGCGTGGGCGGCGGCCACGGCAAGCTAGCCGACTGGCAGTACGCTGCTGCGGTGGCTAGTCGCTACCCAGTCATGCTGGCGGGCGGCCTCACCCCCGGCAATGTCGCCGCCGCAATCCAGCAGGTGCAGCCCTGGGGCGTAGATGTTAGCAGCGGGGTGGAGCGTGAACGTGGGCTGAAGGACGCACTGCTGATCACGGATTTTATCAAAGCAGCCCAAGAGGCAGGCAGCTAATCTAGAAAGAGGAACCGATCATGCAACTACAGGAACGACAAACTTATAGCTACCCTGACGCAGAGGGCCGCTACGGTCAGTTTGGCGGCAAGTATGCTCCAGAGGTGCTAATGCCAGCCCTGGGGGAACTGGAAGCCGCTTACGCCGAGGCGCAGGCTGACAGCGCGTTTCGGGCCGAGTTCGCCCGCCTCTGCCAGCACTACGTGGGCCGCCCGACCCCGCTCTACTTCGCCGAAGCCCTGACGCGGGAGATGGGCGGCGCGCAGATCTACCTCAAGCGCGAGGATTTGGCGCACACTGGCGCGCACAAGATCAACAACGCGCTGGGGCAAGGGCTGCTGGCGAAGCGGATGGGCAAGCGGCGGATCATTGCCGAGACGGGCGCGGGCCAGCATGGGGTTGCCGCCGCCACCGTCTGCGCCATGTTGGGGCTAGAGTGCATCGTCTACATGGGTGAGGTGGATATAGCCCGCCAGTCGCTCAATGTCTTCCGCATGAAGCTGCTGGGCGCGAAGGTGGAGCCAGTGACGAGCGGCAGCCGCACACTGAAGGACGCAGTGAACGAGGCGATCCGCGATTGGGTGACGAACGTTGGCGACACCTTCTACATTATCGGCTCAGTTGTGGGTATGCACCCCTACCCGATGATCGTGCGCGACTTCCAGAGCGTAATCGGCAAGGAGGCGCGGGTGCAGAGCTTGGCTCAGCTTGGCAGGCTGCCCGATTACGTGGTCGCCTGCGTCGGTGGCGGCAGCAATGCGATGGGCATCTTCTACCCCTTCGTTGACGACGCGGGCGTGAAGCTGGTCGGGGTGGAGGCGGGCGGCGACGGGGTGGAGAGTGGCAGGCACGCGGCTCCGCTCACTGCTGGCACTATTGGGGTGCTGCACGGCGCACGATCCTATCTGATGCAGGATGCGGCGGGTCAGGTAGCCGAGACGCACAGCATCAGCGCGGGCCTGGACTACCCCGGCGTTGGCCCCGAACACAGCCACTTCAAGGACAGTGGCCGCGCTAGCTACGATGCTGCTACCGACGAGCAGGCAATGGTGGGCTTCAAGCTGCTTTGTCGCACCGAGGGTATCATCCCGGCTCTGGAGTCGGCCCATGCCATCTACTACGCTGCTGAACTGGCGAAGAAGCTCCCACCAGAGCAGGTGATCGTCGTCAACCTGAGTGGGCGCGGCGACAAGGACATCAACACCGTCGCGGGCGTGTTGGGGGTGACGCTATGAGCAGGATCGCGCAAGCCTTCATTGACGCGCACGAGCAGGGCAGGGCAGCGGTGATCACCTACGCGATGGTGGGTGACCCGGACGTGAACACCACGATCCGCATCGTCAAGTCGCTGGTGGAGGGCGGGGCTGACATCATCGAACTGGGTGTCCCCTTTAGCGACCCCCTCGCCGACGGCGCGACGATCCAGCGGGCGGCAGAGCGGGCGTTGGCGAACGGGGTCAGCCTCTACCAATGCCTCACCGCCGCTCGGATGCTGCGCCACCACAACGTCACCGCGCCCATTGTGCTGATGGGCTACTACAACCCCTTCCACCACTACGGCTTGCCGAAGTTCGCCGCCGAAGCAGCCGCAGCGGGCGTAGACGGCGTGATCATCCCCGACCTGCCGCCAGAGGAGGCGGGCGACCTGCAAGCGGCGTTGCAGCAACATAGCCTCGACCTGATCTTCCTGCTTGCGCCGACCAGCACCAACGAGCGGATCGCCAAAGTGGCCCAGCTAGCCTCTGGCTTCATCTACTGCGTATCGCTGACTGGCGTAACCGGGGCGCGGGCCGAGTTCAGCACGGCAGTTGGTGGTCTAATCGCACGGGTGCGCGAGCTAACCAGCCTGCCGCTAGCGATTGGCTTCGGTATTAGCACGCCCGCACACGCCAGCCAGGCCGCCCAGCTAGCCGACGGCGTAGTAGTCGCCAGCGCGCTGATCGATAGGCTGGACAGGCTGCCCGCCGCTGAGCGACCCGCTAGCGCACGCGAGTTCGCCACGGAGTTGCGGGCGGCAGCTAGAAAGTAAGCTCCTGCCCAGGTAGATTGGAGAATAGCAAGATGTTTTGTAGAGGAGTACGCGGCGCAACGACCGCAAGCGAGAATAGCAAAGAGGCGATTGCCGAGGCCACGCAGGCGTTGCTGCGCGAGATGCTGGCGGCCAACGAGATCGAGCTTGAGGCGGTCGCCAGTGCCTTCTTCACCTGCACGCCCGACCTGACTGCCGAGTTCCCCGCCTGGGCTGCCCGCCAGATTGGGTGGACGGAGATAGCCCTGATGTGCGCCCACGAGATGAGCGTGCCGGGGATGCTGCCGCTCTGCATCCGTGTCCTGCTGCACGTCAACACCGAAAAGAGCCTGCGCCAGATCAGGCACATCTACACGCGGGGCGCAATCAACCTGCGGCCAGCAACCGGCAGCCAGTGATCGGCCATAGGCCAGCGGTTGAGACAAAGAGCCATCTTTGGCGGTTAGCCAGTAATGAGGAAGGGGTTACAGCTATGATTATCATGATGAAGTACGGGGCGGCTCAGGAGGAGATCACCGCAGTGATCGAGCGTATCGAGGAGGAGGGCTTCAAGACGCACGTCAGTGCTGGCGAGCAGCGCACGATCATCGGCATCGTTGGTTCTGACGTGCAGCGGCTGTATGGCGACTTCGCGGGGATGATCGAACGCTTCCCTGGGGTGGAGCAGACGATCCCGATCAGCAAGAAGTACAAGCTCAGTAGCCGCGAGTTCCACCCGCAGAACACGGTGGTGGACGTTGGTGGGGGGGTACTGGTCGGAGGCGAGGAGTTGGTGGTCATGGCTGGACCATGTTCGGTCGAGAACGAGGCGCAGTTGTTGGAGACGGCCTTTGCGGTCAAGGCTGCTGGGGCGAAGATACTGCGCGGCGGGGCGTTCAAGCCGCGTACCTCCCCCTATCAGTTCCGTGGCTTGGGCCGTGAGGGGCTGAAGCTGCTGGCGAAGGCGCGGGAGGAGACGGGCCTGCGGGTGATCACCGAAGTGATGGCGGTCGAGGATGTGGAGGCAGTGGCTCAGTACAGCGACATCTTGCAGATTGGGGCGCGCAATATGCAGAACTTCCAGTTGCTGGAAGCCTGCGGCCTGGCAAACAAGCCGATCCTGCTCAAGCGCGGCATCAGCGCGACAATAGAGGAGTGGCTGTTGGCCGCCGAGTACATCCTGGCGACCGGCAACGGTCAACTAATGCTCTGTGAACGTGGCATCCGCACCTTCGAGACCTACACCCGCAACACAATGGATATCAGCGCGATCCCGATCATCCACAAGATTTCGCACCTGCCGATCATTGCCGACCCCTCACACGGCACTGGCAAGTGGTACCTGGTCAGCCCGCTGGCTCTGGCTAGCGTGGCGGCGGGGGCAGATGGGCTGATTATCGAGGTTCATCCCAACCCCGACCACGCTCTCAGCGACGGCCCGCAGTCGCTCACCTGCGAGAACTTCGCCAAGCTAATGCCGCAAGTCTCGTGGGTAGCCGCCGCCGTTGGTCGTGCGGTAGACGACAGCCACGAAGCAGATGATCGCTTCAGCAGTAGTAAGCCGATCAGCACGGTGGGTTTAGGGTAGAGGAGGATGTAGGGGCTTAAGCGGGCAGGCCCCTTTTAACAACAAGAGCCGCCAGAGGATTAGCACCGTAAAGACTACGAGTGGTATCAGGTTGAGCGTCAGCGTAGTCGTACTTAGCAGTCGTGCAAGTCGAGGATGATTACTTTTCTTGTACCGGCGTAGAGCATTGATGCTAACCACTGTTCCATTGAGGGCGACCAGTCCAATGACCATGGCAACGATGAACAGTACGTTTAGCTCAGCCATTGATGACCTGACTTCAGCCAGCCTGCTTACGATGTAATTGGCACCCGCAAGGATTATCCCGACGCAAATAAAGCCTATCACCGCCAGGGTAATGGCATCAACCATGTGTTCTGGTGGTGTTCGCCAGGGTTCGTGCCTCATACGTGCCGCTGCTCCAAACTAGCTCTGCCCCCAGTACTTCCCAGCCGACTCGTAGCCCTCGGCGGCGGCACCAAGCAAGGTGGCGCGGCCTTCGTTCCCAGCAGCAGCAGCTTCCGACTCCAGGCGGCGCATCGCCTGCGCTCTACCGCCCACCTCGTAGACGATCATCCGCGAGAGGTCGGCCTGTAGCTGGCTATACTGCTCCTGGTTACCAGCAGTGATCGCCGCCTGCGCCCGCCGCTTCATGTCGGCAGCGACCGGTGAGGCGGTGGTGGCATAGCTGGCTAGCGTGCTAAGGTTGGCGGCGGTTTGGGTCGCCAGCTTCGCCATGTTGCCGTTCACCCGCTCTAGCCCATCAGTCGCCAGCTTCTTGAGGGTAGATATCGCCAGCAGGGTGGCCGACTCCTCGTCGCCTGCGCTGGTTGCGTCGTCCTCCATTGCGTCGATCTCAGCCAATCCCTCGACGGCACGAGCGCGGATCGCCATGTCAGCCTCTGTGTAGGTGTCAATGATGCTGTCTACCGCCCGACTAATTTCGTCCTCGCGGGCAACCATCAGGCTGGTAGCCTGCTGCTGGTCTGCTGTCTCCGCCGCTGCGCCCTCCAGCCGCTCCATCGCGGCGTAGGCGGCCTCGGTGCGCTGGCGGATGGCTGCGTCAGCATTACCGTAGGCGACCAGCATCCCTCGGCGCAGGTCGTCGCTGAGGACGCGCACGGCGGCGGCACGGGCGGGGACGGCCTCGTGTCGGTCGGCCTCCAACATCGCTGCTACCGCCTCAATCTCGGCCAGTTGCCTGCCGTCAGCGGCGTGCAATCGCTTCGCCAGCACGTTCGCCCGCTCGAAGATACCCGCTCGCTCGGTAGGTGTGGCCGTGTCAGCTTCCGTGCGTATCTCCTTCAGGGCGGCATTAAACTCCTCATGGCGCGCATCAATCGCCGCCTTGACCGTGTCTTGCAAGGTGAAAACGGCAAAGCTGTTCTCGCGGGCGATCCGCTCCCTAGCTTCGCGGTTGATCGTCCCCTCACCAATGTTGATAGCTTGCTGCTCCTCGATCATCGCGTTCTTCGCTCCTCTGCTCATCTTGACCTTATGATAGCGGTTCGGGGCTGGATTGTCAACGCTCTGCCAGCACTTGTCGCAACGCCGCCAGCCCACTTTCGCATCGTCCCTCATCTTCCATAAACGCACCGTACTCAATCTCGTGGAAGGGGATGATGTCGCGGTAGAACCTAGCCTGCGACCAAAGGTTAGCATCGGCGGTTTCGTAGTCAGCGATTACTCGCGCACAGAGGCTTGTGTTAAAGGCTAGCAAGCCAGCGAAGTCCAGTGCGGGATCGCCCACCGCCATGTCGCCCCAATCTATTACGCCGGTCACTTCACGGCGCACGGGATCGTAGAGGATGTGTTCGCGCACCAGATCGTTGTGGCAGAGAGCCACTGCGGGCGGCTGTTGCTGCAAGCCGGTCAGGAAGCGATCCTACATCCGCTCCACCTGCGCCTGCTCGGTTGGGGTCAGCAATCCCAGTTGCAGCACCCGCCCGCGCACCACCATCTGGTAGAAGGTGGCATAGTGCTGCCAGAGGTTGAGTATGGGGATGTTAATGTGTGGCATCTGGCCGATAGTCGCCACACCAATGTTGTCTTTTGGTTCAACCGGGAAGCTGTGTAGTGCGGTCAGAAAGGCGGCTAGCTGCTGGGCCACGCGCTCCTTCACCTTCAGGTCAAGATCGGCGGGGAGCGGTTCACCGGGGATTTTGGCGTAGCCAACGAAAGTATAGGGCTGATCCTCCCCCTGCGGCTGACAGATGATGTCGAAGCTGGGGATCGGCAGCGGCAAGGCGACGGTCAGCCAGGGCAGCACCGCTATCTCGGTCAGCAACCCCTGCTCTACGTCGTAGCGGCGGGGAAAGCGGAAGATACGGTTGCTATTTACTTCCAGCACAAAACTGTTCCAGCCGTCGTTTATTGCAGCGTAGCTCTGGATTGCCAGATCAGGGTAACAGGTCTGCAAGGCGTGGATGTAGGGTTCGGGATTGAGGGCGGCTGGCATAGTAGTTCGCTCCTGTCCGTGGCAAGCAGAAGGCGGGTTAGCCAACCCGCCCTGCGCTTGATCTTCTCTAAATCTGCCGTCGCTTGCTGACTGGTAGACCCTTGCGCTTGCGCTTGGTGGGGTCAGGCAGCTTGTTCTTGTGGCGGCTGGGCGGGAGGGGAGCAAGTGGCTCTACGATGTCCAGTGCGTTGTCCTCGGTCCAGGTTAGCTCGGCTTCGCCTATGTGTACCTTGTCACCCGGCTCGGCTCCCGCCGTCAGCAACGCCTGGTAGAGACCCATGCGTTGGTAGCTGCGGTTTAGCCGCTCGGTGTTCTCGCGCTGGCCGAAGTTGGTCATCGCCAGTTCGCGCAAGATGCGCCCGCCCCGCACCCGCAGGTGGTGGCGGCTCATCCGTTCAACCGCGAACTCGTCGGGGCTAGCCTCCTCAACGCGTAGGATACGTACCTCCCCCGCCTCCTCGGTCGGCAGCGGCTGTTCTTCGCGCAGGTCGGAGAGCAGGTGCCAGGCCGCCGCCATTAGCGGGCGAACCGCCTCGCCAGTAACGGCGGCCACGCCAAACACCTTTGCGCCGGGGGCAATCTGCTCCAACTGCCGCTTGAGGTCAGGGAAGGCCGCCCGTGCCTCTGGTACGTCTAGCTTGTTGACTGCGATGATCTGCGGCTTCTCGGCTAGCTGCGGCTGATACTGCTCAAGCTCCTTGTTGATACGCTCAAAGTCGCCAAGCGGGTCGCGCTGAGGGTCGTCGCCCAGCACCATCGTGCCGTCCAGCACATGGATCAGCAGGCTGGTGCGCTCGACGTGGCGCAGGAACTCCAGGCCCAGCCCTGCACCCTCGCTGGCCCCTTCTATCAGCCCAGGGATGTCGGCCAGGACGAAGCTAGAGTCCACATCAATTTCAACCACGCCGAGGTTGGGGCTGAGAGTGGTGAAGGGGTAGTCGGCGATCTTCGGGGTGGCTGCAGTAGAGGCTGCCAGCAGGGTACTCTTGCCCACGTTGGGGTAGCCGACCAGCCCCACATCGGCGATCAGCTTCAGTTCCAGGTAGAGGATGCGCTCCTCTCCTGGCTGACCTAGTTCGGAGATGCGCGGAGCCTGGTTGGTGGAGGTGGCAAAGTGGGTGTTGCCCAGCCCACCGCGCCCACCTTTGGCGATCATCACCGTCTGGCCCAGCGTGGTTAGGTCGGCCTCCAACACCGTCTCGCTCTCCAACACGGTCAATCCCGTGCTAGGGTCTATTGATTCGAGGGTGACTACGCGCACGAAGGTGCCAGGTGGCACTGGGATGTAGAGGTTGTCGCCAGCCTTGCCGTGCCGCTGGTTGCCGCCGCCTGAGCCGCCCACCTCTGCCTTGTAGTGCTGCTTGTAGTGGAAGGAGATGAGGGTGTTGAGGTCGAGGCTGACCACCAGGTAGACGCTGCCGCCCCGCCCGCCGTCGCCACCGTCCGGCCCACCGAAGGGGACGAACTTCTCGCGGCGGAAGCTGGCTGAGCCATTACCTCCCTTACCAGCCTTGATAGAAACCTTAGCTCTGTCATACATAAGCGGGTAGCCGTTCTAGTGGTGTTGGTTGGGATATTGTCGTCGCCGAGCATGAAGTGGCCCTTGCCTCCCGCACGAGTGAGCAAGTCAACCGCCCTTGCCAGCGTCACCTGGTCGCCCTCGTGGGTCAGCAACTCTTGCGCTTCGGGGATAGTGAACCAGCGCACCCCGTCCACCTCATCGTTGTCTGCGCTAAACTCGCCCAATGTGCCGCCGACCGCTACCATCAGGTAGTAGTAGACGGTCTTGTGGACGCTGCTGGCTGCCACCTGCACCTGCGTGTCACTGTGCATGACGAAGCCGCGCTGGCTCTGCTCCTGGTTGTCCTCAAAGAAGGTGAAGGTATAGTCAATTGGGCCGAGGCTGGTGACGATGCGCGCATCCAGGCCAGTCTCCTCCTTCACCTCACGCAGGGCAGCGACCTGGCTGGTCTCACCCTCCTCGATTTTGCCCTTCGGCAAACTCCAATCGTTATAGCGGTCACGGCGGATCAGCAGTATCTGATAGCCAAACTCGTTCTTCCTCATGCACAGCCCCCCGGCGGCGGTGCGCTGCATAATCAACATCCTTTTTGCTCCTCATTCTTCAGGTTCAGCATAGGCTTCAAGTTCGACCTCTAGTGGCTCAACAAGGTCAGCAATTCAGCAAAGTGGCTGATAATATGATCAGGTGGGTATTGGGCGAACTCGGCTGCCGTGCCAGCCCCCCACGTCACTGCGACCACCCGCATGGCGGCGGCCCGTGCCGCTATTATATCATGAATCGCGTCGCCAACATAGGTAACTTCGGCAGGTTGCAAGCCAAACCTGGCGCAGCCGAGCAGTAGTGGGTCGGGCGCGGGCTTCGGCCTCGCCACATCATCCAGGGTGACAAGCAGGCTGAAGTAGTGGCTCAGGTCAAAGCGGCGCAGGCTCATCTCTGCCGCAGGTTGCCCCTTGCTGGTGACAACCCCCAGCGGGAGGCCACGTGCCTGCAACTCTGCCAGCACCGCATCCACGCCAGCGACGGGGTGGATCAGCACGTCGTGGTTGGCAAGATTGAACTCGCGGTAGCTGGCGGTCAGCCGCTCGCCCCAGCCGGGGTGTAGTTCCTCAAACACTGCTTGCAGGGGGCGGCCAATCGTCGCCTTGACCGCCGCTGGCGCGATCTGGTAGCCGAGGTGCGCCAGCGTCACCTGCTGGAAGCCCGCCACGATCAGGTTTACGGTGTCCACCAGAGTGCCGTCGAGGTCAAAGAGGATCGCTTTTGTGTTGGTCATAGGTTAGAATGGTGGCGGCTAAAGGCTGTAATAACCAGCAGACGAATAGCATTTGCTGACAAATTACGCCACACTTCCTCATCCTTCATGCTGTTCTAGGCGTGAGTCAAAGGATCAGCTTCAGCCGATTGTTAGTTGCTTCCAGGTCGAAGGCGGCGGGGTCGAAGTCTGCACCAACCCAGGCTAGCATCTCCGCTCTCTCTGGGTTGGCGGGGTTGCTGATCGTCTCTAGCATCTCGGCGTAGCCCCAGATGCCCCCCACATCCTCTGGTGGGCAGGCGCGCCGACCGGCAGTGCAAAGTGGATAGCTGCTGCCCTGCTCGATGGGCGTGATCTTCTCTACCTGCACATGGTGATCCCACTCGTCGCCAAAGTCGTATTGGTAGCTGAAGTTCGCCCCTACCTCGGCTGCGATCTGGCCCAACTTCACGGTGCGCTCGCTGATCATGCCGTCGATGTCAGCCCTCAGCTCTGGCGGGCCGTAGGATTGCTCACCCACGCTAAACTCGTGCAGGTGGCTGTCGTGCCAACCCATTGCTGCCTGGATCACATAGTGCAGCTTCGCCAGGGTGACGCTGGGTGGCACCAGTAGCCTACGCCAGATTGGGGGCTTGCTGCCGCGCAGAGTAATCTTTAGCTGGTAGACGTGAGTATCGGGTTTGACAACTTTGGTTGGCACAGACTCGCTCCTTTTGCGGTGTAGCTTGAGTAGATATTGGCAGGGAGGGGTTGGGAACAACAGCGGCAGGATGGCTACCACATCATATCATAGCATAGAATAGCGTAAACATGGCAGCTAGCATTGGCAGCAACGAGGCGTAGACATAAGTACGGTTGCGCGTGCGTCGACCATAATCCGCCATAAGCCAGGCGGCGGCAGCAAAGGCAGCAGCGGCAACAAACACCAGCACACCCTTGAGACCAGTTTTGCTGAAGATGTAGAAGGCAAAGAGAGCCACATACAAGATTGTCGCTATCAGCTGAACAACCAATGGTGGCTTGATCTGTGGCCTGCCGGTGACCACAGCAACGCCAACAGCAGCCAGTGCCAGGCAGAGCAACGTGAACGGCCAACCATAAGTTGGCTCGTAGAAGATACCCATTGCTACTAGGAAAACAGTGCCTATTGTGGCTGAAACCTGGTCAGCTTTGGTGTGCTTCATTCTCATCTCTCTCGTGCAACAATCTAGCCCCTGCACAGATGAGCAGCGTTTGTGCCATCCAACAAACAACGGCGCACGGTATTGCGCGCGGCTAGTACCTGTCGCCAGCGACTAGTCCAGATAATCCTTCAGCTTTTTGCTGCGGCTAGGGTGGCGGAGCTTGCGGAGGGCTTTGGCTTCGATCTGGCGGATGCGTTCGCGGGTCACGCCGAACTCACGGCCAACCTCCTCCAGGGTGCGGCTGCGGCCATCGTCGAGGCCGAAGCGCAGTTGCAGCACCCGCCTTTCGCGCAGGCTGAGGCTGTCCAATACGTCTTCTACCTGCTCTTTGAGCAAGCGGTGGCTTGCAGCATCGGCGGGAGCCAGAGCTTTGTGGTCTTCGATGAAGTCACCAAGGTGGCTGTCCTCCTCCTCGCCAATCGGCATTTCGAGGCTGACTGGCTCCTGTGACACCTTGATGATCTCGCGCACCTTCTCTGGCGACATACCCATCTCGGCTGCCACTTCTTCGCTGCTCGGTTCGCGGCCCAGGTCTTGGAGCATCCGCCGCTGGGTGCGGATCAGGCGGTTGATCGTCTCTACCATATGCACAGGAATGCGGATGGTGCGGGCCTGGTCAGCGATAGCGCGGGTGATCGCCTGGCGAATCCACCAGGTAGCATAGGTGCTGAACTTGAAGCCCCGCGTGTAGCGGAACTTCTCAACCGCGCGGATCAGGCCGATGTTGCCCTCTTGGATCAGGTCGAGCAGCGACATCCCCCGCCCGATGTACTTCTTGGCGACGCTGACCACCAGGCGCAAGTTAGCCTCGGTCAGGTGGCGACGGGCGGCATTCGCGTCGGCCATGATCTCGTCCCAGCGGTTACGCAGCGGCTGACGGATGTTGAGCAGGACGGTGTGTACCTGCTCCTCGCTCAACCACTCACCGGTCTCAATCAACTGGCGAATCTCGGCAGGCAGCAACTCAAAGACGATCAGCGCACTGCGGAGGGCTTCCTCCAGCTTCTCGCTGCTGATCTCGGCATTGGTAGCAACCTGACGGATGGTATTCGGGTCCAGCTGGCTAGCAGGGATCACAGAGACCAGCAGTTGGCGACGGGCAGTTGGCGGCTGCTCGTGGTAGTTTTCTACGTAGACCTGCTCCAGCAGCGGCCAGTGGGCGCGCAGAGTGGCGTACAGTTCGAGTGAAACAGGGTCAACCTCAGCCTTCGTGCGGCTCATCTCGGCGCGGCGGGCAACTTCGGCCTTCTGCTGCAAGAGGTACTCGCCGCGTTCCATGCGCTTCGCCAGCGAAACCTCGGCATCGGCACTAAGCAGCGGAACACGGCCAATCTCGCGCAGGTACATCCGCACTGGGTCGTCAATGCTGACCATGTCCAGGTCAATGCTGAGGTCAACTTCGCTAACTGTGCTGATCTCGGCCTCCACTTCGACCGCCATCTCCTCTGGCATCTCGTCTGGCTCGGCGGTGGCAGGCAGGCGGGTGGCGGCTAGCCGGGCAGGGGCAGTGGGGGCAGCGGAGAGGTCAACCTGGGGGTCGTCCATCACGTCAATGCCCACCTCGGAGAGTTGGACATAGAGTTCGTTCAGCAACTCAATGTTCGCCTCTGGGGTGGGCATCACGGCTAGCACTTGTTCAGGAGTGAGATAGCCCTGGGCCTTGCCTTGCTCGATCAACGTAGCGACGGCTTCCAGGCTAGGGGTGGAGTGGTTGCTGGCCTGCTCTGGCTGCGGTTCACTGGGCTGCTCAGCCCCCTTGACCATGTGCAACCCCCGGTTGGCCCTACCACCACGTTGTGGGTTCTTCCCCTCGGCCCACTCGATGTTTTGTTGTACCATCTGCGCTCGCTCCCTCAGCTACGTCTGGGCCACCCGTTGGTGGCTGGTCGTCTGGACGGTGAGTTACTGCATTCCAACCCTGACAATCGCCCGGCTGTATTTTGCTAACGCGATCCTCGAACATAACAGGCGTGATGTTGCATTGTAACCGATCCCGCCGAATTGCGCTAATTCTGCTTTAATCCTCGCGCCTGCTCCTTCAAAAGCGCGTCTCAACCTGGTGGCCGACCGTCGCGGCTGTCGCGGATCACAGTGCTGGGCGGCGGGGCATAGCTGCGGAAGACCGGCAAGCGATTGCTCACGTCGTCTAGCAGGCCGCTGATCGCCTCCTCGTCGCCAGCATCCTGGGCTTCAGCGATCATCTGGCTCTGTCGCTTGAGCCACAATCTGTCCCGATCCTCGTGCAGCCGCTGCTGCAACCGCCGCAGGTTGCGCTCTACCTCTGGCCCGAACAGCTCTGGCCCTCTGCTTCCCTCACGCCAAAGGTGGGCCACTTCGTCGTGCAAATTGCTGTCCAGCCCAGCACATAGCTGAGGATAGGGTAGAAAAGGGCCATCGTTTTCTATTGTATCATTGCTGTCAATACCCCCGCTGGTAGTAGGTTGCGCAGTAAGGTTTTGGTAAGCTGATTGGCTGGCTTTGCGGTCGGCTAGCAAACTGGCGGCATCCTGCTCAAGCAGGGCGGCATAGATCAGGCGCAATGGCGTGCTGCTGAAGTCGCCGAAGCCTGGTGCGCCTTCGCTGTGGACGGCTTGTGGGTAGCGGAGCAAGAGACTGAGCAGAGCTTGCTCCAAACGTTGGAGAGGGCTGAGGCGTTCGACGGGTTGCGGCTGCTCTGGCGCAGGCTGCTCGGCATAGTCGGGGGCTGGATTGGGGGCATAGGTGAGCCGCTGGCTCTGGCGTTGCTTCCTCGCCACATCCTGGATGCTGCGGCGCACCGAGTCCAGTGGGGCGTGGACGCGGCGGGCTAGCTGCTCAAGGTAGCCCTCGCGCTCCACCGCGTCACCCACGCTGACGATCAGCGGCGCAACCTCGTAGACTGCATCCTTGCGCCCCAGCGGGCTGTCCAGGTCGTGTTTGCCCGCGACCACGTTGATGTAGTGGTCAACGACTGGTAGGGCAGCGGCAACCGTCGCCTGCCACTCGCTAGTGCTGCGACGGATCACCTGGTCGGGGTCTTCGCCAGCAGGCAGCACTGCGATGCGGATGCTAGCATCCAGCTTGTGTTCGTAGCCCACCAGCCCGCGGGCGTTGTAGACGGGGATGGCAAGGTGATCCATACCCTGGCGCAGTTGCTCTGCATCCTTGAGGGCGGCCATATCGCCTGCTGCGTCCGCGTCGAGGGCAAGCACGACATTGCGGGTCAGCTTCTTCAGCGATGCTATGTGCTTCTCGGTCATGGCCGTGCCGAGGGTGGCGACCACGTTGCTTTGGCCGTGCTGCTGGGCGATCAGCGCGTCGAGGTAGCCTTCAACGATCACCGCCTGGTTCTGCTGCTTGATGCTGGCCCGCGCGAGATCAATGCCGTAGAGGATGCTGCCCTTGTCGAACAGGGCTGTTTGTGGCGAATTGAGGTACTTCGGCCTGTCCTCGTCCTTGAGGGCGCGCCCACCGAAGCCTACAGTCTGCCCCCGCCCGTCGCGGATCGGGAAGATCAGCCGGTTGCGGAAGTAGTCGTAGAAGCCGCCGCCGTCGCGTTCGCGTAGTACCCCCGCGTCGCGCATCTCCTCTGCGCTGTAGCTGCGCTCCTTGAGATAGCTGTGCAGAGCATCCCAGCTATCAAGGGCGTAGCCGAGGTTGAAGGTAGTTACGCCAGCGGCGGTGACCCCGCGCTTGAGCAGGTAGTCGCGGGCGGGCTGAGCTTGCGCGTCGTTGAGCAACAGGTTGTGGAAGTAGGTCTCGGCGGAGGTAAGCAGCCCACGCAAGCGTTCCTTGCCCTGGTCAAGCACACCCTCGCGCCCACGTTCTGGCAACTCCACCCCGGCCTGCTGGGCTAGCTGCTTGAGCGTGTCGCCGAAAGCCAACCCCTGCGTCTCCATTATGAAGTTGAAGATGTCGCCGCTGGCCTTGCAACCGAAGCAGTGGTAGCTGCCACCGTTGTCGCTGTAGACGTAGAAGGATGGTGACTTCTCGTTGTGGAACGGGCAGAGACCAACATAGTTGTTGCGTATCTTCTTCAGGGAGACAGTACGCTGGATCAGGTCGGCAATACTCACTCGCTTCTTGATCTCGGCAATCGCGCTTGCGCTATCGGGTGCTGTTGGCATGAGGTGGCCCTTCCGCTGCTACTGGCTCTACTTCTATTGAAATAGCGTGTTTGTCGAGCCAGCCTTCTTTGTCAAGGCACGCTTAACGATCATCATCACGTAGTCTAGATCAGCCATTGATGCTAGCGAAACCTCCACGTCACCATTGCCTACTTTGCCAATGGTACTCACATCGCGGCACAGCCCACGTGGATCGTCAATCTCGCGCATCCTCAACTGGGGATAGAGTACGATCTTCCTCTTTTGGCAGTAAACATCGACAAAGTTGGAATTGGTAGCAGCACTAGCCTTGTAGGCAATGTACGTTTTGGTGGGAACCTCACGTACCGCGTTGCCAAGCCCTTTAATCTGGACACACAGCTGCTCAAACAAGGGTTGTAGTTCTGGAATCAGGAAGGAGGAGTGATCCATAACAGAATATACTTTCTTGCTCTGCTCTGCTCTCCTGGTTCGCTGCGCTTCTACCATCTCAGCAGGTGGTTCAGGTCTCTCCCACAGTTCGACTGCAACATCTGCAAGCCGCTGACCACGCTTAACCATTTCAGCCTCGTTCCAGTCTGTCAGTTCTGCCAAATCACGGCTCAACCACAGCCTTGAGCTGGCGAATCCATCGATCATGGTTCGCTTCTTTGTAAAGGGATAGTCACTTAGTTCAGAGTTGTAGTAGGTCAAAGTCAAGTTTCCGAGCCTGTGCAGGTACTTGGCTTGGATGTCTTTCCAAGTTGCACCGAGTTCACGCTGCCAATCAGCAGAAAGGTTCGGGTTTTGCGGCATGATATGCTCGATGGAGGGTTTTCTCTTCAAGGGTTCTTTGTTCTCGTGCGCCTCTAGTTTTTCAAGCAAGTAGCTTGCGCGCTTGAAGTTATACACGTCACGCTCAAGCAAGCTGTGGCGGAACTCATCATCAGTGGGAAAACCTTCCTTAGTCACTCTGACGATCAGAGCGGCACTTACCGACTCTACGTAGTTAGCTTTATCAATGCCTTTGCTAAGGTTCCTAAACACATTCTTGAGTGCATTAGTCGGCAAGTTGCAGATTGCCCGCCGAAATACGTAGCTTTCTGTCAAGCGCACGAGCTTAACAAGCTTGGTCTTGTCTGGCTCTCCAGCGTAGTCGTCATAAGCTTCCAAGAGGAATGGGTAGGCTACTCTAACCTCCAGCCTGTTAAGGTCAGAGATTGCTTGCCTAAGTTTCTCATCTGGTTCAGACTCACGTGCCAGATACATAAAGTACCTGGCATACTTAGCCATGTCATCTACGATACTCCTCACAACATCTGCTTTGTTGCCAGCTTCTTTGTGTCTCATCTCCATATACGACTTGAAGGCAACGTAGATGTTCTGGCTGTTAGCTATTTCTCTAGTCTTGAGGGTGATGTAGTCACGCACAAACCGATCAAAGAGTTCAGCATCATTCTTGCTGTTGATGTAGAAACGCTCCTCCATTGGCCGCCAGTAGTTCTTGTACAATTTTTTCTGCTCATCAGGTGGCAGCCCCATGAGCAGGTGGTTACGGATGAGGTCTGCCTGCGACAGTCGCAAGCCAGTGGAGTTTAGACTTTGGAAGATTAGTTGTGGATCGTCACGGCCCTGCTCCAGACTGACCTCAACAATAACCAGGCGACGAATAGCATCGTAAAGATGCTTGAGGTCGCGCCATTGCCGTACCTTCTTGAGGAAGAAGGTGTAGTTTTCTCCAAGCTGACCGCCAGCTTCCTCAGCTGGCCTTGCGGGACTGGGGTCAATAAGAATCCGGTACACGGTGCGATCCGCTTCAGTGGGTAGCAACTTCAGCCGCTTGCTGTCATCATCCTCATTGTCCTTCACTAGCAGCTTGCTGATCTCTTTGCCAACTTTGAACTGCTCCCCTTCCTCATCTGTCCAAGACTCCAGGTCACGTTCTGCCGCAACTCGACGGACTACAGCCAGTAGCAAAGATGCAGTTGCTAGTCGCTGCTGACCATCAATCAAATCTGATCTGCTACTGGATGCCATCCCCGGTTTTGTAATGTAAACGATAGAGCCAATGAAGTGCTGAGGCTGGCTATCGTCCGCAGCAATGCGCTCAATATCAGTCCACAACTGGGCGCAATGCTTCTGCTCCCAACTGTAGTTGCGTTGATAAATGGGTACAACGAACTGACCAACCTTGCTGATCACGTCCAAAAGATGAGCTTGTTCTGCTTTCATCGCTGCCACTCCTGAGTCTAGCTAGTTTTGGTCCCCACCGCCCTCTCCCCACAGGAGGAGAGGGCAGAAGATAGAGTAAACTATTTGTCGCGCTCCAGCGGCTTGAGGGCTGCCTGTGCCGCTGCGAGGCGGGCGATTGGCACGCGGAAGGGAGAGCAGGAGACGTAGTTGAGGCCGACCTGGTGGCAGAACTCGATGCTATTGGGGTCGCCGCCATGCTCGCCGCAGATGCCCACCTTCAGCTTCGGGTTGGTGGCCCGGCCCGCTTCGGTCGCCATCCGCACCAGCTTGCCCACCCCCTTGCGATCTAGCGTCTGGAAGGGATTGGCAGGCAGGATGCCGCGATCCACATACTGCAAGAGGAACTTACCCTCTGCATCGTCACGAGAGTAGCCAAAGGTAGTCTGGGTGAGGTCGTTAGTGCCGAAGCTGAAGAACTCGGCGTACTCGGCGATCTCGTCGGCTACCAAAGCGGCGCGGGGTATCTCGATCATCGTGCCGAACTTGTAAGGGATGCTCATGCGCTGCTCGGCCTCCACCTGCTTCGCCACCTCGGTCAGTTGCTCACGCACTAGCTTCAGTTCGGCGGCGGTGCCAACCAGCGGGATCATGATCTCCGGCTGCACGTCCACCCCTTCGCGCATCAGGCGGGCGGCGGCAACTAGCAGGGCGCGCACCTGCATTTCGTTGATCGCAGGGTAGAGGATACCCAGGCGGCAACCGCGCAGGCCCAGCATCGGGTTCTGCTCGCTCAGTTCCTCTACGTGCTTGAGCAACTCCTCGGCCTCGGCCAGGCGGCGTTCAATGTCGTCGCGCACGCCCATCTTCTTCTCACGTGGCGAGATAGACTCGGCGATCTGCTCCATCGCCTGCTCCATCTTGAGGACCGCCACGCGATTGTTGAGCGGTACCATGCCCGGCAGGAACTCGTGCAGCGGCGGGTCTAGCAGGCGGATCACCACTGGTTTGCCCGCCATCACCTTGAGGATACCGTAGAAGTCGCTCTCCTGGAACTGCTGTAGCTGGCCCAAGGCTTCGTAGTAGAGCCAGCAATCCTCAGAGTTGTTGCGCTGATATTCAAGTTCGTTCAGCCGATAGCGGGCCTCGCGTTGCTTGCCCTCCTCGGCCCTGTCCAGTTCGGCGCGAGCCTTCGCCAGCTTGTTGTCGAGGGCGGTAGCCGGGGCAGCGTGCAGGATCATTTGGCGCACGATGGGCAGCCGCTCCTCCTCAAAGAACATATGCTCGGTGCGACAGAGGCCGATCCCCTGCGCACCAAACTTGACGGCGCGTTCAGCATCACGTGGGTAGTCGGCGTTGGCCCATACCCCCAGTGTTCGCACCTCGTCGGCCCAGCGCAGCAGTTGGCCTAGCTCGCTATCCTCATTGAAGACCGCTTCGATCACCGCGATCTGGCCGGTGAACACCTCACCGCTGGTGCCATCAATAGTGATCTGCTCACCCTCCCTGATCGTCGTCTTGCCGACCTGGAAGGTGCGCGCTTCGGGGTTCACGTGGATCTCCTCGGCCCCGGCCACACAGGGCTTGCCCATGCCACGAGCGACCACCGCCGCGTGGCTGGTTGCACCGCCGCGGGCAGTAAGGACACCCTGGGCGTTGATCATGCCATGCACATCGTCGGGGTTGGTCTCTGGGCGCACGAGGATCACTTTCTCGCCCTTGCTACCTCGCTCCTCGGCTACGTCCGCGCTGAAGACCGCCATGCCGGTTGCTGCACCGGGACTGGCGTTCAAGCCTTTTGTCAGGAACCTGCCGCTGCTGTGCGCCTGGTTGACGGCGCGTGGGTCGAGGCGGGGGAGCAGCAGTTGGTAGACCTGGTTGGGGTCAACCCGCTGGATTGCTTCCTCCTTGCTCAACAGCCCCTCGTTTACCATATCCACCGCGATCTTGACCGCCGCTACTCCAGTACGCTTGGCCGAGCGAGTTTGCAGCATATAGAGCTTGCCACGCTCCACGGTGAACTCCAAATCCTGTGCGTCGCGGTAGTGCTTCTCCAACCGCTCGGCAATCTCCACAAACTGGCGGTAGACTTTGGGCATCAGCCGCTTGAGTTCCTCGATCTTCTTGGGGGTGCGGATACCGGCCACTACGTCCTCACCCTGTGCGTTGTTCAGGTACTCAGCGTAGAGAAGCCTTTCGCCCGTGTTGGGGTCGCGGGTAAAGGCTACCCCCGTGCCGCTGTCGTCGCCCATGTTGCCGAAGACCATGCTGACCACGCTGACGGCGGTGCCGAGGCTATCGGGGATCGCATTGAACTTGCGATAATCTATCGCCCGCTTGTTGTTCCAACTGGCGAACACAGCTTCGATGGCGAGGCGCATCTGCTCTAGTGGGTCGCTGGGGAAGTCGCGGCCTGTCTCCTGGCGTACCAGTTCCTTGTAGCGTTCGACCACCCCCTTGAGGTCGTCTGCGCTGAGGTCGGTGTCTAGCTTCGCACCTTGCCCCTCTTTCGTCTGATCAAGTATCTGCTCGAAGCGTTCGGCATTGACCCCCAGCACGATCTTGCTGAACATGGCAATGAAGCGGCGGTAGGCATCGTAGCCAAAGCGTTCGTTGCCGGTCAGCTTGATCATCCCGCGCAAGGTCTCCTCATTGAGGCCGAGATTGAGGACGGTATCCATCATGCCAGGCATACTTACTTTTGAGCCGCTACGAACACTGACGAGCAGGGGATTGCTGGCATCGCCCAGCTTCTTGCCGGTCTCGCGCTCGACGATAGTGAGGGCAGCCATGGCCTGTTGCCACATCCCGCTGGGGAACTGGCGGCTTGCATTGTAGTAGGCATTGCAGGCTTCGGTGGTGATCGTGAAGCCGGGGGGGACGGGGAGACCAGCGTTGCTCATCTCGGCCAGGCCCGCGCCTTTGCCTCCGAGCAAATCCTTCATGCCAGCGTTCCCCTCGTTGAACAGGTAGACCCACTTGTGCTGCTTCGTCGCAGCGGCGGGGTTGGCTTCCATAGTAGCCGTCATCGTGCTACTCCTCTCCTTGATGTATACTGCAATCGGTAGACCGCCAACGCGGTAGCAGCATCGCTCCGCGCACCCTGATTTACGAATTATAACCGATCTCGCCCGCTTTGGCAGCGGTGCCAGCTTGCTCGTGGCCGGGCCGCTACAGGGGCGCAGGTGCAGCCTGTCCACTCCATGTGGTAAGATAGAGGGGGCGAATCGCCCACGAGGATTGTGGACTATAAAGTATAGGCGGGGTGAGATATGGTACAGGTAGCACGCAAGTCGGGTAACGAAGCCGAGCAGGGCAGGACGCTGCTAGAGGCGCGCGAGATCACCAAGAGTTTCGCTCTACCAGGGGGCAGCAAGCTGGACGTGTTGAGTAAGATCAACCTGAGCCTGCGGGCGGGGGAGATCGTCGCACTGCTGGGCAAGAGTGGCAGTGGCAAGAGTACGCTGCTGCGTATCCTGGCCGGGCTGATCCCGGCTACCAGTGGGCAGGTGATCGCTGATGGTAAGCCGCTGGTCGGCACCAATCCCGCCACCGCGATGGTCTTCCAGAACTTCGCCCTACAACCCTGGCTTAATGTCTTGCAGAACGTAGAATTGGGCCTGGAGGCGCGGGGTGTGCAGCGCATCGAGCGCACCAAACGCGCACTAAAGGCGATTGACCTGATCGGGCTGGACGGCTTCGAGTCGGCCTACCCCCGCGAACTGAGCAACGGGATGCGCCAGCGGGTGGGCCTGGCCCGCGCCCTGGTCGTCAACCCCGACGTGCTGCTGATGGACGAGCCGTTCTCTGCCCTGGACGTGCTGACCGCCGAGAACCTGCGGAACGAGATCATCGAACTATGGATGGAGAAGAAGTTTGGGGCAAAGGCGATCCTGATGATCACGCACAACATTGAGGAGGCAGTCTACCTGGCTGACCGTATCCTGATCCTCGGCTCTACCCCCGGCGTGATTCGGGCTGAGATTCGGGTGGACTTGCAGCATTGGCGCGAGCGCAAGAGCTTTGAGTTCACTCGCAAGGTAGACGAGGTGTTTGCGATCATGACCAACCCTGAAGCCGATGTGGATGAACTACTGGCGAAGTACAATCAGGCGGTGGCCGAGTACGAGCATGAGCAGGAGATCGAGGAGCAGCAGGGCGGTGAGGAGGAGGACAGCGAGGCAGAGCAGGTAGAGGAGACCGCCGAGGTCTTCCTCAAGCAGACTACAGAGCAGGCCCAGGGTTTGCGCCTGCCGCAAGCGAAGGTGGGTGGCATCGCGGGCCTGATCGAGTTGATCGACGACCAGGGCGGACGCGCCGACATCTTCCGCCTGGCCCAGCAACTCAACTTTGAGGTGGACGACCTGCTGCCGATCACCGATGCGCTGGATATGCTAGACTTCGCTGAGGTCAAACAGGGGGACATTGTGCTGATCGACAAGGGCAAGCAGTTTGCTAACGCCGACATCCAGGAGCGCAAGCAGTTGTTCCGCGACCAGTTGCTAACCCGCGTGCCACTGATCGACAGCATGAACCGCACCTTGCAGATGAAAAGCAACCACACGCTGGATGCTGAGTTCTTCCTGGATATCCTCGACCAACGCTTTACCCCCTCTGAGGCGCGCCGCCAGTTCAAGACCGCGACCGAATGGGGCCGCTACGCCGAGTTGTTCGAGTACGATGCCGCCAGCGAGCGCATCTACGTGGCGGCAGAGAACGTCAAGTTAGGGCTGCCAGCCCCCACTAAACCGGGCGGATGTGTTAAACTAGAGCCATGCCAAACAAAGACCAACTGATCATCCGCCCAGCCCCGGCGCGCAACATCCAGGCCGCTAGCCAACCGCCAGCCCTCTACGAGGCGGATGTGGCACTGGGGCTGGAGAACTTCGCACTAGCCGAACTGCGCGCAGTCAAACACCTGCGCAATCCCCGCCAGGTCGCCCCCGGCGTGCTGCAATTCAGCTACAGTGGCGGCAAGCTAGCTAGCCTCCTGCACCTGACCACAGTGGTGGCGGTCTATCGCCTGCTACACTTCGCTGTCCCCCGGCCCAAAGCCTTGCTCGGCCACGAACACCTCAGCGCGATCAGCGACGCAATCAACAGCACCCTCACCGCCCACCGAACCGGCCTGTTCCAGAGTTTCCTACTCTCGGCGGCGGGCAGCGAGTCAGCAGTGCTGGCCCGCCTGAAGGCTGAAGTGGCGGCCCAGTTCAAGTTGGTGGAGGCAGAGGATAGTGCTGATTTGCTGCTGCGCCTGCGCCGCCCGCTGCTCGGAGCCGAGGGCTGGGAGGTGCTGGTGAGGATTAGCCCACGCCCGCTGCAAACCCGCGCCTGGCGCATCTGCAACCTTGAGGGCGCGCTCAACGCTCCCATCGCCAGCGTGATCGCTGGGCTGGTGCCGCCCAATGCTGCGCAGGTCTACTTCAACCTCGCTTGCGGTAGTGGTACCCTGCTGATCGAGCGGCTGGCTCTTGGCCCGGTTAGGCTGGCGATGGGCTGCGACATTGACCCGCAAGCGATCTCCTGCACCACGCAGAACCTGCAAGCTGCTGGCTATACTGGCGATGCCACCCTGGGCCAGTGGGATGGTCGCCGCCTGCCGCTCCAGGCCGCTAGCGTGGACGTGATTACCGCTGACCTGCCCTTCGGCCAACTGGTCGGCACCCACGAACATAACGCCGAACTCTACCCTGCCCTGCTGCTAGAGGCCGCCCGCGTGACGAAACCCGGCGGCCACTTCAGCCTGATCAGCCACGAGATTCGGCTGATGGAGCGGCTGCTGGACGACGCATCGCTCTGGCGGCTGGACGAGCTGATCCGCGTCAACCAGGGCGGCCTCAATCCACGCATCTACCACCTGCTGAGGGTATAAACATGGGGATGATCGTTACTAGCAAGGACAACGAGCAGGTTCGCCAGGTTCGCGAACTGTTGCGCGACCGCAAGACCCGCCAGCGAGAGCGCAAGTTTGTGGCCGAGGGGGTGCGCCTGATCGAGGCTGGCTTGATCGAGGGGGCGATCCCCGATATTGTTCTCTACAACAGCCAACTGCTGGCACGCACCGAACGGGGGCTGCGCCTGTTGGACGACTTGAGTCGGATGCACGAGCTTGGCGTGCCGTTGCTGCGCGAGGTGGATACAAAGGTGATGCGCGATATCAGCGACACGGTGACACCGCAAGGGATCGTTGCCAGCTTCCCCTTTGCGCTGCCAACCAGCGACCCGGCCAACGCTCCACTCTGCGTCGTAGCCGACGGCCTACAAGACCCTGGCAACCTCGGCACTATCCTGCGCTCGGCGGAGGCAGCGGGGGCAAGTGGCGTGTGGTTGAGTACAGACAGCGTGGATGTCTACAGCCCGAAGGTAGTGCGGGCGGGGATGGGTGCGCATTTCCGTCTGCCCCTCCACCCAGACATGGACTGGGCCGACTTGGCGACGAGGCTGGCCGCGGTGGGGGTCGAGCAGGTGGTGGCTACCGCAATGGACGGTGCCGCCGCCTACTACACGCTGGATTGGCAGCAGCCGAGCGCGATTATTGTCGGCAATGAGGGGCGCGGCCTGAGCGAAGCCGCCTGCACGCTGGCAACCGCCACTGCCAGCATCCCTATGGTGGGCAAGGCGGAGTCGCTCAACGCAGCGATGGCGACCACGATAGTGCTGTTCGAGGCTCTGCGCCAGCGGCAGAGCTAGCCTAAACCTCCACGATCTCCTCGGTCAGCTTCATTTGGCCGTCCGCCGCCTGCCCCTTGCTGGCTAGTACTGCACCAGGAGCGAAGAAGGGGAAGTCCCATGCGGCGGCCTCACCACTGACCTTGCCAGGAACGGGAAAGAGGCGGGCGGTTAGTGGCTTGTGCAGCCTCAGGGCTAGCACTGCCATATCGAGCAGGATGCCGATTAGTTCACGCTCGCTAACGTCGCCAGGCAATGGCACGGTATCTAGCCCCAGGCCGCAAACCGCCGAGTAGAGCAGCAGGCTGTCTACATTGTAGAGGCCAGCTTCAGCACTGCGCTGCGCCAGGGTGGTGTCTTCCAGCACCGGCAGCATCAAGCCGCTATAGCCGCAGCGGGGCAAGTCTACACTCTGCAAGGCACTGGTGACGATGGCGGCAGTGAACAGGGTGCCGCTCTGCCCAAAGCGGGCGGCTATGCCAAGCTGCTCGAAGGCGTGGCCGATGCTCTGCTCTGGGCTGGGGAACGGTGCCGTGGAGAAGTCCAGGCCGTTGAAGGTGTAGGCTCCGCCCAGCGGCTCCAGGGCGGTCAGCACCCGCCTGCCCTCGCGCTCGAAGGCTGCCACCGCCCGCGTACACGCCTCCGCAATGCTGCTTGCGCCACTGAAGGCTTCCACCACCAGGTCAGCGGTCTCCAACGCAAGGCCGTAGCTACCAAGATCGTAGGTGGACTGGGGCGCGAAGTAGGCGACAGGAAAGAAGGGGATATTGCCTGGGCAGTTGGCGGTGGCGGCGAAGTTGAGGTTGCCGAAGCCATCTGGCGTGTGGTCAGCCAGGTTGCGGATCACCCCCGCTGCCGCCTGCGCTGCCTTGAGGTTGATCAGCCGCCTACGGTCGCTGGCCCTGCGCCCTGGTACATCGCGCCGCGCCTCATCAATCAGGTTGCCCACCTGCGCGGTGGCAAACAGACCCTCGTGGGCAGCAATCAGCTTGGGCAGCACTGCGATCAGGGCGTAGGTATTCTCCTGTACTGGGATCGTATTGACAGGGCCGAGCGAGACGTAGGAGAAGCCAGCCGCCTTCGCTGCCACCATCACCTCTGCAGCGTAGGTAACCGCCGCCTCCTCGATGAAGCGAGAGGGGAAGCTCGCTAGCACCGTGCTGAGGGGTGGGGCGGCCAGCCTGATAGTCTGCACCTCCAGCCCCGCCGCTTCCAGGGCCGCCTTCGCTCGCTGCGCGAAGTGACCCGCGTCGGCGATCTCCTCGCTATCCACATCGGGCCAGGTGAGCGGCAAACCAAGCGTGATCGAACGTATCCTCATCCTGTTCTCTCTTTCCTCAATGCTGGCAGCAAACGCAGCCGCCTGTAGCGTACTACAAACTATAACGGATGGCTAGCTGATCTATTACTAGCCAGTGGTTGGTACTTTCTACCTATAGTGGTTAGTACCAGCAAAGAGGGCGCACCCGCTGCGCCCTCCCCTATATACTGTCGCTCAACCGCAACCCCGCCAGCCGCTCACCTGATCCAGGCTGGGAAGTCGTGGCTGCCCGCGCTGAAGGTTAGCTGCCGCTGGTTGCTGCCGTCGGCGTTCATCACGAACAACTGGGTCTGCTCTGCCACCCGACGGCTGAAGATGATGCTGCCTGCGTCTGGGCTGAAGCTGGGGTAGAGGCCACTATCCAGGGTTAGCTGGCGACTATTGAGGCTGGCGGCAGCGGCAAGGAAGATGTTGTCGCGCCCACCGCCGTTCGCGTTCGAGTAGTAAACTAGTTGCTGGCTGTCGGGCGACCAGAGCGGGTTGTTGTCGCGGGCTGCACCCTCGGTGATCGCCCGCTGGCCGCTACCATCGGCGTTGGTCAGGTACAGTTTGGGCGTGCGCGTTGCGTCGGCCTGGCGGTAGATGAAGGTGAGTCGCTGGCTATCGGGCGACCAACGCGGACGTAGCAGGATGGTGTTGTAGCTGGTTAGCTTCTTCGCCGCGCTACCATCGGGGCGCATGGTGTATAGCTCGGCCTTGAGCAGGTCACCGCCCGCACTAGTTTCGCCCGCAACGAAGGCTAGCTGGCTACCGTCCGGCGACCAACTGGGCCAACCCGCGTAGGCATAGCCACTGCTGATCTGGCGTGCGCCGCTGCCGTCAGCCTGCATGGTGTAGACCTGGTAGCTGCCGCCCCGCTTGCTGGCAAAAGCTAGCTGGCTGCCATCAGGCGACCAGGCGGGGAAGGTCTCGTCTGCCTCTGGTTGGCTGAGATTGCTGGTCTGCGGCTGCTGGCCGGGCAGCAGGCTGACCACGTTGATCTGCAACTTGCCTGCTGCATTCAGGCCGCTGAAGGCAATACGATCACCTTTCGGCGACCAGGCGAACTCGCCCTGTACCTTCGCCCCCGCCGTCACCTGCACCTCACCAGTGCCGTCGGCGTTGATCAGAAACAGGTCGCTGGTGGCGTTAACCGCCGCCTGTTTGGTGAAGGCAATCCTGCCCTTCAGCCCCGGGTTGGGGGTAGCAGTAGCGACGACTCCACCGCTGTCGCAGGCTAGCAGCAGAGGGAGGAGCAGGAGGGTGCAGATCGTCGCGCCCAGGCATTTGCGGCTGTAGCTCAAGGTTCGCGCTCCGTGGTGGTCACAGAGCCGAAGATTCGGTGGGGTAGCCAGCGTCCGACCAGGCTTTGAGGCCGCCAGTAAGGGCGCGTACGTCGCTGAAGCCCGCCTGTCGTAGCCGCAACCCAACGCTGATGCTGACTTGTTCGGCAGTGCAATTGCAGTAGAGGATCACCGGCTTTGCCTTGTCGAGATCGGCCAGGCGGCTGTACATCTCGGTAGCAGGGAAGAACTTAGCCCCCTTGATGTGCGCTTGCGCATACTCCTTGTCGGTGCTGTTGTCGAGCAGTTGCAGAGCGGGCTGCTTGTCCAGCATCAGCTTGAGATCGGCGGCAGCGATGCGCGGGAAGTCGCGTTGCTCTGGGCGGGGGGAAGGGGTGGCTAGCAGGCCCGTCAGCGGCGGAGCGGGCGTGGGTGCAGGAGTCAGCACACGGGCGGCGGGCGTGATCAGGGCGGTCGCCAGCAAGCCGAGGATCAGGATGCTCACGCCGAGGATCGCCAGAGCGCGTACGAAGCCACGCTGCCGCTTGCTCATCAACTGCTTCGTTGGTTGCCCACCACGTCTACTGCTCAAACTTGCATCCTCCAAAGTGATCTCAGCCCGCATTATACCCGATCTGGGTGGCTAGGGACAAAGTGCCAGGAGTCCACCGTCATACCGCCGTCTATGTAGCAAGTGGTGGCGTTGAGGTAGGCAGCTTCGTCACTAGCAAGCCAGGCGGCCAGGGCTGCTACCTCCTCCGCCTCGCCCATCCGCTTGAGCGGAATGCAGGAGAGCAGTTGAGCATAGCGCAGAGGGTCGCGCCGCAACTGCTGGTTGCCAGCGGTGGCTATCGCGCCAGGGGCGATGTTAACCACGCTGATGCCGTGTGCTGCCAACTCCAGGCCGAGGGTGCGGGCTAGCATTCTGATGCCGCCCTTCGAGGCGCAGTAGGGGGTGTGCAGCGGCATAGCGAGCGACTGATGGATTGAACTGGTGTTGATCACCCGCCCACCATTACCCTGGGCGATCATCTGGCGGGCTGCCGCCTGGGTGCAGAAGAATGTCCCCTTCAGGTTGGTAGCCAGTACGCCATCCCACTCAGCCTCGGTCACCTCGGTTAGCGGCTTGAGGGGAGAGCCATGCCCAGCATTGTTGAGCAGCAGGTCTAGTCGCCCAAAGCGGGCCACGGTCGCCGCCACAATTCGGTAGCAGTCTGCTACCCGCCCCACATCACCCTGTACAGTATCTGCTGCGCCGCCCAACTGCGCAATCTCGTCAGCGACGGTAGTGGCGGCAGCAGCGTCTACTGCGCCCCGATGGTTGATCATCACCGCTGCACCCTCGGCGGCAAAGCGGCGGGCAATGGCCGCGCCGATGCCAGTGCCAGCCCCTGTGATCAGGGCCACCTTACCCGCCAAGCGTTGCGCTGTCACCTCAGCGGGTCTGGGTGTCAGGCTGCTGGCCGTCTTCGACAATATCTACCACGGATACCAGCCACTTGCCGTTCTGCTTTACGCAGGTATAGGTTTCGTGCAAGGTCTGGGCCGCCTCACTCTTTACCAGCTTGCCGGCGCTGGTGTAGATGTCCCGGCTCCATACTTCTACCGTGTGTGCAGTAGCCTTGTCGCCATCAATCGTCACATCGTTGATCTTGATCTTTTCCAACTTCTGGATGGCATAAGCGTCGTTGGTGCGGAGGGTTTCAAGTATCTTGTTGTTCTTGTCATATTCGTCGCCACTGTAGAACTGCTTGAGGGCTGCCCCATCGAGGGTACGCATCGCCTGGGTTTGGGCGGCATTGGAGTCGTTGATCAGCTTGACGATCACTTGCTTGTCTGTCCCCTTCGCCCCATCGCCGAGCGTGACAACACTCTGGTTGGTGGTGGGCAGCGCAGCGGGTGTAGCCGAGCTAGCAGGCGCGACGGCCACTAGGGTAGCTGTGTCTTTGCCGATGATCAGGTAGCCTGCGAGGCTACCGAGGACGACCAGTAGCAGTAGCAGCAAGCCCACCCAGAGGCCGAAGTTGCTGCGCCCAACCTGGGCTGGCTGGTAGAGCTGCACTGGCTGTGCGTCGAAGCTGCTGAGGGATGGCTGGTAGCTACCCTGGGGGGCTTGGGCAGGGTAGGGCTGGTAAGGCTGGGTTGGTTGGCTGGCAAGGTAGGTGGGATTGGGGCCGAGACCTCCATCTACCAGGCTACTGGCCGGCAGCGGGCCGAAGCTAGCCGCGAGGCTGGGCGGTACGAAGACGGGAGCTGGCTGGTCGCGGTCGGCTAGCTTATCCGTGTTGCGCTTGCTGATGAAGGGCGCATCAACCGGTGCCACTGGCCCAGCAAACTGCTGGCCGGTTGGCGGAGGGGTTGCGCTGGCGGCCTCTGCTACCAGCCCGGCCTCCCCCTCGGTGAAAGGGGTGCCGCAGGTGGCACAGAAGCGGGCGTAAGCGGGATTATTGCTCTGGCAGGTTGGACATTGCATTAGCCGAAACGCTCCTCCGTCCAGGGGTCGCCATGCATATGGTAGCCATAGCTCTCCCAGAAACCAGGGCGGTCGCGGTCGAGAAACTCCATGCCCTGTATCCACTTTGCGCTCTTCCAGAAGTAGAGATGAGGAACGACCAGGCGCAGGGGATAGCCATGCTCCGGGGTCAGTGCTTCACCGTCGTGCTTGTAGGCAAAGAGGTTCTCCTCGCGGTCGAAATCCTCCATCGAAAGGTTGGCGGTAAAGGCGTTGGCGGCGTGTAGCAACACGTACTTGACATTGGGCTTGAGGCCAACCAGCTTCATCACGTCGCGGACGGCAACCCCCTCCCAGGTGTTGTCCAGCTTGCTCCAGCGCGTAACGCAGTGGATATCGTTTTGGATCGTCACCTTCGGCAGGGCCATAAACTGCTCCCAATCGAGCGTCACTGGCTGGTCAACCAGGCCAAAGATGCGGAAGCTCCACTTCTCGGTGTTGATGCGTGGCACGCTGCCATAGTGCAGCACGGGCCACTTCTCAGTGCGATATTGGCCTGGCGGAATGCGGGATGCGATGTCAGGGTCAAGCTGCTTCTTGCGCCCTGGCAGGATGTTGTCGAGAAAATCCATTTGCTTTTGCCTCCTGGGTTTGGCGAACCAATACTATTGTACCAAATGCGTCAAGCTAACCAACAAGAATCATGCCACAAGCCCCGCCGAAAATGGTGGCGGGGCCAAAGGCGGTCAACCCGCGTAGTAGATATTACCGCTAGCCTCATCAACCCGGATAGCAACCCTCACCAACGGACGGCGGGCAGGCCCCTTCGTTGGCTTGCCGTCGCTAATCTGGAAGCTAGAGTCGTGGCAGGGGCAATTAAACTCCTTGCTAGTCTGGCGGTAGTTGACCTGGCAGCCAGCGTGGGTACAGATCGAATTATATGCTACAAAGTTGCCGTTGCTCTCGCGCACCAGGTAAGATGGTATGCTGCTGATCGGCTCGGTAAACTCAATCGCCCGCCCCGGCTCGATATCGGCGATCTTTGCCAGCACGATCCCGCCCACTGGTGGTTTGGCGACTGGCACTGGCGTGTCAGTTGGCCCACCGACAGGAGTACTGCCCGGCCCAATATCGCCGCCCGCTGGTGGTGCAGGCGGCTTGGCGGTTGCGGGGGCTGGCACGGGCGTGCTGGTGGCTGCGGGACGGCTAGTGTTGGTTGGCGCAGGCGGGGTGGTGCTGGTGGCTGCTGGACGAGTGGTATTAGTTGGCGCAGGGCGCGGCGTGCTGGTAGTTGGCCTAGCGGTGGTGGCTGTAGGGCGCGGCGTGCTAGTGGCTGGCCTGGCAGTGGGGGCATACGCCTGCGGCTCGTTGGTGGCGGTAGTAGTTGAGGCTACTGCGGTGTCGGTTGAGGCTGCTGTGGTGTCGGTTGGCAAGGCCACAACATCCGTTGGCGGCACTGCCGTGTCTGTTACTACGGCTACAGTGTCCGTGGGCTGCGCTGCGGTGGCAGGCAGGATAGTGGCGGTGGCAGGCAGGGCGGTAGCGGTGGCTAGCAGGGCAGTAGCAGTAGCGGCTAGCTGCGCGACCCCGACAGGTGGCGAGTTGTTGTCACTGCTGCTGCTATTGAGGTCCTTGCGATAGGCGAAGCTGCGGGCGATGGCGGTGCCAGCCAAGACGACTGCTAGCCCAGCACCTACCGCTGCCCCAGCACGGGTTAGGGTAGCGCGGCGTTCCAGGTCAAGCACGCTGACCGTCGCCCTACGCCTTGCAATTAGCGCGTCCAGGCTGTACAACCCCCCACCTGCCAGCAAGGTGGTTAGCCAGCCGAAGGCGTAGGGGAGGTCGGAGCCGCTGTAGAAGGGATAGGCGTTCCAGCCAGCGGTCAGCCAGAGGGTGAGGCTGATCAGCAGGCCGCCCACCGCCGCCAGCCGAGTGAACAGGCCGAAGATTGTTGCCAGCCCGACGAGCAACTCGCCGATGGTCATCATCCAGCCGAACAGTTGGGCATTGGGGATCGCCAGCGGGGTGATCACGAAGCTGAGGGGCGAACCGTCGGCTACAAAGCCCTGTAGCTGCTTGCCGATGTAGGTTGCCCCCGCCGGGTTGAAGAACCCCGGATCGGTGATCTTCTCAATAGCGGCGGCGGTGAAGATCAGGCCGAGGAACAAGCGTAGGGGCAGCGCGACCAGCCCAACCCAGCGGTCGCCCGGCATAGCATCCCTGTTGATTGGCTCAGTAGTGTTCATCAAACTCCCCTTTGCTTGCTACAACGGCAAGCAGCAACTTGTACACTAACCCTCGTAGGTGATTGTGCCGCTAGCCTCATCCACCTTGATGTTCAGCTTCTTGAGTGGGCTAGCGGCTGGCCCCTTCTTCACTGCACCGTCCGTGACGGCGAACACCGAACCGTGGCAGGGGCAAGCGAAGTCGGTCGCCCCCTTCTTGTAGCTGACCTCGCAGCCCTTGTGGGTGCAAAGCGCGTTGTAGGCCAGGAAGCTACCGTCGGCCAGGCGCACCAGCTTGCCGGGTTTGCCGCTGCCAGGGATGGTGAAGTCCTTACCCTCACCCGCTTGCAGGTCGGCAATCTTGGCGATAACTTGCGAGCCACTAGCATTACTGGCAGCCACCGCCGTGTTGGTCGGCAGGCCAGCGGGGGTACTCTGTGGCTGGATGCTAGCTGTGTCGGTCGTGTTGGTGGCGGCAGCGGCGACCGGGGCTGTGGTGCTGGTGGCGGCAGCAGCGGCTGGGGCTGTGGTGCTGGTGGCAGCAGCAACCGGGGCCGTGGTGTTGGTGGCAGCAGCGGCAGGGGCCATGGTGTTGGTGGCAGCAGGCGTGGGGGTTTCGCCCCCGCAGGCGGCTAGGAGTGCGCTGGCGGCGAGTAGGGCGGCAGCACTGCTGCCAGTCGCCAGCAAGTCGCGGCGGCTAATTGTAACCTGTCGAAGCTCACTGGTCTGTTCGTTGCTCAAAACTTGTCCCCTCTGTTGTGGCTGGTCCAGGTTAGCCGTTCAAGCGGCTAAGGTCGCTGGCAACCAGCAAGTCAAGCTGCCGCTGCAAGGCGGCAAGGTCGGTAACGATGGCGGCGGGCTGTTCGCGCTCAAGCATCTTGCGCTCAAAGCCGCCGCTGAGAACTGCTACGCAGCGGATGCCAGCCTTGCGCGCCGCGATGATGTCGTAGGGGCTGTCGCCGACTACCAACGCATCGCTTGCGAGTAGGCTCAGCTTCTTGAGGGCGGTGACGAAGATATCAGGGTCGGGCTTGCTGTTCATTACGTCGTCCGAGTTGGTAATTACATCTACGCATCCTTCCACCGCTAGCTTCGCCAGATAGTGGTCGATCTCGTCCTGTTTACCAGAACTGGCAAGGGCGATCTTGACTCCGCGCTCGTGCAGGGAGCGGATTAGCTCGCTGGCAGCGGGGAAGGGTTGGGCCTGCTCAATTAGCTTCTTGTACTCCTCACCATGCCCTTTGTCCAGTCGGCTCTGCTCCTCCTCATCGGCCCTGCTCTCTGGGTTGCCCAGCAGGTTGGCAACCAGATTGTCACCCCCCTTGCCGATCTGCTCGCGGATAGCCTGCCACTCGAAGCTGTAGCCTTCAGCCTTGAAGGCGCGCTGCCAGGCAGTGGTGTGCAGTTCGTTGCTATCCACCAAAGTGCCATCTACATCAAAAATGATTGCCTTGATCATCTGCCTCTCTCCTCTATTATAACAGAATGGGCCAGCCAGTGTGGTTAGCACTGGGTTAAATGTTTGTAAAGCCAGCCGCGGGCGTGCGTCTTGCTTTATCAAGACCAGTACCATTTATCTACCCATCACGTGGGCAGAGCGCGCGAGGAGGAACGGTGAAGATACACGACATAACCCTGCTGATGCAGGAGGGGATGACGACCTATAACGGTGAACCAGGGCCGAAGATTGAGCGTACTGCCGAGTTGGAGAAGGATGGCTACACCCTCTCCTTCGTTAGCTTTGGCTCGCATACTGGCACGCACATAGATGCGCCGATCCACTTCATTCCCGGTGGGGTAGGCGTTGACGCGTTGCCGCTAGAGGCGATGATCGGCCCAGTGATCGTACGCCACCTGCCCGACGTGGATGCGATCACCCTGGAGGAGTTGGCCCAAATTGGTCTGCCAGAGGGAACGGAGCGGGTGCTGTTCAAGACGCGCAACTCGCAACACTGGGCAAACCCGAAGGGCGAGTTCGTCAAGAACTTTGTCTACCTCGCGCCCGATGCTTGCCATTGGCTGGTCGAGCGCGGGGTGCGGCTGGTTGGCATAGACTACCTCTCGGTCGAGCAGTTTGAGCCAGCAAATCACGATACACACACGATCCTGCTGGCAGCGGGGATAGTGGTGATCGAGGGTCTGAACCTGCGCGAGATTGTGCCGGGTGCCTATACCCTGATCGCCCTGCCGCTCAAGTTGAAGGACGGTGACGGCGGGGCGGCACGGGTAGTATTGGTAGAAGGGCGTATCTCTTGATTTCGGCTTGGCGATTGGAGACTCCCCCTTAAGCTAACTACCCCAGGTTAACCGCCCGCTTGCCCTGCGATACCGGGCTTCGTCATGTTGTGCGGGTCGAGGATATCCTCAAGCTGCTCCTTCGGCAGCAGCTGCTGTTCGAGAGCCAGTTCGCGCACCGTGCGGTTCTCGCGCACCGACTGCTTAGCGAGGGCCGCCGCCTTGTCGTAGCCGATGTAGGGGGCGAGGGCGGTGGCGAGGCCGCTGCTGTGTTCAACCAGGTACTCACAGCGATCAGCATTGGCGGTGATCCCGACGATGCAGTAGTCAGTGAAGCTGCGCGTCGCGTTCTTGAGGATGGTCAGCGACTCCAGGGTGTCGAAGGCGATCATCGGCATCATCACGTTGAGTTCAAGCTGGCCCGCCTCAGCAGCAAGGGCCACCGCCATGTCGTTGCCAATTACATGGTAGCAGACCTGGTTGAGCATCTCGGCCATCACCGGGTTGACCTTGCCAGGCATGATGCTGCTACCAGGCTGTACTGGCGGCAGCACGATCTCGCCGAAGCCGGTGAAAGGGCCGCTGGACATCAGGCGCAGGTCGTTGGCGATCTTGTTGAGGTCAACCGCGAGGCCACGGATTGCGCTGCTAAACTCTAGCACCCCGCCCATGCTCTGGGTGGCCTGCACCAGGTTCTCCGCACCACGCAGGTCGAAGCCGGTCAGCTTGACCAGGTTCTCTACCACGCGGACGATATAGCTGGGTTCGGCGTTGAGGCCGGTGCCGACCGCAGTCGCGCCAATGTTAAGCTCCTTGATCGCCTCACTAGCCCGCGCCAGCCGCTCACCCGCCCGCTTGATCGTCAGGGCATATGCGCCAAACTCCTGACCGAGGCGGATCGGCACGGCATCTTGCATATGGGTGCGGCCCGGCTTGAGGATGGTGTCGAACTCCTTCGCCTTCGCCTCCAATGCCGCTTGCAGGTGCGCCAGCGACTCTTGCAGGCCGCCTAGTACGTCGAGCATGGCAATCTTCATGCTAGTGGGAATTACATCGTTGGTACTCTGAGCCATGTTCACGTCGTCATTGGGGTGGATCAGCTTGTAGTCACCGCGCTGGCCGCCGAGCAGTTCGATAGCTCTGTTCGCCAGCACTTCGTTGCTGTTCATGTTGTGTGAGGTGCCAGCCCCCGCCTGGAACACGTCTACGACAAAGTGTTCGAGGTGTTGCCCAGCGAGGATTTCGTCGGCGGCGGCGATGATAGCATCAGCCTTCGCCTGGGGTAGGCGGCCTGTGCTAGCGTTCGCCATTGCCGCTGCCTTCTTGACCGTCACGGTGGCGCGGATAAAGGCGGGGTGGGGGCCGAGACCGCTAATATTGAAGTTCTCGCGGGCGCGGGCCGACTGCACGCCGTAAAGTGCGCCGACCGGCACTTGCTTCTCGCCCAGCGGGTCTCGCTCGGTGCGGGTCTCGCCGCTGTCGAAGCGAGCCATAGCAATGCCTATAAACGGCTGTTGCAGGTTACCACTGTTTGCACCGTTGCTGTTGTTGCTCTCCATTGAGTTTTGGAATCCCTTCTTCGCTTGCATTATAATAGCAGGCCGCTGCGTTGCGGCATGATTATAGCACAGCAGCGGGTTGGTTGGCAGGATTGTGCGCGAAGGGGGAGGGTAATGCGCAAATGAATAGGGTTTACCCGTCTAATGCGCCTGATGCTAACTTCGACATCCAGCCACCCGCCGACTTCGAAGCGTGCGTGCCAGCTACCCCACCGCAGGCAAGTAGCACGAGTAGGCCCCTTCGCCTGCCGTCAGCCAGCCACTCTGGTACGTATTCTGCTAGGTTCAAGGGGCGACTGAAGCAAGGCTTACCCCTTTGGAGGAGACTACAATGGCAGAGCAGCAAATTGGCGACAACCCGAACTACTATCCACCCACATACTTCGCCCGCGAGGACGAGAGCCTGGACGACCGCTTCTATAGCAGCCCGCGCCTGGTCGTCCACATCGACGAACACGCGCGGGCGACCATCGGCCAGCTTTACGCCGAGCTAATCCCTCCCGGTGCAACCATCCTCGACCTGATGAGTAGCTGGCGGTCGCACTACCCGGCAGGGCTGGTGCAGAGCAAGCACGAGATCGTCGGCCACGGCATGAACGAGGTGGAGTTGCGCGAAAACCCGGTGCTAGACCGTTACGTGGTGCAAAACCTCAACCAGAACCCCACGTTGGCGTTTGGCGACAACTACTTTGATGCGGTGACAAACACCGTCTCTGTGCAATATCTCACCCGGCCCATCGAGGTGTTCCGCGAGGTGCAGCGGGTGCTGAAGCCGGGCGGTCAGCACATCGTCGCCTTCAGCAATCGGATGTTCCCGACGAAGGCAGTGGCGGTCTGGCGCGGTCTGAGCGAGGAGCAGCGGGTTACGCTGGTAGAAGACTACTTCCAGCACGCGGTTGGCTACAGCGAGGTGCGCGCTATCATCCGCAAGGACGAAGCAGCGGCGGGTGGTAGGCTGCGTAGCTGGCTAGCCCCGCAGAACGACCCGGTATACATGGTAGTAGGCCGCAAGTAGGGCAAGCGGCAAAGCAACGGGGCCATAGCTAGCCGCAGCCTCTCCCTTGCTGCAAGCTAACTACCTGCTGTGGTTGGTGTTACTGTCGCTCGTGGTAGGGCCACCGGGGTAAACGTGCATCTCAATCTTGCCCTGCTTGCGGTGGAGGCGAGTGGCTTCCCCATTCTCGGCTTGCGGTTGAGCTAGCAGCGGGGCAGACGCTGGGTAGCTGCCTACGTCTGTCGCAGCCGGGAACTCGCCCAGCCCAGCCAGCAGAACCACTACCATCAGCCCCATAACTGCCATCACCAATGTCATCTTTAGCAAGTTCATTGTCATTCCCTTTCACCTTCTAATTCTACATTTGCCAAATTGGTTGCTTCACTGCTTGAGCAAATTATAACAAACCAACCTTACCAAATGACCTACCGCTCACCCTTACCTTTACCTTACCATTTTCGAGGTGCCTTTCTGCCTCCACGTGGTGAGTGGGGTGGTCAGGAGCGGCTAGCGGCCTGCGAGAGCGGCGTAGTCTTGCCAGAAGCTGGGGTAGGAGACGGCAACGCAGGCAGGGTCATCGAGGGTGCTGTCCCCCACGGCGAGGCCAGCAGCGATAGCGAAGGTCATGGCAAGGCGGTGATCGCCGTAGGTTTGTAGGTCAGCCCCGCGTAGCTTCGCCCCTCCGCTGATGATCATGCCATCTGGCAACTCGCTGACTTGCACGCCTAGCTTACCCAGCCCACGGCTGACGGCAGCGATGCGGTCGCTCTCCTTGACTCGCATCTCGCCCGCGTCGCGGATCGTGGTTGGCCCCTCGGCGCAGGCGGCGGCCAGGGCAAGGATTGGCACTTCATCGATCAGCCGCGGGATGATCGCGCCCTCTACTGTCACCCCATGCAGCCTGCTACTCCGCACCAGCAGGTCACCGACTGGCTCGCCTGCTTGCTCCTGTTCGTTGCCGACCACGATCTCTGCACCCATCGCGCGCAGCACATCAAGCAGGCCTGTGCGCGTCGGGTTGAGGTTGACTCCCCGCAAGCTGATCTCTGCATTGGGGTGGATCGCTCCGGCCACCAGCCAGAAGGCCGCCGTGCTAAAGTCCCCTGGCACCGCCACATCTATCGCCCGCAGGCTTGCGCCGCCGACCATGCGGATTTCGCCATCTTCGCTGGCGAGGCTGGCAGTGCTGGTCAGCGACACGCCCATAGCGCGCAGTAGCCGCTCGCTATGGTCGCGGCTGCCCACTTTGCCGCTCAACACGTTCTCGCCCTCGGCGTAGAGGCCTGCAAGGAGGATCGCCGACTTGACCTGCGCACTGGCGACGGGCAGCCGATAGCTCGCGGCTTGCAGCGGGCGGTGACCAACGATGGAGAGGGGTAGCAGCCTGCCGCTCTGCCGCCCGCTGATTTGTGCGCCCATCACTCGCAATGGCTCGACCACCCGCGCCATTGGGCGGCGACTGAGGGAGGGATCGCCAATCAGCACGCTATAGAAGGGCTGACCAGCCAGCAGGCCACAGAGCAGCCGCGTGGTCGTGCCAGAGTTCTGCGCGTCCAGCACGCCCTCGGCTTCGTGTAGACCCGCCCGGCCCACGCCATGTACTGCTAGGGTGAGGCTACCATCGGCGGCCTCTTGCTGCTCAATCTGCACGCCAAGCTGGCGCATGATCGCCAGTGTCGCCAGGCAGTCGGCCCCCGCCAGGAAGTGGCTGACCACCGCCGTACCCTCGGCCACGCTGTTGAAGATCACAGCGCGGTGCGAGAGCGACTTGTCGCCAGGCACGGTAAGGCTACCTTGTAGGCGCGGGCTGGGGTGAATGGTTTGGGGCTGGTTGGTCATGGCAGCATTATAGCACGCTTACCTGTCGCCAACAACCCTACCCCTTGATCTCCCCAGTGATCAGGTCAGCAGCGATCTTGGCGGTCAGCAGTACGCCTGGCACGCCCGCGCCGGGGTGGGTGCCGCCTCCCACGATGTAGAGGTTGGCGAAGTCCTCCGAGCGATTGTGGGCGCGGAAGTAGGCCGACTGCAAGAGGGTCGGCTCAAAGCTGAAGGTGCTACCCTGGTAAGCCAATAGGTCATCTTGGAAGTCGAGCGGGGTCATGCGATGCAACACCTTGATGTGCTTGCTCAGGTCTTCGAGGCCAAAGTCGTGTTCAAGGAAATGGATTACGCTCTCCTCCATCACCGCGCCATAGGTCTCCCAGGCGATGCCCGCATCCAGGGTCGGCACTGGGATCAGCATATAGATGCTGTCGCCCCCTTCAGGAGCCATGCTAGGGTCGCTGCGGGTAGGGGCGTGGGCATAGATCGAGTATTGTTCCGACAGCTTCTTGCCCTTGAAGATAGCCTGCAAGGTCTCGCGATATTGCTCGCTGAGGATCAGGGTGTGGTGGAACAGCTTGGGGTACTGGCGGTCGGTGCCGATGTAGAGGAGGAACAGCGACATCCCCCGCTTCATGCTTTCCACCTTGCGGTCAGTCCAGAAGCGGCGGTGTTCGGTCTTGATCAAGTACTTGTAAGTCCACGAGGTGTCTGCATTGCTAACCACAATATCGGCGGGCAGGATGCTATCGTCGGCCAGGCGCACGCCCGTGGCGCGGCGGTTCTCGATCATTATCTCCTTGACCGCACAGTTGGTGATCAGCTTGCCGCCTAGTTCGGCGTAGAGCTTGGCAAAGGCGAGGATTACCCCGTACATTCCCCCATCCTGGGCATACCAGACCCCCTCATGCCGCTCGATAGCCGGTAGCATTGCGTAGATCGCTGGTACGCTAGCGGGATTGCCACCCAGGAACAGCGACTGGAAGCCCATCGCCCGTCGGTTGTACTCGTGGTGGAACTTGCCCTTCATGAACTGGTAGACGGGCAGGATCGCGTTCATCTTGAGCATCTGCGGCACCAGCTTCATCTGATCCCACAGCCGCATGAAGGGCTGGCTGCCAAACTTGAGGTAGCCCGTCTTGAAGATCGGGTCAATGGACTTGAGGAACGGCTCGTAGCGTTCCGCATCGCGGGGGTCGAACTTTGCCAGTTCCCGCTTCATCCGCTCGGTGTTGCCAGAGTAGTCAATATACTGAGTGTAGCCGTCGTCGGGGAAGTAGATACGGTAGTAAGGATCGAGGGGGATCAGCTTCACATAGTCGTCGAAATTACGCCCAGCAAGGGCGAACAGTTCGCGGAACAACGAGGGTAGGGTAACGAGGCTCGGCCCCATGTCGAAGGTATAGCCGCTGTCTTCCAGGCGGTAGGCGCGCCCACCCACCTTCGTGCGCTTCTCCACCACCGTCACCTCGTAGCCTGCTACCTGCAAGCGGATCGCGGTCGCCAGTCCAGCGAAGCCCGCGCCAACGACCACAACTTTCTGTGCCATAGCTTACATATCCTTTTCTATATACGTTGCCAGGTCGCCAATAGAAGCTGCTATCTGCTCTCTAGCGGGCTATGCGCAGCAGCAAGGCCAGCATGACTGCCATGCCAAGGCCAATCGCACCAAAGAGCGGCAGGCCCCGACCAACGCGGTTGAGGCCAGCCAGGATGATCACCGCCCCACAACCGAGCAGCAGCGTTCCCGTCAGGGTGAGCAGCGGTCCACCCCCACCGAAGCTCTCTGCCACCACCCGCAATCCAAACGCTGCTTCGCTAAAGCCGAGTAGTAGCAGGGCAATGTCGGTGATTGTAAAACCTCTTTCCATGTGACAATTATAACAATCTCGTGCGGCTAAGGCAAACCAGCGTGTAGGGTTGCCATCTACTGGGCTACTTTGCTGACAAAGGCTTTCGTCAACCGTGAAATCGGGCAAGCAAAGGGGGCGTACCCGTTATGCACGCCCCTACTTGTTACTGCTAGCTGCTGGTTAGCGGCCCCGTGAGGCGATGCTCAGGTAGTAGAGAAGGGTGGCAACCGAGGCGATGATCGCTGCGATGTACGTCCAGGCTGCTGCTCCCAACACCTTGCGCGCCCCTATCTGCTCCTCCTCAGTAACCAGGATACCGTTGTCGGCCAACATCACGTTGGCACGGCGGCTAGCATCCAACTCAACCGGTAGGGTAGCGACCGCAAAGGCTGTGCCAACCGCGAAGGCGGCAATGCCTAGCCACAGCAGGCCTAGTACATTCATGAAGATACCAGCCAGGATCAGGACGAAGGCAAGGTTGCTGCCCAGTTGGGCGGCTGGTACCAGGGCCGAGCGCAGCTTCATTGGCGCATACTGCTGCGCGTCCTGGAGGGCGTGGCCGACTTCGTGGGCTACGATACCGAGGGCGGCTACCGAGTTATCCTGGGCCACCTGCGGGCTTAGGTGCATACTCTTGTTGCGCGGGTCATAGTAGTTCTCCAGCGCATTGTCGGTGTCGGCAGTGACGGGCATTCCCACCAAGCCGTTGCGGTCGAGCAGGTAGCGGGCCAGTTCTGCACCGCTCATCCCCCGCGTGCTGCGGAGTTGCGAAAACTTCTTGTAGGTGTTCTGAATGTTGCTCTGCGCCCAGAGCGCGATTGCAATCGCTGGGAGCATGAAGAGTAGGTAAAGCATGGCGCGGTAGTCCTTTCCTGGTTCGTTGCTAGCCTGGGCAGTGCAGGCGATCTGCTTTGCATGATGCTACTTGCGGTCAGCGGCTTGCTTGTGCGCTGGGGTCTACAAGTACAATTATAGCAGGCACAAGGCCAGCGAACAAGGGATCGGCCTTGTGTCTAATCAACATCTAATACGTAGAGGCTTCTATGCTCCTCAGGCTGCCAAACAGAAGCAACACCGCCCTCAGCCCAGCGCGTAGGCTGCTCGCATCTGCTCAGGAACTGGGACGGGGCGGCCTGCCTTGATGTCTAGCACCACGCAGACGTTACGAGCTTCGACTACCAGGCTACCGTCTGGCCTGGTCAGCCGCGCTTCGAGGGTGAAGCTGGTACTGCCGACCTTAGCCAGCCACATCAGGCCGTGGACGCGCTCGGCCAGGCGCAAGGGGGCGCGGTAGTCTATCTCAGTGCGGACGAGGGTGGGAGCCAAGCCCTGGACAAACAATTGCTCAATCGGGGTGGTGCGTTCGAGAAAGAGGAGGCGCAAATCCTCCAACCAGCGCAGGTAGACCTGGTTACTGACTACGCCAGCGAAGTCTATATCATAACTGGCAGCACGGAAATCGAGTTCGACGCTGAACATCAGCTAATCGACTCTTCGAGGCTGCGGATGCGCTGGCTGAGGGTAGGCAGCATGGCAACTGCAATCTCTGGGTCAGAGCGTAGGGTGCTGTAGAAGACCCAGCGGGTGAGTAGCAGGCAGTCGGTTGGCTCCACCGCCGCGACGGTAGCCGAGCGAGGCGCACCATCCAGCAGGCCCATCTCGCCAAAGAAGTCGCCACTAGTAAGAGTCGCCAGGTTCACTTCGCCAGCATTGCCGCTCCGCTTCTTGGTTACGCGCACCGAGCCACTGACCACAATATAGAGAGTTGCGTCTGTGTCGCCTTCACGGATGATCACTGTGCCACGCGGGAAGGTGCGTTGGTTGACCAGCTTGGCAAGGTTGCTCAGCTGGCCGCGGCTTAGCGCGCTGAAGATTGGCACTTTGGCGAGGAACTCTTCGATGCTCATCAGAACCTACCTTATAGTGTTTGACGTACTTTCATCTTCTTCCGACAAACAGTGTGCAAGTTGCGTACCAGCAGCGTCGCTAACCAGGCTCATTATACCCGCCCATCGCTCATTTGTCCATAGTTAGCACCCACTTCTAGCGTAGGCGCACGGCATTGATGATGCTAAGGCTATAAGCATCGCGCTGAATGTCGAGCCAGTGTGCCTCGCCCAGTTGCAGGAAGCACTCTACCACCTCTGGATCGTAGATGCGCCCGCTCTGCACCTTCAGGTGGTTAGCAGCCTCCTCGTAGCTGAGGGCTTCCTTGTAGGCGCGCTTGGCGGTAATCGCGTCAAAAGCATCGCAGATCGAGAATATGCGTGCCTCAATCGGTATCCCCCCGCCGCTAAGACCGTCGGGGTAGCCTGCGCCGTTCCACCACTCATGGTGGCGTTCGACGATGGGGATCGCCTGCCAGAGCAGGGGGATGCGCCGCAACCAGCGCGCCCCATCACCGGGATGCTTCCTCATCTCTGCCCACTCCTCCTCGTTGAGCGGGCCGGGCTTGCGGAGGATCGCATCGCTGACCGCTAGCTTGCCAATGTCATGCAGCAGTGCGCCATGCTCGATCTTGGAGAGGTGTTCGGAGTCGCTGATGCCCATCTTTTGGGCGAGGCTGCTGGTATAGGCCACCACACGACGGCAGTGACCAGCAGTGTTAGAGTCGCGCATATCGATCACGTCACCAATCATCAGCAGGGTGTTGCTATAGGTCATGTCCATCTCAATGCGTTGGCGGTCAAGCTGCTCGTACTGGCGAGCGTTGTCAATCGCCACTGCTGCCTGTCCGCCGAAGGCGATCAAGATGTCTGCGTCCTGCTGGGTGAAATCGTTGCCAGAGTGCTTGTTCAGCACCTCCAGGCAACCGCTCACCCTGCCCTTGAAGATCATTGGCACGCAAAGCATCTTCTCCGTAGTGAAGTTGGTCTGCTCGTCAACCACCCCGTTGAAGTAGGGGGACTGGCGCACGTCATTGATGATCATCGAGCGGCCATGCGTCGTCACCCAACCTGCCACGCTGTGTTCGTCGCGCTCAAAGGTCAGCTTGGTCAACTCCTCAGCCTTCTCGCCGTAGGCGGCTTCAAAGACAAGCTGGTTGCGCTCCTCATAGAGCAGGATAATCGAACTGGCGCGGGCGCGTATTACCTCAGCGGCGGCCTGCACGATGTCGTCCAGCACCTGGTCGAGGGGGCCGAGCGAACAGACCGCCTTGTTGATTTCCAGGAAGCTAGCTAGTACATTTGTGCTACCGAAAGTACTGTAATCATCGCTACCGTAGCGGAGAGGATCGCTTCTGTTCATAGTTCTACCTTCAACGAGCGCGGCATTAGCGCGGCGGGCGAACATCGTCGCGGGTGGTAGTGGATAGGGGAACCTGGATCGTGACCGTCGTGCCGCTACCTGGCCGACTGTCAAAGCGGACATTGCCGCCTAGTAGCTGGGCGCGCTCCCGCATATTGAGCAACCCATAGCTGCCACGCTCAGAGTAGCTGTTTAGTACTTCTTCGACGTTGAAGCCCGCCCCGTCATCGCGCAGGGTGAAGACCAGGCCGGGGGTGACAAGGACGTTGGTGCCGTAGAGCGGTGAAGTGACGCTGTTGGTCTTGCTGCTGCGTGGGCCAACGGGGATTGGAGCTTGCTTGACCGTGAGCCAGACATTGCGTGCTTCGGTGTGCTTCTTGATGTTGTTGATGCCTTCCTGGATAATGATGTAGATTGCGCCCTCTGCGGTACTGCCCAGGTCGGCAGTGGCCGCGTTCTGGTCGGCCAGAAAGTGGTAGCTGATCCCGCTCTCACTCAGGCTAGCGAAGTAACTCTGCAAGGCGGGGATCAACCCTTGCGTTTCCAGGATGATCGGGCGCAATTGCGAGAGCATATTGCGAATGTCCTTGTTAGTGCGGCGGGCCAGCTCTTGCAGCGAATCGATCTCCAACATCACCGAGCGGGGGTCGTTGACCATCAACTTCTTGATATAGTCCAGGCGCATGATGATGCCTGCCAGACCCTGCGCTGGGCCGTCGTGCAAGTCGCGGTTAAGTTGGCGGCGCACTTCCTCCTCGGTCTGGATGATGCGGTCACGCTCCTCAACCAGGCTCTGGTAGAGTTGGGCATTCTCAATGGCGACGGCGGCCTGGGTGCCAATGGTATTGAGCAGGGCCAGGTCTTCAGCGGTGAACAACCCCTCGCGGCCATCCTCGTCCAACTTGTTCAACACTTCCAGCACCCCGATGGTACGGCCCATCACCGTCAGCGGGGTGCAGAGGGCCGACTTGGTGACGAAGCCACTGGCATGATCAGCACTGGCACTCCAACGTGGGTCTTCGGCTACGCGGTTGATCAGCAGTGGTTCGCCGGTGGCTGCCACCCAGCCGCTAATGCCCTCGCCCACCTTCTGGCGATACTGGGTTAGAGCGTCGCCCCGCTCACCAGTTGGTATCTCAAAGACGAGTTCATTAGTCTTGGCATCCAGCAGCATCAGGGTAGCGGCACTAGCACGCAGCACCCGACTGGCGAGGATGATCGTCTGGCGTAGTAGCATGGTCAAGTCCAGGCTAGCCCCCGCCATGATCGCGGCCACCTCATAGAGTAGCTTCAACTCCTCCAGGCGGCGTTCGGTATAACTGAACAGTTGCAGCGCACTGACCGCCGTACTCAAGCCTTCACTATACAGTTCGAGCAGTTGTAGGTCGAGGGGGTCGAGGGTGCGGCCACTTTCGAGCAGGAAGCTGGCAACCCCAGTCGCTTCGTTGGCGACGTAAATCGTGGTGCTGTAGAGGGTACCGGGTGGCTGACCCTTGCCCGCCAGTGGCTCTGCCTGCCAATAGTAGGCTGGCTGGCTGCCGTTACTCGGTCGCTGGCTAGTGCGGAAGTAGGCACCGACGCGGTAGCGGAACGGTTCGCTGATCGTGCCAGCCTCGCGGAAGGTGATCCGTGGGGGACTACCGTTCAGTTCGTCGTGGTTGGCGGTGGCACGGCGCACCAAAGCCATCGCACTGTGCGCCGCAAAAATCTCCTGCAACTCGTTCGCCACCTGCTGCAAGAGGTCACCGCTGTTGCGGTAGGTGCTGAAGCGGGTAAGGCTACGTAGCAGGCGCATTTGGGCGGGCGTGTAGCCACCACTAGCGGGGGAACTACTAGCTGCCGTGTAGTTTGAGCCTGGTTGTTCCACCGTCTATCCCTCCCGCTGGCTGCGTCGGTAGGTAGCCAACAGGGCATCAAATCGGTTGCTCAGTTCTTCGTATTCGTCAACACCAATCAGCATCTTGGTTGCTAGCTTGGCGCGGGAGATCGTCTTATCCATCTCACTCGGTTTCTGGGCTACGCCAGCCAGGATCGTGATCACACTGCTAGCCTTATTGCCCAGCACGGTGCGCGCTACCTGCTGCAACTCGCGGCTGAGGCTCTGTGGGCTAGGGCGGCTGGTTGCTGGTGGGCTGGGGGCGCGCTCGGTCGGTGGCGGGGGTTTGCTGCGCTGGCTAACTCGGTTACCCTCCTCCCGCTGAATCTCGCCGGTGTCTATCTTTTGAGTAATCGGAGCCGCTCTCCGTTCCTGTGGGGCTGGGCTGGTGGCTGGTCGGGTTGGTTGCCGCAATCGTTGGTCACGCTGGGCCAGTTGCAGGGCGGGGTCGCTGCTGTCGGCTGGGACAGTTAGGATCGCTAGCTGCTCCAGGCTGGGCGAGGTGTAGACATCAAGTAGGGCATGAGTGTTGCGCGCCAGGGCGAAGGGGTAAGTACTATCCGTCTCCAGGTTGTTGAGGCTCTCACGATAGCGGCCCAGTTCAACCCCCTCCGCCATAAATATATACGCACTCTCCCCCTCATTGGCTTCGTCTCTTTCCACCGTAACTTTGAGGCAACCAGTGTGCGCGTTGCGGCTGAGGCTGGTTAGCAGGCTGGTCAAGCTTTGTTCGCGGCTGGGGCGGCTGCCGAGCGCGTTTTCGCCATAAGCGAGGGCAGCATAGCTCCGCACAAAGTCGTCGTCCAGCGCAGTAAGGGTCGCTGCGCTGCGGAGGGCGTTCTGGCTGGCTTCGCGCTCAATCTGGCGGTAAGCAGCGGCGGTGTCGGCAGAGAGGGTAGCGAAGCCGCCTGCCAGCACCCCGCTATCCCGCCAGAGGGCATCAATGATCTGCCCACGATAGAGCAGCAAGACCCCCCGCGAACCCCGCCGCTCCCAGCTGAGGTAGCCAGAGAAAAGTTGCACCGCCAGACCATCCAGCAGGTGGGCGAGGCTGTCGTCTTCTGGAGTTACACCGACATTGCTGGCGAGGGCCAGCACGTCGTCCAGGGCAACAGCGCGACCAAGCGGCAGCGGCATCGTGTCGTGGCGGGTAAAACGCAACTGCGCCTGCGCCACTCGGTCGGGCTGGGCGGCCAGTTGCTCGGCTGGGGGCGGGCTGAGCGGTTCTGGCGCGTCCAGCACCTGCTCAATATCCGACTGGCGGCGCATAGTCTCTACATCGTCTTGCAAACCGAGGGTAGCAAGCAGGAAGTACTCGTCGGCCCTACTGATCGATGTGCCAGGGGCCGGGCTGCCGTTCTGCCAGGAGAAGCGTTGACGCATCTTGCTACCCAGCAGGCGATAGATGATGTCGTCGCCACTGTCTACCCCGCGCCGCACATCCACCAGGTGGCCTTCATCAAAGTAGAGGCGCGCTTCCACCTCCCCACCTGCCTGCTCCTCGCGGATCAGCAGGCAGCCGCTACGGACTTTGCGCTTGATGTAGGCCAGCATCTCGGCCAGCGATGTCGAATCGGTCGTTAGCTCCACCATTGCGTCACCGTATCCATATCTCGTATTGTTACCATAATATAGCGCAAGCCGCCGCTTTCGTCAAGCGCAGCAAGCCACGATCTTTCATCCTCTGGCTGTAGAGGCTGTCCGCGGTTGCGAGAAGGAGCGCGGCAGCAGAGCCAGCTTGCCGCCCGCTACTGGTTTGTGGTAAGATCAGCGTGCCTAAAACGTTTGAGGGGAAAGATCATGCAAGAAGCAAGTATTAAGGCGCAGTCGCTCAGTGGCTTCCGCGATTTCCTGCCAGAGAAGATGGTCGTCCGCCAGTACGTGATCGACACCCTGCGCCAGGTGTTCGAGCGGCACGGCTTTGAGCCGCTGGAAACCCCCGCTCTGGAGTACGCCGAGACGTTGGAGGGCAAGTACGGGGAGGACGAACATCTCCTCTACCGCTTCGCGCACGGTGATCGTAATGTGGGCCTGCGCTACGACCTGACTGTGCCTCTAGCCCGCGTAGTCGGCCAGCACGCAGCCAAACTAACTTTCCCCTTCAAACGCTACCAGATACAACCAGTCTGGCGGGCCGAACGGCCCCAGAAGGGCCGCTACCGCGAGTTCTACCAGTGCGACGTAGACATAGTGGGTAGCAGCAGTCCACTGGCCGACGCAGAGGTGATCAGCATTAACTATGAGGGGCTGCGTGACCTCGGCTTTAGCAACTACTACACCCAGCTTAACAGCCGCAAGCTGCTGACCGCTATCGGCCTCTACGCCGGGGCTGGCGAGCAGGCGGCTGGCATCTTCCGCGCCATTGACAAGCTGCCCAAGATCGGCGCAGCGGGCGTGCTTGAGACGATGGCGAAGTACGGTATTGCCGACGACGTAGCCCGCCGCGCCCTAGACCTTGCCCTGCTCAGCAAGGGCCGCCGCGACCAGGCCGATGACCTCAAGCTGCTAGCCGACCTGCGCCAGCGGTTCGCCGCGATCCCAGAGGGGGTGGCTGGGGTCGACGAGTTGAGCGCGGTTGTCCGCATCCTCCCCCACCTCCTGCCAGACAGCGCGTATGCGGTTGACCTTACCCTCGCTCGCGGCCTCAACTACTACACCGGCGCAGTATTCGAGACGGTAGTGGTGGATGGTGGGGTGGGCAGCGTCACGGGCGGTGGTCGCTACGACGAACTGGTAGGGATGTTCAGCGGGCGCAATCTGCCGACAGTCGGCACCAGCTTTGGCCTGGAGCGGCTGATCGACATCATCGAGGGGCGGGCGGGGCAGCAGACACGCAAGACGCTGGCCCAGGTCTTCGTCAGCGTCTTTAACGAGGCGAGCCTGCCTGCTTCGCTCATGCTGGCGGGCGAACTGCGCGCCGCTGGCCTCAATGTCGAGGTCGCCTACGACTACCAGAAGGGCGACCTGGGCAAGCAGCTAAAGTACGCCGCCGCTCGTGGCATCCCCCTAGCCCTGATCCTCGGCCCCGACGAGCAGGCTCAAGATCTAGTGCAGCTACGCACCATCGCCGCCGAGGGGGGCGCAAAGGGCGAGATCGCCCAGCAAGCTGTCCCCCGCAGCGAGATTGCCGCTGCCCTCCGCGCCCGCCTCAACTTGCGCGCCGACCCATGACCAATTTCCTATTTACGGGCTACTGATAAGCGTGTTATGATGAAGGCGGGTAGGTGTACCCCCCGCTATCATTGTGCTACAAGTCGCATCCTCGCGGTTGTTTGGAGGAAAAGTAAGATGTTCAAAACACGAAACAGGCAACGAGGGCTGGCCGGAACGCGGCGGCGCGGTCAGGGTTTGGTCGAAATGGCGATCATCACCCCGCTAATCCTCGTGCTGGCTATGGGTACGCTAGAGGTAGGTCTGCTACTCTCCGGCCACTACAACGCTCTCTACGCCGTGCGTGAGGCTTCGCGTATTGGCGCGTTCGCCCGCTGCTTGGTTGACCCCGCTACTGGCTTTTCGCCGGACGACGCAGTGTTGCTGCGCCTCGGTGCCGCCCTCAAGGGCAAGATGGATCCGGGCGACATTTGGAAGGTGGAGATTTACAAGGCTGATCCAAGTGGCAACATCTCTGGCGGTCTGGTCAACACCTACAAACGCTTCGTGATCACTGGCACCACTTCCACGATCCTGACCCCCACTGTGGTGGAGGCCGATGCAGCTAAGCCCTGGAAGCCCCGAACCCGTGGCGACAATCCACTGCCCAACGCTGGCCTCACGGCGGCCCCCTGGTTGGGCGTGCGTATGTACTACACCCATACTACGATGACGTTCGTCGGCAAGCTGATGGGGCCGAACGGCCAACTCTCCTCCTCGGAGCGGTCGGTTATGCGGATCGAGCCAGCACCAGACCCCACGTCTGTGTGCGGTACTCTACCGTAAAGGAGGTTTTACGATGTTGATGAACAAGCGGCGTAAGCGCAGCCGGGGCCAGGCAATGGTCGAGTTCGCCCTCGTCTTCCCACTCTTTCTAGTGATCATCCTCGGCCTGATCGAAATCGCGTTCTACTTCAAGGATCGCCTCGGTATTCAGATCGCTGTCTTGGATGCCGCCCGCAGCATCTCCGCCGCTGGTACCCAGCCTAGCAGCGACGACGCGGCCCTTCGCGCAATCACCACCAGCGGCCTGCTCGGTCTCAACTACAACAACGTGCGGGCAATCAAGATTTATGATGCCAGCAAGAGTAGCTGTGCTGGGGTCGCCCTCAGCAACCCTAACTGCGCCGACCCGGTATTTAATCGCTATCACTGGGGGCCGAACGCCTTTGGGGTTTATACCTGGCTACCAGACAGCACCCCTGGCGGCTGGGATCCAGCCACCCGCAAGACGATTGACCCTACCGACATCGCGGCTATCACGATCAGCTATCGCCATGACTGGGTCAACCCCTTTATGCACGCGCTGTCTAGTAGTATTGATCTGACAGCCACCACCCTGATGCCAATCGAACCGCTCTGCTACAAGGGCAACCCCGGTGATTTCTGCGGCCAGTAAGCTACAAGCAGCTAAGGAGTATGCGAGATGGATAAGCGAAGGATGAATCTGAGCAGGGTTGAGGCGGGTTGGCTAACCCGCAACCTGTTGGTACGCCGCGAGAAGGGGCAGGCAATCGTAATCCTGGCCCTCGCCCTCGGCGTGCTGCTCACCATTGCCGGGTTGGTCTACGACGTGGGCATGATGCGCCTGCAAGGGGCAAAGATGCAGCGGGCTGCCGATGCCGCCTCCCTCGCGGGCGTGGTCTTCATGCCTGACAACTTCTTTGCTGGCACCAACTTTGGCGGCAACGCCACCGAACTATCGCTGGACACCTCGCAGCGCAACGGCTTCACCAACGCCAGCGGCTGTAGTGCCACCAACCAGCCGCTCGACAAGGTGTGCGTGATCCCGATCAAGGTCTCGATTGATGTGCAGTTGAAGGTGCGAGTTACTGCTCCCTACACCACTACTTTCATGGGTCTGATCGGTTTCAAGAAGATAAAGGTGGCCCGCGAGGCTATCGCCGAGTATAGCAGCCCCATCCAGATGGGTGCGCCAGAGGCATTCCTCGGTACCGGCAAGGGGCAGGTACCGCCTGGTATGATTGTCCCGCCCTTGCCTGGTTACATTGGCGATACTTCTAACCCTACCTTCACTGGTGGCGACCCAGAGCGGATCGAGGGCAATTACAGAAGTACGATCCGCACTCAGAACTTCTGGCTTAGCCTACACTGGGCTGGAACTGACAAAGCCTATGGCGACCCCTTCGTAGTCAAGTACAACTGCAACAACAATGGTGGCCTCTGCAACGACCAGAGCAGCCAGTTCCAGGAGGACTACGACAACAATCAACCCAACACCGGCTACAACTTCGGCATTTATATGCCCCCTGGCAGCGCGGCCCAGTTGCGGGTCTTCGATGCTGCTTTTGCTGCCAACCCGCCCACCTACAATGTCAACAATCCTAATGCTTACGACAACGCCAGCCCCACAGGAGCTAATCCTCCTAGCGATCCGGTGAAGAGCACCTGGTGCGCGAGCAACTCGTTCTTCACTGGTGACAACATCGCTGCCTCTAGTGGTCTGAACCAGATTGATCCTCTTGGCTCCATGTCAATTCAAGTTACAGCCACACCTGCAACTCTGGTTGCCAAGAATGTAGCCAACTGCCGTGGTACCACCGCAAGCACTAACGCTAACGTCAACGGTGATTACACCTCTAGATCGGGCGCGCAGCAACTGAACACTTACTACAAGCTCTACCCGCCGGACAGCACGCCCTATTACTACGGTGACGATGCAGTGCTGGCTGGTTCACAGTGGACTGTGCCAGCTGTACCTTACACTTCGACCATCTCCGGTACTAACTGGAACGACTACAACCGTATCTTCGACCCCGTCAGCAACCTCTACCACCTCAAGTGGGTGGACTATAATACCACAGGCAGTGTGGGTAGCCCCATCCACCCTGGTGGCCCAGCTGGCGGTAACCTGACCAACAATGGCTTTGCCCAGTGGCGACTCAACCTCAATACTGACCGCACCGCTGCCTACACCAATGGCGGTCGGCGGGTGGACATCCCCGGCCAAAACAACTTCAGCCTACTGCTCGATGGGGCTGGGGCGGCTGGTGTGCGCGTCTTCGCCCTGCAACGGCTGCCTGTCTATATTACCCTGCCGCGAGGCCAGTCCGATCTCTACATGGCTAACGTCCCAGCTGATGCCGCCCGCAAGGTGATGGATGTGCGCCTGTTCGACCCTGGTGATGTTGGTAATGGCAACTGCACGATCCAGTTGCTCCACCCACCAGACGCTACCCACCCTACCAACTACGTGCAGACTGGCCTCAATATCGTGCAGGGTGTGCAGAGCGACCGTAACCGCGCCGGTGAGTCGCCTGTAGTGATTAACAACACCGACCGCTACCTGGCGAAGGTAGGTACTAATCAGAACGGCCAGAACCGCTGGATCGACATGGTCTATCGACTAGAACCAACCTACACTGGCGGCTACTGGCAGGTGCGCTACGTGGTGGACACCCAGGCTACCGACCGCACCACCTGGTTGATCACCCTGCGCGGCAATCCTGTTCACCTGGTACTGCCCGGCCAGTAAGCTGCCGAGCAACACAAGCAAAGAGAGGGGGCGGGAGCAGTCAGCCTGGTATGCCTGCCCCCATCTCCTCTTTTTGGCGGGCCTGCCTGGCAACTTGCCTGGGCTATATAGGCCCTCCACCTTCCGCCGCTACCGCCTGCTGATGGGTGTTGAGGTGCATGAGTTAAACTGGCTGCGGCTACAAGCCCGCTTCGAGGGTGGTTGGCAGCGGCCTTGTTTCCTTTAGAGAGGATGAAGTGATGGTCAATAGTACAAACGAGCGTGCAAACTACCGTGTTTATCGCTGGCTAACAGCGGTGCTGGTTCTCTCCATGTTCTTCGGCACCTTCGTCACCTGGACGGCTAGCGACTCCACCCTGAAGGGCGGCAAACCCCACACCGCCCGCATCTTCAAGGCTTACCAGCAAGAGATCGAAGTCCAACCGGCAGTGACCAACCCCAGTGCGGCTAAAATCAGCGTGATTCGGCCCAGTGGTGGCATCAGTTACACGGTGTCGGGACGGGTAGTCCGCACCGACGCTTCTGGCTCGGTGATCACCCCGGTCGTCGGCATCACTGTCACCTTCGGCAACCTGACCGCTACCACCAACGTCAACGGCCTGTACAGCTTCAGCGAAATCTTCCCTGGTCAGTACACCCTCCATGTGACCGTCCCTGACCACTGCGAGAAGGCGGATGACATTGCGATCACCGTGTCCAACAGCAACTACAGCGTACCCGACCTGCGGATCGTGCGTAAGACCGATCAGTTCGGCTACGTCTGTACGCAGGAGAGCAGCAGTTACATTCCTGCCACCAATCGGATCGAGGCCATCGCTAGCAATGGTGCGGTAGCGACGATCAGTCTACCCTTCGCCTTCAACTACTATGGAACCTCCTACAGTAGCCTGGAAGTGCAGAGTGCTGGTATCGTTGGCTTCCAGCCCGGTAGCCTCGCTGGTCTGATCGGTCCTGGTTCACCGATCCCTAGCCCCGCCAACCCGCGTAATACGATCAGCACCTGGTTCAGCCAAATCCTACTACCCAACCCCATTGGGGCGGCGGGGGTCTTTACCAACTTCATCCAGGACAGTAACGGTTCGCGCTTTGTGATCCGTTGGGCAGGCCACTACCTGGACCCGGCCACCACCACTGCCACCCTGGATTGCGAACTGGTACTCTGGCGCAAAGGCGCAGCCCAGCCCTATAGCTACGACATCTACATGAACTACCAGACTACTGGCAACCAGACTCCCGACCCAGAGGATGACTACTCGATAGGCCAGAAGGCCTCGGTCGGCCTCGAAGGGCCAGCCGCCAACAACACAGTTGACGGCTTCCAGTACAGCTTCCGCGAAGGCGTGTTGTTCACTGGTCTCTCGATCCACTACAGTGTCCCTCCTCAGGGGACGGTGACGGGTGTGCTGCGTCGCTTCTTCGCCCCTTCCAGCCCGCTAACAGGGGTGGTCAGGGCGCGAGGTACCAGCCGCACCTTCAGTACCCGCGTGGACTACACCCCACCATTGACTAGCTACAATGGGGTGTACACTCTCACCCTACCGCCTGGCACCTACACCCTTGAGGGCAACGCCTCGCGCTACATCAGCGACACGACGACGGTTAGCGTGGTAGCAGGCCAGACGACCCAGGGGGCCGACATCCTGCTCAAGAGCGCACGCGGCGTGTACCAGCAGGCTGCCTACAACAATATGTGGGTCACATACGGCATGACCAGCACCGACTTTGCGATGAATATCGCCAACGGTGGCACTGGCAACCTGCGTTGGTTCCTGCGTGAAGCGACCAACCCGCCGCCCAATCCGCTGGCACTACCGGCCCGCACCGGTGACGACGTGATCCCGATTGACCCGGCGACCTGCCTGACCAACGGCTACCCCACCCTGCGCTACAGTAGGCAGGTGCCGCGCACCGACGGCCAGCCGGGAACATTGGAGGCCAGCGCAGTAGACTGGACGCTCAACCCCCACAATGTATTGACCGCGCCGCTGCGGGTGCTGCTCTACAGCGACCACAACCAGCCTCCTGACCTCTATTACTACAACAACGCGAACCCGCCGCCAGTTCCCGCAATCTACTACAACCCCAGCGCACGTGGCCTCTGCTACCTGTCGCGCATCGCGGGCGAACCGCCCTTCCAGATCAGTGGCTACTTCAACGAACCCGCTGGCTTCTGGAACGCGCTGAACAACCCGACCAACACCTGGGATGTGGTGCTGGTTGAGCATGACCAGAACCTGCGCTTCCAGGACTACCCCCTCAGCGGCCAACCCAATGGCACCTACGCCCCTCACTGGCAGATACTCAGGGACTACCTAAACGGTAGTGGTGTCTTCAATGGGCGCGAAGGTGGCAAGCTGGTGATGAGTACCTTTGACGTAACTGGCCTCCAGCCGGGGCCAGGCAACCCGGTCTACACCGAAACTGCGCAGTTCTTCAACAACACCTTTGGCATTCAGGGGCGCAACCCCCGCGAGGTCAACCCGCGTTCGCAGTACATCTGGGAGCCAAACAACCAGTTGTTCAGCCGCCCCTTTGTCCTCACCGACGTAACCAACCAGAGCCTGCTGGGCTACAACACCGGCTATGGCAGCCCGATGGTGGTAGACGAGGTGATCGCCCAACCGCTGGCGGGCTACAGCCGTAACGCCACTGAGGGTGAGGCCAGCCTGGTTGCTACCCTCGACCAGAAGGCAGTGCTGGCGAGCAACCGCCTTGTCCTCAATCGGCAGGGGATCAACAACATTCCGCCTGACCCCCAAGCGGCCAAGTGGTACGCCAATATGCTCAAGTATGTGGAAGCCCCACCGATTAACTATACCGACCTGCCCTGGATCAGCGAGTCGCCGATCTCTGGCACGACGAATATCACCACCCCGACTCGCGTGCAGTTCACCCTTGATGCCCGCAACCTCAATGCGCGCACAGTGCTGACTGGCTTCCTCTACAGCGCGAATAACGACCCGCTGGTTGACCTGCGCCTCGGCGGCAAGGTAATCCCCCTGCGAGTAGAGGTGATCGCCCCTGGCGACAACACCCCCACCCCCAGTGCGCCACCCATCGTTGATCTCGGCCTCTACAAGGTGGAAGCAAGAGCGACAGTCCCCAACTTCAGCAACCTGCCGCAGTTGAACCAGCCAAGTATCGTCACCGCTACGATCAAGAACTTTGGGGCGATCCAGTTCGAGGGTTCGGCCAGCGTGCGCCTCTACTTCAACCAGGTGACGACCCCCACCCAGGTTACGGCCTGTAGCAACCCCAACGACTGCTTTGCGGCACAGACTAGCAACCTCCCTGGCGGCCAGACGCTGGCTATCGGCACCACCCACACCTTCACCGAGGGTGGCAAGCAGCGGGTTTGGGTAGTGATCGACGCACCGGGCGACGAGAATCCAGTCAACGACATCGGCTCTGGCACAGTCTGCGTAGCTACCCGCACTACACCGAGCTTCAGCGATGTGCCAGCTACCAACATCTTTGTTAGCTACATCGAGTTCCTTTACTGCAACGGTATTGTGGGCGGCTTCCCCAACACCCCACCCACCACCATCCGCTTTGAGCCTAACAGCAATACTACTCGCGGCCAGTTCGCCAAGATAACCAAGCTGGGCTTCGGCATCCCCAGCTACGTGCCAGCCACTCCGACCTTCCGCGATGTGGCGGTTGGTAGCGTATTCTACGGTTACATCGAGGCGGTCGCCCGCGTCGGTGCGGTCAACGGCCTTACTGCGGCCCAGTGTACGGGCCTCGGCACAACATCGCCCTGCTACGGCCCCAACGTGAACATCACGCGCGGCCAGGTGGCGGCTATCGTGCAGCGGGTGCGTCGTTACGCCGTCTACTCACCGACTAGCCCAACCTTCAGCGACGTAGCCGCTAACAACCTGTTCTTCAACGCTATCGAGACGCTAGCACATGGCGGCATCATCAGCGGCAACTACTGCGCTGGCACCAGTGGGCCGTTCTGCTTCCGCCCGAACGATAACATCAAGCGCGGTGAACTGAGCAAGGTAGTCAAACGCTCTATAGACCTGATACCCTAGCCCTCAGCCTTCGCTCTCTGGCCCCGCCAGAGGCGACTAGCCCGCAGGCGGCCTCCTCGTCAGGGGAGGCCGCTTCGTCCCCCCGCTGCTATTGGCACGCAGATTGATGGCAAGTGTCCACCATAGCCGAAAAGAGGTAGTACCAATGTCGGAGCAGAACCAGAATAGACCTCCGCGACCCCCACGCCCCTCCCGTGCAGCCGGGGCCGAGCAAGCGCAGGCGGGACCGCCCGCCCCCGCAACCCCACGCCCGCCCCGCGAGGCTGGCGTTGATGAGCGGCCCAAGCGTAAGCGTCCGCACCCTGGTCAGGCTCCCCGCAAGGGACCTTCGCTGACCGAGCGTAGGGATGAGCGTGGGCAGGGTGGTGGGCCGGGCGCGAGATCAGGTAGCAAGCGTGTGTCGCACGGCAAAGGATCACGTGGCTTCAGCAGCGTGGCGGCAGGTGGGCGACGGCGCGTGGAGGAGCGGGTTAGCGGTCAGGGCGAGTTGTTTAACCGCTACCACGCTGATCTACAGTGGCCGATCATCCAAGAGACTGCCGTTAAGGGTCTGGTGCTGGTCAGCCGCCTGCTGTTGGAGGGGCTGCATGACCTCGGCTGGCAGGAGACGCGGGTGACACGCAAGGAGGAGCAGGAGTTCATCTTCGGCTTCGACAACGTGTGGACGCTACGCAACGAGGAGGGCCGCAGCATCGAGGTCGCCCCTGACGAGAGCTACCGCGACTTGCTCTACATCGCCCCCGGCTACGAACGCGATAGCAGTACGGAGGGTCGCGAGCTAGATCGCCAAATCTTGGGTAGCGACAAGCTGCTTGAGCAGAAGGCCAAGCTCGCTGTCCGCAAGCGGCTAACTGCCATCGCCAGTGCGCCTGAGCCGCCTGCCCCAGCCACGCCAACCGAGCTTGAGCCAACCAGCTAAAAACTGCTTTTCTAGACCTGGGTCAACCCCCAACCACCCTTGCCTCCGCGCTTCCTTTGTGCTATCATCTGCTCAATCCAACTATTGGTTAGCAGTATAGAGCGCGAAAGAAGGAGCCTGCCCCGTGTCTACCATCCACCCCCGGCTGCTGCGGCTGTTCAGCCTGCTGGTTGTTGCTACTTTTGTGCTGGCCGCCTGCGACATAGGCGGCAGCAGCAATGCCACCCCTACCGCAATCCTGTTTGAGAGCAAGTTCACCCCCCCTGCCGCGACCAATACCGCTCTGGCTGCCGCTGCGCCGACTAGCACCACCGCCGCTGCTGCGCCGACTAGCACCACCGCCGCTGTACCTAGTCAACCGCTCTACGTGTCGATCATTTGGCACCAGCATCAGCCCTTCTACTTCAAAGACCCTGCCACTGGCGTGTACGAGCGGCCCTGGGTGCGGATGCACGGGGTCAAGGACTACCTGGACATGGTAGAAACGGCGGAGAAGTACAACGCCCACGTCACCATCAATCTCACCCCCTCGCTGATCCGCCAGATCGACGACTTCGCCAACGGTGCGAAAGACAGCTACATGGTCGTCACCGAGAAGGCTGTGGCTGACCTGAGTGATGCAGATAAGACCTTCCTGCTCAAGCACTTCTTCGATGCGAACGCCAAGATCATCAACCGCTTTCCCCGCTACGTGGAACTGAAAGCCAAACGCGGGGCCGACACCAGCGATGCTGCTCTCCAGATTCGCTTCGCCGACTGGCAGGAGGCCGACTGGCGCGACCTGCAAGTGCTGTTCAATCTGGGATGGATGGATCCCGACTATCTGGCCCAGGAGCCACTTAAGGCTCTGGTGACGAAGGGTAAGGGTTACAGCGACGCAGATAAGGCGACAGTGCTAGCCCAACACCTGGCGATCATGAAGCGGATCATCCCCGCACACGCCGAGGCGATCAAGAAGGGGATCGAGATCATCACCACCCCCTACTCGCATCCAATCCTCCCTCTGTTGGAGAACACCAATCTCGCCCGCCTCGGCCTGCAAGGCACCGGCGCGACCCAGCCGAGCGCGCCTTTCAGCTACCCAGAGGATGCGGAGATGCAGGTGCAGCTTGCCAAGCAACTGTACCAGGAGAAGTTTGGCGCAGAGCCGAAGGGGATGTGGCCCGCCGAGGGTTCGGTGGCTCAGGAGATCGTCAAGCACTTTGCCAACAATGGTATCAACTGGATCGCTAGCGATGAGATGGTGTTGGCCCGTAGCTACGCTATCAGCACCGGCTTCGAGCGCAATAGCAGCGGCACGGTTAAGCTGGCGGATAGCCTGTACAAGCCTTACAAGGTGCAGGATGGCAAGGACGGCAAGCCCGTCTACATCCTATTCCGCGACCACGCCCTCAGCGACGAGGTGGGCTTCAACTATAGCGCGATGCCGGGCGAGAAGGCTAGTGACGACATGGTAGCCCGCATCAAAGCGGCGGGTGCGCAGATCGCCAGCAACAAGAACGCCGCTAGCAAGCCTCACCTGCTTACCGTCCTGTTGGATGGCGAGAACGCCTGGGAGAACTACGATAATGACGGCAAGGAGTTCCTCAACTCCATGTATCGCAAGCTAACCAGCGATCCAGCGGTCAAACTGGTCACGCCCTCCGAGTACCTCGCCCAGTTCCCCACCGCCGACCTGATCCCCAAGCTCTACCCTGGTAGCTGGATCGACGGCACCTTCAGTACCTGGATCGGCGAACCAGAGGAGAACCAGGGCTGGGACTACCTGCGCCAGACCCGCGATTTCTTCGATCCATACATGAAGGGAACAAAGCAGGCTGCCGACCCTGGCAAACTACAAGCGGCGAAGGAAGCGATGCTGGCTGCCGAGGGTAGCGACTGGTTCTGGTGGTTTGGCGACGACCAGGACAGCGGCGACGATGCGGCCTTTGATGAGCAGTACCGCAAGACCCTAGCCCAGGTCTACATCAACGTTGGAGCCACACCCCCAGCCTTCCTCAACGTGCCGATCATCAGCAAGCGGGCAGCAGCCCCCACCCGGCCAGTTAGCAGCGAAGCGGCAGTGACCGTAGATGGCACCGCTGCGGCAGGCGAGTGGGACAAGGCAGGCCAGTACAAGCTGGGTGGTGGCGCAATGGCTAGCGGTGAAGGGCCGAGCCTCTACTATGGCTACGATGCAGCCAACATCAACCTGCGCCTTGATCAGGCTACCGATTGGAGCGCGTTCGGCGACGGCCTCGTTAGTTTCTACTTCGGCACGCCAGGTCAGGAGACCGCTGTTGGCTTCCAGGATGGCAGCACCCAACCTGTCGGCTTCTCCGCTGGTTATGATGTGGTGATCCCCTTCAGTGGCGGTGTGGCTGGCCCACCCAGCATCCGCAAGGCCGCTGACGGCAACCAGTACGCGCAGATCGAGCAGCAGGGGGCCAAAGCCGCCGCCGCTGGCAAGACGCTGGAACTAAGCGTCCCCTGGGCTGCCCTCGGCAAGCTGAACACTGGCGACAAGCTGACGCTGCAAGGCTACGTGGTCAAGCAAGGCTCTGCGCCAGCAGCAGTCCCAAACGGCTCCTTCAGCCTCAACGTACCAGACCGCAACCCAATCAACTTCTTCCTTACTGTTGACGACCCGAAGGGCGACGACCATGGGCCGGGCAGCTACACCTACCCTCAGAATGCCGCCTTCAAGCCTGGCAACTTCGACATCGCCCAGTTCCAGGTTGGCACCGACGGCGATAGCAATATGGTCTTCCGCTTCAAGATGAATGGCCCGACCGACAACCCCTGGGGTTCGCCAAGTGGCCTTGCCTTGCAGAGCTTCGACATCTATGTAGACACTGACCACAAGGACGGTAGTGGCGCACGTAAGCTGCTGGTTGGCCGCAATGCCGCCGTCAGCGCAGTAGATAGCTGGGATGTGGCGGTCAAGGCCGAGGGTTGGCCCGACGGCCAGGCAGTCTACAAGGGCAGCGCAACTGGCGACCCGACCAAGACTGATGCCAGGCTGAAGGTGCAGGTGGATGCCGCCCAACAGGTAGTCACCATCCGCGTGCCGCAGTCGGCCTTTGGCGCGGGCGACCCTGCCAGCTGGAGCTACCTTGCGGTGGTAATGAGCCAGGACGGGCCAGCAACCGCGAGTGGCCGTGTGCGCGACGTGCAGGCGACGGCAGCAGAGTGGAAGCTGGGTGGTGCGCCAGCCGACACCAACCACACGCGTATTATTGACGCGGCCCTGCCAGCCGATCAGAAGCCGGGCCAGGAGGACTCGCTCAAGGACTACAAGCCCAGCACCGCCGCCGAAAACAGCCTGACCGCCGACGACCTGGGTAAGCTACCGATGGTTGCAGTCAAGAAGTGACCTCCGTGCGCTGGCTCCTCAAGCGAGGGGGAGCCAGCGCAGGTAACTAACTGAGCTAGCTGCCCAGCCGGAACTTTGTCTCCGCCAGGTCGGTCAGCCGCTTCCAGAATAGCTGGTCGATGGCGACGACGAAAATGCACATCACGCTGACACCAACGATCAGGTGGGCGAGATTGCCGACCGCTGTCGCCTGGGTAATGTAGGCACCGAGGCCCGTGGCGGTCAGCGTGGTGTTGCCCCAGGCTTGCACTTCGGCGACGATGCTCGCGTTCCACGCGCCACCCATCGCGGTCAGCGCACCTGTCACCCAGGCACCGTATACGCCAGGCAGGATCAGGGTGCGCCACAGTTGCCAGCCCTTGACTCCAAAGTTGCGGGCCGCCTCGCGCAGGTCGTTCGGCACCGAAACTGCGCCGTAAATTACGTTGAACAAGATGTACCACTGTGAAGCCAGAGCCATCAGGAAGATCGAGCCGAGGTCGAGCGGGAAGTTGGTCTTGATCAGTAGGATGGTGACGAAGGGAAAGAGGAAGTTGCCGGGGAAGGCAACCAACACTTGCACTACGGGCTGCAAGAACTTCGCCACCCGCTGGTTGAAGCCGATCCAGACCCCCAGCGGCAGGAAAATCAGGCTGGCTATCACGGTGACGAGGCTGACACGCAACAGGGTGAGTAGGCCCAGGCCGAATACCTCCAGCACGTCGCTCACGTTCATGCTGACCAGCACGTAGCTAGCCGCCTTGTAGAGCAGGTAGGCGATAGCCAGGGTGACCACGCTAAAGAAGATGATGTCCACTACCTTCTCGCGCTGGGGGTCGCGTTCCTTCTGCTGGCGAGCGGCAGGTAGCGGGCGAGGTAGCCCCTTGCTCTGCGGCAGGCGGTCGCCCATCCAGTGCGCCGAGTGGCCCGCCAGTTGTGGTAGCCTGCTCTGGCGTAGCAGGTCGAGCATCCAACTGTGGCGCGGTTCGCCGCCGCCGCTGTCGTCTATGCGAAACTTGTCGCTCCAGACTACCAGGGGCCGCCAGAATAGCTGGTCGATGGCGATCACCACCCCGATTACTACCCCAATAGCCAACAAGATCGCCCCGCTGTTCTGCTCAATCACTGCCTGCGCGACGTAACTGCCCAGCCCTGGTAGCACATATCGCTTGTTCAGCACGGTGAACGCCTCGGAGAGGGAGAGGAAAAAGAGGCCGTTGCCGAAGCTCATCATTGCGTTCCAGACCAGACCAACCGTCGCCGCTGGGATTTCGATGCGCCGCAACCGCTGCCAGCGAGAGAGGCCAAACACCCGTGCTGCCTCCTCCATGTCACGTGGCAGCGACTTGAGCGTACCGTAGAAGCTGAAGGCGAGGTTCCAGGCTGCCGATGAGAAGATGGCGAACACGCTGGCGCACTCCAAACCCAGCAGGCTGCCAGGGAACAGAGCAATGAAGGCGGTGATCGTTACGGTGAGGAAGCCAAGCACAGGGACGCTCTGCAAGATGTCGAGGATGGGGATGATCACCCGCTCCAGACGGCGGTTCTTTGCCGCTGCGTAGCCGACCGCGATAGCAAAGGTGAGGGAGACAATCATCGCCACTACGATCCGTAGCAAGCTGCGCCCCACGTAGTAGGGAAGGTTGCCAGGGTCAAGGCTGATCGTCTCGGCGGGCAGATTGACGTTGAAGGGTGCGGCTGCCCCGCGCCCAACCACTGTCAGGCCGTAGATGAGGGCGATCACCCCGCCTAGCACCAGCAGGTCAACCGCATTGAAGCGTGGGCGAGCAGCAGTGATCGTTGTGTCCTGCGCTTGTGGGTTGGGATAAAACAGTTTGAACATTGGGTTTCCACCTCCTCTCGACAGCATGAGGCGCGGGCAGCAAGCAGCCAAAGCCGCAGGCGTACCGAAGCCGCGCACTATTGCCAGCACGCCCGGTGGGGGCGCGCACCAAAACAGCTTATACACCAGCAAGGGGTAAGCTGTGGGAGAGGGAACGCAAGATGAGGGTACTGCTGAGAGGGGCTAGTGAAGGGATTATGGTGCGCTTAGGTGCGCGGCGGCCTCCTCGGAGCAGCGGCCTGACCTCGGCCCTTCTCCACTACTACCACTGCCGTCCATAGTTGATACCCTTTCGCTAGACCAATAAACGGATTGTGACAAGTTTAACTTACCACTCTGCTATTCTAACCCCGCTGAAGAAGCAAGTCAAGGGCGCGGGCTGGCAAATACCTGAATCTGGCAAAAGAAGAAGCGCGCTTGTTGGCGCGCTCTGCTGCGGATGCTGCTGCTCTAACCTGCTAAATCTAGCTTCATTACTGCAACCGCCTCACCCTCGTCAATCTCACCAGTCTCAACGAAGCCGAGGCTGGCGTAGAAGCGGCGGGCCACCTCATTGTCTAGTTCATAGCTGATCTCTAGCTGCTTGCTGCCCTTCCCCCTAACGTCATCAATGACCATCTGCATTGCCGCCCGCCCGTAACCACGTCCCTGGTAGCGAGCATCGGTCATCAGGCGCGTGACATACCAGCCGTACTCTGGTGTGTCGCCGTACATGACGAAGCCAACAGGGGTCTCCGCGTCGTAGATGGCGTTGGCGATCCAATATGGCTCGACCCTGCTCTGAGCCAGGGAGGTCGCGTTGTTGGCGACAAAGTGTTCCTGCCCCGGCGCAACCTTGAGGCGGATCACGGGACTCAGGTTCTTTGCCGTTACTTCGCGCAGGCTGACCCTGGCTGGGGGCAAGGGTTCCTTTTCCAGCTTCAGTTCGGCCAGCACGTAGCCATCCTCCGTGCCAGCTTCGACGAAGCCGAGGCTGGCGAACAACTTGCGGGCAACCTCGTTCTCCGGGTGGTGGCTAATCTTGATCGCAAAGCAAGTCGGCTGTTCACCGATCTTGGCGATCAACTGCGTGGCTGCCGCTCTCCCGTAGCCCTTGCCCTGCTGTTCACAGTCAATCATCAGCAGCGACAGGTGCCAGCCCGTGGCAGGGTAGTAGCTGTAGAGGGCGAAGCCGACTACCTGCTCAGCAGCGTAGATCACCACTGGGAAGTGCAGGTTGACATCGTACTTGGCTTGCAGCAGCGAGTCGCTGTTGCTGGCTACATAGCGGCTCTGCTCACCGCTGACCTTGAGGGCGGCCACTTGCTGCCAGTTGTGGCTGTTAATCGGACGCAGAGTTACGCTCATCGCTTATCTTCTCCTTCTAGCTTCAGCTACTTGTGCCTCAGCGTAGATTGCTAATGGTGTCAGGCGGGAGTGCAGTGGCTGCGATCACTTGACCACTGCCAACTCGCGCTTCTCCGCCTGCTGCCCGAACTCGCCGAAGGCGGCTGGCACAAGTTGCGGCTCAAGCTGCTTCTCAAGCAACCTGCTGGTCTTGCGCTGCTCGACCACGCGTACGATCAGCGCACCGCCCAACAAGCCAGCTCCCTCGACCACGCCGAGGACGATGAAGGGGAGGACGTGATCGATCTCGTACAGCCAGGCAACCACGGTCGCGCTGATGAAGGCAACCGTAGTGCCGACCGTGTTGAACATCCCTTGCAGCCGCCCGCGCACCTCTGCTGGCACAATGTCGGCGAAGAAGCCCTCGATGGCAGGCGTGCTGAAGGCCCAGCCCAGCCCCTCAAGTGCGCCAATGCCCAGCACCAGCCAGTAGTAGTTGTCGCGGTTGTAGAAGCCGTAGCTGACGTGAGCCAGCACCACGATGATCCCGCCACAGAAGATGAACTGCCAGCGACCGAGCCGATCCGACAGCCGCCCGCCCCAACTCATGAACAGGATCATTGGCAAGGTGAAGGCGATGAAGGTGATGCCGATGTAGTCTGTCCCTGCACCCAGGTCGTTGAGCCAGATCGCCCAGAGGGTGACGAACAGGCCGAAGCCGAACTGCAAGCCAACCTCCATCACCAGGGCGGCGTAGAGGGGCAGGCCGAGGTTGGCCTTGAGGATTGCCAGGTTGCCAGCCTGCCTACCCCCTTCGCGCTCTGCCTTGCGTGCATCCTTGACGTGCTGGCGTTCGTGAATGTAGAAGAAGACCAGCACGAGGGTAAGGCCGCACATCAGCGACCCCCCCCAGAAGGGACTGGTGTAGCCGCCTGCGATAGCAAGGAAGCCACCAATAGCAGGGCCGAGCAGGAGGCCCGCGTTAGAGACCGTACCCAGCAGGCCGAAGGCTTCGCCCCGTCGATCCTCTGGCGTAATGTCCATCAGGTAGGCGCGGGCTGCCGGTATAATTGCCGCCGCGCCGATGCCGTCCACGAAGCGCAGGGCGATGAACAGCCAGGGTTCGTGGACACCAACGTAGAGCAGGGGCATGATAGTACGTACTACCAGGCCAAGGATTATCACCTGCCTGCGCCCAAAGTGGTCGCTAGCCCAGCCGAAGGGCATCTGAAAGAGGAAGTTGGCGAGCAGGAACGAGCTAGCCATCAGCCCGATCTCGGTCAGGGTCGCCCCCATCTGCTCGGCAAACAGAGCGCGCACTGGGATGATCAAGCCAATCCCCGTCTGATCGACAAAGACCGCAAGCAGCAGCACGGCAAAGGCAGTGCTGCTGAAGAACATACTACCTTTGAGTTTACGCAAGATTGCGGCAGACATTACCCTCTCCTTGTAGCCGCCGCAAGATTGGCGCGACTATCTACCACCATTATACTAAACTGGTGGGTGGGCGGCTTCAGGCTAAAGGTGTATCATCTGTATTCTGCGGGCAGAACCAACCCAGGCAAGCAGGCTGGGTTACGGGGCGGAGAGCCTGGCCTTGCCCCCTGCTACTTGACCACTGGCACGATGATCTTGACTGGCTGGTTGAGCTTGCTCCAGGTGTAGGTACCTGCGTATTCGATGGCACTCTCCAGCAGTGTCTTGACTACCGGCTTGCTGTCGAGGGTGACGGCGAACTCGTAGTCGGTCAGGGCGCGGCCAGTGTCCTGCTTGCTGAGGCCCATCACCCCACCGATCTGGATGTTCTGGAAGGTGATATAGCGCACCGCTACCCCGTCGATGCGCCCAGTGCGGAGCGGCTGACTGTCGAGCTTGGCCGCAGCGCGATCAATGTCGGCGGTCGAGATCGTATCCCAGGTGTTGATCTCACTGCGTGTGGCCGCGTACGCCTCGCGGGTGTCGCGCTTGTAGGTCTTGCCACCGTCGCTGCTGACGTAGCTGTACTGGGCAGTTAGCACCACTAGGTTGATCTCTACCCTGGCAGGTTCCTCTACCACCGACTCCGACTTGAACAGCCAGCGACTGCGCCGCCCTGTGACATCAATGGTCGCGGTTTCGGTGACCACGTAGACCTCGGCACCACCCTGGAAGTCAACCTGGTAGCTCTTGAGCGCACGCATATTGAGGACGGCCTGCTTGAACAGCACACTGTTCTTGATCGGCGCGGCTACTTTGGTCGGCTGCGGCTTGACCAGGGCAGCGGGTGCTGCCAGGCTGCTGCCACCGAGGGCGAGGCTGATGGTGAGGCTGAGGGCGATCAGGCCAAAGGCCAGGGGGCGCAACTTATGCAACATGAACTATTCCTTCCTTGTACTTGCCAACATTCCGTCAGCTTCATTATACACCAAGCTGATCAACATTGTACACACGGGAACTAGCGGAGGTTGCGCTGGGCATCTAACGGGGGATGCGTGGTGGTCAAGGGCGGATGCTTAGCTGATCACAGCTACCTACCCCGCTGATCGCTAAGCATCCGCTAGCTGCTCCCTGCACCGGGCGTTGCACACAAGGGGATGCGGCGGTTATAATTGGTAGGCAACTTTGCGAGAATGGGGGGGGAGCAAGATGGCAGAGGCAGAGATCGGCATCATTGGCGGCAGCGGCTTCTATGAGATGGATGGCCTGAGCGAGCTAGTGGAGGTGGAGGTAGACACCCCCTTCGGCCCACCCAGCGACCTGTTGGTGGTTGGCACCCTGGCAGGGCGGCGGGTAGCCTTCCTCTCGCGCCATGCTCGCGGCCACCGCTACACGCCGACAGAGGTGCCTTCGCAGGCCAACATCTACGCTCTCAAGTCGCTAGGCGTGCAGACGGTGGTGGCGATCAGCGCAGTGGGTAGCATGAAAGAGGAGATTGCGCCCTTGCACGTAGTAGTGCCGAATCAACTGTTTGACCGCACCGTAGCTCGCCCGCGCAGCTTCTTTGGCAGCGGCATTGTTGGTCATATCCCCTTCGCCCACCCTTACTGCGACCCGCTGCGCCAGACCTTGCTGGACGCTGGCCGCGAGGAGGGTGCGACCATCCACGACGGTGGCACCTATGTCTGCATCGAGGGGCCGCAGTTCTCCACCCTCGGCGAGTCGCTCGTCTACCGTCAGTGGGGGATGACGGTGGTGGGCATGACCGCTATCCCAGAGGCGAAGCTGGCGCGGGAGGCAGAGATGTGTTATGCCACGCTCGCCCTGGTCACCGACTACGACTCCTGGCACCCTGAACACGACAGCGTGACGGTGCAGATGGTAACCGCAAACTCGGCCCACAATACTGCACTGGCGAAGCGGATCGTGCGCCGGGTGGTGGCTGGCCTGGACGCACAGACTTGCGGCTGCACCGATGCGCTGGCGAATGCGGTGATGACCGACCCTGCCCTGATCCCACCAGCGCAGCGAGCGAAGCTGGGCATCCTGCTCGACAAATACTACCCAGAGGCTAACTGATGCTACAGCGGATGCGCCGCCTGCGCTGGACTGAATTGCAACTGCTGGTCGCCCCTGCTCTACTCAGCATCGTGGGGCTGATCCTGGTGCTGGTGGCTGGGCAGAACAGCGAACAAACGACGATCCAGCAGTTCCGCGTCCAGGCGGGTGATGTGTGGGTAAGTCTCGCTTTTATCGGCCTGATCCTGGCGATCCATGTGTGGCTGACCGCCCGGCGACCGCAGGCTGATCAGGTGCTACTGCCTGTCGTTGCTATGCTCACCGCTATTGGGTTGGTAATGACCCAGCGGCTGCAACCAGCGGCGGCCAGTGCGCGGGCTGGGGCGATCAGCCTGCTGGCGAACAAGCAGGCGATCTGGATCGGCATCAGCTTCGTCGCCCTCTTTCTTGTCCTCAGCCTGTTCAAGAACCTCAGCTTCCTGCGCCGCTACAAGTACACCTGGCTGGTGCTGGGCATTGGCCTGTTGGTAGCAGCTCTCGCTTTTGGCGGTACTAGCGGTCAGGAGACGAGTGGCGGGCCGGGGTCGCGCCTCTGGTTCAACTTCGGCTTCTTCCAGTTCCAGCCCAGCGAACTGCTCAAGGTGATCCTGGTCGTCTTCCTTGCTGCCTACCTGGTGGACAAACGCTACCTGCTGGGCGGCAGCTACAAGATCGGGCGGCTCAAGCTGCCCCCCCTCCCCTATCTCGCCCCCCTCGGCGTGATGGTTGGTCTCGCTCTAGTAACAGTAGTCGTGCAGCGTGACCTCGGCAGCGCACTGCTTTTCTTCGGCATCTTCCTCACCATGCTCTACGTTGCCAGTGGGCAGGGCGGCTACGTGGTGGCGGGTCTCAGCCTGTTTGCCCTCGGTGCCTACGTCCTCTACAATATCAGCGGCTTCGACTACGTGCGCGACCGCGTAGGTATTTGGCTCGACCCCTGGGCGCGGGCCAACGACAAGGGCTACCAGGTCGTGCAGAGTCTCTACGCCCTAGCGAATGGCGGCATCGCAGGACAGGGGGTGGGGCTAGGGCGGCCCGACTTCATCCCAGTCGTGCAGAGCGACTTCATCTTTGCGGCAATTGGCGAGGAGGTGGGGCTGGCTGGCACCCTGGCGGTGGTTGCTCTCTACCTAATCCTCGTCTTTCGCGGCTACCACATCGCGCTGCGTAGCCCCAACCGCTTCGCCCAACTGCTGGCTATCGGCCTGACCACGATCTTCGGCCTGCAAGCGATTATCATCATCGCTGGCACGACCCGCCTGATCCCGCTCACGGGCATCACCCTACCCTTCATCAGCTATGGTGGCTCGTCACTGATCACCAACTACCTGGCTATTGGCCTGCTGCTCCGCATCTCAGCCGCCCGCGCTGACGAGTTTTGAGCTTCTGCCTATCCCTACTTGCCACGCAGGAAGCGGTCAATGCCATTGGCGAGGCCATAGGCAGCCACGTCGGGGTTGTTGTAGAGTAGACGACGGTCGTTAGGGCTGGTCATGTAGCCCATCTCCACTATTGCCATTGGCACGCGGGGGTTGACAGCGTGGCGCACGCGACGGGTGTAGAAAGCGTAGTAGCCGCTCATGTTACGGGTAAGATTGTCACTGCGGCCAAGTTTGGTTGCGCTACCGTACTCGATGTAGAGGTCGGCTAGCAAGCGGCGGTTCTCCGGGTTGTCAATGTAGCGCGGGCGGGCGACCTTGAAGCCACTAGTGGCAGCACTTTCGCTACCGTCAGCGTGCAAGGCTACGAACAGGTCGGCCTGGCAGTCAATTGGCACGGTAGCCGGGACGATCTGTACCTGGTAGCCACGCTGGGTGAGCAGGGCTGCCGTGCGGCGGGCAACATCCAGGTTGATCTGCCACTCGCTGCGCCCTGCGGCATAGGCCCCGCTATTGTCGCGCAATTCCTTCAACTCGTCGGGTAGAGCAGAGGCTAGCCAGTGTCCCGCCTGCAGGACTACCCGCTTCGGCTGCTGCGTGCTGGCGAAAGGGACTACCTGGCTCGGCACGGCGTAGGGGGTGCCACTGGCAGTGGTGGCCGGGAACTGACCGCTCGGCTGGGGCGCAAGGTTGGGCGCGGCTGCATCCGGGCGGAAGCTGCCATCGGCCTGGAAGGCTGAAGGGCCATATGGCAGCGCGGCAGCCTCAGCGAGGGCGAAGTCATCTCGATTGCTGCCGATGGTCGGTCGCTTCGGGCGCGGGGTGCCGACTGGCGTGGGGATGGGCGACGGCTCATAGCGCGGCGTGCAATCACCCGGCTGCTCAGCTTGAGCGGGTGGGGCGGCCTGGAAAGCAGCAGGCTGGCTGTTGAACGCCGCTGGTAGAGGCTGGCTGGTCGCAATGGTAGCGAAGGCAAGCACGGCAGCAACAAAGGCGGCAACACGGGTATGGAGATCAGGCAGCATGAGAGAACCTTTCCAGCTAGGGGACGCGATTAGCTCTGATCCGTAATCTAGCACGCCCAACCACCGCCTGTCAAACTACAGGCGATGGCTGGTGGCGGTTCTAACTATAGTTTAATCAGCACAGCAGGGTTGCGGCAGGCTGGTTGAAGCTACGCTCCCGTGCGCTTGAACTCGCGCTCTAGCTGGCTCTGACTGAGGAGCAGCATGGTAGGGCGACCGTGGGCGCAGGCGCGGGGCATCTGGCACTGCTCAAGCTGGCCGATCAACTCGCGCATCTCCTCTACGCTGAGGCTCTGACCGGCCCGGATCGCGCTATGGCAGGCGAGGCTGATCGCCAGCGTGTCGCGCCAGAGGTCGATCCGACTTTGGGCAATCAGATCGTCGAACACCTCCGTCGTCGCTCCTGCCAGCCGCCCCTCATGACGTTGCTTGAAGGTGGCTGGTACGCTCTTGACCAACATCTTCCGCTCACCCTGTTCCTCGGTGACGAAGCCCAGGTCGGACAGCACCTTCTGGCGGCTCCGCAACTCGGCCACCTGGCGGGGGGTTAGCTCCAGTTCCAGGGGGGTAAGCAGTGGTTGTACCGCCCCATCGTTGCGCTTGCCACCCTCTTTCGTCAGGTCAGCAAGGATGCGCTCGTACATGACGCGCTCGTGGGCGGCGTGCTGATCTACCATGTACATCCCATCCGGCCCCTCGGCGACGATGTAGGTCTGGCTGACCTGGCCGATTACACGCAAGGCAGGCAAGGTGCGACGGCTGGGGACAACATTGCTCTCCGGCTCGATGCGGCCAAGCTGCGGCTGCACCGGCTGGCGGCCATCGCTGCTGCTGCCCATCCGCTCAAACATCTCGTCGGGGCTAAGGGCAGCGTAGTCGGCTTCGCTGAGGCCGGGTTGGTTGCTAGCCGCTGCCGGGTTGATCGGTGGGCGCGAAGGTAGGGCATTATCGGGCTGGAAGTAGCCGCCGTTGTGGGGGGTTGGCCGCGAGTCGTAGGTGGGGCCGAATTGCAGGTCGCCCTGCTCCCCCTGCTCCTGGGGCGGCGTGCTGTTAGTCGGCTCGCCACCACTTTTTAGCCCAGGCACAGTGCTGTACTCGGCCAACGCCTGGCGCACGGCTCGTTGCACGGTGACGAACACCTGCCGCTCGTCCTGGAACTTGACCTCGATCTTGGCGGGATGGACGTTGACATCCACCGTGCCAGGGTCTAGCTCGACGTTGAGGACGACCACTGGGAAGCGGCCCGTCATCAGCAGGGTGTGGTAAGCCTCGGTGACGGCGAAGATGAGGCTGCGGCTCTCGATGGGCCGATGGTTGACAAAGAAGTTGATGTACTGGCGATTGGCGCGGCTCGTCCCCGGCTGGCTGACGTAGCCCCAGACAGTAGGGGGTGGCAGTTGTGGTTTTGCCACCCCGTACTTCGTCCGCCGCTCACGTACCGACCCCTCGTCCAGTAGGTTGTCCCCCCGACTCCAGAGGTCATCCTCAGCGGGGCTGGGCGCATCGGCTGGTGGGTAAGGCGGTATCTCGCCAGTGGTCATCGCCCCAACTGGCAGCATTGCCTTCGCAATCTCGTTGCCGTAGACGGCAGTGATTGCGTCCAGCAGTTCGCCGCTGCCTGGCGACTGGAAGGTAACGCGGTTATCTATCGTCAGCTTGAAGCGCACGGCGGGGTAAGCGAGGGCGTAGGTGCTGACCAGCGCACCAATCTGCCCACTCTCGGTCGCGGGCGACTTGAGAAACTTGAGGCGGGCGGGAACGTTGTAGAACAGGTCTTCGACGGTGATGATCGTACCACGCACAGTACCACGTGGCCCATGCCGCTTCAGTACGCCCCCCTCGAACACCACCTCGTTGCCGTTCGGGTCGTCCGCCGTGCGGGTCAGTAGGCTGGTGCGGCTGACACTGGCAATAGAGGGCAGGGCTTCGCCACGGAAGCCGAGGGTGCTGATCTCGAACAGGTCAGGCAGGCTGCTGATTTTGCTGGTGGCATGGCGCAGGAAGGCAGTCTCCACCTGGTCAGCGGGGATACCGCTACCATCATCGGTCACGCGGATTAGCTTTTGGCCGCCCGCCTCGACCTCGACGCGGATGTTCTTGGCCCCCGCATCCAGCCCGTTGTCCAACAGTTCCTTGATCACGGCGGCGGGCCGCTCAACCACTTCGCCAGCGGCAATCTTGATCGCAATATCTTCGGGCAAGACCTTGATCGGCATAGTTTCCTCCCACTTTGCCTCTTTGATAATCACTTCATTAGCACAAATGTACCACAAGGGCAGCTAAATGTCAAGTGCTGGCTGGGGTGGCTGGTTCTCGCTTGGTGGCTGGTTGGCGCAGGTAGACAACCACGCCATAGAGCAGCAGCAAGCTGGCCGTCTGGATCACTGCGCGGTAGCCATAGCGGTCCTCTACGAAAGCACCTAGTAGCACAGAGAGGAAGGTTAGCCAGAGGAGCAGGCTGACCCGCAGGTAAATCGCTACTCTTGGGTTGGTCGCTCCCGTTGCCAGCCAGAGCCAGGCGAAGGGCAGCAGCAACAGCACCTGGTCATAAACGAGGGTGTAGGGGGTGATCAGCAGACCAACGATCACGGTGAGTGGCATGGCGTTAGCTAGCCGCCCGCTGTTGATCGCCACCCACCAGGGCCGGGCGAGCAGCGCGAGGGTGAGCAGGCTGAAGACAACCGCCAGCAGCCAGCCGCCGCCCGTCAGGTTGTAGCTCGTCCCCCACCAGGAGGTAGCCACCGGGGCCATGCGGGTAGCCTGCTGCTGCCCGCTGAAGCTAACCTTCAGCCAGTCGGCCAGGGCAGTGGGAGCCAGGAGCAACGGCGCGAGATTGAGCAGCAGCCCTGTAAGTACGAAGCCGAGTACTGGTCGCCACCTACGCCCCCATAGCCAGACCAACAGGGCCAACAGCACCACCAGCCCCACCAGTTGCGGCTTAAAGGTTGCCAGTGCGAGGGCAATACCTGACAGCACCTCCCAGCTTGCGGGCTGGGCTACACCATCACCGACTGGGCGGCTCAAGTGGTAGACGAGGGCAAGCAAGGCAAAGATGATGATCGAGTGCTGCCCAATGTAGAGATTAGCGATGGCAGGTCGGTAGACGAAGTAGGCAACCCCTGCCAGCAGGTAGAGCGCGAGACCGCCACTGAGGACGAGCAGTGGCAGTTGTGCCTGCCAGGCTAGGACTGGCGCAAAGTAGCCGCCTGCTGCCTTGAAAGCGAGGTAGCCGCCCAGCAAGAGCAGCAGGCCGTTGAGCAGCGTCCAGAGACGCAGGGCCAGGGGAAAGTCGAGGGTGGAGAAGGGGGTGGCGGCCAGCAACGCCCAGTAGGGGTAGATCGCATGGTACTCGCGGCCAGAGTTGAACTGCTGCTGGTCAATCGGGTCAGAGGTGGCGAGGGTGTAGCGGTCGGCAAGTTGGTGGACGGTCGCCTGATCGGGCTGGTAGGGGTTGTCGCCCAGCAGGATCAAGCGGGCGGGTAGCCAGCCGTTCTCCAAGAAGTCCTGCCCGTTGGTCGTTGGCTCCAGGCTGAGGGCTAGCCAGAGGTAGGGGGCGAGCAGCAGCACGGCAACAGCGGCGGCCAGGGCTTTGTTCACGCGGGCGCATCCTCCTCAAAAGCGGTGATGGCTCATTATAGCATAGCCAGCCCTGTGTTATAATAGAGCATGACCAGCAAGAATGAACAGCCCACCGCCCCAGCCCAGCTTAGCATTCGCCCTGTCTACGGCATCATGGAGGCCGAGGCGGTCAGCGATCTGCAAGCCGCCGCCTGGGGCTTCAGCGACCGCGACCTGATCCCCGCCCACAGCCTGATTGCGATCCAAAAGAGCGGCGGGGCCGTGATCGGTGCCTACCGTACTACAGTCAGCCCACGCAGACGGACCGAAGCCGCGCAACTGGTCGGTTTCGCTCTGGGTTGGACGGGGCTACGGGGCGGTAAAGCCTTCCACTACTCCGATATGCTAGCCGTCTTGCCAGAGTACCAGCAGCACAACATTGGCTACTTGCTCAAGCTATCCCAGCGCGAGGCGGTGATGGCCCAGGGCCTGGAGTTGATGGCCTGGACTTACGACCCGCTGGTTGCCCGCAACGCCTGGTTCAACATCGTCAAGCTCGGTTGTACCGCGAAGGAGTATACCCTCAACCTCTATGGTGAACTGCACAGTGCCACCCACTCTGGCTTGCCCACTGACCGCTTCACGGCGGATTGGGCCTTGCGGAGTGCGCGGGTAGTGGGGAGGGTGGGTCGCCCCCTCAGCGAGCAACTACGTAGCTTCAACGAGCAGGTTAACTGGCAGCAACCGCCCCGCCGTTCTACCCCCCCCGACGAGGAGCCATTCCAGCTACAGGATCACCAGCTAGTGACCGCCACCAGCCTGCACGCGGAGGGCTACCGCCTGCTTGATCAGATCGACCTGGACACGCCGCTTGGCATGGTCTGGGCCGAAATCCCCGCCGATATTGACAAGATACGCAACCACGATCCCGAAGCCGCCCTGCACTGGCGGATGCAGACCCGCGCCCTCTTTCAGCACTACTTTGGGCGTGGTTACTTCGTCACTGGCATGGTGCGCAGCCGCTTTGCTGGCGAACGACGCGTCTTCTACCAGTTGGAGATGACGACGGTCTGAACCGTCCCAGGGGAGGATGAAAGATGATCAGCCTAGCCAGAGTGGAGATGCGCGTGCTGCGCCTACCACTGCTTGCCCCGTTCGAGACCAGCTTTGGCCGTGATATTACTCGTGAGGTGATCGTTCTCAGCGCGACCTCTGCCGAGGGCATCGTCGGTTGGGGCGAGTGCAGTGCGTTCAGCCTGCCCAACTACAACGAGGAAGATACTGCTACTGCCCGCCACATCCTCAGCCAGTACATCATCCCCAACCTGCTGGACAACCCAGTGCAGTCGCCGCAGGATTATGCAGCACGCTACGCCTGGATACGCGGCAATCGTATGGCGAAGGCGGCGTTGGAGGAGGCATTGTGGGACATCGCGGCGCAGCAGGCTGGTCAGCCGCTCTGGAAGTTCCTCGGTGGCAGCCGCCAGCAGATCCCCGCTGGGGTGAGTATTGGCATCGCGGCGGACGAGGCGACGTTGGTCGAGGAGGTGGCGGGCTTCATCGCACAGGGCTACCGTCGGATCAAGATCAAGGTCAAGCCGGGGCGCGAGGTCGGGCCGGTGCAGGCGATCCGCGCCCGCTTTCCCGACATCCCCTTGCAGGTGGACGCAAACTCGGCCTACACCCTGAGCGACGAACACGTAGCCTTGCTCAAGCAGCTTGACGACTATGGCCTGCTGCTGATCGAGCAGCCGCTCGGTGAGGATGACCTGATCGACCATGCCCAGTTGCAGCCGCAGCTACGCACCCCGATCTGCCTGGATGAGAGCTTGCGCAGCCGCGACGACGTGCGGAAGATGCATGAGATCGGCGCAGGCAAGGTCGTTAACCTCAAGCGCGGACGGGTGGGTGGTCTGAGCGAAACGCTAGCGATCCATGCCTACTGCCAGCAGCATGGCATCCCAGCCTGGTGCGGTGGAATGTTGGAGACGGGCATTGGCCGGGCGATCAACCTGGCGGTCGCCAGTCTGCCAGGGCTGACGATGGTTGGCGACACATCAGCTAGCAACCGCTTCTACGCTGAGGACGTGATCGCTGCTCCCTTCCAACTGGTCAGCAGCGGCCCCCATCGCGGCACGATCAGCGTCCCCAACCTGCCTGGCATCGGGGTGCGGGTTGATATGCGGGTACTGGACAGCTACACCGTCAACTATAATACCTATCGGCCCAGCCTGGTCATTCGGCTAGGTGGCGGCTAAATCTCCGCCTATACAGCCTACCGCCCGCTAGCAGCCAGCTAAAGCGCGATGTACCTGATAGGGCTTTTCGTGTCTAGCCTAATTTTAGGCGAAGTCTATCCAGGTTCTATGCAAACCCTTGACAAAGGCTGTGCAAGAAGCTATAATCTGGTCAGAACAAAGCTCCGACCCACCACAAATAGGCTAACCCCCCTGATCTCGCCTGCCAAGACGTGACCGCTCGGTAACTATGCTGGGTCGTCAAGCAACGTTGCTAGTCTGACAATTGGCATCTCATTCTAAGGAGAATTGTATGCAGTCTACTTTTCTGTGGGTCGGCGTAGCAGGGATGGCTCTTGGCGCAGCTGCGTTCCTGGCGATGAGCCTGAGCGCAAAGAACCACCGTGACCACTATGTGATCACCTTCTTCGTCCCGCTAATCGCAGCCGCTTCTTACCTGGCGATGGCCCTCGGCAGCGGTATCACCATCGTTGGTACCCGCGAGGTCTACTACGCCCGCTACCTCGACTGGGTGTTGACCACCCCGTTGCTCTTGCTGGATCTGGCCCTGCTGGCAATGCCGTTTGCTTCGCGCAATCGCGGCACCCTCATTGGCGGCCTGATTGGTGCAGACGTGTTCATGATCCTGACTGGCCTGATCGCCACCCTCTCGAACAACGACACCATGCGCTGGACGTTCTACATCGTAAGCTGCGTTGCGCTGCTAGCCATCTACTTCTTGCTCTTTGGGCAGGTACGTGCCGAGGCAGCCAGCCAGAGTGCCGAGTCGTTGGCTACCTTCAACTCGTTGAGCAGCATCCTGGTTGTCCTTTGGCTTTTCTACCCCGTAGCCTGGCTGCTTGGCACCGAGGGTCTGAAGCTGTTCGGCCAGGATATCGAAGTAGCTGCCTTCGCAATTATGGACGTGATCGCAAAGGTGGGCTTCGGTTTCATCCTGCTCAGTGCGCTCAACCGCATCCCTGATCCGGCTCCAGCTGGCAACAAGGTAACTGGCTAGTTTTCGCAAGCTCAAGGGTGCGCTAGTTGTGGCTGGCGCACCCTTTTGCTGTGAAGGTTTGTGGCTGCGAGCCAAACCCCTGCCACAAGGGAGACACGAGCCCTGCCCAGCCCTCTGCCAGGCCGACTGCCTCCTTAATCCCCACGCTGCAAGGCGAACCACCAGTAGAAGGCCGCCCAACTGCGCCAGCCCAGCCATTGTTCGGCCAGCCCCCGCACTTCGGCTTCGGTCGCTTTTCTGCCGTAGCCATAGTGCCGCCCTATCACCGTTTGCAAGCCCACATCGGCGGCGGGGATGCTGTCGCGCTGACCCAGGCCACGCATCAGCAGGTACTCTGCCGTCCAGCGGCCCACGCCGCGAAAACCAGTCAGGTAGGTGCGTGCTTCAGCAGGCGGGAGGGCTGCGACCGCAGCAAAGTCCAGTGCGCCGCTTGCCACCGCTGCGCCCAGGCCAATCACGTAGCTAGCCTTCTGCTGGCTGAATTGGCGGGCGCGCAGTACTGTCGGGTCGAGTGCAGCCACCGTCGCTGGCATGGGCATCAGCGGATAGCGTTCACCAGCAAACTCTCCCTCACGGCCAGACAACTCCAGCAGGGTCAGGCGCAGCTTGCGGGCGAAGGCGATGTTCACCTGCTGGCCGATCACCGCCCAGAGCAGAGCCTCAAACGGCTCGGCGATCAGCGTTAGCCGCAGGCCAGGGTAGCGGGCGATCAATGAGCCGAAGATCGGGTCGCCTGCGCCCAGCCGCTCAAACTCGCTCACATCCTCGTCCAGCGCAAAGGTGTGCCGCACCCAGGCCACTGCTGCCTCTAGCGCGTCCTCGTCCAAGCTCGCGCCGCTGACGGTAAGTTGCAGGCTGCTTGCTTCTTCGCTAGCGGTAATGCTGATCAGCAGGTCGTGGCCTCCCAGCCGCACCGCCCTTGCATAGCTGCGTTCGCCCACCCGATCCAGCACGGCAGTAGAGGCGGTCGCCAGGTAGGTGCAGGCGTGGGTGAAGCTGTAGGGTGCTGTTGGTTGTAGGCTGAGGCTGGTGGTTTGCATGGCCCATCCTTGCGCCGAGGGTACGCGGTTGCTAGGGCTAGTATACACGATCTCGGCCTACCAGATGCGGTTGAAAGGGCTGCTTTGCTCTGCTCACATCGCTGAACAGCTACCGCTGCCAACGGCTTTGCAACCGCACCAGATACGTGCTATAATAAGCCTACTGGTAAGGTTTTGGTAAGGAGGAAGGCATGAGTAGGCAGCGTATCCTTGTTGTTGATGATGACGAAACGATCCTTAATCTGCTGCGGGTCAATCTGACCAACGACGGCTTTGAGGTGGTGGCCGCCCGCAGCGGCAACGAGGCACTCAACAAGGTGGAGACTACCCTCCCCAACCTGGCGATCCTTGACCTGATGCTGCCGGGCATGAGTGGCTTCGAACTAAGCCGCCGCCTACAAAAGTATGTCGAGGTGCCAGTGATCATGCTCACTGCTGTTGCCGACGAGCATACTATCGTGCAGGGATTGGAGAACTACGCCGACGACTACATCAACAAGCCGTTCCGCTACCCAGAGTTGCGCGCCCGCGTCAACCGCCTGCTCTCGCGCATCAACAACGCCCTGCTAGACAGTGGTGGCGAACTGCTAGTGGACGATGGCCTGTCGATCAACTTTGCCCGCCACACGGCAGTAGTCAGCGGCAAGCAAATCCACCTCTCGCCCATCGAGTCGCGCCTGCTTTTCTGCCTGATCCAGAACGAAGGGAAGGTCGTCACCAACGACATATTGCTGCGGCGAGCCTGGAACTTCCAGGACGAGGGCGGGCTGGAGTCGCTCTGGGTGCGGATGAGTACCCTGCGGCGCAAGCTAGGCGACACCGTCGAGCCAACCCGCTACGTGATTACCGAGCGTGGGGTTGGCTACCGCTTTGGCGTGACGATCAGCAGCGGGGTGAAGTAGCAGCCGTGGCTACCACTCTGCAACAGGTAAGCGAAGTCCGGCCCGAAGCCCTCCGCCAGCGCGTGCTGGTCGTGGACGACAACGAAGACAACCGTGAGTTGTTCGCCACTGTCTTGCGCGGCGGCGGCTACCAGGTCGTCACCGCCTGTGATGGGGTAGAAGCTCTGACCGAGGTTGACCGTCAGGTGCCAGACCTGATCGTACTTGACCTGATGATGCCCAACCTCAATGGCTACGAAGTGACTGAGCGGGTGAAGAACAACCCCCACCTCCCTTTCATCCCGATTATCATCGTTACCGCCAAGAGCGACCTGCGCGACAAGATTCGTGGCCTTGAGATGGGTGTGGACGATTACCTGGTCAAGCCAGTCAACTACCCCGAACTGCTGGCCCGCGTGCGCTCCCTGCTGCGCCTCAAACGAACCCAGGACGCACTGACCGCCGAGCGTAATAAGATCGACCTGCTCTACCAGGTTAGCAACGCACTCAATGACAGCCTCGACGTGGATCGCGTTTTGAGCAAGACAATTGAGATGACCGTAGACTATCTGAGCGCGAACAAAGGTAGCATCCTCCTGCTCGACCAGGAACGCCGCGTCGTCCGCTTCCTGCTTGCCCGCGCCTACCTGCCCGCCGAGGAGCGCAAGAGCGTAGTCAACCAGGTGTTGGACAGTGGACTGGGCGGCTGGGTCGCCCGCCACGCACAAGGGGCGGTGATCACCGACACCGACACCGATGACCGCTGGGTACACTTCCCCGATGACCCGATCAAGGTCGGTTCGGCAGTCTCGGTGCCAATGATGAGTGGGGGGGAGGTGGGTGGCGTGCTGACTCTTGTCCACCCCGATAAAGGCCACTTCCAGGCGGGCCAGCTAGACTTGTTGACCGCTATCGCCAGCCAGGTGATGATTGCAGCTCGCAATGCCTACAGGCACACGGAAGTGGTAGAGGAGAAGCAGCGTACCGAAGCGATCCTGAGCAATCTGGCTGAGGTGTTGCTGACCACCGACCAGGCCACCCGCCTGACCAATTGCAACCCCGCCGCCCTTCACCTGCTAGGGGCAAGCCGCACGCAGGTGATCGGCCTGGAGGTAGCGCAGTTGTTGGCAGAGGAGGAAGGCCGCCTTGCGAGTGTCCTACACACCGTACTGAGCAGCGGCCAACAGGTAGTTGGCATGGAGATGAGCGTGATTGTCCCGGCCAACGGCAGTCGCGTGCCAATGCTGGTTAGCTGCGACGCACTGCGCGACGCGGGTGGGCGCGTAACTGGCTGCGTAGTGGCAATGGCCGACATAACCAAGCTGCGCGAGGCAGCCGCCCTGCGCGAGGAGTTTGTTCACATGATCAGCCACGACCTGCGCGGGCCGATCACTGGCATCTTTGGCTGCCTGGACATGATCGCTGACCCCTCGATTGGCGCAGTCAACCCAGTGCAGCAGAACTTTGTGCAGATGGCAATTGCTAGCTGCAACAGCCTCAACAACCTGATCGGTGATATGCTGGATGTCTACAAGCTAGAAGCAGGGCAGATGCAGCTTGCGCTGCGCCCCCTCGATCTCAACGATATGATTGCCGAAGTGGTCAGCCAAATGCAGGGGGCGGCAGCGGAGCGCGGTCTCTACCTGAAGGCTGTACCAGGCGGTGGTAAGCTGACTGTCTATGGCGACCGCACCAAGCTGGCGCGCGTTTTCAGCAACCTGATCAGCAACGCCCTCAAGTTCACCGAGACTGGCGGCCTGACGATCAGTAGCGGGCGCATGGATGACGGCATGGTTGAGGTGCGCGTGCGCGACACTGGCATTGGCATCCCCTCCGATGCAGGCCAGAAGATATTTGACAAGTTCTACCAGGTGCAGAATCGCAAGGCGGGACACATGGCCGGTACTGGCCTGGGCCTGACCTTCTGTAAGCAGGTGGTGGAGGCGCAGGGTGGGCGGATGTGGGTGGACAGCGTGCAGGGCAAGGGTAGCACCTTCATCTTCACCATCCCCACCGTGCGCCTCGCCAAGACAACCAACCCGCTCTGAGCC
>JAYUUN010000127.1:0-7239 GCA_043754535.1 Chloroflexota bacterium | reverse complement strand
TAAGGAGGATCAGGGTGCCACCAACTGCCAGTAGGCTGTAGTTGATTATTGCCTCGCGGTTGCGATTCTTCGCCAACTTGTCCACTGCAATCACGCCGCCCACCATGCCGATGCCGCCAGGCAGCAGCAGGTAGATCAGGTTCTTGCCCGCTTCCTCTGCTGCTACTGAAGCGTCGGGGTAGGTACCACTTAGGATTTCGGTCAGCAGCTTGGGGCCGATCACGGCCAGCATCATCAGCAACGACGCGCCGATAGAGAGATGGATGATCGCGGTGAAGATCACACGGTCAGAGCGAATGAAGTCCATCCCCTCCTTCACCTCGGCCAGCACTGCGCCAGTGCGTTCGCGCAGCGTAGCGTCCTTCACGCTGTCGGGGGTAGCCGCCACCGTGTCGCGGGGCAAGAAGTAGGTAAGGACGGCGCAGCCAATGTACATGATCGCCAGGAAGACGTACAACCACTCGTAACTCTTGAGGATACGCCCCAGGATCGGCCCGATGATAGCAAAGCCGAACAACTGGGTGATCGTCAGGGTCAGGTTGAAATAGGCATTAGCGGTGAGCAATTGGTCACGGCGCACTAGCAGCGGGATGGTCGAGGCCTCCGCTGGGGTGAAGAACTGGCTGACCGTGGAGAAGATGAAGGTGATAGCATAGAGTAGGGGCAAGGTAAGAGCAACATTACTCTTGCCGATCAGGATGGTAATCACGAAGCTGGCCGCCGCTGCCGCCCGCAGCACGTTGGTAATAAAGAGCATCTGCCGCTTGCTGATCCGGTCTACGAAGACCCCAGCAATGGCCGAGAAGATGATCGAGGGGATGCTGAAGGCGAGAATCACGCCACTGACCGCCAAGCTGCTGCCGTCAGTCAGGGCCGTAACCTGGGCGATCAAGATGTAGTTGATGATGTTCTGCGCGGTCATCGAGACGATCTGGGCTGACCAGAGCTTGAGAAAGTTGTTGTTCTTCAAGACTGGGTCTTGCTTCTCTCGCTCAATGCTAGCATAACCATCAGTAGCCACTCGCGCCTCCGACTTGCTCAATGCCTGTTCTGTTGTAGCACCCTCGGCCAGGTGTTTGCCTGTCTTCTTTGTTTCTGCGAGGGTAGGTTGCCCCGGCGGGGCCGTTTTGCGACTTGCCATGCCGCCTCCATCTTCAAGAATAGTGCCATCCCTCATTCGGCAGCAACAACATTGCTGCTCCCACTGACGAAGGCTTTGGTGCGCCGCTCAAACTCACTACGATCTAGCATAATGCGGTGGTCGCAGCCGAGGCAGCGCAAGCCCACGTCAGCCCCTACCCGCAGCACGCGGAAGTCGCTACTACCACAGGGGTGCAGCTTACGCAGGCGTACCACGTCGCCAACGGCCAGGGCGCGTAGCTGGGCGCGCAGTTCCTCGCTCATCTTCACCTCTCACTGATCATCTTTGCCAGCTTGCCAGCGGCTGCTTGTCGCGTATTATAGCACATTGCGGCCTACTAGCCCATCTGCTGCTGGTAGCTACGAGCCACCGCTGCTGCTGCTACCTCCATCTCGCTCAGGCTGCCCTCAGCCGCATACAGGATCGCCCGCGATATGTTAATCAGGGCGGGTCCGCTACCGTTGGCCTTGATGGTGGCAGCAAGGTCACCGCCCTGGGTGCCAACCCCAGGGATCAGGATAGGGATATGCGCCGCGATTTCGCGCACCGCCGCCAACTGGGCGGGGTAAGTCGCGCCCACAACCAGCCCAGCCGCCTCGCGACCCGCATCCCAGCGCAATACCAACTGTACTACCCGCAGGTATAGTGGCAGGCCGCCGCCTGGCCCCTCTACCAACAGGCTTTGCAAGTCATTGCCGCCCGCATTGGAGGTGCGGCAGAGGACGAAGCTGCCCTTGCTCTGCGCCCCATAGCTGAAGAACGGTTCGAGACTGTCCCCCCCCATGTAAGGGCTAACCGTGGTCGCGTCACAGGGTAGCTGGTCAAACAGGGCAGCGGCGTAAGCAGCAGCAGTATTGGCGATATCGCCCCGCTTTGCGTCAACGATCACCATCCTACCAGGAGGGATGGCACGGATTGTCTCCTGCATAGCGGTCAGCCCTGCGCTGCCAAGCACCTCGTAGAAGGCGGCGTTCAGCTTGTAGGCAGCGGCGTATGGGGCAGTGGCCGCGATCATCCGTGCATTAAACTGGAGGATCGCCTGGAGGGGCGGCTGTGCCTGCAACTCTGCGGGCAGGCGACTGAAGTCAGGATCGAGACCAACACACAGGCGGCCCGCCCCCCCGATCACCTCTTTAAGTCTGCTAGTGAAGCTCATCAGCTACGCTCCAGCCGGTCAAAGCAGCTTGCCACCAGCTTGCCTTCAGTAACAATGTGTATTATCATTAGCCGGGTGCGAACTATCCCACCCTGGATTTGCGCTATTCTATTATACACCCCTAGAGGCTCTCCTCACAAGGGTGGCAGCGGGCTGACCCAGCGGGCGAGAGTGGCAAAGGCGGTACTATGGCTGAACTACCCAGTGGCACGATCACCTTCCTGTTCACCGATATTGAGGGCAGCAGCCACCTGTGGGAGCAGCACCCGCTTGCCATGCGCGCAGCCCTGGCCCGCCACGATGCACTGCTGCGTGAAGTAGTCGAGGCTTGGGGCGGTCATATCTTCAAGACGGTGGGCGATGCTGTCTGTGCGGTCTTTGCTGCCGCCCACGCCGCAGTACTGGCGGCGGTCGTAGCCCAGCGCGCCCTAGCCACAACCGACTGGGGCGTAGTCGGTAGCCTCAAGGTGCGAATGGCTCTCTACACTGGCACCGCCGAGTTGCGCGAAGGTGACTACTTCGGTATCGTCCTCAACCGCCTCTCCCGCCTGCTGTATGCTGGCTACGGCGGGCAGGTACTTGTCTCTGCCACCACTCAGCAGTTGATCGGCCCCTACCTACCCAGCGACATCCACCTGCGCGACCTGGGCGAGCGCAACCTGAAAGACCTGGCTAGCGCAGAGCGACTCTACCAACTGCTGATCCCTGGCCTGCCAGACGAGTTCCCGCCGCTGCGTACCCTTGAGGCGCGACCCAACAACCTGCCGACTGCCCTCAGCTCACTGATTGGCCGCGAAGCTGATCTGCAAACGATCAGCAGCCTGGTGACTCGCCCTGGTGTGCGCCTGCTCACCTTGACCGGGCCAGGTGGCAGTGGCAAGACGCGGCTGGCCTTGCAACTGGCCGCCGATCTGCTCAACGACCAGGAAGACGGCGTATTCTTCGTCGCCCTGGCTACCGCCCACGACGGGTCATCGCTGGTCAGCACCATTGCGCAGGCAGTGGGGGTGAAGGAGGGGGCCGAGGGAGACTTGCTTGCCAGCCTCAAGCTCCACCTGCGCGACCGCGAAATGATCCTGGTGCTAGACAACTTCGAGCAGATCGTGGCCGCCGCGCCGCTACTCAGCGAACTGCTAGCCGCTGACCGCCGCCTCAAAATGATCGTCACCAGCCGAGCCGCCTTGCAGATTTACGGCGAGAATGAGTATGCAGTGCCACCGCTGGCCTTGCCCAAAGGCGACCTGCCATTGGCAGAGCTGGCTCACTACCCCGCCATCACCCTCTTTGTAGCGCGCGCCTGCAATGTGCGCGCCGACTTCCAGCTAACCACAGAGAACGCCGCAGCAGTGGTAGAGATTTGCCAACGCCTGGACGGTCTGCCGCTAGCTATCGAATTGGCCGCCGCAAGGAGCAAGATGTTCGGCCCAGCCGCCTTGCTTGCTCGCCTGGACAACCGCCTGGCCCTGTTGACTAGCCAGAGCCGCGACCTGCCTGCCCGCCAGCGCAGCTTGCGGGGGGCAATTGATTGGAGCTACGACCTGCTGGCTGAGGAGGAACGCACCCTCTTTGCCCACCTGAGCATCTTCGTTGGCGGCTGTACAGCAGCGATGGCAGCCGAAGTTTGTGGCGAGGCAGCCTCTTTCGAGGGTATCGAGTCGCTGCTCAACCAGAGTTTGCTGCGCCAGATGGGGGCCGAAGACGAACCACGCTTCACCATGTTGGAGACCCTACGCGAGTATGGGCGCGAGAAGCTAGCTGAGCGCGGGGAGGTAGTGGGACTGGCCCGCCAACACGCTCTTGCATACCTGCGGCTGGCCGAGGCCGCTGAACCAGAATTGCGCGGGGCAGAGCAGGCTAGCTGGCTGACCCGCCTGGAAGCCGAGCATGACAACTTGCGGGCCGCCTTCGCCCACCTGAGCGAGCAGGGGGAGCATGAACTGTCGCTGAAGATGGCGGCTTCGCTCTGGCGGTTCTGGTACCTGCGCGGCTACATCAGTGAGGGCAACCACTGGTTGCATAGCGCACTGTTGGGCAACGACACCCCGACACTAGTCAGGGCGCAGGCACTCAACGGCCTGGGGGTGATGGCTTTCGAGCAAGGCAACTTTGCGGAGGCCAAGACCCAGTTCTCCGCTAGTCTAGCGATCCGCCAGCAGCTTGATGACCAACGTGGTGTCGCTCTATCGCTCAACAACCTCGGTTCTGTGGCGGTCTACGAGCGCGACTACGAGCAGGCGATCAGCTACTACGAAGAAAGCCTGAGCTTGCGGCGGGGCCTGGACGATCAGTGGGGGGTTGCCAGTTCGCTAACCAACCTTGGCATCGTGCAGGCTACCCACCGCAACTACGAGCGGGCAATGGCGTTGCTAAGCGAAGGGCTGACCATCTGCCGCGAAATCCATGATGACTTTGGCACTGCCTACGCCCTCTTGAACATCGCCAAGATAGCGGTTTGCTGCGGCAACTACGGCGAGGCGCACACGGCCTTGTACGAGGGGATCGGCATCTTCCAGAAACTAGACGATAGTGGCAGCTTGATCTTGTGCATCAAAGCCTTCGCCAACCTGGCGATCAGGCAAGGAAAGGTGGAACGCGCCGTCCGACTGCTGGCTGCTGCCCTTGCCCTACGCCTTAGCCACGATGTGCCACTGGTGGAAGATGAGGACGATGTGCTGATCACAGAGCAGGCCACCCTAAATGCCCGCGTGCAGGCGGGCGAGTTTGCCACAGCCTGGGCTGCTGGCGAGCAGATGAGCCTGGAACAGGCCGTAGAATATGTGCAAGATGAGCAGGCAGAGGGGGAGCCAGCCCCTTCTTAACCGTTTCTTCATCTTTCAGCCACTAAGCCTTCATCTTCAGCCCGCATAATAAAGTGAGGAAGCGCATTTGGCAGTCAGCCAGCCGCTACTAATATGCAGACCGACAAGGAGGTTAGTGGTGAAAGAACACGTGGCAACCGACGGTCAGCAGCCGATCAACCCTGGCATTAGCCGCGGCTAGCATCACCCTCGGCGTAGACCCCAGTGCGGCCCCAGCAGCAGGTGGTGGCGGGCTGGGTGGTTCAGGCAGTCCAGGTGGCTCACCGCCTGACCCACGCTCAACCTTCACACCTACTTCTTAGCGGCACCCTGCGTCTACTTGGCCCAGGCTGGCCTGGGAGCAGGAACTGCTTTCCTAAGCTAACTCTAATCGCCAACTAAGGTCAGGTTAATGCTGGTCGGTTAGAATGGGGTAGTAAGCGAGTGAGGCGGCTGTTGAACAATCAGATGAGGGTAACGCCGCTCAGCCGTCTCATTCGCATCCAATATCAGTTTAGTCATCATTTAGAAGGAGCAAAATCGTGGCAAAGTATCGTCTCTTTACTGCCGTACTGGTTCTCAGCCTGTTGATCGGTTCGATCACTGGCGCAGTGGCTGGGTTCGCCACCGCCACCTACTTCAGCCAACGTAGCGTTCAGACTGCCCCCGCCGCTGCCGTTAGCCTGACCAGCAGCAAGGCAGTCCCCACCCAGCCGCAGACCACAGTGCAAGCCCAGGGCAGCCAGTCCGACACTGTGGCCGCTGCGCAGAAGCTCGGTCCAGCGGTAGTGACCATCGTCAACACAACGTCGGCCACCCGCAACCAGTCGAGCGGCACCGCAATTGGCAGTGGCATTATCTTCGACAAGTCTGGCTACATCATGACCAATGCCCACGTGGTTGATGGCGAGCAGAAACTAGAGGTGATCTTTGCTAGCGGTGGCAAGAGCGTTACTGCCAAGCTGATTGGAGCAGACCCGCGCATGGATGTGGCGGTGATCAAGATTGAGGGTGCCGTCCCAGCCGTAGCTATCCTGGGCGACAGCACCAAGCTCCAGCCCGGCCAGCCAGTAATCGCCATTGGCTCTGCGCTCGGTAACTACCGCAATACCGTCACTGCTGGCGTAATCAGCGCACTCAACCGCAAGGTTGACGGCTCGGATAGCATCGCCCAGTTCATCCAGACTGACACTGCTATCAACCACGGTAACAGCGGTGGCCCACTTGCCAACCTGAACGGCGAGGTGGTCGGCATCAACACAGCAGTAGTACGCAGCGATGGCACGATGGGCAGCGATGTGGCCGAGGGTCTCGGCTTCAGCATCCCGATCAACGCGGCCAAGCAGATTGCCGACAAGCTAATCAAGAGCGGCAGCGTCATCTACCCGTACCTCGGTGTCCAGTTCGTTCCCTTCAGCAGCCAGACTGCCGCTTACTACCAGATCGACACCACCGCCCAGAATGGCGCACTGGTGCGTAGCGTAGCAACCGGTGGCCCAGCCGACAAGGCGGGCTTGCAAGCCGACGATGTAATTACCAACCTCGACGGTAAGGAGATCAACGAAACCAGTACGCTCAGTGATATGCTGATCAAGTACAACCCGAATGACACGGTAGAACTCAAGGTCGTGCGCGGCACTGAAACCCTGACCATCAAGGTCAAGCTGGCTCAGTATCCTAGCAGCCAGCCTACCCGCTAGCCCGCGACCACATACATCCTCCTTTCTCTCTGCAAGACCGCTGCCATTCTCTCCGATGGTGGCGGTTTTGTTTATCGCCCCCAAAAGAGTGCGCCCCACCTTCGGCTGACGGTGGGGCGCATTCGGCTAAGACTGGGGTCAGCCCTGCTCGTTGAGGTATTCGCGGATCATCAAGGCTGCCGTCGCCCCTTCGCCAACTGCACTGGCAACCTGCTTGGTGCTGGCCGCCCGCACGTCACCCGCCGCGAAGATGCCGGGGATGTTGGTTCGCAATTGGCTATCAGTAGCGATAAAGCCCTCAGCGGTCAGCATAACTGTGTCTGACTGCTGATCCTGACCTGCCTGCTGGTTCGCCTCAAGCGGCGCGCGCAGGTAGGCAGTGTTGGGATCGAGGCCGATGTAGACAAAGAGAGCAGGGAAGTCTTCGGTGGTCTCCGTTCCTGT
>JAYUUN010000126.1:0-22788 GCA_043754535.1 Chloroflexota bacterium | reverse complement strand
GCAAGACCCTCGACAACTTTAAGTACAAGGGTATCTCCGAACTGATGGCTGTGCCTGCTGGCACCCACAAGTTCCAGGTTTCGGCTGCTGGCAAGACTGCTGCTGATGCAGTGATCACCGCTGACGGCGTGAAGCTCGAAGGCGGCAAGCACTACACCGTGTTCGCGGTTGGTACCGTAGCCGAGAAGAACCTCAGCCTGCTGCTGACCGTTGACGACCTCAGCCCGCTCCCAGCTGGCAAGGCTCGCGTCCGCATCACCCACGCCAGCAGCGGCGCGCCCAACGTGGACGTGGTAGCCAACGGCGCAACCTTCCTCGCCAAGAACCTGGCCTTCCCTGGTGCTAGCGACTACCTGACGGTGGACGCAATGGCCGTGAACGCAGAAGTGCGGGCCACTGGCACCACCGCTGCGGTCAAGACGGTCAGCACCTCGGTTGAGGCTGGCAAGATTTACAACTTTGTGGCAATCGGCAAGGTCGGGGCGACCGGCAACACTGCCTTCGACATCCTGCCCATCGTGGACAGCGCAATGGCGGGTAGCACGATGATGGCCTCCCCGACCGCTGCAATGGACGGTGGTATGATGATGACCCCGACCGCCGCGATGGGTGGCGGCATGATGATGACCCCGACCGCCGCGATGGGTGGTACCATGCCTGGTATGCCTGTCACTGGTGCAGCTGACAACATCAGCATCCTCCTCATCCTGTTCCTCGCCCTGGTTGCCCTGTCTGCTGGCTTCGGTGTGCGCCAACTGGCCCGCGTCCGCGTCAACAACAAGTAACCACCACTAGCCCGCTGCGAAGCGGCCAACTACAAGAGGGAGTGTGCTAACCAGCACACTCCCTTTTGCTTGCTGATTGCCACCCTATGCCAATTCGCAAAGAATCGTAGTACTATTGTACCAGGCGGTATAGGAAGGTTAGCCAATTGCGCGTTACAACTGACAATGCTATACTGCAACCACAGCGCAGGATGCCCGACCAACGTGGTTCGGGCTGGCTGCGACTACACGCAAAGAGGTGGACGATGCGAAAGGTTACTGCTCTACTTGGTGGCTTGGCCCTCGTGCTGATGCTCACTGTTACCCTCGGCGGCAGCGCACAGGCGGCTGGCTCAGGCGCAAACATGGCCCTGCGGAACAACACCGACATGGCAATCCGTATTTATGCTAATGGCAACCAGCTTGCCACCGTTGCCGCTCATAGCTCTACCGACATGGCCCTCAACATGGCTATCTACGGTAGTCGCACCACCCACTTCACCGCTCGCTCCACTGGTAGTGATGCTTGGGTCGTGGCTGATATGGCTGTGCAGGCTGGCCGCAACTATGACATGGCGATTAACCAGAATGGCTCGGCTGTAGATATAGTCGTCATCATCCTGATCGACTAAGTAATATGGTAGGAGGAGATGGTTGTCCAGGCTGGCTACAGCTTGACATGGCTCTCAGCACCCTGGTGACCAACTAACAGCCAGCTACACTCAGCAACGACGAGCCAGGGGCCATGCGCCTCTGGTTCTCTTATTTGGCTCCCTCTGGGGCTGGCGGGGCGATCTCATAGGCGGTCATCTGGCTCGCTTTATCATCTACCAGCGGGCCACTAGGAAAGATGCGGTGCAGCTTGACCCGCATCTCGGCAGCCTGGGTGGGGGTCAAGGCCCACCAGTGGACGACGGCATAGCGCACGTTCTGCTGCTGCAACTCGAGCAGGCTGGGGGCGATTTCCTTCTGCGGCAGCCAGTACGGGCCAGTGTCGGTCAGCAGGTAGAGCAGCAGTGGGCGGCTGCTAATGAAGGGGTCTTGTGGCTGGCGCGACAGCTTGCCATAGATGATCGGCTTGCCGTGCATAGTCTGCAAGAGCAGGTAGTCGGAGAGGTCGCGGATCGGCAGTTCAAGGATCGCGTACTGCTCCTTGTCCGCACTCACCTGTTGGTAGAAAGCATTGGCTGTTGGTACAGTGACAGTGGGGAATGGTACCGCCGCGAACTCAAACATGATCATCCCCGCCACCAGCGCAAAGCTGAACGCAAAAGTGAGGCGGGCGGGCCAGCGGAAGCGCGGGCGACTGGCTGCCCACTGTCCAAGTCTCGCCAGCGCATAACCGACCAGCACTGCCAGGGCGAGGCTAGCGATCACCACGAATCGGGCTGGCACTCGCATAACGTTGAAGCCAGGGACGAACTGATAGAGGAGAGTGTAGGGGAGCGTCACCTGTCGTTCAAACTTAGAGAAGTAGCTGTAGCCGTTTAGGTGTAGGACAGGGCCGAGCGAAAGAACCCAGAAGAAGCTAGCGGTTAGCAGCCAGAACAGCAGTGCCTTGCGCCGCCGCAGCCCCAGCAAAGCTACGCCGATGGTGGTGTAACCGAGGAAGGCGGCTCGCTCCGTGCGGTTGCGTTCGGGGATGCGCTGCTCCAACTGTTGGGCCGCGCCACCCAGCAGCGGGTGCAAGGCCGAGGGGATGAACGAATCGAGTAGGTCGGAGGAGTAGACTAGCGTCTCCTGCGCTGGAGGCTTCATCCAGTCCTGCCCTTCCTGCGCCTTCAGCGTCGGTAGCAGCAGGGGGCCAACCAGGGCAGCAAAGACTAGCCCCAGCACTACCATCGTCGCCCCCAGGTTGAGCAGCCGCCGCCAGGCCGCCTCACCGTCGTTGTCTACCAGCCCCCGCCAGCCGACGTAGAGAGCGGTAAAGAGCAGCAGGAAGATGGCGAAAGTAAACTCGGTGTAGAAGTTGGCGGCCAGAAACACGCCCGCCAGCCCCGCCCAGGCCAACCGCCGCCCACTGAAGTGGCGATCCAGTTCGCTGCCCGGCGCGCCCGCTGCGTGGAACAAGGCCCAGAGGTAGAAGGGTAGCCACTGGATCGAAACCAGGTTCATGTGACCTAGCATCCGACCGATGTGGAATGGGCAGAAGGCAAAGGCGAAGCCCGCCACCAATGCGGCTACCCCACTGCCGGTTAGATAGCGCACCAACAGCCAGGTGCCATAGCCCCCCAGGATGAAACTAGTAAGGACGATCCCATTGTATGCCTGCGTCAGGCTGGCTCCCAAGAGTAGGGCGGGGAGCGCGCCGATGCACTCCAAGATCACAGTGGTGTCGAACAGCAGCGTGACCCCGCCTGGATAGTATAGGTAGTTGGTGTAGAAGGGATCGCTATGCAGGTCGAGCAGTGACTTCTTGACCCACCAGATGTTCCAGAGGTACTGCCAGGCATCACCGCCACCTGGTACGTCCGTGGCAAACTTTGCGCCCACCGGCCAGGTGAAGATGATGCTTAGGATGAGGAAGACGGCCAGTACCAGCAGGTGCCTGCTGACTGCGACCAGCAGGCTACGGCGGGGGATGCTGATCGTGGTCTGACTATCGGTAGCGGGGGCCGCGCTAGTAAGCCGCTGGGCAGCAGCCCCCGCTACCGCCCTTGCCGCCACGCGCCGTAGTTGGTTGGCGGCCAGGTTCGCTACTGCGCTTGCCGCCTGCTGCCGCAGCAGATTGGGTACAGGCCCACTGGCTGGTTGGTGGCCGTTGCTGCTGGTGGGTGTACCGCCCCGATCAGCTAGCCGCCCACTGGCTTGTGGGCGGCTGATGGCCTGTTTGTTCGGCGAACGCTTCTTCGGCATGGGGCTATTATACACGATGCTTTGCAGAAAAAGCGGGGCTGATCAATGATCAGTCCCACTGCTCTCCGTCTACTCTACTTCTATGAAGATGTCCGCGCCCTCAAGCGCAACGGCGTAGGTGCGGATCGGCTGAGTTGCGGGCAGGGTGCGAGCCTTGCCAGTTGCCAGGTCGAACTTGGAACCGTGCAGTGGACATTCCACCGCGCAGTCGTCCTCATCCAGCCAGCCTTCGCTGAGGTCAGCGTAGGCGTGCGAACAGATTGCGTCGGTGGCGTAGTAGCGACCACAGACGAAATAGACGGCGATCTCACGCCCATCTACGTCCAGCTTGCGGGTCGTATTCTCTGCCATGTCTCCGATGCTGCCGACTTTGACCAGAGCCATATTACTACGCCTCCTCGTCGTCGTCCACCAGATAGGCTACGGTGTCGCCTAGCTTGCTGCGGATCGCGTCGGCCAGGTAGTCGTGCAGTTGGGGGACGTTCAGTTGGGCTAGCACTTCCTCGAAGAAGCCTTCGACGATCACGCGGGTGGCGACTTCGGCGGTCAGGCCACGCGATTGCAGGTAGAATAGCTGCTCCGCATCGACTGGACCAAGCGAACTGGCGTGGCTGCATTTCTCGATCTCGTTGGCCTTGATCTCCAGGTTCGGCACCGAGTCGGCGTGGGCAGTCTTGCTGAGCAGGAGGTTGCGGTTAGTCATGCCGCTGCTGCTGAAGCGGCCCTCCGGCTGCACCAGGATCATCCCCTCGAAGACGCTGCGCCCAGACTCTTGCAGCACCCCTTTGTAGGTCAGGTTGCTGCTGGTATGCCCGGCGGCATGGTCTTGCAGGGTGTCATATTCCATGTACTGGTTGCCGTGCGGGAAGTAGAGGCCGGTTAGCTTCGCACTGCTACCATCACCACGCATATTTGCGTCAACCTGGGTGTGGGTGGTCTTGCCGCCCAGCCCAACGTTGTAGAGCGCGAGGCTGCTGTTGGGGTCAAGGACGGCGCGCTGGGTGGCGATCTCGGTAGTCTGCTCACCCCATTGCTGCACGTTGATGTAGTTGAGGCTGGAACTCTCGCCTACCAGCAGTTCGGTAACACTGTTGTTGTAGACGTTGATCCCCTCTGGTGAAACGGAGTGGCTGACTACAGTAGCCTTGCTGAAGCGCGCCCCCATGATCAGGCTGCGGGTGACTACGGTGCTGCCTTCTGCGTCGGCCAGATTGACCAGGTAGAAGGGGAGATTGACCTCCACCTCGGCGGGGATCAGCAGGAAAAAGCCGTCTCGCCAGGCAGCGGCGTTCTGGGCGGTGAAGCGATTGAGGTCGTTTGGCACTGCGCTGCCGATGTGCCGCTCCATCATCTGTGGCGGCAGGGTGCGGGCGGCCTCAGCCAGGGATAGCAGTTGTACGCCCTTTGCCTGCAAGTCCTCGTTCAGTTCGGCGCGTACTGCGTGGCCGTTGTGCAAGACGAGCAGCCCGGCCCGATTCTCGCTGCTGATTACCTCTTGGAAGGTAGGCGCAGCGTCGCTGGTAGCGGCGAGCGGCGCGGTCAGGGCTAGCTTGCCCAGGTCTATGCGCCGCCAGCCATCCTGGTTGCGGGGCGGCCACGGGGTTGCGTCGAACTGCTGTTGGGCCTGCTGGCGATTGGCGATCAGCCAGGTCGGTTCGTTGGTGCTAACTACTTCGCGCACTGCGGTCATCTTGTTTGTCTCCTATAGGAGCTTGCTGACAGCAAATGCAGGCTCACAGTGTGCGAACTGTTCAGTCCGCCAAGCCGCAAGCCTGCCCGCTCCCTACTGCCCAATCAAACGTCTGTGGGCCAAAATCACCCGACAGAGCCTTCCATCTGCAACTGGATCAGGCGGTTGAGTTCGACCGCATACTCCATCGGTAGTTCCTTAGCGATAGGCTCAATAAAGCCGTTGACGATCATCGCAGAAGCGTCCACTTCGCTGAGACCACGTGACATCAGGTAGAACAACTGCTCCTCGCCAACCTTACTCACCGTCGCTTCGTGGCCGATGTTCACTTCGTCCTCGGCTACGTCGATCACCGGGTAGGTGTCGCTCTGGCTCTGCGCGTCCAGCAGCAGTGCGTCACAGCGCACGGTACTCTTTACGTCGTAGGCACCAGGCTGTACCTGGAGCAGACCGCGATAGCTGGTGCGCCCTCCCCCCTTACTCACCGACTTGCTGACCACCACCGAGGAGGTGTGTGGCGCGCAGTGGACGACCTTTGCGCCTGCATCCTGGTGCTGTCCAGGGCCAGCGAAGGCGACGCTGAGGATTTCACCGCGTGCGCCCGGCTCCATCATGTAGACGCTGGGGTACTTCATCGTCAGCTTGCTGCCGAGGTTGCCGTCCACCCACTCCATCGTTGCATCGCCCATTGCCATCGCCCGCTTGGTTACCAGGTTGTAGACGTTGTTCGACCAGTTCTGGATCGTGGTGTAGCGTACCCGTGCGCCCTTCTCAACCATAATCTCAACTACTGCGCTGTGCAGGCTGTCGGAGCTATAGGTAGGGGCGGTGCAGCCTTCCACGTAGTGGACATAGCTACCAGGGGCAGCGATGATCATGGTGCGCTCAAACTGGCCCATGTTCATCGTGTTGATGCGGAAGTAGGCTTGCAGCGGGATTTCGACGCGCACACCTTCTGGGATGTAGATGAAGCTACCGCCGCTCCAGACTGCGCTGTTGAGGGCCGCGAACTTGTTGTCTGCCGGGGGGATGATCGTCGCCCAATACTTGCGGAACAACTCTGGGTAGTCGCGCAATGCGCTGTCAGTGTCGGTGAAGATCACCCCCTGCTTCTCCAAATCCTCGCGCAGGTTGTGGTAGATCACCTCGGACTCGTACTGCGCGCCCACCCCAGCCAGGAACTTGCGCTCTGCTTCAGGGATGCCCAGCCGATCGAAGGTGTTCTTGATGTTCTCTGGCACATCATCCCAGGAGCGGGCGTTCTTCTCGGTTGGGCGCACATAGTAGTGGATATTATTGAAGTCGAGGTCGCGCAATTCGCCACCCCAGTTAGGCATAGCCTTCTTCTCAAAGATTTCGAGCGAGCGCAGGCGGAACTTAAGCATCCACTCTGGCTCATTCTTCATATAGGAAATCTCCTCCACCAGCTTACGGGTCAGTCCCTTTTCGCTCTTAAAGGTATAATTCTCCTCAGAGTCGTGGAAACCATAGGCATATTCGGTGGCGGTCTGCTGGATCAGGGCGGGATTGGTCATCATGGCTCTCCTCTGGTGCCGCTGGTGCGGCGGGCAACGCAATCGCTGCTTTGGCCTACTAATCTGTGCTTGCCCTGCTATTATACCACATTTTGACAGGATTAGCAGTTTTTATTCGGCGGAATTGGTGATGAATTGCGCAAAGCCGACTACAGCCGACAACTGCGCTTGCTACCGGGTTGGCAGGTCAGGTTGGCTGTGACTAAAGTCCCCCCTGCTTCGGTACTTTTGCCTTATTATCATCAGAGCCAGAAGCAGCTATAATGCAATAGATAAAGAACCGTCCAGGGAGTAAGCAGCCATGTTGAGCCAGATACAGGTAGAAGAAGTTGTGTTCAAGCCGCATAGTGAATGGGCGCAGGGCAGTCCTGCTACCAGCACCGAAAGCCAGCCCAGTTGGCAGAGCGAACAAAGTCTTGCTCTCGCTCAAGCGCGGGCAGAGTTGCTGGCCGCCGCCCACGAACTGACTGGCGAACAGGCACCTGCCGAGCGGGAGCTAACCGCTATGTTGCACCAACTCTCTCTCAGCCGCTTGCTGCGCAGCACAGAGTACGCAGCTCTGTTTACCCGCTTCGCTCGCCTCTATCCCGAAGGCTGGCTCAACTACCTTGTGGCAGAGGCAGTCGCGGGCTGGCTGGTGCAGCGTAGTGAGTTCACCGTCTTCTCCAGCGGCACACTGGTCGGTAGTATGCAGCAGCACTGGCCGCAGGCGGCTGACCTCTGGACGGGAGTGCTGGTTGAGGCTGTAGAGTGCGTCCTACAGTTGATTACCCTGCAAGGGCGGGTGCGAACAGTAGCAGTGGGCGCAGGCTTCCCCGGCCTCTACACCGCCGTCTAAAAACATTCCAGTATCACATCCTTAACTAGCCACTCACTTCGCCCAGCCGTTGCGGGCCATCCACAGACCGCTTGCGTCCTCAGCCAGCCGCAGGTAGCTGTTGCCGTCGCTGCTGCCGATGTACACACCCGTGCTACTCAGGTAGAGTTGGCTCAGGCCGTCGGCGGTGTAGACCACTGGCGGGGTGGAGACGACCCCAGCAGCATAGCCAGCTACATAGCGATCCACCTGCTTGCCACTCACGTCAACTACATAACTGTCGAGGGTAATGTTGGAACCGCTAAGGTTGTGGTAGAGCGTGTAGTAGAAGTGGCCGTTGTCGAGGAAGCCACCTTCTACCATGTGGTCTAGCCGGCGGACGAGGGTCGCCACCCCCTGGCGGTTGCGTACTTCGAGGTGGGTTGGTTGGCCGAGAGTAAGCAGGATGCTGCTGGCATCGGGGCTGAACTCTGCCTGCTTGATCGCACTACTTGCCCAGGCAGTGGCGGTTTGCTTGTCAAGGTCGAGCAGATAAGGTAGGTAGTCGCTGCGGTCGGGGACGTAGAGGATCGCCCATTTGTCGTCGCGGCTGACGGCCACCGTCGACCGAAGGATCGGGGCATTGCCAGCCAGCAGTGGCGGTTTGCCGCCGAAGTCAACAACCCGGCTAGGATCGAGCGGCTGCTGCACACGGTAGCTGGCAAGCACACTCGTCTTGTGGCTGTCGTCAAGATTCGTGAGGCGCACACTGTAATCAGCACCCTGCTGTACGGAGTAGAGTAGTGCCTGGGGTGGGCCGAGCAACCCCGGTGGGCTGCCGACTACCCGCAACCAGAGTAGCTGGCCGCTAACCTGAAAGAGGGAGGTTCGGCTATCATCCTCGCTGTTGTAGGCACTGACTTGCTGCGTCGGGCTGTTGCTGCCGCTGGCGGGGCTTGCCAGCGTGACATAGTACACCTTCTTGTCGCCATAGTTGGGGCGGGCGACAAGAGCGACGTTATCCTGGTGGGCCAACTCCTTGAAGCGGCTAGCCTTGTAGTAGACAAAGGTGATGCTGGCAGCATCAGTTGTGGCTACTCCGATCTTACCACGGCTGACTGCCAGCGTGCTGTCACCGCCATCCAGGAAGGCCGCGTCAAACTCTGACTGCTGCTCGTCGTTGTAGAAGTCAGCCACCTGGAGGTTGAGTCCTCTATAGAGGTCGCTGAGGTAAACGTTGGACATCCCTTTGCTGCTGTATAGTACCCGCCGCCCGTCGGTGGAGATCGCGTGGAGGCTGCTGTCGCCGAAGGAGTAGCCTAGCGAACGGCTGTTACCGCCGTCAATATCGCTGACGTAGAGGCCGCCAGCATAGCGACCACCACTGCGGGTTTCGGGCCGGTTGTAAATTACCTTGCCGTAGCTGACAAGCAGGCTGTTGCTGCGCTCGCGGGCATCCTTGTAGCCGCGCTCGATCTGGCTGGCAGCCCTGTAGTGGCTGATCGCCTTCCAGCCGCGCCCGTTTTGCTCATCGGTCGTGGCCTGGTTGTACTCCTGGTCGACGGCTGCTACTTTCTGGCGAGCGATCTCGTACTGCCTGTCCGCCTCCTGGTAACGCTTGCCGACAAGAGGGCGTAGCTCGTCAGCGGCAGCGTGCCAGTGCTGCTGGCTGATTGCGTCGAGGCCCAGATGGTAGCGTTCTGCGTCGCTCTTGCTGGTCGTTTGTAGAACCAGGTCGAAGACAAGAACGGCAATCAAAATCAGCACCCCGACTTTGACTTCTACACTCCAGCGCAGTGGGTTGAGCCTTTCGCGCAGGCTGATCTCGGTCGTCGCTGGGCGGTAAGGGAAGGCGGCGTTGGCAGACAGCACGAGGCTACGCCCCCCCGCCTCCGGCTCAACCAGATATGGCGAGTTGCCCAGTTCCAGCGGTTCGCCACACTCAATACAGAAGGGTGCTTTGGCTCGGTTCTCGGCTCTACAGTTGGTGCAACGCATCGGCCCAGCCTCCTACACTACTGCCCATTTTACCACATGGCGGCAATTTCGCCAAAGCCAGGTTGGGTTAGGTACCTGTTCATCAGCAACGCGCCCTACGCATAGACCGCTACGGTTATTGTCTCATTAGAGGTATTAGAGGTGAGTTAGCGACGAGAGCAACTCATTGACAACGGTCTATGGATGTGCTATAATTCGGTCATGACAGCGAGATTGAACAGGAACAAACCCGCACAGTGTGCGCCAATCACCACAGAGGCTAGCCTGGACATAGCAGCAGTCAGCAGCTATGCCAGCCTGCTGGCGACCATTGCCGATCCCACTCGGCTAGCGATCCTCAATCTACTTGCTAGCAACAGCGGGCCGGTTTGCGTCTGCGACATCGCCGCCCGCTTCAACCGCAGCCAGCCGACTATCTCTCATCATCTCAACATCCTGCGCGAAGCGGGGCTGGTCAGCGGTGAACGCGAAGGCATCTGGGCCTACTACAGCCTCAACCATGAGAAGCTGGCCGACCTGCAAGCAATCATGGCCGACATCTATAACGTCAGCGCAAGCCTGCCGGTACGCAGCCGCAGCCATAGCCAAGTACAAAGGAGCAGCAACTAAATGACAGCCTTGCAAGAAACCCGCTTCGACCCTGCTGCCCCCACCCACGAGGGTGAGGAGCAAGCCTTGCGGATCGTAATTGTCGGCAGTGGCCCAGCGGGGCTGACAGCCGCGATCTACGCTGCCCGCGCTAACTTCGACACCACAGTGATCGCTGGTGTCAACTATGGCGGCCAGTTGATGCTGACCAGTGATGTGGAGAACTTCCCTGGCTTTGCCGAAGGCATTGGCGGCCCAGAGTTGATGAACCAGATGCGGACGCAGGCCGAACGCTTCGGTGCGAAGTTGGTTGACGAGGACGCAACCGGCGTAGAGTTTGGTAGCCTGCCGCTTACCGTCCGCACCACCGCCGCTAGCTACCCTGCTGATGCGGTGATCGTGGCGACTGGCGCGGCGGCCAAGTGGCTCGACCTGCCCAGCGAAACCCGCCTACGCGGGCGCGGGGTCTCCACCTGCGCTACCTGCGACGGCTTCTTCTTTCGCGGCGTAGAAATTGCGGTCGTTGGTGGCGGCGACTCGGCTCTGGAGGAGGCTTTGTTCCTCACCCGCTTCACCTCCAAAATCACCCTGATCCACCGCCGCGACAAGTTTCGTGGCTCAAAGATCATGCAGGATCGTGTGCTGAACCACCCCAAGATCACCGTTCTCTTTAACACTGGGGTAGACGAAATCCTTGGTGAGGAGCAGGTGACAGGCATCCGCCTGCGCGACATCGCTAGCGGTGAGCAGCGCGACCTGGCGGTTGGCGGCGTGTTCGTCGCTATCGGCCACGAGCCGAATACTGGCCTGTTCAAGGGCGTGCTAAACCTGGATGAGAAGGGCTACATCCGCCTGGTAGATGAGACGCACACCAACATCCCTGGCGTGTTCGTCGCTGGCGATGTGTTCGACACCCGCTATCGGCAGGCGATTACCGCCGCTGGCTCTGGCTGCAAGGCCGCGATGGACGCGGAAAAGTACCTGGAAGCGGAGATGGCAGCTAGCGGCCAGCAGCTAGAGCAGGTTACGCCCCAGAACTGGTAAGCCGACGACGGGGTTCTCGATCCGCCCGATCTTCTCAATCTCTATCGTCACCACGTCGCCCGCCTTGAGAAAGGTGGGCGGCTTGCGGTGTTCGCCCACCCCGCCCGGTGTGCCAGTGGCAATCAGGTCGCCTGGCTCAAGGGTGATCCCCTGGCTGATATAGCTGATCAGGTAGGCAATGCCAAACACCAGGTTGCTGGTGTTCGAGTCCTGGCGCAGTTCGCCATTCACCCAGCACTGTATCTTGAGTTGCCCCGCGTCTCCAAGCTCATCGGTAGTGACAAGGCAAGGGCCGAGCGGGGCGAAGCCGTCCTGCGTCTTGCCCCGCGTGAACTGACCATCGGCCCGCTGGAAGTCGCGGGCGGTCACGTCGTTCATGATCGTGTAGGCGGCCACGTAGCCGAGTGCGTCCGCCTCGCTCACCCCCTTCGCCCGCCTACCAATCACCACCGCTAGTTCCGCTTCGTAGTCCACCGCCTGCGTCATTGGTGGGATGAAGATCGGGTCGTGGGGCGCGTTGATCGCGTTCGCGTACTTGGCAAAGAGGATCGGACTCTGTGGCAGCGGCTTGTTCTGCTCGGCGCAGTGGTCGCGGTAGTTGAGGCCGACGCAGATGATCTTGCCTGGTCGCTCGACTGGGGCATGGAGCTTGACTCTACTTAGCTCATGCTGGCCGATAGTTGCTCCCTCCCAGCTCTCGCGCAAGCTAGCCAGTTTGCCGCTGTCCAAATCCAGCAGGCCAGCCAGGTCGTCGCTAGCCAGTTCGGCCACTGTGTCCTCAGTCAGAACGCCTACCCTGCGTCGTTGCTCAGTGGGCAGGCTGAAGTTCACCAGTTTCATCGTTTGTACTCCTTTGCGTCGTTGCCAGTTCGATTGTAGCATAGGCTGGCCTGGGGCGCAACGGCAGAGCCATAGCGTTCTCAAGTGTACCCCTACTGGTCGGCTACGCCGCTGTTGCTAGCCCGCCTGCGCTGTGCTATAATGTGGCGAACCCACCACTTGCCCGCTCGCAGGAGAACGACATGAACCTCTGGCATGACCTGGAACCCACCCCGGTTGAAGATGACCCCAGCCTGATCCACGTAGTGGTCGAGATACCGTTTGGCGGCCACCTGAAGTACGAACTGCACAAGCCAACTGGCGCAATCAAGCTGGATCGCGTGCTGCACTCCGCCGTCTACTACCCAGGTGACTACGGCTTTGTCCCCCAGACCTACTACGACGACTACGACCCGCTGGACGTGCTGGTGATCACCAACAATCCTACCTTCCCCGGCTGCATCGTCGAGGCGCGGCCCATTGGGGTCTTCCACTTGATGGATAAGGGGTTGCCCGATGACAAGATCATCGCTGTCCTCAACCGCGATCCTTACTACACCAACATCCACGATCTAGAGAATCTGCCGCCGCACCAAATCCGCGAGATCACCCACTTCTTTGAGGTGTACAAGGAGTTGGAGGGCGGTGGCACTCGCGCACGGGGCTGGGGTGGCCGCGAAGACGCGATGGAGCGGATCAGGTACGGCATAGAGATGTACAAGAAGGGCGGCTGGAAGGTGGGCAACGCCAGTGCGTAGTAACCGCCTGACCAGTATGATCACGACCATGATTATCGTTGGCCTGGTAGTGGCAGCGGTGATCGTGATTGGCACCACCCTGATCTTCCGCGACCCCCCCTCCCCCGGCCTGCCAGTCTACCCCCAGAGCTTCGTGCCGCAGGGCTTGCGCGAGGGTGAGGAGGAGAACGGTACGACCTTCGACCAGTGGATCATCCCCGCTAGCGGCAGCAAGGCGGTTGCCTTCTACGAAGTGGAGATGCCAAAGCTGGGCTGGGTAGTGATCAACAACCAGCGGCGCGATGCTGTCAGTCCTGTGTTGCTCTACCAGAGCGCAGAGGGTGGATGGAGCGCGACAGTACAGTTTGCCCCTTCGACTACTGAAGGGGCTGGCACCGAGGTGAAGATTTATCGGCGCAAGCTGGGCGGTTGAGCGGGCTGGTCTGACCAGGCTCACGAACTGGCAGCCGACATAGATCATGTGCTATAATTGCCCCGCGCACCAACGCCGTATTAACACATTCACACACCTCGTACCTTGCGCCCCAATTGGAGGCGGGCAACGGCGGGGGAAGCTAGAGGAGTAAGACTTTGCCGCAAGCATGGGAAGACTACATCATCCACTTCTTTGAGCAGATATATACCAGCGTCGGCTGGTTCGGCGTGGTGATCGGCATGGCGATTGAGAGTGCCTGCATCCCACTCCCCTCCGAAGTAATCATGCCGCTGTCGGGTTGGTTCCTGATCCAGAAGCCCGGCCTCGACCCCTTGCTCGGTGTCAACATCGCAGGGCTGGCGGGAGGGGTTGGCTGCACCATCGGCTCGATTGCCGCCTACGCTGTTGGCTACTATGGTGGCCGCCCCGCGATTGTGAAGTATGGCAAGTACATCCGCCTCAACCACCACCACCTGGACCAGGCTGACCGTTTCTTCAGCAAGTACGGTTCAGCGACCGCCTTCTTCTCCCGCCTGCTCCCTGTGGTGCGTACCTTCATCAGCCTGCCCGCTGGCATCACGCGCATGAACTTCCCCAAGTTCGTCGCTTACACCTTCGTTGGCTCCTACATCTGGTCTGCTCTGCTGGCCTGGATTGGTTATATCTTGGGGGCTAACTGGACGGAGTTCCGGGCCGCTGCCAAGCCCTTTGATATCCCGATTATCATCATTGTGCTGCTCGTTCTCATCTACTTCTTCGTCAAGTTCTTCCGCAGCGGCAACAAGGCTGAGACGATCAGCCACAGCGGAACCGCCGCCGATAGCGCAGTTGAGCAGACGACCCTGAGCCAGAGTAGTGAGGGCAAGATCGTGGAGATAGCCAGCACGCCCATAGCTGAAGACAAGGTGGCGAAGGTCGCTAACGAGCGTTAGGTGCGTCAGTTGGTGGGGGCGCGTTTGCGCTCCCTTCTTTTGTTATTTAGTAGTGAGCGGAGGGCGGCAGCGTGGTAGAACCTGGCAGCGCGATCCAGCAGATCGGCGAACGACTGGCGGCAGAGTTGGAGGCCAAGAACCAGGCCCGTGACCGCGCCCTAGCCGAGTCGCGCCTGCTGATCCGCCACTGTTCGCTAGCGATCCGCGCTGTTCACCGAGGCGAGTTTGGCGAGGCGCAGCGGGTGCTGGCCCTGGCCCAGGCGATGGTTGCCAGCAGCAAGCAGCTTGCGGCTAGTTTCCCTGACATCTACTGGGCAGGCTACGTGCAGGACGCGCAGAAGGAGTACGCCGAGGCTAATCTCACCTACGCCGCGATTCATGGCGATCCACTGCCCGACCACACCGCTTTGGGGGTAGAGCCTGCCCCCTACCTCAACGGCCTGGGCGAGATGACCGGCGAGTTGCGCCGCTACATCCTGGATATTGTGCGGCACGGCGGCCAACTGGCGAAGTGCGAGTTGCTGCTCGATGTGATGGAGGAGGTCTACAGCTTGCTTGTCACCCTCGACTTCCCCGACGCATTGACCAATGGCTTGCGTCGCACCACTGACCTTGTGCGCGGCGTGCTGGAACGCACCCGTGGCGACCTCACCCTGATTGTGCGCCAACAGGAGCTTGAGTCGGCTCTGCGTGGCAATGGTGGTCAGTAGTGGAGCGCGAACGGCACGAGCGGCTGGTTAGCGCAAGCGAACTGGGGAGCTACCTCTACTGTTCGCGCAAATGGTGGCTGCGTCAACAGTACGGCGAACGCGATGATGATTTCAGCCTCGCGCTGAAGGAGGGTGGCACAGAGGCCCACCTCGCGCACGGCTTGCAAGTCGCCAGCCTGTCCACCAGCCGCCGTTGGGCCAGCTACCTCTTGCTGGCCGCCCTCGGCACGGCAGCCCTCTGGCTGATCAGCCTGTTGATCAGCCGCTAACAACTTTTGGGAGAAGACGAAAATGGCAAAGATTGGCGTTGTTACCGATAGTACCTCCTCGCTGTCGCCCGAAATGGCGCAGAAGTACGACATCCGCATGGTTCCCCTCCGCATCAACATCGGCAACGAGAGCTTCCGTGACGGGGTGGACATCAGCAGCAGCCAGTATCTGGAGCGGCTGACCCACGCGAAGGAGCTACCCAAGACCTCACAGCCAGCTGTCGGCGACTTCGCCCAGACCTTTGAGGAGATGGGGGCGCAGTACGACAGCATTATCGTGCCGCTGATCTCCACCAAACTGAGCGGCACCGTCTCCAGTGCGCTGACGGCGGCAGGGATGTACCCTCAGTATAAAATCACGGTGATCGACTCGCTTTCTACCTTCATGGGCCTCGGTTTCATGGCGATCCGGGCAGCGGAGGCAGCCGCAGCAGGCCAAGATCATGAGCAGATAGTGGCGATGGTTGAAGGGATGGTGGGCAAGATGCAGGTTTTGCTGGTGGTGGACACCCTAGAGTACCTACACAAGGGTGGGCGTATCGGTGGAGCGCAAGCCTTCCTCGGTGGGATGCTCAACGTCAAGCCAATGCTGCAACTGAAGGATGGCGGGCTGGAACGCTTGCAGCAGATTCGCACCAAGAAGAAGGCGAACGAGAAGCTGGTAGAGTTGATCGTCGAACGTTGCGGCGGTCGCCCCGCCCACATTTCGCTCGGCTACGCAGGCAACCAACCAGAGATCGAGGCTATCGCTAGCGACCTCAAGCCGAAGGTGCAGCTAGCCGAATTGGTTGAGTTCGAGGTTGGCCCGGTGATTAGCACCCACACCGGCCCTGGCGTAGTCGGCACCGCCTTCTACGTAGAGTAAGCTAGAGGAGAGTGCAGTGGATAAGGAGGGGTGGGCCTGGAAGCCTACCCCTCTACTTATCTGCCTGGCAGTCGATCAGCTTGGGTCAACCACAGTCAGCTTGCTGACCTTCGCTGAGGGTTGCTCCTCTCCTGCGCTCTGCCACACCTTGCGCGCCGTCCAACCGATCAGGAAGAACAGGAAGACCCAGCGCAGCAGGATGTTGTAGAACATGGCGTGGGTAGAGTGCCAGCGGAAAAGCTCTTGCTGACCACTGCTGGCGAGAGTTTGCCACTCGAAGCTGATAACCCAACTGAAGAAGGCGAATACGCTGAAGCTGGCATAGAGCCAGAAAGGGGCCGCCAGCAGAGCAAGCAAGGCAAGCACCCAGATGTCGAAGTTGGGGTCGTAAATCTTGTTGAAGGCGAACCACCAGAGCAGCAGGCAGGCTGCGGTGGGCATGGCAACCTCTCGGCGGCGGCTGAAGAAGGCAAGGGCAGCGATGACCAGGCCACCCGCGACGACGAGCAGCGCGCTATAGCGGTTGACTAGCGCAGTTACACCACTGGCTTCTGCCTGCTCTTTGACCATGCCGCCCAGCAGCCAGTACCACAGGCTCGGCTCGGTCGCCCGGTGCGAGTTGATCCAGAGGAAATAGTCCCAACTCTTATAGTTGGCGAGGGCCAGTGGGAGATTGATCGCTACCAGGATCAGGCCCACCGTGCCAACCGCCAGCCCGATAGACAGCCACTGCCTGCGTCGCAGGCGGTCAATGAGGGCGGCACCAAGGAAGACGATGGGGAATAGCTTGAAGCAGATACCGATGGCAAGCAGCGCGAATCCGCCGATCTCTAGCCCCAGGTTGAAGGCGCGACCCACGTCTGGGCGACGCAGGCTCTCGCGCAGCAGCAACAGACTGCCGACGCTGAGGGCAATGGGGATCACATCCCAGTTGAAGAAGGTGTAGAGAAACAGCAGCGGTGAGGCCGCGAACAGCCAGGGCCTCCCCCCCGGCCAGCGGGCGATCAGCCAGGTGCAAAGCAGCGTGGCGGGCAAGACGACTAGCAGGTTCAGCCAGTAGTAGGCTAGCGGGTTGCCGACGCTGGCGAGGGCGCGGATCATCATCGAGAGCAGCGCGGGATACTCAATGCCAGTGCCAGTAAAGATAAAGCTAGGGCCGTCATATCGCTCAAGTCGGTGGTTGACGTACATAGTCATGATGTTGGTGAAGCGGAAGTTGGGGAAGGCAAACTCGTGGTAGACCACGTTGTTCTCGGCGTGGTAGGCTCCCGCTAGATACCAGAAGAAGCTCGCGCCAGCCAGCAGCCCAGCCACCAGCAACATGATCGCTAGCTGCCACCGCCGCTCTATCTTTGCTATCTGCTCCATCAGCCTCCTTGTGTCCGCTATCCCCTGGACAAGCCGCCCGCTAGCTGGCCTCTTGTTGACGCAGGTACTCTGAGAGAGAGAAGCCCCCCTGATGTATAGGCAACTCGTACACATCTGCTTCGCTGACTACCTGCAAGCCGCGTTGCTCATATGCCAGCAGCCCGCTGGAGTCGTCCCCAGCGGTGATGGTGACGAACTGGCTGAGGTCGGCATCGCTGAGGGTGATGGTGTGGCGGGCCAACTGGTAGCCGCCTGCCTTGAACTCGGCCAGCACTGCTGGGCTGGTCGCGTCGGCGGTGTGACGCAGCCGCTTGACCTCGGCCACCACCGCCTTCGGCACGGCGCGCAGTAGACGAGTGAGGACGGCACGGCGGTTGAAGCCCACCTCGCGCAGGCGCGGCTCGTTGACCTCGATCACCTCTGGTTCGTCGTTCCTTGCCCAGAGGTGACCGTCTGGCCCATAGGTGAGCGCAGCGATGATCTCGCCCCGGTAATGGGCGTAGAGGCTGGCGCGGGGTGTATCGGTCGCCACCGCCACCAGGCAGCCAGCCCGGTCTGGCAGGCTGTAGTCGCCTTCTAGTGGCACGGCTTCTGCCCCCAACGGCAAGTCAAAGTGGCGGCCTAGCAGTTCACGCAGGGTAGGTAGGTCGTCAACAATAGCCCGGCGCACCTCGAAGCGGCGGCGTAGCGGTGGGTCGCCAACGACGGTAGGGCGAGCGGCCCTGCGCTGCTGCACCCGCCCAGCTAGCGCAGCCAGCGTCCGCATAGCGGCGGCCTCCACCTCGTCAGCGGTCAGGTTATCGGTGAGGATCACTGCGTCGGCGTGAGTACGGGCGTGGGCAAGGCGACCTTGCTGGGCCAGCCACTCCGCCTCATGCCAGCGCGGATTGTGGCGACGGGCGCGGACGGTGCCTAGTTCAGCGTGCAGGTAGAGCAGGAAGTCTGGTTCGCTCATCTGCCAGAGGCCCGGTACGTAGCTATGCTCCTGCGCTGCCGGTCGCACTGTGTAACCCCGCCCGCGCAGCCGCTCGGCCAGGGTGGACTTGCCGCTGGCGCAGGGGCCAACCACAACCACTAGCCCGCGGTCGCTTTCGTTGCCAGCGGGAGCGAGCGGCTGGCTGCTGAATATATGCCTGTTCGGTTTGCGCGTTGGTTCGTCGGGCATGGGCTATTATAACAGATTGCTCTGGTGGACGGAGGCTAGCATGAGCGAAAGCTAGTGGCTACTCTCCTGGATCGCCTGCGCGATCTCGCTTATCTCTGCGCTGGTTAGCTGCCAGTCGGCAGCCCCATTGTTCTCCTGGGCCTGCTCTGCATTGCGCGCGCCGACGATTGCGCCCGTGACCGCCGGGTTAGCTAGCGTCCAGGCAATGGCTAGCTGACCGACCGTCTTACCGTGCCGCTCGGCAATGGGGCGGATGCGCTCCACCAGGGTGATGCCCTGGCTCAACTTCGGCTCCTGGAAGCGCGGGCTGCTCTTGCGCCAGTCGTTGTCCGCCACCTTGTTGATGTCGAACCTGCCAGTTAGCAGGCCCGAACCCATCGGGCTGTAGACGATCACGCCAATGCCGTTCTCGCGACAGAAGTCCAGCGTGCCGTCCGTCTCGTACTCGCGGCGCACGAGGCTGTAGGGCGGTTGCAGCGAGTCTACTGGCCCAACCGCGAGACACTGCTTGAGCAGTTCGCTGTCGAAGTTGCAAACCCCGACGTAGCGTACTTTGCCCTCCTTGACTAGCTCCTGCATCGTCGCCCAGCTATCTTCCAGCGGCGCGCCAGTGTCGCGGTCGGGCCAGTGAAACTGGTAGAGGTCTACGTAGTCTGTCCCTAGCTTGCGCAGGCTGCGCTCGATCTCCTGGCGGATGAAGGCGGGAGTGAGGTTGGTGAACGAGGTGCCGGGCTTGTCCTTGTTCTCCTCCAGCCCGCACTTGGTGAAGATCATCACCTGGTCGCGCCGCCCCTTGACCGCGCGGCCTACTACTTCCTCGGAGTGGCCGAAGCCGTAGACGGCAGCGGTGTCCACCCAGTTTACGCCGCTGTCAATCGCCGCCTGGATCGCCCGCACCGACTCGTCGTCGTCCTGCGGCCCCCAGCCGTGCGACCAATCGGCCCCACCAATCGCCCACGCGCCCAGGCCGACAGTGGTGATCTGCGGCCCGCGCTTGCCTAGCTGACGTGTCTCCATCGTTCTCTCCTTTAGCCTTGTGCCACGACCGTGTTCACCGCGTCGGCCACCCGCTCTACTTCTTCCTGGGTGAGGGAGGGGTGGACGGGGATGCTGAGGCAGCGGCGGGTTATATCCTCGGTGATAGGTAGTTCCTGGCCGTAGCCCATCTCCAGGTAGAACTGCTGGCGGTAGAGCGGCACGGGGTAGTAGACCTCGGTGCCAATACCCAGTTCGACCAACCGCGCCCGCGCCGCATCCCGATCCATCCCTTGCGGCAACTTGATCGTGTACTGGTGGTAGACATGGTGGTAGCCCTCTGGCACGAACGGGGTCTCTACGCCCTTCAGGTTCGCGTCGTAGTAGGCGGCATTAGCGCGGCGGCGGTCGTTGAGGTCGGTCAGGCGATCCATCTGCGCTGAGCCAATCGCACCCTGGATGTCGGTCATGCGGTAGTTGTAGCCGAGCATCTCATGATAGTACCGCTTCCGCATCCCCTGCGCCCGCAGCACGCGGATCAGGTCGTCCGCCCTATCGTCGTTGGTAGCTAGGATGCCACCCTCGGCGGTGGTGATGTTCTTGGTAGCGTAGAGGCTGAACACAGCCACCCCCCAGGAGCCACAATACTGGCCGTTGATGTGTGCGCCCACCGCCTGGCAAGCGTCCTCGATGATCGCCAGCCCATGCTTGTCGGCGATGCGCTTGATCTCAGGCATATTGGCGGGCAGCCCATAGAGACTGATCGGCAGGATCGCCTTCGTCTTCGGCGTGATCGCCGCTTCGATCTGGCTCACGTCCAGGTTGAAGGTCTGTGGGTCAATGTCCACGAACACTGGGCGGGCGTTGGCGTAGAGGACGGAGTTGGCCGAGGCAATGAAGGTGAAGGCGGCGGTGATCACCTCGTCGCCCGGCTGCACTCCCACCGCGAGGTTGGCGAGGTGCAGCCCTTGCGTGCCATTGCTGACGGCGGCGGCGTGCTTGACCTCATGTGCGGCGGCGAACTTGTCCTCGAACTCCTTGACCATCGGCCCTTGCACGACGATGCCACTGTCTAGCACGCGCATGACGGCGGCTTTCTCCTCCTCACCGAGGATCGGCTTCGCCATGTTGATCATCGGCAGCTTCGGTTGGGCCAGCGTCGGGGCTAGCGGGGTGGCGGTTGATACTGCGGTCATTCGGTTTTCTCCTTAGTTTGGCTTAGTGGTCGGTAGTCCATGTTCTGTCAAGTATTTGAGGAAATCATCATAGGCTTGATGATAGTACTTAGGGTCTGTTCCCTTGCCTGTATTTCTTGGGACACGAACTCGGCACACTTCACCTTGCGACTCTAGTTTAAGGGCTATAGGGTTGATGTCCCGTATCATGACTGTGTAACCCAGGGTTTCGGACAAAGCCTCTGCCAAGCGTTTTGGGGCGTATTTAGGCACACCCGGACTCCTTGCATATTCGAGGAACTTCGAGTAAGCCTGTCCAGAGTATAGAATGTGTTCTTGCCCGCCGATTTGCACCTTTCTAATGTATATTCCGTCTGGATTTTCATGTAGCTTCTTTAGTATAGCTATCCAATTAACGTTCTCTACCTTGACTGGGAAGCTAAGTCTTTCAGCTAGCTTGTGTGCTATATCCAGTGGTCTGTAGATATGTTCGATTGGTCTGGTGATTATGCTTATCTTGATTATCTCTGTGAGGTCGAAGTCAATGCCAAACTCGTATCTGTTGGTTAGGTATGACATACGAGGAAATATGTTAGTCCAATCTTCATCCACACACCTGTTCAAAGCATCTTTTACTTTAGCACGGGGTGAGACAGTAGGTGTAGAAGTGTGCGAGACTACCAGTCCCTCCCTTTCCTTGACTTCTTCAACGGCTTGTCTGATCTCATCAGCTATAACTATGTTTGTATCTTCTGGGTTAGGATGTTCAGACTTGAGACGATCAGAAACGCGGTCTCTAATCTCCTTAAGAACAGAAATAGCTCTATTCCGATAGTCACTCTTAGAAGAGTTAGGCTCATCTCTTACCTTCCGCTCTAGCTGATTTAGAAGACCCTTACAGGTTTTCGTGCCTTTGCTAATAAAATTAAGTATACCAACCAGCTGTTGGCGAATACGTTCTTCTTTTCTCCTTGGTGAAGTCTGCACTTCCTCCCATTCGAACAGAGCATACTCAATGGATGCAAAAACTTCCATTTTCATAGCTGCTTCAACACTTCCCACACCCTTCTCAACTAGTTCTTTTATTTCCTTGTAATCTTTATTAAGCACATTCTCCACGTAAATCTTAGGATCGTAGGTTAGTGGCTTGACATTTTCAACGGTTAGTGGCTTGACATTTTCAACTTGCCCAACTTGCCCAACCCTCTTGATTTGTTCACCATTGTCTCCTATAAACTTCCCTAGAGCATTTTTGAACACTTCCCTAACTTCCAACACAAGAACGTAAAGAAGCTCCTCACTAATGTCACAGCTTTCGTGCTGGTAGGAGTTACGCACCTTGTATACTATCATCGACATCTTAGCTTCATCTTCTGTAATAAAGTGCGTATTAGGAACGGTTCTCGTCACTCTTCCTGAGCAAAGTAGAACAAGCTTAGCGAACTTGAACTTACGCAACTCACTTGTTCGGTCAGGTGGGAGCAGTAGGAAAGCCTTAAAGAGGCTTTCAAGTGCATGGCTCAATAGTATCATGGTTGAAGTTTGATAACCGTTGTTTTTAGCATTGAATGTTGTCACTGCATTGATCAAAGAGCCTACAGCAGTATCCCTCATGATTGCTGCTTCATCGTATTTCGCACTATCCATGACTTTTCTCTCCTCCTAACCCACAATTACAACACTTATCACCCATCATTCGTTACTCACCCCTCAACAAAAGGCAGCCGCAACTCCTCCGAGCCGTCTTCGCTGCGGTAGACGGCCATGCCGTCGGCATCCGGGCCTTCGGCTAGCTGTAGCTTGCGACCGCCTGCGCCGACGTAGCCGTGCAGTCGGGCGGGGTTACCGTAGACCAGGCCGTAGTCCGGCACGTCGCGGGTGACGACTGCGCCGCTGCCGACCATCGCCCACTTGCCGATCACGATGCCAGCCACAATCGTGCTGTTCGCGCCGATAGCCGCCCCCTCGCGCACCAGCGTCTTGGCCTCCAGCCAGTCCGCGTCGCTCTTGAGGCTGCCGTCGGGGTTGACGGCGCGCGGTTGCAGGTCGTTGGTGAAGCAGACGTG
>JAYUUN010000125.1:0-2579 GCA_043754535.1 Chloroflexota bacterium | reverse complement strand
CCATGAGGAGCAAGCCGCTGATGGTCCAAGTCGGACTATCCACGTACTTCTGTAGTAGCGACCGGACGAGGATTGACCAATCACCAACCTACTGTGCTACGTCGTGGATAGTCCAACTTGGACTACTCACTCACCCCGGTAGTAGCGGCAGGGACAAGGGTTGCTCAACTGTCAACCTACTGCGCTACGTCGTAGACAGCCCAACTTGGGCTGTCTACGTACCTCGCTAGTAACGGCAGGGGTGAACCTTCGCACCGCCACCCATTCCACCCAACCTTCTATTCGTTACCTGGCTTGACCTACACAGTCGGCGGTCCACCAGCGCAAGCAACTGGCCCAGTCTCAAGATACGGAACGCCTTGTCTGGTCAAAGCTGACCGCAGGAGGGGGTGAGGATTTCTTACCCCACAACAGACCACTCAAGTAGCACGCTGGGGGGTAGTAGCTGACGCGAGTAGTCCAACTTGGACTATCAGGTGGGAGCGGGCCATGCTCATCCTACCGGGCGGGTCTGCCTTGTCGTCTAGCAGCCAACCGGTAGGGGTCACAATGCGCTCCCTGCCTTGAACTGACCTCAACCTGACCCGTGCTGGGGCGGTTGCTGGCTTAAGTTGAGGTTAAGCCTGCGACAGCGGGTGAGCGGCGCGGATAGTCACCGCCAACTCTAATCCTTCTCTCATCCACCAAGTGGTTGACCGCCACCGCCCACTTGTGTTAACATAATAGTGGTTGGACGTGCTACGGCAGTTTAGCTACCCGGACGCAAACGTTACCTGCATGGCAGGGGCGGGCGCAGCCGGGTTGCGGTATGGCAATGGGCGGGCTGCTCCATGGTGAGTCGCCGGTTACGTTCACCAGCCGCGCCTTCTGGTTAGCTGAGGCGGTGCATGGCACTGATCCTTGGCCGACCAACCTGGTTCAGCAAGGTGGTGCATGGCACTGACCGAACCTGACCCAGCCTCGTAGTAAACAGGCTGCGCGTTGCTGGATTAGTAACGCAGCACCTGCGGCTCAAGTCCACTCGTCTTAGTGCTGGTGGACAGCGGCCAAAGACGATGGGTGGTCTTCGTGCTGCTCGTCAACCAGGTCGGTTTAGGTGCGCTTCGGCCCCTATCTACCTGCCTGGTCTACACAACCTCCCCCACAACTACCTTGCTACAAGGATCAATTACCATGTCCGACGTGTACCTGGCCCAAGTTGCCACCAGCCTGATCGATTCCCCGACTATCCAGCCGCGTCAGCTACTCGGCCCGCTGGATGATCTGATCGACAGCATGATGCAATCCGGCTTCCTCAGCAGCCTGCTGGTTGAGCAGCAACCCAATGGCCGCTACACGCTCCTGCATGGGGCTAGGCGACTGGCGGCAGCCCGGCAGCTTGGCGAGCTTGAACTGCCCGCCCTGATCTGCCCCGCCGGGCATCTCACCGCCGCACAGGTGTGGTTGTCGCAGATCAATGAGAACGAACGTAGACGTAACCTGACCAACATGGAGAAGGCACTGGCTTACCAGCAGCAGAAGCTGTTGTTCGATTATGAGGAGCTATGTCGCCTGCTGGCCTGTCCGCTACCCACCCGCACCGACATCACCGAGGCTGACTACGAGATGCTGGCGGCTGAAGCACGAGCCGATGGTCTGCGGGGGATCAAGCCGCGTAGCTGGCCGCGAGTGGAGCAGTTGGTTGGCATCAGCGAGACGCAGCGCAAGAAGCTGCTGCGCCTGACGCGGCTGCCTACTACGTTGCAGCAGGCAATGTTGAGTAGCCCGCTGGCTCTGGACGCACTGCACGCGATCAGCGAAGCCCCTGCTGACTGCCAGCTTGAGTTGCTACAAGCGGCCAGTACGGGTGACGGCTACCACAGCAAGGTGGTGCAGATTGTTGCCCGTATCCTGCATGAAGCCCCGATGGGTAGCACGATCAGCGAGTTGCTGGCCCAGGCCGAGGCCGAGCGGGTCAGCAGTCGGGGTTTGAGCGTGCAGGCGGTCGCCGATCAGCTACGTGGCTTGACTACTGCCATGTCACTGCCAGTAAAGTCGCAAGCGACCAATTTGCCGCGCCTTGTTGCTCACGATGCAGAACCGTCAGTCGCCGCGCCGGTGGCCGAGGGTAGCCCGGCCACTGCCAGAGCGCAGCTTGAGCAGCAGCTAACCGAACTGCGGCGCAGCGTGCGGCAGAGTGTGCGCTTGCTGGAAGGTAGCGACGAGGCCGTAGCCGCCGGGCAGATGTTGCACGAGCTAGCAACTTGGTTGCTGAGGCAGGAAGCGAAGCTGAAACCGAAGCTGCAAAAAGCAAAGGGGTCACAAAGCGACCCCTTGCCAGTTGAGGGCTAGCCATGAGCCTGCTGGACTTGTTCAACCGGGAGCGGGAGCTTGCGCCACACGCCCCGAAGATCGTCAGCTACTACACCCAGCTAATCAGCGTCCAAGACGGCTGGCTGGGCCATTGCCCCCTGTGTGTCAGCCCGGAGTTCAGCTTCACGCTAACTGGCACCCGCTGGCAGTGTGCGGCCTGCAACCAGCGCGGTGGGCTGGTCGACCTGGTAGCGAAGGTCGAGCGGCTGGCGCGGGAGGGGGCGCAA
>JAYUUN010000124.1:0-78011 GCA_043754535.1 Chloroflexota bacterium | reverse complement strand
CCAACTAACCCGCATCCAGGCGCAACTGGGCCAGGCCAAACAAGAGGTCGCGGGCTTGCAAGGGCAAATCACCCAGGCGAAGGGCGACAATGCCACCTTGACCAGCCAGCTAACCGCCGCCCAGCAGAGTGTCAGCAGCCTCCAGGGGGCGAACGAACTGTTGGCCCAACGTGGCACAGTAGTACGCGAAGTGGCAGCCAAAGATCAGCCGCTAACCAGCCAGTTTATCGCCAACCCCAACAGCAACAAGGGCGTAGTATTGGCCTACAACCTCGCGCCGGTGCCGAGCGGTAAGACGTATGAGTTGTGGGTGATTGGCAAGGACGGCAAGCCGCTCCCAGCTGGCACCTTCGACCCCGACGCAAAGGGGCAGGCGGTCCACAATCTCACCTTCAGTGGTAGCCTCGCGGACTATGCAGCAGTCGGCATTACGGTGGAGCCGACGGGCGGCAGCCCTACCCCTAGCGGCGCACCAATCGCGGTCGGCAATATCTAGTTGGGTAGGCTGGTGGTGCCGTGCTATAATAGAGGTGGCGGCCAACACAGCCCACGATTTTAGCTAGCAAGGCGGGTGCTATGCGTAAGTTCCTCCTCATTCTCGGCTTCGCCTTGCTGCTCGCGCTCAGTCCCGCACTTGCTCAGGCACAGACGGCAGCGGACAAGGAGTTCGCGGGCGACATGAGCTTTGCGCGCAACAACATCAACGCCTATTGGGCCAGCCAGTTCAAAAGTTGGAAGCTGGTCTACCGCCCGCCTGCCAACGTGGTTGGCTACAGCACTGCCTTCCGCAGCAAGGCTTGTGGCTACATCCCCACTAACAATGCTGGCTACTGTGGCTCAAACAACATCATCTACTACGATGTGAACTTCCTCAAACGCTATTACCGCACGGTAGGCGACTTCGCGCCAGTGCTGGTTCTGGCCCACGAGTGGGGCCATCTGGTGCAACTCAACCTGCTGCGCGACGGCTACGACCCCACCTACAGCGGCTATCGCGTGATCGAATACAATCTCTACCTCGAATTGCAGGCCGACTGCTTCGCAGGGGCATGGACACAGCACAGCAAGCAGATCGGCTGGTTGGAGGCGGGCGACCTCGACGAAGCTACGATCAGCCTCTATGGGGCGGGTGATGAGGAGGCCATGCCCTGGTTCGACCCGGCAGCCCACGGCCAACCAGGGCAGCGGGTGGATGCATTCATCGCTGGCTACGACGGTGGCCCACTGGCCTGCCTTAAGTTAGCGGCCTGCTCCAGGAGTAGCCCATGTTCCACTTCGATCCCCTGGTCATCCTTGAGGTAGCCGCTCGTTCTGCTATCGTCTACCTCTTTCTAGTGATCGCCCTGCGGCTGACGGGCAAGCGCGAACTGGGCCAACTCAGTCCCGTTGACCTGGTACTGCTGCTGCTGCTCTCCAATGCAGTGCAGAACGCAATGGTCGGCAGTGACAGTTCGCTGACCGGCGGCCTGGTGGCGGCTAGCACGCTGCTGTTGCTCAATACCGTACTCACCTTCCTGCGGATGCGTAGCCCTACCTTCAATCGACTGGTTGACGATCAGCCGACTCAGCTTGTCCACAATGGCGTGTTGCTGACTGACAACCTGCGCAATCAGCATATTAGTGCCGACGACGTGCTGCAAGCCCTGCGTGAACATGGTGTAGACCAGATCAGTCAATGTCTCTCAGCGGTGCTAGAGGTGGACGGCTCGATCAGTGTGATCGTTGGGGGCGAGGTGAGCAACCGCCCGCCGCCCGCGCAGATGCGCCGCCGCCGCAAGGCCGGGATGCGCGAGGGTCGCTGATAGCCTCAAGCGAGCTTGCCACTGTTAATTCGCTGGCCGATAGGCTATAATCAAGGGGTCAGCAAGTAACAGGGGGGGTAGCAGATGACACGTGGAGTAAAGAAGGAAAACCTGCCGAGCAAGGTCTGCGCCACTTGTGGTCGGCCATTCACCTGGCGCAAGAAGTGGGCGAAGGTGTGGGACGAGGTGAAGTATTGCAGCGACGCTTGCAAGACGCGCAGGCCGAAGGGCTAGGCTTGTCAGCGGCAACAAACGATAGTAGTAGGTTGATCAGGAGGGGCAGAGATGAGCGACGAAGCACACGTGCAGCCAGACGAGCAGCCAGAGGAGCAGCCGGAGCAGCCGCAGCCACGCGGCATCACCCGCATCACGGTGCAGGGCTTCAAGTCGTTGCGCGACGAAACCAGCATCGAAATCCGCCCGCTGACTATCCTGGCGGGCGCGAACAGCAGCGGCAAGTCGAGCATCATGCAACCGCTGCTGCTGATGAAGCAGACGTTGGAAGCTCCGTATGATCCAGGGCCGCTTAAGCTGGATGGGCCGAACGTTAACTTCTCAGAGACAAAGCAGTTGTTCTCACTATCAGCAAGCAGAGGCAAAAAGAAGTTCATTGTGAAATTGGAACTTGGAAGAATAGCACTAGAGAGTGCTTTTGTGCTTTCTAATACTGGCTTGTATGTAGACAGTACAGAAATAAAGGCTTCGGCTGACAACTACTTTGCTAAGGCAGCTATGTCAAGGAAGGATATTAAGAAAGCTCTTAATAACGCCACTAATCAAATGCCTCCTCAGTTGCGTCAGGTTTTTGTCTCACAAAAAACAGCCGACGCTGACATAACCATGCACCGTGACAGATGCTTCTTGAAGATAGATTTTGTTATTACACTACCAAACGGCGAAGAGATAAAGATAAACTCTGTCTTTGACACTCATCCTAGTCTTGGGCAGAACGTAGTTCAAGTTATTCACGTACCAGGTCTGCGTGGTGCACCAGAACGCAACTACAAGCGGGCTGGCTCTGCTGGGGCAAGAGTTTTTCCAGGGACGTTTGAGAACTACGTTGCCAGCATTGTACACCGCTGGCAATCTGCCAACCAAGATGAGTTTAAGCAGCTTGTAGATGCCCTAGCTAGGTTGGGGGTGGCGAGTGTGGTTAGAACTGCGGCTCTTAGTGACGTTGAGATTGAGGTTCGTGTTGGACGCACCCTAACCAGCGACGCAACCGATACCGTCTCCATCGCTGATGTAGGCTTCGGCGTGTCGCAAGTGCTGCCCGTCGTCGTCGCGCTGCTCATTGCCAAGCCGGGCCAGCTAGTCTACATCGAGCAGCCAGAGTTGCACCTGCATCCACGAGCGCAGGCGGCGATGGCTGGGCTGCTGGCGGATGCGGCCAAGCGTGGCGTGCGCGTGGTGATCGAGACGCATAGCTCAATCCTCTTGCTGGCAATCCAGACGCTCATTGCCGAGCAGCAGCTTGACCACAACCTGGTTGCCATGCACTGGTTCAGCCGCGACCCCGACAGCGGCGGGACGAAAGTGGACAGCCACTTCCCTGACGAGACTGGTTCGCTGGGCGACTGGCCGGAGGATTTTGATGAGACCGAGCTTTACTGGCAACGCCGCTACGCCCGCGCCTCCAACGCCCGCCTCCGTGAGCAGCAGGCCAAGGGGCGGCTGGCGCAGAACAACGGCAGCAACGGCAGCAACGGCAGTCACGAAGCCGATGTAGGCGATATTGCCGCGCAGTCGGAAAGCGCCACCCAGGCTGCTGACTAGTGGTCTACTACAGGGCAGCCATAGTGGTAGATACCAACATTGCGCATGGGGCTGGCAACCGCCGTAGCCCTGCCAGCGACGAGGCGTTGTCCTCGGCTGCCTGCCTCGATGCCATCTACGAAGCCGGTCACTACTTTGTTGAAACGCCTGACGTGTTGCGCGAGTGGGTGGGCGAGGGGCAGGCGTTGAACTACGCCCTGCAATGGCGCAGGCAGATACTGGCTGCTGACCGTATCCTCGTCCCCAAACCACCGGCCAACCTGCATAACAAGATCATGGCCTACGCCCAACGCTACGTTCAGCGCAAGCGCAAGGAAGTGCGTTTGGTAGATCGGCCCGCACTCCTGCAAGAGTTCGCCGACGACATCTTCCTGCTCGAAGCAGCGTCTGCGACCAGAGATCGCATTGTGATTTCCCGTGAACGCAAGATACGCGAGTTCTTCGCCTGCTCCTCGGCTGAGGTGATGGAGTTGCGCCAGATCGTCTGGTTGCAACTATGCGAACCGGAACAGAAAGACCCGGACAAACCCTGGATGCTCACCGGCGATGAGCTAACCGCCTGGTTGCACCGCCTGGCCGAAGGTGTGCAACCTGCTGGCGACCTGCTGCTGACCTACGACCAGCAGCTTTGCCCTTAGCTAACCAGCACCGCTTCGATGTGCTATACTACCTGCAAACCAGGGTAAAGGAAACACCACTGATGAGCAACAATATGCGCCGCGACTTCGCCAGCCGCGAGGAGTTGATCGCTTACCTGCACGAGCAGTTCCCCGCCGCTACTGCCCGCGACAGCCAGGTGACCGCCACCGTCGGTGGGCGCAAGGCGGCGGAGGCACGGTTGGCGGCAGTTGACCCGTTGCGCTATGCCGCAAGCCGTAACTTCTTCAGCGGGGCCGTCACCCGCCTCAGCCCTTACCTGCGCTATGGTGTTCTCAGCCTGGCCGAAGTGCGCGACGCAGTGCTGGCCCAGGTGCGGGCGCAGGCCGAGGCCGAGAAGCTAGTCAACGAACTGGCCTGGCGCGACTACTGGCAGCGCGTCTATTGGCAGATCGGGGACGGCATCTGGCAAGACCAGGAGCCGTACAAGACGGGCTACCAGCCGAAGGACTACGCCGCAGCACTGCCCGCTGATGTGGACGCGGGCGAGACAGGCCAGGTCTGCATTGACAGCTTCAGCCGCGACCTGCACGAGAGCGGCTATTTGCACAACCATGCGCGGATGTGGCTGGCGGCCTACCTTGTCCACTGGCGCAAGGTCAAGTGGCAGGCAGGGGCGCGCTGGTTCCTGCAACACCTGTTGGATGGTGACCCAGCCAGCAACAACCTCTCCTGGCAATGGGTCGCCAGCACCTTCAGCCACAAGCCCTACTTCTTCAACCGCGAGAACCTGGAACGCTACACCAATGGCGTGTACTGCCGGGCCTGCCCACTCTACGGCAAGTGCGACTTCGAGGGGACATATGAGCAGATCGAACGCCGCCTCTTTCCTAACGCCAGCTTCACCGACAAGCGTGAGGGTGGGGGCAGCCGCAACGACCGCAGCAACCAACGCAAACAACTCTAAAGACAATGTTCAACTATTGCATTATTGACAGTTCGGCGGTATAATAGGCATGCGTTGTCATTGCGAATTGCCTGTTCACAACAGGCGAGATAAGGAGCAAGCTGTGAAGAAAGATGTTGCCATCGTTGTATTCGTGCTTATAGGGTTTACCTGTCAACTTACTACCTCCATGCCAGCTGCCAGGGCAGATGATGTCTGCATTACTGTGCCAGCGGGTCAGACTGTTCAGCAAGCACTTAACTCCTCGGCGACTTGTGTGCAACTTGCTTCGCAAACATATTATTTGGATTGGCCCCTTTATGTTCCTTCGAACAAAACGCTACGTGGTACTGGCTCCGACACAGTTATATCTCCTAGCAATGATGCAGTTTGGACAAGACCCAATTATGCTTCTGTTGCCGTTATCGAGCAGCAGCACCCTGACTACTCCAACCCAGGCATTGGCTCATCAAATGCCACCATATCCAACTTGGTCATAGATGGTAGGAAGAACATCAACGGCACCATCGGTGCTGCTGCTGGTGCTATACTTTCTGGTACAACGATGCTCAATGTCGAGGTACGGAATGCTAGATGTGTTGGTGTGTCCATACTGGGGGCAGGTGTTGTTCTGTCAGGAGTAACAATAACAAGGAACGGAGTGGCTCCCTCTGTGTTCCAGTCTCAGTGCGAGTCTCAGTATCAACAGAATCCACCAAAGTATGCCCCAGGGCGTGCTGGCGTTTATATGCAGTTCAGCTCTGATCTTGCTCAGAACCGTTCTATGAATCCTCAAATAGTTTTTACCACCATCACGTACAACGAAGGTCCTGGCATAGACAACAACGGTGTGTGGAACGGAGTGCTTGACCACAGCTATGTTGCTGGCAACACACTGTGGGCTGAGGTCTCCATGTTCGGTGCAAGCGGTTGGACAATATCCAACAACCAAATCTACGGAGTAAGCACTAACAGTGTCGCTCCTCAGAGCGATGTTCATCCGCAGTGTGTTAATGGGCCAGCCTCAAGCACCTGGAATGGCAGTTACGCAATGCACCCAGCTGGCCTGTTGTTGTGCTACTACAGCGACTCCCTGAGCGTTACACAGGGTAACACTGTAAGGAACAACCACATAGCTAGTTTCTATGGGATAGTCAGCAGTGGCGAGAAAATTGGTGGATCGTACTATTTGCCGGTCTACAACACTTTCCTTGATAATAACGTTAATGGATCATGGGTAGGCTGTGTTGACAGAGCGGCAGTGGGGATGAACAATTGGAACGCAAATCAAAGTCCGTATGGATGCAATAACAATGGTGTATCCAATCCTGTGACCTACTTTCCTTAGCAGTGGAGCGTAAGTTGAAGCAACGGCTGGATTTCATTGATGGGTTGCGGGGGTTTGCCGCACTGATGGTGGTAGTCTTCCATAGCTGGCTGTGGGGTGGCTACTACACCACTAATGTCAAGGTAATAGGGTTGCCACTAACTAACTATTTCGTCCTTGGGTCGTTTGGTGTTCACCTATTCATGGTCATCTCAGGGTTCTGCCTGGCCTATCCACTAGTTGAGTTGAATGGGTGGAAGCCATTCAATGTCAAAGATTTCTTTGTGCGCCGTGCAATTCGCATCCTACCTCCTTTCTATGCTGCGATTGGTCTGTTTGCGTTGCTCTACTGGCTGGTGCCTGCGGCCTATGTTGCTTTCAGCCTCAAGCACTACACTACCTTTGTGCAACCCTTCCCTTCAGCTCTTACCCACATCTTCTTTGTCAACAACGTAATGCGTGGGCTGACACCAGGCTTCCCCACAATGAACGGTGCATTCTGGTCACTGGAACTGGAAGTCCAGTTCTACCTTTGCTTCCCTATCCTGATCTACCTGTCCCGCCGCTTCGGGGTGCTGAACATGGCGGCGATTGCGTTGCTAGCTGATGTTGCTTGGCGGATCATGATTGCTAACACTGTGCTGCTTACCAAGAAGTGGAATCAGGTGGAGGCATGGTCGTGGTTTGCCCCAGGCCGCATCTTCGAGTTCGCCCTCGGCATCCTGGCAGCGGTGATCGTGGTGCGCTACCGGGACAAGGTGAACTCGGCTGTTAGCTTTGCCCTGTTTCTTGCCTGCCTATGGGTTGGCTTCTCTTACTTCTACCTGAGGCAGGGTGGGTTCTATCCTTTTGTAGACATTGTCATTGGCACGAGCTTTTTCTTTCTGGTACTAGCGGCAGCAGCGACAGGGCTACTCCAGCGTGTGTTTAGCTGGCGGCCTCTAGTCTGGGTTGGTGCCTCTAGCTACAGCCTCTACCTGATCCATGATAGTTTGCTGCTAGAGATTGCAAGTTGGTTGCCTCGTGGCCTGCGCGACTGGCAGGCTTTCTTCACCTATACTGTTGCACTCACACCGTTGATGGTGTTGGCTGGCTACTTGTTCTACCTGGTAGTGGAGAAGCCTGCTATCGCCTGGGGGCGCAGGCTGGCCCGCCGCCAGCAGGCGCATACCCCCGCCGACCCCGCTCTTGAGCAGCCAGTAGTAGCGGCTGCTAGCGAGCAACACGCTGCTCCCTTAGTTTATTCCCATCAGCCTGTCCCTCATAAAACTAGTCTGGCCTGTTTTGCTTTTCGCTGCTCTTTGCCAGAGTCCCTATTGCATAATTTTGATGGGCGTGGTATAATACTGTTGGGCCAGATAAAATAGCACAAGGGGAGACATCATGAAGAAGATGCTAGTTGTTTTGATTGCGTTGGCTGTTCTACCAAGCTCCTTCACGAATTACAGTACTGTATACGCTGCTCCAGGATGTCTGGACTTCCCGTTCACGAATGGGGCGACAGTGGATGCAGATGTTCTTACCGCTGCTACTTATACAGCTTACGTCAACTCATATCTGTGTGTTAACTTGGTAGAACGGACTGGCAAGTCCAATGCCACTCTGTACATCAACAATCCTACAGGCTACGGGGTGAGGGTCTATCCCCTCGTAACTCTTTACGGTAACAACTACACATTGAGGCCAGCGGTGACTTGGTACCACAATGGTTTTGATGGTCTACTGGGGAGCTATGGGGATAATCTTACTAACACGCCTGATTATGCCAGGGTTCAAGACTTGACCCTAAACGGCTCTAGTGACGCTGGCAACTCTAATATGCTAACTAGTTACGGTCTAATAGCTAACGCACGGCTGGAAGTGAGCAATGTTCACATTGTCTACGCCCGCTGCGTGGGTCTGGGCATTATTGGGCCATACGCGCGGATAAACAACGTCTGGATCCAGAACAACGGTATAGATCCTTATGCTGCAGGTGAGTGTGCCCAACCGGACTTCTTTCCTGCACCAAAAAATCCCACTGGCCGTTTGGTAGGTGGTACAGGCGGTATATACATGATGTACAACTCTAACGTTCAACCGAATGGGTACTACCTATACCCAAGCCTGAACCATGTTTGGGTTGAGCACAACAGTGGCACTGGCATAGATGTCAATCAGGTATCTGGTGGAACTCTGAACGACGTTCATACATTGGACAACCATCTCAATTTCGAGTTGAGTTTGTACGGCTCACGTGACTGGAGTATAACGAACAGCTCGTTCAACACTGCGGCAGGTAACTACAACTACCGTACGTCTAACTTGCACTATGAAGCAGATGCTCATCCTGCCTGCAACCCACGTACCCACACAGTGGCAGTTCTCATTTGCAGCGACAATTACAATACTACCATCAACGTGACAGGCATTAGTATGTCCAACGTGAGTGCTGTAGCCTACTACGGGGTTGTGCTAACGGGCAGCGTTGGTCTACAGCCCCTCCCTCATGGCAACAGTTCTACCAATGTGCAGGTGTTTGGCACTTATGGCGGGTGTGCAGATCTGTCACCAGCTGGGACAAACGTCTGGACGTGGATAAATGGTGCTACCACATACACCGACTCGTGCTATGGTGATAACGGAACAACAAGGACACGCGTGCCTGTGAACCATAGTGGAATAAACTGAGAACCCAAGTGACTAAGCAGAAGGAGCTACCACTAGGTAACTCCTTTTCTGCTAGGTGTATAGAGGACGGAATCGAGTGAACGACGTAGGCCAGGCCGTGGTGATTTGGCTACATGGTGACAACCTCAACCCCTACGGCCCCGCCCTGACCGCCTACCCTGGTGCGCCCGCGATCTTCGTCTGGGACGACGCGCTGCTAGAGGAGTGGGGCATCACCCTTAAGCGGGTCGCTTTCATCTACGAGTGCCTCTTGGAGTTGCCGGTAACGATCCGCCGGGGCGACGTGGCGGCAGAGGTAGTCGCCTTCGCCCGCGAACATGGTGCTACCCAGGTCGCCACTGCCGAGTCGCCCAGTCCCCGCTTTGGCACGATCCTGGCTGAGATAGAGCGCAGCCTGGTAGTGGAGGAGCTATCAGAAGCCGACTTTGCTCGATACCCCGGCAAGCTCGACCTCACCCGCTTCTCCCGCTACTGGAATAAAGTGCAGCCCTCCGTCTTTGGCCGCGGCCCGCTGAGGGAGTAACGGCTTGCAGGCAAACAACAACCCCCACCCACTGCTGGGTGAGGGCTGCCGGCTGGCTGCCAGTTAGTAACGTAGCAAGTCCAGCACTATTTTTTGGAGGATATTTAGCAGTACGATGGCGACCAGGGGCGAGAAGTCAATGCCCAGGTTGCCAGTAAGCTGGTTCATCGTGTTGCGGATTGGCACCAGCACTGGGTCGGTGACGGCGGAGAGCAGCTTGAACCACTGCTGGTATTGGATGCTGGGGCCGAGCCAGGTGGACAGCGAACGGACGATGATCAGGATGATGTAGATGTTGAAGAACATGGAAACCAATCCGTACATTACAGGAACCTCCTACGTGGGGGCTGCAAAAGCAGCGTTGCTTGCGTCTCTTTACGCCTGTAGGACAGCAGTTGGGCGGCGTTTGTTTCAACTACTTTATTATAACAAATTGCCCACCCAGGCACGGCTTCGGGCAAATAAGAGTTGCATGAGAGCGCATTGGCCGCCCACTCAAAGATAGCAAGGTTGTGTGGGCGCATCTGAAGCATAGCAGAGTATCTGTGGACACGGCTAGCTGCGCCAGCTTCACCAACACCCTGGAGGCAAACTAGCCATAAACCTGAACGCCTGCTGACGAGCAATGATCTTGACGGATCGGCCCAGGTTGGATAGAATTAGGTTGACACAAACTTCGCCCGCCCCCAGTGAATGGAAGCCTGCCATGACCGAACTGCTCACCCTCTGCCACAATTGCGACCAGGATTTCGCTCTGCCCGACACCTATGCTAGCGGGGTAGCCGTGCGCTGCCCCAACTGCCGGGCGGTGGCGATCAGCGGCGTGCGCTACCGCTACTGTCTGCCCTGTCGCAGCTACTACCGCCCCGATCTGGCCGCCTGTCCCACCGCAGCCAGCCACCCCACCGAGCAGGAGTTGCCCCTCGAATACTATCTCGAACTACGCGACATCTACACCCAGGCTACCCATGCTGCCAGCAATGGCAACCTGCCAGCTGGCAGCAACGGCAATGCCCCAGTTAGCAGCAATGGTAACGGCAAGGCGCACACTAATGGATCGCAGAACAAGGCTGGCAATGGCAACCAGGCTGCGCCCACCCTCGGTGCCGATGGGCGTGTACGTGGCGACAATAGTGGGCGTGGTGGAGTTTACGCCTACCTGCCCAGCTTCCCGCTACCCGCCGCCCCTGCTCCGTTGATGGTGCGTGAAGAAGCGACTAGCTACGAGGTGGACGACGGCGACGTTGATAGAGACAGTGACGACAGCGACTTCGGCCCCGCTGCTGCTACGGTGCAGGCTGTTGCGCCAGCGGCAGTAGCCGACGAGCAGGCAGAGCAGCCGGGGGAGGCTGAGCGCAAGTGGGACAACGCGGAGTTTGAACTGATCAATGACCCCAAACGCATGGCCGAGGTGATCCAACTGCTGCTCAAGGAGACGGTGATCGCGGTGGACACCGAAACCACCGGCCTCGATCCCTACACCAACGACCTCCTCCTGCTCCAGATCGCCACCCACGAGCATGGTTACATCTTCGACATGGCAGGCGGTAGCAACGGTGGCAGAAAGCTGGATGTACACCCACTCAAGCGCGTACTTGAGCATCCCGACATCCTCAAGCTCTTGCAGAACGCAAAGTTCGATTACAAGATGCTCATGCAGCAGACTGGCATTGCCCTCAACAATATCTACGACACCATGTTGGCCGAGCGCGTGCTAACCAGTGGCATCAGCCGCGAAGTTAGCCTCAAGAATATCGCCAACAAGTATCTTGGCCGCCCAATAGACAAGACCGAGCAAAAGAGCTTTATTGGCATGACCCCTGGTAGCCCCTATAGCCAGAGCCAGCTAGAGTACGCGATCCGCGATGTCCACGTCCTCTTTCCAATCTGGGAGGCGCAGAAGCCGCAGCTGAAGAAGCACAAGTTGGAGCGCACCGTGCAACTGGAGTTTGAGTGCGTCCCCGCTGTCGGTGACATGGAGTTGGCTGGGGTGAAGATCGACGAGACCAAGTGGCGACACATCATCGAGGCGGTCAAGGTGCTGCGCGACGAGGCGGCAGGGGAGTTGCACGCCCTGCTCGCCCCTGCCACCCTGCAAGCGACCATGCTGGGGGTGAGCAGCATCAACCTGAACAGCGGTCAGCAGTTGATCGAGGTGTTTGGGCGGTTGGGTGTGGCGTTGCCGGACACCAGCGAAGGTACGCTGACCAAGTTTGACCACCCAGCCGTCAAGAAGCTGCTGGAATACCGCACCCACGAGAAGACGCTCAGTGCCTTTGGCGAGAATATGTTGCTGCTCATCCACAAGAAGACTGGGCGCATCCACCCTAACTTCAACCAGCATGGGGCGGACACGGGCCGCTTCTCTGCCTCCGAGCCGAATGTGCAGCAGATACCAGCCACCTCCGAGTTCCGCGAGTGCTTCATTCCCGAAGCGGGCTACAAGCTGATCACCTGCGACTACTCGCAGGCCGAGCTCCGCATCCTTGCCCAACTCAGCGAAGACCCCGCCTTCATCGAGGCGTTTGTCAGCGGCGGCGACCTCCACCAGCTAACCGCTAGCCAGATGTTCCAGGTGTCGGTTGAGGAAGTGACCAAACAGCAGCGCGGTCAGGCGAAGGCGATCAACTTCGGCCTTGCTTATGGTCGCGGGTCGGGTTCGCTGGCCGTGCAACTAGGTGTGGACGTGGACGAGGCCAAGCGGCTGATCGACACCTACTTCAAAGCGTACTCTGGCGTGCAACGCTGGCTGGATGGTGCGGCGCGGCTAGGAGTACGCAAGCTCTACAGCGAAACGCCAATTGGTCGCAAACGCTTCTTCACCAAGCCCGACCCCGCTAGCCCCGACTTCAACGCACAGCGGGCGGCTATCGAGCGGCAGGCCAAGAATGCGCCCATCCAGGGGGCGAACGCGGATATGACCAAGTACGCCCTTGTCGCTCTGCGTGATAGCCTGCGCGACTACCCTGCCCGCATCGTCAACACGGTACACGACGAGATCATCGTCGAAGCCCGCGAGGACGTAGCCGAGATCGTTTGCCAGATTGTGGAGCAGGAGATGATCCGAGCAGGTCAGAAGATTCTCACCCTCGTCCCCGTCAAAGCTGACGCGCACATCGGTGACTACTGGAGCAAGTAGCTAGGGCTGGAAGCGGGGTAGGTTCACCGTAGCTGCCCCCACCCGCATGGCCTAGCGCACTAAAAACAGCTTTACTTGACAAAAGTTGCCCTTTGCTGCTACAATCGAGGTGGATCATATGAGGAGGTGACGTGTTGATGACTGCAACCGAAGTACCCGCCCAGGACAGCAAGCTGTCTGGCTATGCCCACCCCGAAGTGCTGGTCACGACCGAATGGGTCTTGCAGCACCACCAGGACGCGAACGTGCGTATCCTGGAGAGCGACGAGGATATACTACTCTACGAGCAGGGTCATGTCCCCGCTGCACTCAAGCTAGACTGGCACACGGAGGAGCAAGACCCTTTCATGCGCGACTTCGTAGACCGCCAGGCTTTTGAGCAGTTGATGAGCAGCAAGGGGATCGCCAACGACACCACTGTAGTCGTTTATGGCGACAAGAACAACTGGTATGCCACCTACACCTTCTGGCTGTTCAAGTATTATGGGCATGAGGACGTACGGGTGATGGACGGGGGCCGCGCCAAGTGGGTAGCTGAGGGCCGCCCAATGAGCAAGGATATGCCTGTTTACCCGGCTACCAGCTACCAGGCGAAGGAGCGCAACAACGACATCCGTGCCTACCGCCGCCAGGTCGAAGCTGCCCTGGAAGAAGGGCGCACCCGCCTGATCGACGTGCGCTCGCCTCAGGAGTACAGCGGCGAACTGCTGCACATGACTGGCTATGCCCAGGAGGGTGCGCAGAAGGCGGGCCACATCCCCACTGCCAAGAGCATCCCCTGGGCAAAGTCGGCGCAAGAGGATGGTACCTTCAAGCCCGCAGAGCAACTAAAGGAACTGTTCGAGGGCCAGGAGATCACCGCCGACCGCGATGTGATCGCCTACTGTCGCATTGGCGAGCGCAGCAGCCACACCTGGTTCGTTCTCACCTACCTGCTTGGCTACCCCAACGTCCGCAACTACGATGGTAGCTGGACCGAGTGGGGCAGCAGCGTTGGCGTGCCAATCGAGCGCACCGCAGAGACCCGCCCGACGGTCTAACCCTCCCACTCCATCCTCTAGCCTGCTATGTTATGGCGGGTAAGTAGCGGGGAGTGCATCATTTGGATGCGCTCCCCTTTTTGTACCTGCATACCTCCCAGGTGTCACGCAGTTGCCACCTTTGTTAGCCAGAGCGTAGTAGTAGCCTGCCATCTGCTGCGCAGCCATGCTAGCGCGAACATCAACGGCAAGACGGTGTTATAATTAGTGGTGAGGAGGGTCAGGCCAGGATGAACATGGGCGAAGAAGTGCGCCGCTTCTATACAGTGCGTGAGGCGAACGAGGCGTTGCCCCACGTCAGCAGCCTACTATATAGCATGAGGCAGGCCCGCGCTCGCATCGTAACCCGCCAGGACGAACTGGACGCGATCACCGAGAAGGCGCGGCAGAACGGTAGCGCACGCCACGCCGAAGCCCTGCTGACCGAGGTTGAGGCAGCGGCCAGCACCCTGCGCGCCGACTACCAACACCTGTTGGAGATGGGTATTGAACTCAAGGATTTGGAGCGCGGCCTGATAGACTTTCCTGCCTACCGGCTGGGGCGTGTCGTCTACCTCTGCTGGCTGTTTGGCGAACCCGAAGTTGGCTGGTGGCACGAGATCGCCGCTGGCTTCGCTGGCCGCCAGACGCTAGCTAACTTCTAGCCAACATTCGGCGCGGCTGGATCAAGCCAACGCCTGAGCGAGGTCAGCCAGCAAGTCCTGCTGACTTTCGATGCCGACCGACAGGCGGATCAGGTTGGCGGGTGGCAGGTAGGCCGAACCGGCGAGGCTGGCGTGGGTCATGCTGGTGGGGTGTTCGATCAGCGACTCGACCCCGCCCAGCGACTCGGCGAGGGCGAACAGCTTCGTCTTCTCCACCACGCGCTGCGCCTGCTCCAACCCACCCTTGACCAGGAAGGAGATCATGCCACCGAAGCAGCACATCTGGCGACGGGCGATCTCGTACTGGGGGTGCGAGGGGTGGCCGGGGTAGATCACCTGCTCCACAGCAGGGTGTTCCAGCAGGAAGTTGGTGATCGCCATTGCGTTCTGCTCGTGCGCCCGCATCCTGATCGCCAGTGTCTTGAGGCCGCGCAGGGCCAGCCAGCAGTCCAGTGGCCCCGGCACAGCCCCAATCGCATTCTGCAAGAAGGTGAGCCGCTCGTGATCGTCTGCGTCGTTGAGGATCAACGCACCGCCCACCAGGTCGCTGTGGCCGCCGATGTACTTGGTCATGCTATGCACGATGATGTCGGCACCGAGGTTGAGCGGCTGCTGACCATAGGGCGAGGCGAACGTGTTATCGGCCACCACTCGTGCGCCGTGCGCGTGGGCGATCTGGCTGAGGGCGGCAATGTCCACGATCTTGAGCAGGGGATTGCTGGGGGTCTCTACCCAAACCGCCTTCGTCTCTGGCTTGATCGCCGCCTCAACCAGGGCGAGGTCGGTCATGTCCACAAAGTCGAACTTCAGCCCGTAATCGGCGAGGACGCGCACGAACAGGCGGTAGGTGCCGCCATACACGTCGTCGGCGCAGAGGATGTGGTCGCCTGGTTTGAACAGGTAGAGCAGGGTAGTCTCTGCCGCCAGGCCGCTGGCAAAGCAGAGGGCAAAGTTGCCCCCCTCCAGGCTGGCGAGGGCCGCTTCCAATGCAGTGCGCGTCGGGTTGCCAGTGCGTGCGTACTCATAGCCCTTGTGCTGGCCGAGCGCATCCTGCACGTAGGTGGAGGTCTGGAAGATCGGCACCTGAATTGAGCCGGTCGTCGGTTCGGGTGCCTGACCCGCATGGATCGCCCTGGTCTCAAAGCCGTACTGGTCTGCTGCTTCGTCGCGTATAGTCATGATCACTCCTTCTGTTTAACTTGCCGCCCCCACTGCGCTTCAAACTCGATGAACCCGGTGAGCAGGAGCAGGCCGAGGGTTGCCTGCATGAACTGGATGTCTAGCTTGAGGTCGTAGCCGCCAATTGCAACTAGCAGCAAGCCGAGGCCGATTGGCGTGCTACCAACCCAACCCTTTAGTGGCCCGCGCAACGCCTGCGCAATGCTGTAGACCGCCACCCCGACCACAAGGATGTAGATGGGTAGGGGCAGGAAGAATTGGTAGCCGCCGCTGAAGATGGCGATGTAAGCTGGCACGTCTACCTTGAGCGGCGCGAGCATCAGACCGCTGAACAGCAGCATCAACCCCACGCTGAGGCCAACGCCCAACCGATCAGGGCGACCGAGCGGCAGGATGTAGCAGACGAAAATCATGGCGAGGGCGACAAGGACGAACAACTGACCGAGCGGGTAGACCCAATCTACCCCACCCGCCTTGCCGACCGGCAGCAACTCCTGGCCCAGCACGTTGTAGGCAGAGCAAGCGTAGGCCGCTAGCATAGTGGCGAAGATCAGCCGCGCCCGCCAGTCTACCGCCGCAACGATGGCATAGAGCAGCACGAGGGCAATCATGGCGAAGGCCAATACCTGGTAGCCCCGACCTGCCGCATAGCTGCCACCAAAGAGCAGGCGCGAGGCGGCTAGCCAGAGGCTGAATAGCACGAGCGCAAGCACACCAACACAGATCGTCAGGCGCAGCAGCCGCCAGCTACCCCTTTCACGCAGAGCCTGCCAGTCGAGCAGCAGCAGGCTGGCGACCAGAAAGAGGGCCGCGAAGTTGAGGCTGATCCCGGTCACGCGGTCAACAAAGAAAAAGGCATCCACCACCGGCCCAGTCACGCCGCTCATCGTCAGCGAGTTGCCCATGCGCGAGAGGCCGCGCTGGAAGACTAGCTCGATGAGGCAGACGATAGCGGTGACGACCAGCACCGGGCGCAGCAAGTCTAGCACCAGGCTGCTGGCAGGCTGCTGCTTCGGTGTAAGCTCGATTAGCTGCTGTGGGGTTGGTTCCGCTGCTGCCATATGGCTAACCCTGTCTTTGCTGCTGGCTCAGATCAAATCACCGCTGTATATTCCATTAGCCTTACCGTCCCCAACTTCGGCGAGGCTGTGGCAACTACTTCTGGGCAGGTTGCTCTTTGAGCAGGTCGCTGCTCCCTAGCACGGGCGTTACGCCCAGGTAGGCTGCCGCACCGGTTAGTTGCGCTTCCTGCGGGGTAACGCGGCGCATCACCAGGCTGGTGGCGAGGATCACGCGCACCCCAGGGGCGACTTCAGTTAGCAGTCCCTTCTCGTATACGCCCACCACCTTGCCGATCAGCCCACCGTAGGCCACCACCAGGTCGCCCACTGCCAACTTGGCGATGATCCGCTTGCGCTTGCGGTTCTCGACCATCATTGGTAGGATCAGGAAGATGAAAAAGAGGAAGGCGATCAACACCCCGCTCATGTAGACTTCGGCCATACCGTCCATAGCTCAGACTCCCTTCTGTTGCTTTCCAACTGTTCGCTTTGGTACAATTATACCAAATGATTGTTCAGATTTTCACATTTACCTTGCCGCTCCCGCGCGCAGCGTAGGAGAGACGATTGACGGGTTATGCTACAATTATAGCCTCAACTGGGCAAAGGTGCAATGATGGCCGAACGAACAGAGCGCAAGGGTGGGCGGTGGCAGCGGGAGGCGCGTAGCTTCTGGCTCTGGTTGCGCGGCATCGCTGCGGGCCGCTGGCAACTGCTCGTCACCCTCGACGAGCGATCTGGCTTCTCGCTGGAAGGGATGAGCCTGGCGGTGCGCTGGCTGGGCGTGCTGACCGTGCTGGCTCTCAGCTTCTTCATCGGCCACCTGCCGCGTCCGCCCTTCGACCTGCCAGGGCCAGTGGTGGCGATGGCCGCCGTCACCTACAACCTGCTCGTCACCCTCTTTCTGCTCACCAGGCGGCGGTACAACAATCGGCGCATAGTATTCGCTATCCTCTTGCTAGACTGGCTGACGGCGGGGGCGGCGGTGATGCTCACTGGGCGAGCGCACAGCGTCTTCTTCATCCTCTTTTTCACCCTGGTGATCACTGCCGCCGCCCAGTTCGGCATCATCACTAGCCTCGGCTATGTGGGGGCCACCTTCATCTTCAGTGCGGTGCTCTACTGGCTCGGTCTGGAGCGCGACGACGTGCCGCTACTGGGCATCCTCAGCGTCTACATCAACGCGCTTGGTCTGGCAGCATTGGCGACGGTTGCTCTGCGGCAAGCTCTCTACGCCGAGGCAGAGCGCAGCAGGCGGGCCAGCGCGAAGGCGGAGGAGAGCGCGAACCGCGAGCAGATGGAGCGTGACTTCCTCAGCATCGTCTCGCACGAATTGCGCTCCCCACTCACCGCGATGAAGACCTCGATCAGCACCTTGCAGGCGGTGCCGCAGAGTGAAGCCGAACTGAAGCTGCTGGCTAACGTCAACCGCAGCACCGAGCGGCTGATCGCCCTGGTCAACGACCTGCTCGATCTCGCCCGCTTGCAGGCCGGGCGGTTGCAGATCGTGCCAACCAAGATTGACCTGCGGGCAGTGGTTGAGGAGGCTGCTGAACACCTGCGCCCGCTCACCGAGGCCAAACGGCAGGAGTTGCGCGTCCACCTGGGCGACGAGCCGATCTACGTGCAGGCAGAGAAGCGGCGGGTGGAGCAGGCTTTGCTCAACCTCCTGTTCAACGCCAACAAGTTCGCGCCAGAAGGCGGCCACCTCAGCGTCGCTCTACGGCGGGGGATTGGCTCGGATGGTTGCGAACAGGGGCTAGTCCAGGTGCGCGACGATGGGCCGGGCCTCAGCCCAGAGCAGCAAGAGCGCGTCTTCGACCAGTTCTACAGCGTGGCCCACCAAGAGACTGGCAAGCTGGCGACCCAGAAGCGCAGCGGTGAGGGTCTCGGCCTCGGTCTGGCGATTACGCGCAGCCTGATCGAGTTGCAGGGTGGGCAGGTGGGGGTGCAGAGCAGGCCAGGCTGGGGTAGCATCTTCTACTTTTGGTTGCCGCTCTGCCTTGCACCGTTGGAGGCTGAAGAATGAAACAACGGCTGATCGTCGTCGGTTGCGGCGTGATGGGGGCTGCCACTGCTGACTACGCCACCAGGCTGGGGGCCGATGTGACTATCCTGGAGGCTGACGCAGCGGGCAACAGCATGGCGGCCAGCAGCGACTATAGCAAGATATTCCGCTACTCCTATGCGGGCCAGCGCGAGTACGTGGTTTGGGCGAAAGAGGCGGGGCGGCTCTGGCGCGACCTGGAGCTGGAGAGCGGAGCCAGCCTGCTGCATCAAGTGGGTCTGCTGCTACTCGACAGCGGGGCGGGGGGTTTCGCCCTCGACAGCTATGCCACCTTGCGCGACATGGGCGAGCGGGTGGAGTTGTTGGAGCCGGATCAGCTAGCTCTCCGCTACCCGCAGTTCGCCGCCGCCCGCCTGCAAGGTGCCGTACTTGACCCGAACGGCGGCATCCTGGCTGCCAACCGCTGCGTGGAGACACTGTGGCACAGTGCGGTCAGCAAGGGAGCGCGCTACCTGCCCGGCCAGCGGGTCAGCGCGGTTGAGCAGCGGGGTGACGAGGTGATAGTCAGCGTGCAGGGCGGCCAACTCTACATCGCGGATGCAGTGGTGCTGGCGGTCAACGGCTGGATCAACCGCCTGTTGGGCGTAGACTGGGTCCGCAATACCCGCCAGCCTGTCCTCTACTACCGCCCACTGGGCGACCGCAGCCACTACCTGCCGCGCAACTTCCCAGTCTTCGCTGACCTCGATAGCGGCTTCTACGGCTTCCCCAGCTTCGGCCTCGACGCGGTAAAGGTCGCAGATCACAGTCTCGGCCCTACTGTAGACCCTAACCACCGGGACTGGTATGCGAACGACGAGGCTGATGCAGGGGCGCGTGGCTTCCTCAGCCGCTACATCCCGGCCCTCGGCGACGCAGAGTTGGTCAAGACCCACGTCTGCTTCTATGACAACACGCCCGACGGCAACTTCATCCTCGACCGTCTGCCAGGGCTAGCCAACGTCGTCGTAGCGGCAGGCTTCAGCGGCCACGGCTTCAAGTTCGCCCCCCTGGTCGGCAAGGTGCTGGCGAACCTCGCGCTGAAGGACGAAGTAGTGCTACCGCTAGACAGCTTTTCCCTCTCCCGCTTTGCGACGGCAACCAGCGACCCGTAACGGGCGATCAGCGATCAGGTGCTAACTGCCTGCTGCTTCGCCAAGCGCTCACCAAAGGACGGACAAGAAGAAGATGACCACACCAACAAGCAACAATGTTTTGAAGATCATGGTAGTGGACGACGACCCCGATGTGGTGGAGGCAATCAGCCTCAGCTTCAATCTGCAATGGCCTGGTAGCACCGTTGTTGGGCTGGGAACAGGGCGGGCAGCCCTGCAACGTTTCTCGCAGGAGAACCCCGATGTGATCCTGCTGGACATTGGCCTGCCCGATATTGACGGCTTTGAGGTCTGCCGCAAGCTACGCGAGCAGAGCAATGTGCCGATCCTGATGATCACAGCGCGGGGCGAGGAGATCGACAAGGTGCGCGGCCTCGAACTGGGGGCCGACGACTATGTAACCAAGCCGTTCGGCTACCTCGAACTCTCCGCCCGCATCAAAGCTGTGCTGCGTCGCACCACCCTGCCTACCAGCAGCCCCGCCGCCAACTTTAAGGCTGGCAGCTTGCAAATCAACTTTGCCGCCCACGAAGTCCGCGTGCGTGGTGAGGTAGTGCGCCTGACCCCCACCGAGTACAAGTTGCTCGACCAACTAACGCACAATGCTGGTCAGGTGATGCTACACGACACCCTGTTGCAGCGGGTCTGGGGGCCAGAGTACAAGGGCGAGATCGACTACCTGCGTATCTACATCCGCCGCCTGCGCGAGAGGATCGAAGCTGACCCTCAGCACCCGCAGATGATCCTCACCGAGCGCGGCATTGGCTACCGCTTCAACCCGCCAGAGGCAGTGGCTGGCCCAAGCCAGTAGTAGCAAGGATGTTGGTTGGCAAAAAGATAGCCCCGCTAGCCGAAGCTGGCGGGGCTGCTTTGTGGGTTGCGGCTTGTGGATTGCTCCGCAGGCCGCAAGGTGGTGGCTACTACGGGGCCGATTCGATGGCGCGGCGCACAACCTTGCTCAGTTCACCGCGCTTGATGTTGTCGTTCGGACGGAAGCAGATGCCGCCGCCAGTGACGCAGGTTGCACCGTTGATGATGTTGCGTGAGGCCAAGGTCTCAATGGCTTGGAAGCCAAAGGCACCCACTGGCACGTCGCGGAAGGTGGCGACAGTTGGCGTAACCAGGGCGTAACCCTTTGCCCGCTGCACGATCACAGCTACCTGTACGCGGCTGATCTGCACGTTGGGGCCGTAGCAGGTGCCGGGCGTGCCGAGGGCAGCGCACTGGGCAGCCGAGAGGCCGTTGACGACCCCAGCACGAGCGGCAGCTTCGATGAAGCCGAAGAACACGCTGCCAGGAGCTACGTCTACGAAGGTCTGGCCGCTGGCGGGGGTGAAGGGAGCGAGGCCAAAGCCCAGGACGGCGATCTTGGCAAACTCACCGCGAGTGGCGTTGGCGTTGGGCCGGAACAGGCCATTCGCACCATTGACGATGTTGCGGCAGGCCAGGTACTGGATGTCACCGTAGAACAGGTTGCTCGTCGGTACGTCACTGAAGGTGATCGAGCAGGCGGTGGCAGTGGCGGTAGAGGTGAGGATGGCAGTAGCGGTAGAGGTAGCGGTGGCCGTAAGGGTGGCGGTGGCCGTAAGCGTGGCAGTAGCGGTAGAAGTGGCTGTGCTAGCCGGGGTGGTTGCGGTCGGGGTTGGCAGCGAGTTGGCAGCCGGGTTGGTCTCCGCATCGGTGCTACCAACTGTGCCGTCCTCAGTGCCACCGATAGCGTACCAGTAGCCGTTCATCTGCGCCTTACCGAAGTTGCGCTTGATGTTGAGCAGCGATGGGAAGCTCTGCCAGCGGTCTGCGCTGGGGATGTACTGGTAGCACTCCTGGCCGATGGTGACAAAGCCACCGCCGCAGACGACAGCGCGCCCAGCGTTCGGGTAGCCACTGTTGGTGTTCCAACTGTAAGCCTGATTGTTGCTCAGGCCCACGGGCAGGTCAGCAATGCGCCGCCAGGTCGGGGTAGTGTCGGTTGGAGTCATTACTTCGACAATGTTCAGGTCGTTGAGGCTTACCCCTACGAAGTTGGCCCCTCCGATGGCGTAGACGCGACCATCGAAGGCGGTGCCAGCGATGTAGGTGCGCGCGATGCTGAGGTCAGCACTGCTGATCCGACTCCACTTGCTGCCAGGGGTGCCATTGGGGTCGAACACGTAGGTCTGGGCAGAGAGGGTGTTAGTCGGTGGGGTGAAGCCACCGAAGATGTACCACTTGTTGTTGAGTACCGCCGAGCCGAGGCCAGTCGTGTTGGTGAGTGGCAGCGAGTCGCTGAGGACGGTTATGGTGCTGCTGGTCGGGTCGAAGCGGTAGACGGTGCTGGTGCCGCTGAGGTCGGAGGCGGCACCAGAGCCACCCACCAGATAGACGTAGGTGCCACTGGTTTCGGTCAAGGTGGCAGATTGCAGGTTAGCGGTGCGCGCGGTTGGGAAGGTGGCCGTCTCCGTGATCCAGGCCGTGCCGGTGTAAGGGTTGATCGAGACGATGCTGGTCAGGTAGATAGTGTTGTTCGGACGGCCAGCGAAGGCATAGACGCGGTTGTTGGCTGCACCAGCCGCCAGGCGGAACCGCTCGCTGGGTAGGGCAGGCAAGGCACTCCAGTTAGTCGAACTAACAGGGATCGCGGTCAGCGATGCCGTTGGTACCGCTGTGGCGGTGCGGGTCGCGGTCGCGGTCACAGTTGGGCCTGCAGGGGTACTGGTTGCAGTCGGCGGCACCGGGGTGCTGGTTGCGGTTGAGCCACCAGTGACAGTTGACACCTGTACGTTGTTAAAGTAGGTAGTACCGTCAACGCCACCCAGGATCATCAGGTTGTTGCCTACACGTCCACCACCAACCCCAGAAGCAGTAGTGACGAGCGGAGAGCCATAGGACCAGGTGTTGGCGGTAACGTCGTATACTTCAACCGTTTGGGAGAGGGGCAAGCCACTGAAGAAGGTAGTACCGGTTGCGCCACCGATGGCGTAGAGCTTACTGCCAGTGGGTGATGCGATCAGTTCTTCGCTGCTCCGCGCAGTCTGCATCGCCGCAAGCGTCGTCCAGGTGTTGGCAGCAGGATCATAGCGATAGAGTGCGCCGGCACTAGTGCCAGCAGCGATGCCGCCTGCATAGTAAATGTAGCTCCCAGCAACAACTGCGCGTCCGTATGTGATAGCGACGGGCAGATTCGCCCCTGCCGTCCAGGTATTGGCCGTGGTGCTGTAGATCAGGGTTGTATTGCTAGGCCCAGGATTACCGCCGAAGACGTAGATGTTGCCATTGTACGCAGCGGTCGTCCCACTCTGCGCTACCGTCTGAGCTGTGCCAGTTGTCCAAACATTAGTAGCGACGTCGTAGATCGCATTCTCGTTGATGTGGGCAGCACCAGTATAGCCGCCTGGCACGTAAATCTTGCCGTTGTAGTATGCGCCCTGCACGTTCTGCTTGGCAGTGGGCATATTGGCAAGCTGCGTCCAGGTGCCGTTGGTCGAGTCCCAACGCCAGAGGGTGTTGATCGCCCCAGCACCATCACCACCACCGTAGACATAGATATAGCGCACGCCGTCAGAAGCGGAGCCAAAGCGGTAACGTGCAGCAGGGCCAGTTGTGCCGTTGCTCCACGGGCCAGGGTCTTCTACCAGTGGGGTGTGCGGAGCATAGCCCTTCGAGGTGTCAACTGCCGGTGCTTGCACGGCACCAGCTGGTGCCTTGTCAGCATCAGCCGAGTTGCCATTCACCGCTTGGCTGGCAGGCGCAGCGGTCAAGCTCCTTGCGCTGGTCGTCAGGGACTGCCCCAGCGTCATGATCAGCAGCAGCGCGGTCAAACCCAGAGCTACGAAACTCTGTACTCTCTTGTTCCTCATCTCTCAACCTTTCTCTTCACTCGTCCCTTGACGGTGGTCCAGCCAGTCTCTTCTGCCTTTGGCTAGCCCGCTCTCCACCAGCAGCCGGGACGAGCGTTGGCTGGCTGGCGGTTGATACGTTCGTGCGACCCTCTATCCTCTAGAAGGTAGAGCGGATCATAACACCGCCTTAGGATTTTGTCAAATAATGCTGCCCGCTTTTCAAGGTTGCGCTTATCCTCAATGGCACCCGCTAAGCAGCCCAAACTATGCATCATGCTATGCAACGTAGCAGAAGGCTACCTGTTACTTCTGCTCATCCAGTGGCGGCGTTGCCGCCTGCCTGCCACGACCAAGCAACAGCGCGAGGCCGACCCATGCTGCTTCGCTGACCATCCACCAGACGCGGGTGAAGATTGCCAGCCCGGTCGCTAGCACTGCTGGGATCGCTGCAAAGCTGACCAGCATATTGCCCAACGCCAGTTCGCGAGCGCCCCAGCCGTCGGGTGTAATCAGGCCGAAGATCGCCACCGTCAGGGCGACGATGTAGATGCCCATGATGTTGAACAGGTCATACCCCAGCGGCGAGATCGCCTTAAGCACGAGGTAGAAGGTCAGGCCATTGAGCATCCAGTTGAGCAGGTAAGGGGCAAGTAGTTGCAACATATCACCAAGGTGCAGGTTCAGCGCAATGGGCTTACGCTTGAAGCGGCCCAGTAGTCGATTGAGCAGTGGCAAGAAGAAGCGGGGGTTGAGCAGGATCAGGCTGAAGATGCCGAGCAGCACCATGTAGATCACCTGGTCGTTGGAGAGGTGTAGCACAGTCCAGATCGCCCCCAGGATCACCCCGCTGGCAACCAGCAGCCCTAGTTCGATCAGCACGCTGAGGGTAGCAGTAACTGCTGGCACGCCCGCTTCTTCGGCCATCAAGGCCCGCCCAATGCTGCCGAGGAAGGGGCCAGGCACGTAGCGGGCCAGCCCGGAGATGAAGTAGATGTGGATCGCGCTGGCGATCCCCAGCTCCCCCTTCAGCTTTCGTACCACCTGCCACCAGCCGAAGGCTGAGAGGAACGGCCTGCCGAACAGCGGGATCGCCGATAGAGCGAGGTAGCTATAGTCTAGCCGCAGTTGCAGCCGCGATAGGTCAGCCCAATTGCCCGCTAGCTGCCAGACGAACGCGACGAGAACGAGGGCGATCAGGGTGATCTGCAAGATGGTGCGCCCTCGTGCGCTGCGTACCCAGGCCAGAACCCGGCGCAGGCGACTCGGCTTAAGCCCTGCTACCGTCGGCTGCTCCGATGAGGATGGTGCTGTTCTCAACCGCTCTCCCTTTCAAGCTCTCTACTCGCGCCCCCAAGGTGGCTGCTATTATATCACGGTTCTGCCAAAGGTCTGCCGCTGCTCCCCGCAGGTCGCCACCTTGCAGCGGGTGGCAGTAGTTGGCTAGCCCCACCTGCGCCATGAAGCTGCTCACCTTGCGGTCGTAGCTAACTGCCAGGGCTGGCTTGCCGCAGGCTGCCGCGAAGATCAGCGCGTGCAGGCGCATCGCCACCACTACATCTGCCCTGTTGACCACCCCCATCACTACCGCCGGATGGTGCCGCCCGGCTAGCTGGTGGGCGGCACCCGGTTGGCGCATCTGGGCGATCACCGCAGCATTCACCAATGCGTCTACCGGGTCAAAGGGGATAAAGAGGACATCCGCTCCCAGCCCCGCCCAGTAGTCGGCTAGTTGGGCTAGCTTCGCCGTTGTCTCCGTATACAATTTTTGGCCCGCCGCCGACCAACTGTGGAAGCGTTCGCGCAGGCTGACTGGCAGGAGGTAGCCAGGGCGCAGGCCGTGCAACGCAGGATCGAGCGGGCGGCGCACTGCAAAGACGACCAGGGGCCTCCTACCTTCTAGTACGGAGCCGGGTTGGGTCACGTGGAGTGCATCCAGGCCGTCCGACTCTGCACCACCTCTATGTATACCGCTGTTAGCGATTAGCTTCAGCACGCCAGGTCCGGTTTGTGGGCGAAGGTGCAGGGCCGGGTCTGCCGTCACCCGCACCTTTGCCGCTGCCACCCCAATCCCACGCAGCAAGGTGGCGGAAGCCTCGTCGCGCACGCTGATCGCGTCGGCCTGCTGCCCAGCTAGCCAGGCCAACCGCCGCCCCAGCCGCGTACGCAGTGGCCCAACCCCCACCCCGCTCCAAACCACGCGTTTGCCCAGCCGCTTCGCTAGCAAGGGGTAGATGAGGAAGGAGGGCAGGTTGTAGACGCTGGTCACGTCCTGCACCGTGCCGCCGCCGCCGAGGGCAAAGCCAGTGCAGCGGCGTATTGCCAGCAGGGCCGCCAGCGGTTGGCGCGGGATCGCCCTCACATCGTGTGCCGCCGCCGTATAGCCAGGATCAACCGACAGCGCAGCCACCGCCAGGTCGGGCCGCTCGTCGCGCACCATCTGCAAGAGAGCAGCGAGGATCGCTTCGTCCCCTACATTGCCGCCGCCGTACCAGCCAGAGAGTAGCAGGCTTCCGCCCTTCTCACTAGGGGAAGCGGGGGGGGGACTGTGCTTCACTCGGCCATCAACTCGCGCATCGCATCTACGATCACCTGGGCGGGGCGGGCTGCCTCCAGGTCGTCGCGGCGATGGTACTGCTGGTAGTTGGCGAGGAAGTAGTTGATGCGGGCTGGCTCAAACTTACTGAGCAGGGCTGTCTCGTCCAGGCCGATGATCCGCTCGGTTGCGCTGCGCAGCAGCAGGCAGGGTCGATCCAGATAGTAGGTCTCCTCTTGCAAGCCGCCACCGTCGCAGACCACATAGGTGCAGTTGGCGATCAGGTTCATGAAGCTGAAGTAGTCCTGGTAGCCACGATGCTCGATGTTTGGGTGGTTGAGCAACTTGTCCAGCATCCCGTAGGCGGCCAGCTTCTCCATCGTGGGCTTGTACTGGATGAAGACGACGTGGTGTTGTTCGGCAACGCGCAAGATCACCTCAATGTCGAACTTCAGCCGCTCTTGATTGAGGATACTCTCCAATCGGTGGACGACCGCGACGACGTAGGGCTGATCAGGCGGCGTGCTGAGATCGCTGTTGCCGTCGGCGTGCTTCTGCTTGTAACGGATCAGGGCGTAGGTGAGAGCTTCGTAGACCGTGTTCACCCTGGTGTTCCACTTGCGGCCTGCCAGCTTCTCCTTCACCAGGTTGCTGTACTCCCAGTCGGCGGGGGCGAACAGGTAGCGGGCGAAGCGGCTGGTGATGATCCGTACCAACTCCTCTGGGAAGGGGTTGAGCAGGTCGTAGCTGCGTAGGCCCGCCTCCACATGAGCAACGGCCTGCCCGCCCAGCTTGCCGATGATCAGCCCTAGCAGGGTCGAAGGCGTGTCACCATGCAGCAATACGATGCCCTTGCCAGCGGGGAAGTACGCCCTGCGCTTGCGGAGAGCGTGCCAACAGCCCTTGAGGAACCACTGTGCCGCGTCGCGCACGTTGGTTACGTCAACAGTGCGCTGATCCAGCAGCACATCCGGTTGGCGCAGAGCAAAAATATTGGTGATCACATCGGTGGTGTGGCTGTGCTGGCGGGTGTGTAGCAGGCGGTACGGCACCTGCTGGCGGTCAAGCTCGCGCAAGACAGGAGCCATCTTGACGTACTCACCCTTTGTCCCCATGATGATCGTTAGTGGTTTCATTAAGCTCCTTTGCTGCTGCGCCTCAGTCCCTAAACCGATACTTGAGCAGCGTCCAGAACGCCTCGAAGCCGTCGCTCAGCTTGATTTTCTTGCCCTGCAATGCCGTGCGCCCTTCGTAGTGGATTGGTACTTCAACTATCTTGTAGCCCTTCTTGCGTACCTTCGCTGTCACCTCTGGACAGAACTCGAAGCGGGTGCAGTTCAGCTTGATCGTGCGGAGGATCGCTGTGCGGAACGCCTTGTAGGCCGTAGCCTCGTCGGTAATGTTGGCCCGGAACAGCAGGTTTGCGCTGATGGCTAGCAGGCGGTTCGCCACCCAATTCTGGAACTTCATCCCCCGCACACTGCCCAGGAAGCGGCTGCCGTACACCACGTCGGCCCGCCCCTGGGCGATCAGTTCTAGCATCGGCAGCATCTCCCGCGAGTCATATTCCAGGTCAGCATCATGGACGACCACGATCTCGCCCACTATCTCTCGCAGGCCGAGGCGGATCGCTGTCCCCTTGCCTCTGTTCTGCGGCGCGTAGATGATCCGCACGTCGGGATGTCTCTCCCACTGGGCAAGGATAGCGCGGGTGCCGTCGGTCGAACCGTCGTCCACCACCACCAACTCCTTCGTGAAGTCTACCGCCAGGATGCGGCGCAGCACCTCGCCCACGTGTGCTTCTTCATTATAGACCGGGATGATCACCGATACTAGCTGGCCGCGCAGGGCTGGGCTGGCAGCGATGGGGATACCCTGGGCTGGCACGCTCGGCGGCGGGAAGGGTGAGCGATCCGCGCCCGCCGCTACCGGTTCGGCCAGCGCAGGTGCTAGCTGGCTAGAGGCTGCCATTGCCATAGACACTTCTTTACTTGAGGGCATAGATATAGATGTCATCTTCATTATATATCTTCTCCCAAAGCTGGGGTGCTTTGTCGAACTGAACATGATCCAGGGTGCCGCCGATATGCAGGTTCTTCTTACGATACTGCGCCAGCTCTGGCTTTTCGCTCAGGCCGCTGGTACCAAGCTGCACGCTGCGCGCCCCAACGTAGGCGTAGCGCACTCCAGCTTGCTTCAGCCGGGCGACGGCGTTTGGGTTGTCGGCTTGCGTCGCCAGGATCGATAGATCAATAATCTTGGCTCGATAATCCTTGTCCAACGCCACCTCGTTGTTGTAGGGCAGTGGGGGCGCGGTCGTTTGCCAGCCGCGCTGGGTGAGTAGCGGCAGCCACAAACCGCCGTCGCTGCCAGTGCGCGAGTTTGGCGACCAGGGGTAGGTGAAGGTGTTGACTAGAAAGAGGGTACCTGCTGGGATCGCCTGCCCCTTCAGCCAGGTCAGTGCCTTGATGTCGCCCCCTTGCAGGTAGGCTTCCAGCCGATCATCCTCCCGCTGGGGGGCCAGTGCGCCACCGGCATAGAAGGCCAGCCCAACGAGCAGGGCGGCAGTCGTCAGTTTCGCTTGCAAAGGCCAACTAGCCTGGGGCGGTTGCCCATCACCTTGCCGGTGCCAAATCCGCGCCTCCAGGATCGTTACGGCCAGGTAGCCGATCAGCAGACTGGCAGGCAGCCAGAACGCGCTAACCACTGTCTGGTAGTCCACCTTACCACTGACCAGTGGGATTGGCAACCAGTAAGGGTTGGAGAGCGCGAGGCTAATAGCCGCCCAGAGGCCGACAGCGATCACGTAGCCTTGCCGCCTAATTATACCAGATAGCCAGCCCGCCGCCGCAAGCAGCACGATGGGGCTGGTGATGAACCAGTTACTCAGCAGCGGCGGTAGCGGCCTGCCGTCCGGCGCAGCGGTGCTGGGCAGCCAGGCCGTCAGTGGCTTATCGAACCACCAGTTGCTCACGATATCACTCAAGCGCGTGCTGAAGAAGCTCTGCGCCACCTGCCCACCCTTCGGCGCGAGGGTGAAGCTGAAGCCCGCTAGCAGGTTGAACAGCCAGGGCGAAACCACAATCAGGTTGACAATGCCGATACCTACCACCTTGAGTAGGAGCCTGCTGATCCTTGCCTTCTTCGTCTGCTTCTGCAAAAATGGCGGCTCTGCCAGTCTCACGTCCGCATCCACTGCCTGCCGCCTGCTAGTCAGCACTTTGACCACCTTAACCAGGGTGTAGAGGCCGAGGAAGAAGTAGAATAGGATGATAATGCGGTAGTGGGCGAGAAAGAGGCCAGCGGCCAGCGTACCAGTGATGATCACGGCCCTGACTTCAGCGTGGCGCAAGAAGCTAGTCACCGACATGAGAGGGCTACGCCGCCTGCGGATCGCGCTAACCAGCCGCGCACCTTCTACTGGTCCAGAGTTGGCATACAGCACCAGGTAGATTCTGTTATTGAGCGCACGCTCAGTAGCGATCATTACCAGGGGCAGACCGAGTAGGCCGACCATCTGCGTGTCGCGGCCCCAGTTGATGTAGTAGCTGGGAAAGATTTCGATCACCGCCGGGATTAGCGCGGCAACCAGGCCAACCTTCGCGCTGCCCGTAAAGTGGCGGGCCAGCAGGTAGGCGATGAGCGGCGCAAACGCGCTCAACACCTGCCCAACCATCAAGGTCAGCTTTGCCGTCGTCAGCGGCCCGGCCCCGAACGCCATCGCCCCGCCCAGCCAATAGCTGACCGCCACCAACGCGTGGAAAGCATAGTGGTAGGTAAACGAGCCGAGGGGGGCGTAGGGCAGATAGTTGTTGGGGATGCCCGCGTTATCGATCACCAGTTGGCTGATTAGGGTGTGGTGGTAAGCGTCGGAGCCGAGGGCTGCTGGTTCGCCCCAGCCCTGGGCCACCCGCACGCTGAGGCCCGCCAGGAAGATGCCGAGCAGGGCCAGGTTTGCCCATTGCAAGCGGGCCAGAGCGTCCTGCAAGCTAGCTAGCAGGCTTGAGCGGCTGGCGATGGGCGTTGCCTCTAGCCTGCTAGCTGGTTGCCTGCGCTCTGCTAGCTTCAGCCAGAGGGCGACCAGCGATAGGGAGAGCAGGGCTAGCAGGCTGCGTGTACCCAGGGGCAGGTGCAGCAGATGGGCGACGAGGAAGACGAGCGGGGTGGCGAGGATGCTAAGGCTGAGGGCGGCGATCACCCGGCTGGCGGTGTCGGCCAGCGAATTATGCAGCCACTTGAGGTAGAGCAGCAGGGTGTAACCGGGGATCAACAGAGCAAGCGCAAGTCCGCCGCACAAAACCAGCCATTCCAGCGTTACTTTGATGCTAAATGCTGCCACGCTTCCCTCCGCTCCAAAATCTCCCTTCTTCAGTAGTCATGCTCTAGGCGGGAGCTTCGGCCCAACGCGGCCTATTATAGTCACCGCCTGCCGCCTTGTCAACGCGGGTACCAGTTGCTAACGGCGGCTGGTAGCGAGCCTCTGCTGGTGAATTGGGCCAACGGCTAGTGTGGCTTGGAGCCACCCGACTCAAGCTGGGGTGTCCCTGACAACACTGCTAACCACAAACCACCCAGCGCAAGCGAGTTTGACCACAATAGGTTGGCTACTGATGGCTGCTCATCCGCTTCATCCGTTGGCCCAATCCGCTGGCCGCAGACCAAACGGGCAGCCGTCCACCCTCAAAGCTCCGCTGCCAGCAGTTGCGCGATCTGGGTGGCAGAGTAGCCCGCTTTGGCGAGGGGTTGGACGACGAGGGTGGCTAGTTGGTCGGCGGGCAGGGGCAATGTCGTGCAGATCAGCTTTAGCGGGCCGTTGGCGAGGATCAGGTGGCTGGCTAGTCCTGCTGGGACGATCACAGTGTCGCCCTGGTGCAAGTCAAGCTCGTCTGTGTTCCCTTGCCAGCGCAGTTGCCCCCCCCCCTCTAGCACAGTATAGAGGGTGAAGCTACCGCCGTTGCTCTCGCTGCCCACTTCGCCGCCGTCGGCCTCGATCAGGCTAACCGCAAAGTAGGGACTGACCTTCAGGTGGCTGACGCTGTGGCTGCCAATCGCCAGCCGCAGGGGGGTCAGCTTGCCGGGGGCGGGTTGCTCAAAGCGCAGCACGCGCAGCCCCTTCTCTACGTGCAACTCGCGGCCCTTGCCCGCTGCGTCCAGGCGGTGCCAATCGTAGAGGCGATAAGTATGGTCGCTGTTCTGCTGCACCTCGTAAACCAGCAGGCCGCGACCGAGGGCGTGGACGCGCCCAGCGGGGACGTAGACCACATCACCTGCGCTGACCGCCAGCCACTGCAAGTTCTCCTCCAACCTCCCCTCACCGATGCGCTGGCGGATCAGCGCATGGTCCTCGTTGGCGGCAGTACCGAGGATCACCTTCGCGCCTTCAGCCGCCCCAATCACGTACCACATCTCCGTCTTGCCGCACCAATAGCCCTCCAACTCCTGCGCCTGCTCGTTGTTAGGGTGCAGTTGCACGCTGAGGTTGTCGTTCGCATCAATAAACTTGGTCAGCAAGGGGAAGTGGTCGGCGGTCGGGCTAGCAGTGCCAACTAGCAGGCGGCCCCAGGCTGCCACCGCCTGGTGCAGGCTGCGCCCCGTCAGTGTGCCGTTCTGGATCAGGCAGTCGTCGTAAGCCTCCCAACTCTCGCCGATCAGTTGTGTGGCTGGCAGGTCGGGCTTGAGGGCGGCCAGGTTGTGGCCGCCCCAGATCGTCGGCTTGTAGATCGCTTGCAGTTTGAGGGGGTATAGCTCTGGCAGCATCGTTGCTCCTCAGCTCATGATCTCGTCGTACATCGGTTGCAGGGTGGCGATCATTGCGGCCAGGCGGTGGGCGACAGCGTTGGCCTCACGGGCTACGGCGCGCACACCCTGGGTTGGCATCTCGCAATGCACTCGCGCCCAACCCTTGTCCCACCGCGCAACGCGTACCAGCGGCTGGCTGGCTTCGACGTTGAGGGCGGCATCAATAGCGGGCTGGCGTTGTTGAAAGCTGCTAAAGAGGAACTCGTTTGCGCCCGCCTCGGCCTCGAAGTGCAACCCGACCTCCAGGTAGCCGCGCCGCTGCCAGACCTCGAAATGCACCTTGCGGCCAAGCTCGTTTGGCTCGAAGTACATCTGCACCAGGTTAGCCCGTCCACCGATGCTGAAGCCTTGCCACTGCTCTGGCAGCAGAGTGCGCGCCGCCTCCACGATCCCCAGCAGTACGCTGCTGGCCCGGCCCACCGCTGGTTCGCTCATCAGCCCTCCATCTCTGGCAAGATAGACACATTATAACAGGTATCAGCGATTTTGGGCCAGCGGGTAGTTGTAGAAGAAGGTCATCTCCCCCGCTGGATCAAAGGCATCGTTGTAGCCGCAGAAGGTGAAGCCCTGACTTTGCAGGAAGCGACTAGCGGGGTAGTTGGCAGTCGTCAGTTCAGTGAGGATCGACCGCTGGGCTGCTAGCCGCGCCCACTCTTTGGCCGCTTCCAGCAGAGTTGCCCCCACCCGCTGCCGCCGCCAGCCCTCAGCGACCGCTACCTGGGTTAGCCAGGCCAGTTCGCGCTGGCGGTCAAGAAAGAGGTTGATGTAGCCTACCACCTCGTTGCTGCCCTCGCTGGTGGCAATGGCAAAGAAGTCGATCTGCTGCCAGGCTGCGCGCAAGCGGTGGGGTGTTTCGCTCTTGCCGCTGACCAGGCGCGGACGCGGCAGGCGAGTGGGGCGGAAGCTGACGGTGCGCTGCTCCTCACCCAGCAACCCTGGTTCGCTGAGCAGCAAATCGCTGCGGCTCTCGATCACCTGCCAGACCCAGTTGGTGCTGTAGCTGTCGTCCAGGGCCAGGCAGGCGGTCAGGTCGTCGGCCTCGGCAGGGCGCACGTTGAAGCTGCTCATTGGGCGGTCGAGTCCTGCAACGAGCGGCCTGGCTTGCTGGGCGGCTCGTTCGCCCGCTCCACTGCCGCCCGCAGTGCCTGCCCCTCCGCTGCTACCTCCACCTCAAACTCGCTCTCTGGCGGGAACAGGCGGGGAACGACGAACTCCAGGATTAGCTTGACGATTGCAATCACCGGCACCGCCAGGAACAGGCCCAGCACCCCTGCTACCGACGACCCCGCAAAGGCGGCGAACAGCACCAGCATTGGGTGTAGATGCACCGACTTGCCCATCACGTAGGGGACAATCAGGTAGTCCTCCAAGTGGCGCAGGGTGGTATAGACGACCGCAACCACGACTGCCATCGTTACATTGCTCCACCCAAAGTTGGTCTGCGGCTGCACCAGGGCCACAAAGACGGCGAGGCCGCCCGCGCTGTAGGGGCCGAGGTAGGGGATCGTTTCCAGGAAGCCAGTGGCGATAGCGATGAACAGGGCAAAGTGGATGCCCAGGATGCTGAGGGCGATATAGCTGGCGACGCTCATCACCACTACCAGCACAAGCTGGCCGCGAATCCAACCGCTGATCGTGCCGTTGATCTGCCCGATCAGTGGCAGCACCTCGGCACGGAAGCGGCGCGGCACGGCGTTGCGGATGCGTTCGCCGATCCGCTCTGCATCCAGCAGGAAGAAGAAGCTGGCGGCGACAAAGACAAGGGTGAGCAGGAACGACTCGAACGCCCCTCGTGCGATCTCGGCCATCTGCGCCCCGGCCCCGAACTTGAACTCAACCACCGTGCGCTTGATGGTGTCATAAGTCGGCTCATCTATGTTCAGGCCAAACCCAGCGGCAGTGCGGCGCAAGTCGTCCAGGTAGACAGGCAGGTTGCGGCGAATCTCGCCAAACTGCCGCATCGCCAGCGGCACGATGCTGACCAACCAGGCGACGAAAGCGACGAGCAAGGCGAAGAAGCCCACCACGAAGACCAGGCGCGGCCAGTGCGTGCGGCGAGTAAGCAGGCCAACGATAGGATTGAGGATGTAGGCCAACAGGATTGCCAGGATGAAGGGGATCACCACCATCCCCAGCTTGCCGAGGAACCAGATGGTGGCAATCACCAGGGCGACGATGATTACCAACCGGGCGGTACCGGTGAAGCGGATTTGAGGTTGGTCGGGGCGTGGGGTGCTGCTCTCTATCATCTAACTCACCTGTCTCCTGAAGCAAAAGCTGAGGCTCTGCTGTCTGTTATAGCAAGGTTGTTTCATCGTCCATGATACCACACAGCCTGCCCACTTGCCAAACGGCGCATACGTAATTCGCTGTCTGCATCGCGCAACCGTGAATACGCAGCACTCGGTTTGACGCTGGGCGAGCTAGCAAGTATAATGAGCGCAAAGCTAAACTTTGCCGTCCAACCAGTGGAATATTAGTAGAGCAAAAGGAGGGTACTGCCCATGCGTTGCCCCAATTGTGGTAGCGAGCAACCCGCCGGGGCGCATTTCTGCGACCAGTGCGGCACCCCGCTTGGTACTGCCGCCGTCCCCACCAGCCAGCCATACAGCAACCAACCCGCTCCAGTCAGCGTAGCGCAGGCCGCCCCTACGCCGCCGCCGCCTGCTACCAGCCCCAACTCTGGTGGCAGCCCGATCTGCGCGGTCTGCGGCGCAACCAACATCCCCGGTGAGGTGTTCTGCGAGAACTGCGGCGCGTCGCTGGTACCGACAGCAGCGGCAACCCCGGTCAGTGCAGGCAGTGCCAGCGCACCGGTCTACACCCCTCCCCCTCCCCAAACGTCCTCGCCGCCACAGCAAGCCGCCCAGCAGCCACAGCCAGCCGCGCCTCCTCAGCCGCAGCCAATCACTACTGCCCCGCTCAACCCACGCCTGGTTGTGGTAGATACCAGTGCAGAGATTCCGCTGCCCAGCAAGCCAGAGATGGTTATTGGCCGTGAAGACCCGGTGAGCAACTCCTTCCCCGACGTGGACATGACCCCGCATGGTGGCATGGACAAGGGGGTGAGCCGCCGTCACGTCAAGCTGCACAAGAGCGGCGACCGCTTCAGCATAGAGGACCTCGGCTCGGTCAACGGCAGCTACCTCAACCGTGAGAAGCTGACCCCCAACCAGCTAGTGCTGCTCAACCCTGGCGATGTGATCAGCCTCGGTAGGCTGGCCGTGCGCTTCGAGAAGTAGTCACCTGCTGGAGGCGAAGCTGTTGTCCCCGCTGGCTGGAAAGAAGATGTATTTGGCTAAGAACCGCTTGCTGGTAGCATTCGCCCTTGCTCTTGCTCTGCTGACGCTAGTAGGGTCTGGGCTGGTGGCTGCCCAGCAGCAACCGCCGCCGAAGGTAGTGGTGATCGATCCAGGGCATGGCGGCAGCGAGAGCGGCGGCGCGCACTACAATGCGAAGACAAAGCAGTACGATCTGCTGGAGAAGGATGTCAACCTGCGCGTTGCCCAAAGGCTGGCAGCTCGCTTGCAGGCGGCGGGCTACGTGGCAATCCTTACCCGCAACACGGACACGCAGGTGAACGTCGCTCATCTAGACCTGAACGGCAATAAGAAGATAGATGTGGATGACGACTTGCAGGCCCGCGTAGACCTTGCCAACAACAACCACGCCGCGATTTTTGTCAGCCTCCACCACGATAGCCGCAGCTACGACCCCACCGCCAACTTCACCACCGTCTACTACTGCGCCGACCGCCCCTTTGCCGCGCAGTCAGCCCAACTGGCAGCCAGCCTCGCGGCGGCCTTTGCCGCAGAGTGGCAGCAGCAGGGCTGGGCAATCCCGGTGCAGCCGATCAGCCCCGACGACGTGCTGAAGAAGCCCGGCGGCCACCTCTACCTGCTCGGCCCCAAGAACTGGCGCGTTCCCCGACCCAGCACTATGCCTGGCGCACTGGCCGAACCGCTGTTCCTCACCAACGAGTACGCCAGCAGCCTGATCAGGCAGCCGGGCTTCTACGATGCAGAGGCAGACGCTTATTTTCATGGCATCGTCAGCTACTTTAATACGGTCAAGTGATGAGCAACGGGGCTACAGCTATGTGGCAGCAGGGGAGAGTGATAGTGGCTAGCCGTCCTGCCCAGCGGCAAGAGGTGCAGACCGCTTGTTGAATCGCTCACCACGGCTGCCTCGCGCTGTCGGCCTGCTGCTTACGCTAGCCTTCGCCCTCGGCCTGCTCCTGCTCCTCGCTGGGCAGGGTGGCACGCTGATCGTGGCGGCGGACGGCAAGGCGGGCGAGCGGCTCGGCCACTTCCAGCCCCTAGAGCGGGGCGAAGGCGGCCTGCCGTTTCGCTGGACGAAGGAGGCAAGCAGCGTGGTCAGCCCGCGCTTCGCCTATCGCGAACGGCTTACCCTCACCTTGAACGGCAGCCGCCCGCCCGCCTTCGCCGCCAGCCCCACCGACCTCTACCTGGCAGGCAAGCTGGTGGCGACCATCCCAGCTAGCAACACGCTCTTTACCTACACCCTCGATTACGCCGACCTCGCGCTCGATCCCGAATTGAGCCTCGAACTGCGCCCGCAGCAAACCTTCTACCCTTCGGACAAGGACTACCGCGAACTTGGTATCGTCTTCTACAGCCTTAAGGTGGAGGCAGCGAACGGCCCCATCGGTCTACGCTGGCCCAGCTCGCTGATCGTGGGGCTGTGGCTGCTTGGCGCAGGGATGGTTTGGGCTTTGGCGCGCTCCCGCTTCGGGCTGGCAGTGGCTGGCTCGGTCGTCGCGCTGGGGCTGGCGGCCTATCTGTTCGCTGGGGTCAGCAACCGCCTGCTGCTACTTACTATCATCGTTGCCTACGCAACTGTAGCCGCTCTGCTCAGTCATCGACTGGCGGTTGAGGGCTGGCTGGTCTCGGCCTGGGCGCGGCTGGGTAGGCTGTGGCCGCAGCGGTTGCGCTGGGCGGGGCCGCCGCTGTTCTACTTTGGTCTGGCAAGCGTGTTCACCTGGCCCTATGTGCTGCACCTGGGCGAGTGGCTACCAGGCTGGCCGATGGACAACTTCAACTTCCTCTACAAAATCTGGTGGGTAGGCCATGCTCTATTTGGCAATCCGCCACCTGGCAGTGACCTGGCCTACAACCCGAACGTCTACTACCCCGCTGGCTTCAACCTGGCCCAGGGCGAACTTACACCCGTCAATACAATGCTCACCCTGCCGATCACTGCTACCCTCGGCCCGGTCTGGAGCTACAACGTCGCGCAGTTTGCTAGCTTTGTCCTCAGCGGTTGGGGAATGTACCTGCTGGTCAAGTACCTGCTAGCCGCCCACCCTGCCCTTCGCCGCGAGGGGAGCGGGGGAGGAGAAGAAGAAACAGCTTCCTTGATTGCCCTGTTTGCGGGGCTGATCTACGCTTTTGCGCCCTGGCACCTGAACCAAATGATGGGCCACTTGCAGATGATGGGCATCCAATGGTTCCCGCTCACCTTCCTCTTTGTAGAAAAACTGATCCGCGAACGGCGGTGGCAGGATGGTTTGCTGGCTGGCGTGTTCTTTTCCCTCTGCGCCTGGCAGGCCTGGTACTTCGCGGCGATTGCGGGGGTGATGGTTGGGCTGTACGGTGTGGTAAGGCTGGTGATGGTGGCCCGCACTCAGCCGCCGACTGGCCTCGCACCACGAGTGGGGATGAGGAGGTCGTTGATTGCCTTTGGGGCGTTTGGGGCGGCGGTGCTGGCGATGGTGCTGCCGTTCCTCATCCCTTACCTGCAACTGCGCGGGCAGGCGAAGCTAGCCTACACGGTGAAGGCGGCGAACGGTAGCTCTGCGCTACCCAGCGACTACTTTATGCCCAGCCAACTGCACCCGCTCTGGGGCGACCGCTTCCTCAACGCGCACACTGCTAACCTGAACATCACCGACTACAACGTGTACCTGGGGATCGTGCCGCTGCTGCTGGCAGTGCTGGCCTTCGTCCTCGGTGGGCAGGCGGAGCGGGGGTTGCGCTGGTTGTGGTTGGTGGTCGCGCTGGTGGCAGCGGTGTTCAGCTTCGGGCTGCTGCTGGATGTTGGCGGTGAACTGGAACGCTTCGGCTACGTGCAGCCAGCGAGTGGCGTGCTGTGGCCGCTGCCTGGCCTGCTGCTGTTCAACTACGTGCCTGGCTTCAACGGGGTGCGCGCCTACGCCCGCTTTGGGGTGATCGTGATCCTGGCAGTGGCGGTGCTGGCGGCTTATGGCCTGCGCTACCTGTTGCAACGACCACGTTTCGCCCGCCATGGCTTCCTGACCGTGCTGCTGCTCAGCAGCCTGCTGCTGGTTGAGTGGTGGGCCAACCCCTACACCTTCGGCTACAGCAAGGCTTTCGAGCAGCCAATGGATCGCTGGTTGGCCGCCCAGCCCGGTCAGTTTACCGTCGCCATGTTCAGCGTGGATCGCTCTTGGAAGGACGGCCCCGCGATGTGGGGCAGCGTCTACCATGGCAAGCGCATCGCTTACGGCTACGAAACCTTCGTGCCGCCGCTCTACACGGCCAACGAGGACGCGCTCAACCAGTTCCCCGACCCCCAAGCGATCAACCTGATCGCCGCTGCGCCCTTCGACGCAAAGTACGTGGCGGTCAGTTCGCGCTACCCTGGGCTGGATTACAAGTCGGCCAAGTCATGGCCGCAGGTGCGCGACAGCCTGGCGGCCAACCCGCGCCTCAGGCTGGTGCAGGTGTTCAAGCAGGCAGCTATGTGGCAGGGCGACCTCCGTCTGTTCGACCGCCGCCCCGACATCGAGTGGCACTGCCTACCCGACGACATTTACCTCTACGAAGTGGTAAAATAGAGTCATGTTGAACGTTGGCGACAAACTGGACGGCGGACGCTATACCATCTTGCAGAAGCTGGGCCAGGGTGGGGCGGGCAGCGTCTATCGGGTGAGCGACGAGCGCAGCCCCACTCGCTACGCCCTCAAGCAGTTTAGCATCGGTGAGGTGCTAGACGATGATGAGCGGGCGGCGGCAGTGGCAGGCTTCCGCAGTGAGGTTAGCTTGCTGATGTCGCTCAACCACCCCAACATCACCCAGATCGTCAACTACTTCATTGAGGACGACAGCTACTACATCGTTATGGATTTGGTAGACGGCCAGAACCTCAACAAGGCGTTGAAGGAAGCGGGCGGCCACCCGCCGCTAGCGACCGTCCTCGACTGGTTCTGGCAAGTGGTGGATGTGCTAGTCTACCTGCACCGCCACGTGCCGCCGATCATCTTCCGCGACCTCAAGCCGGGTAACATCATGGTTACGCGGACTGGGGTGATCAAGCTGATCGACTTCGGCATCGCCCGCTTCTTCAAGCATGATGGTAGCGGCGACACCCGCGCCCTCGGCACGCCTGGCTACGCTCCACCAGAGCAGTATGGCCGCAGCCAGACTGACGTGCGCAGCGACATCTACGCCCTGGGCGTGACCTTTTGGCAACTGCTGACCGGGGCCGACCCGACCGAACACATCTTCGACCTGCCACCAGCCCGCGCCCTCAACCCTGCCCTGCCGGTTGCGCTCGACCAACTGTTGGCCCTGATGACGCGCATGGAGCCGAGCGACCGCCTCCAATCGATCAGTGCAGTGCGTGATCGCCTCAAGCTGATCTACCCCAGCCCAATCCACCCTAGTCCGCCAGAGACGCTGCTGGCCCTGACCGACCCCCTCGCTAGCCCAAGCAACCCGCCGCTGGCTGCGGCAGTGAGGGTGGAGGCACGGCAACCAGCTACTACCACGCGGATAGATGCCCGCTACCTCGAACCAACCCCCCTCCCCGCCGTCGGTGAAGCGCGCAAGCAGCAGCGACAGGAGCCGTCCCCCCGCAGCGAACCTGCTCTGCAAGCCGTGCCGCCTGATCCCAGGCCAGTGGTGGGGAGCAGGGTGGCTGGCAAGCAATCACCCACCCCCCTGGCTGGGCAGTCTATGCGGAAGGGTCGTGGCCCGCTGATCCCCACCTTCGTGATCGCGCTACTGCTGGTCGGCGGCCTGGCCTTCGCCCTGGTGGCGGGCTACCTTCAGCTACCCGTTGTGGGCAGCACAACCCCAACTCGGCCAACTATTGCCAGCAGCGGCCCAGCCTATCCCAACACCGTGCCGCCGCCGCCTGGGGTGACGAAACCGAGCTACAACTCGCGCAGCAGGCCGGGCGACTGGTCGCAGGTAGGCTACGACTGGGGGCGCACTAACTACAGCCGCGAGGCAAACGTGCTACCCAGCGGGGCGCAGTTGTGGAGCTACCCGATCCCGCTAACCGCCAGCTTCAGCCTGCCCCTGATCGCGGAGGGTAGCCTCTACCTGGTTGCGCCCGACATGGGTGGGATCACCGCCGTAGTTGCCCTCAGTGCCGAGACGGGCGCACCGCTCTGGTCGTTCCAGACCGAGTACGACCCCGCCAACCCCTCCCCACTCGCCTACGCTGCTGGCGACCAGGGTCAGCCACGCCTGTTCTATGCGGGCGACAACGCGCTGGTCGCTCTCGATCCGCGCAACGCTGGGCGGCGGCTCTGGGCAAAGGACAGGCTGGGCGCGGGTGGCACCATCAGTAGTACCATCAGGCCGATAGCAGTTAACGGTGTAGTGTACCTGCTCTCTGCTGAGGCTGAGGGGCGGCTTGATGCAGCTAGCGGCGACGAACTCGCTAGTGAGGTTAGAGCAGGGACGCAGTACGAAGCCAGTATAGTTGCCAGCCCCGATGCAGCTTCTACCTACGCGATCATCTGTGGCCTAACCACCTGCTCCGTGGAGGCTAGAGCGACCAGTCCCCAGCGGGCGAACCCTTTGTGGTCAGTGGCGGCTAAGCGCGGCAGCTTGCTCAACACTGCCGACTCTGTTTATCTGGCTTCGGACGACGCTAGCATCCAAGCCTACGACGCACGCGACGGCTCAGCCCTCTGGAATAGTGGTCTGGCTGGAGGTGCCGTACAGATGGCGGTCAAAGATAACATCCTGGTCGCCAGCACAAGCCAGCTAACCGCCCTTCGTACCGCCGACGGCACCCAGATTTGGAGCTACCCCCTGGCTGGCGGTCAGACAGTTGGCGCGCCGATCATCGTCGGCGAGGTGGTGTACGCAGCAGTGGGGGATGGCAGGAGTGGGGGTAGCATCCTCGCGCTAGACTTGAAGCGTGGCACGCTGCTGAAGCAGTACCCAACCAGCGGCGTACCCCGCAGCGGCCCACTCTACGCCAGCCGCACGCTCTACTACGTGGATGAGCAGGGTCTCCATGCCCTCCACTGACCCCCTGATTTCTATCGTTGTGCTTAACTGGGATGGACTGGCCTATCTGCCTGCCTGCCTCGCTGCCCTGGGGCAGCAGACAGAGCGCGACTTTGAGTTGCTGTTGGTGGAGAACGGTAGCCACGATGGTTCAGCCGCCTACCTGGCCCAGGCTGGGCTGTTCGCCCGGCTTGGCTTTGCGGCGGAACAGGTGCGTGTGCTGCATACCCCCACTAACCTCGGCTTTGCAGGCGGCAACAACCTCGCCTTCGCCAGCGCACGGGGGACGTGGATCGCCACTCTCAATAACGATACTGTGGCTGACCCCAAGTGGCTGGCCGCTCTGTTGGCGGCAACTGTGGGGCAGCCAGCGGCAGTCGGCATGATCGCGGGCGCACTCCTCTTTTACCGCCGCCCCCAACTGCTCGCCAGCGCAGGCTTGGCTCTCTACCAGGACGGCCTCGCCCTGGATCGACTGGCGGGGCAGCCCTACCAGGCTGGCGGTCTGCCCTATGAGGTGTTCGGGCCAAGCGCAGGGGCAGCTCTCTACAGCCGCAAGTTGTTGCAGGACGTGGGCTACTTTGCGCCGAACTACTTTGCCTACCTGGAAGACGTAGACCTGGCCTGGCGGGCGCGCTTGCGTGGCTGGCGGTGCCTCTACGCGCCGGGGGCGGCGGTGCTGCACCACTACTCGGCCACTGGCAAGCAGGGTTCGCCCTTCAAGAGCTACCAGCTAGCCCGCAATCGCCTCTGGACTATCGCCCGCAACTTCCCCAGCAGCTTGCTGCGCCGCCACCTGCCCTCTATCCTCGCCTACGATGCACTAGCCCTCGCCTATGGGCTGGCGAAGGGTGACAGCGCGCTGGTCAGGGGACGGCTAGCCGCGCTCCACAGTCTACCAGCGGTGCTGAAGCAGCGGGCGCGCATCCAGAGCGGGCGAGTAGCAGGCATCGAAGGGCAGTTGGAGGGCTGGCTGCGACCACCACTCGGCGTGAGCGGCAACCTGCGCCAGCGACAGCTAGCCGACGAGTTGGCCGTCTAGCCCCGCCTAGCAGTACTGGGGCTGGGGCTGGCGAGATAGATCGCTTGCAGGTCGGCGATATTGTCGCCCAGGTCACCCTCTTGCTTGCGCCGCCAGGCTAGCTCGGCCAGGTAGCTAGGGCGGCGGAAGCTGGCGGCAGGGCTGGCGAACGTCACCAGGTCTGGTACCCGCTCGGCAATCTCGCGCTGCATGGCGGCGGTCAACTCGCCGCACAGGTAGGCGGGAGTAGTGATTAGGGTGCAGAACTCGGCTATGTCTACGTTGCGGTACTCCGTCGTCCGCCGCCAGTCAGGTGTCCCCTTGCCGCCCGTCTTGTAGGCGGCAACGGCCAGACGGCTGCGACCTGCCGCCAGCGTCGCCCAGACCGTCAGCCGACTGCTGACCGCCGCGTGCATCCAGGCCAGTGCATCCAGGCTGCTAATGCCATAGAGTGGCACTTGCAGGGCGACCGCCATCGCCTTCGCCGTCCCCAGGCCGACCCGCAGGCTGTTGAAGCTGCCGGGGCCGCTGCTCACTGCTAGCGCGCTCAGGTCGCCCGGCTTCAGGTGCAGATAGCCCATCAGCCCTTGCAGCACTGGCACCAACTGCGCCGTCTGCCCCCGATGCGACCGCCACGACTGCTCGCCCAACACGCCATTCGCGTCGTAGAAGGCTACCCCAGCGAAGTCGGTAGCGGTGTCAATCGCCAGCATGGTCATGCGAAGTTCTCCTGCTTGAAGGCGTTGAGCAATTCGAGGTGGCTGCCGCCCTCAGCGTGCAGGCGGATCGTGCGCTTGCTGTCGCTCAGGTAGGCGATGCGGACACGCAGGTGGTCAGGCGGCATGAAGTCCATCGCCCGCTCCGGCCACTCAACCACTGTCACCCCCTCTGGCTCTGGCAGGTAGTCTTCCAGGCCAATCGCTATCGCCTGGCGAGGGTCGTCGAAGCGGTAGAGGTCTATGTGGTAGAGCGGTAGCCGCCCAGTTGGGTACTCGCTGATGATCACGAAGGTGGGGCTGTTCACGTAGTCGTTGATGCCCAGCCCCGCCGCAACCCCCTGGGTAAAGGCCGTCTTGCCCGCCCCAAGCTGCCCCTCCAGCAGCAGCACGTCGCCTGCCTGCACAAAGGCCGCTAGCCGCGCCCCGATCCGCTGCGTCTGCTCCAGGCTGTGGCTGATCAGATCGAGTTCGTTGGGCGCAACCGCTCCTTCACCACTCTTGCGGCTGCTTACCCGCCCCTCTGGTTCTTTGCTCATCAAACCTTCACCTTCTTTGCGTCACGCTTCGACTCCCGCGCCATCTCCTGCTCAATTGTCTTCTGGGTCGCCAGCGTCAGTTCTTCACCCGGTTTGATTTGCAGGGCCGTCTGGATGTAACGCTCGGCCTCTGGGTAGCGACCGCTGCGACTGAGGATCAGGGCGATCAGGTTGAGGGCCCGCAGGTTGCTGGGGTCGAAGCGCAAGGTTTCCTTCACCTCCTGCTCAGCCAGGTCGATGCGTTTCATCTGCATATAGGCACTCGCCAGGGTCAGGCGGAACTGTGGGTTGGCTGGCGAGCCGCCCACTGCCCTGCGCCACTCCTTCGCCGCCAGCGCGGTGTAGCCCGCCTGCTGGTAGGTAGCCCCGGCATTGTAGTGGTCAATAGGGGTGCGGCCTGCCGGGCTGTCTGGGGCGATCACCCGCCGCCGCTGAGGGACGAAATCGTCTTCGCTGTTAGTAATCAGGTAGAAGATGATAGCGTTGATCACCATGCCGACCACCATGGCAGTCACATCCCGCGCCCCAGCCAGGAAGAAGGTGACCAGCGTACTGCACACCGATAGCACCACTGCACCAATGTTCAGATAGTAGAACACCCTGACCCGCAGCAGGGTGCCAATCATCATGCCTAGGCTGATCACGATCTGGATGCCAAAGACTACCGCCAGGATGATGAAGGAGCGTTGCACTGTCTGTGCCTGTTGATACTGGAGACCTGGTAGCTGGCTACTTATGCTCTTCATCATGTTCATCAGCAAGTAGCTGCCGAGGAAGGTCAGGGCGGAGAGGCCCGCTTCGATCAACCAGAACACAGCTAGCAGCTTGATCGAGAACGACCGCCCTTCCCGCGTGCGATACTCCACGTAGAGGTCGCCCTTGCAGTTGGGGCAGATTTCATCACTGATCTGTGTCACCCAACCACAGTAGGGGCATTCCAGCCGCTCATCTACCGACTTCTCCGCCATCTCCTCTCTCAGTTCGGCCTCGCCAGCCCCGGCGTAGTGGGCCGCCTCCCCGCCAGTGCTGTAGGTGGGGACAGCCTCCTCGCCCGCATAGTCGTAGCTGTAGGCAGCTTGACGCAAGCTACTGCCGTTGCTGCCGCCTGCCCCCTCGCGCTGGCTGAAGGGCGAGTAGTTGAGCGCGTCGTTGCCCTCGCTCATCTCGCGGGTGTAGGTGGGGGCTAGCTGGTCGGTCGCCCCCGTCCCTTGCTGGCTGCCCCAGCCGCCGCTTACCGCCGCGCCGCTGCTGAGAGGCTGATAGTCCGGCTGCCCCGCCGCCTGGTCTTGCGCGAATAGCCTTCGCACCTCGTCTAGTCCCTCGTTGCGGCGAGCCACTACTGCTGGGCCACCGCTGCTAGCCAGGTCTTGCGTAGGCAACTCGGCCAACGGTGGCAGGCTGAAGGGCGACGGAGGTGGCTGCGCGCCAAAAGGTGAGGGGGCAGGCTGGGTGCTGCCAAAAGGTGAAGGAGCAGGCTGGGTGCTGCCAGAGGGCGCGGGCCTAGCTGCTATTGCTGGAGGGGGTATTGAGGGTGGAGGGGGTTGGTTGGCAGGGGCAGTTCCCTGCTTCGCGCGTAGTTGGGCCAGCTTGCGTTGGGCCGCCTCGTTGCCGGGATTGAGGTCAAGCGCATTCTCCAGGCAGATGATCTGGTTGTCGAGGTCTTCAACCAGGCCGCCCAGCCAGAGCCATGCCTGCTCCTGCCGCTCGTCGGCCTCCACTGCCGCCAGCAGATAGTTGCGCCCTTCCTCCTTGCGGCCAGCCCGTGCCGCTGCGATGCCGAGGCGGGTCATCTCTGCCGGGTCCAGGTTCCTGTCAATCATGCTTGCCCACCCTCCTGCACCACCCCCACCCGCTGCCGCAGCAGGGTGGGGTTCTTCACATTCTCCGCCGTCATCTGATCACCCGGTTCAAGCTGGCTAGCGGGCGCCAGCATCGTACCCGCCTCGTCGGAGCGGCCTGGATTGCTGAGAGCCAGGGCCAACAAGTTGAGGGCGCGCAGGTTGTCTGGCTCTCGGCGTAACACCTCGGCTACCTCGCCCTCGATCCGCCCATGCTGACACAGCTTTCGGTTGCATCCATAATAGTCAACTGCCAGTGGTCACGTACGGTGAGGTGTTGCTATAATACTCTATGCCCCCTCCTGCTGCCGCGCCCTCTACTTCCTTGCCGCTGCCTCATACACCGCCAGCGTTTGCTCTGCCGTCCGTCGCCAACTAAAGCGGCGGCTGCGCTCACGGCCTGCCTCGCCCAGCCTCGCAGCCAGCAATGGACTGCTGAGGATCGCAGCCATCGCGTCACCGAGGGCGGCTACGTCGTCGGGAGCAACCAGCAAACCTGCATCGCCAACGACCTCTGGTAGACTGCTGCTGTTCGCCACAATCGTCGGCACGCCACAGGCCATTGCCTCGGCTGGCGGCAAGCCAAAGCCCTCATAGAGGGAGGGGTAGACAAACAGGCTAGCCCCATTATACCACAAGGGTAGTTCCTCGTTGTCAAGGTAGCCAGGAAAGAGGACGCGATCCCCGCTCAAGCCGTAGCTGGCAAGCTGCTGTTGCAGGTCATCCACCAGCCAGCCCTTTGCCCCACCAATCACCAGCTTTACATCGCCCAGGCCGTCTCCGTTGCAGATGGCGGCGAAGGCTTTGAGGAGGGTTGGCACGTTCTTGCGCGGCTCCAGCGTGCCAACGTAGAGGACATAGCAGGCTGGTAGCCCGTGCCGCTTGCGAAAAGCTGCGACCTCGTTGGCTGGTAGCGGGCGATAACGTTCATCCACCCCATTATGGATCACCGTAATTTTCGCTGCTGGCACGTGCAGCAGGCGCACTATGTCGCGCTTGGTACTCTCTGAGACGGCGATTACGTGGCTGGCGTGGCGCACAGACCAGCCGGTGAGCAGGCTGAGGTAGCCGCGCTTGGCCGCCTTGTGCTTGTCGGCGTAGATCAGGTAGATCAGGTCGTGGATGGTGACGACGGTGGGGCAGGCGGCAAGTAGCGGGCGGATGTTGACGGGGCAGTGCAGCACATCTAGCCCGCCACTCTGTGCTGGCAAGGCTAGCTGCTCCCAGAGGATGCGGACGGGTGGCCGCTCGGTGGGCAGCTTGCTCTGGTGGAAGCGGAAGTTGGGCGCAGCGGCGAAGCCAACCGGGCGTGGGGCAGGCGGCACGAACAGCCGGTAGCTATTGCGCTGGTCGATAGCCGCAAACTGCTCTATCAATGCCTGGATGTACTTGCTCACCCCCGCCTGGCGGTAGTTGCCGCGAAAGGAGAGTAGCTGGGCATTGATGCCGATTTTCATCAACTCACCATAACCCTGTTCTAAACTCACGTTCAAGCTCTCGAATCTCGCGCACTGTCTGCCCATCGGTATCGCAAACCACGATCCGTCTGGGCATAATTTGTAGAGCGGATGGCCCCTGTTAGATGTCGTGGCCCACCGTCACCTTCGCCCCTAGCAACCCCTCATCCTCGATTACGGCAACTGGCAGGCTGGGTGTGGCGACCTGTTCACGAGCGACGCTGCGGGCGCGAATCTCGCTGCGGGGGGCGAACTCGCTGATCGTCACGAAGTCGCGGGCTTCCACTTGCGCCTTGTTCCATTGGCGAGCCAGCGAACTGAAGCTCACCCCACTCTCAATGTGGCCCCAGGGCAGCGGCGCACCCTCGGCGTAAGCGTCCAGGTACCAGAGCGGGTCAATGCCAAACTTCTCCAACGCCCGCTCCCAGGTGATCTGGTTGACGGTGCCGTTGGTGTAGGCTAGCACCGCGGCCAGGCGGCGGTCGCCGCGCGCCAGCGTTCCTTGCACCCGCACCCACTTGGGCGACTCGATCTTGAAGGTGACACCCTTCTGGCGCAGTTCCTTCTTCAGGTACTTAACTTTGTCCTCCAGGTCGTCCAGCGGGTACATCCCACCCCACTGGAATGGCGTGTGGCTCTTTGGCACGAAGGGGGTGACGCTGACCTGAATCTCGCTGCCAGGGTGCAGGCCGTCCATCCGCTTCTTGACCGCCAGGCTGAGGCTGACGATCTCCTCCACATCCTGCTGCTCCTCGGTGGGCAGGCCGATCATGAAGTACATCTTGAGGCTACGTACCCCCGCTTTACCCAACAGGTCGGTTGAGGCCATCACTTCGTCGTAACTTAGTCGCTTGTTGATCACCCGCCGCAGCCGTTCGCTGGCCGCCTCTGGTGCGAAGGTGAGCGTGCGTGCGCCGCTGTCCACCAACGCCTGCACGAGGGTCGGGGTCATGCTGTCGGCCCGCATCGAGGAGATGCTGATCCGCGCCCCCATTGCGCGCAAGCCCGTTACCAGTTCGTCAATGTAACGATAATCGGAGACACTAGCCCCGACCAGGCCGATCTTGTCACGGAACTTCAGCCCCTCCTTCGCCTGCTCTAGCAGGAAGGGTACGTGGCGGTCGCGCTGGGGCAGGAAGGCGAAACCAGCCAGGCAGAAGCGGCAACCCCTCGCGCAGCCACGAGCAACTTCCATCAAGTATGCGTCGCCAAACTCGGTGTTGCGGGTCAGTACGCGCGAGTGGGTGCTAAACTGGTTGAGGTTGCGCGCCCCCTGCCTGCTGACTGGCAGCGCAATGTCAGGCCGGGGATGGCTCGCGCTTGGCTTGATGCCGCCAAAGCGTCCATCTTCGCTGTACCAGGTGTCGTAGAAGGCAGGCACGTAGAGGCCGGGCGACATGGCCGCCGCCTTGAGCAGCCCATCACGGTCGCCGTAGATGTGGTCGTGGATTGCCTCGTGCAGAGGAGGCCAGAGAGCCTCGGCCTCGCCAACAACCACGATGTCGAAGATTGGCGCGATAGGCTCGGCGTTGTCAATCGCGCACGCCCCCCCGACGACCAGCAGCGGTTGCCGCCCATCCCGATCCTTGCTCATCAGGGGGATGCCCGCCGCCTGCAAGATACGCACGATGTTGAAGTAGTCAAGCTCGAAGCTGACGCTGACCGCCACCACGTCGAAGTCCGACAGGGGGCGGTTGCTCTCCAACGAGCGCGGCATGGGCAGCGGCAAATCCGGCTGCTGCTCGGCAGAGTCAGGCAGGAAGACCCGTTCGCAAACGATGTCACTCTCGGCATTAAACAGGTCATAAACCGCCTGATAACCCAGGCTCGACATACCAACATAATAGGTGTTGGGGAAAACAAGCGCAACACTGATCCGCCCGCCCCAGTTCTTGATGATCGTCCCCACCTCATCGGCCAGGCGTTGGATGCGCTCGTTTGCGCTCTTACTCGTCTGATTGTATTTTGCCATGAACCCCTTTTGTCCAATCCAATTTAGTGGGCGCAAGGTTCTGCGCCCCTCATGCAGTGATCTGCTGGAGAGCCAATCTGTTCCCCTAATTATAACGTCTATAGCAGGGGGTAGCAAGCTGAGGGCGTAACTGTGGCTCTCGGCTTGGTGCAACGGCTGGTGCAAACTGGAGCCAGACGGCTAACACGCCGGGTTGGTGCAGAGGACAAGCCTGACCGCGACTGCTCTGCTTATGCGCTTCCTGCTTCTGCTTTAGCTGCTGAGCAACCGTGATCACTTACAATATGCGTCCCAGGTTTGCTCACTGACGTGGCTTCAGCAGCCAGTATTGGGCCGTGCCGTCCTTGCCCTGAGCTATCGCCACCGTCTGGTAGCCTTGTTGCACGGCAGCGAGAAAGTCGGGCGGCCACGAGCCAGCGTCCCAGTCGCCACCAGGATCGCTGGCGAAGGGGTCAAAGGAGAGGACGACTACGGCCCAGCGTTTACGGCGTAGGTCGGCTACCTCCGCTGCATCATCGCGCAAGCCTGCACGAGTTAGCTGACGCAGGATGTAGCGATCATACACCTGATCGGCCCGCCCAGCCACCAGCAGCAGCCCCGGCACGTCGCAGAACACGTCGGCTCCGGCAGCAGACTGCAAGGCTGCCACCACCTGCCGGGCTGCCGCTTCGCGCTGGAAGCCGTGCAACTCGATGCCCTGCCCTGTAGCGACTACCGCCGCTAGCATCACCGCCTGCGCCAGGCTCGCCCCGCTAAAGCCAGCCAGCCGCCAGCCCGACCAGCTAGCGCGATCAGGTTGTGTGTAGCCGATCACGGCCAGCAGGATAGTGACAGCTAGCAACTCCATGAAGTAGTATTCTGCCGAGCCGAACTTGCCGACCGTAGCAGCGACCAGCCAGGCAGCGGGCCAGTAGATGAAGATCGCTCGCTGGCCGAGCGTTGTTGCCCGCCGCAATCTCCACCAGCCCACCTCTGCTAGCAGCACCAGGGCGGCAAAGATGCCCGCGAACACGGCGTAGTTCTGTGCTGCCCGCAAGCTGGAGAAGGCTGCGTTCCGCTCTGCGGTGACGATGTTCAGGTACGCGCCATCGGTAGCTGTTTGCATCGCCAGCAGCAGCAGCCCCGCGAATGCACCTGTCAGGCCCGCTAGCCAGACAGCCCTCTTGCGCTCCCCTGCCAGGCTCAGGCCCGCCAGCACGACCGCAGTCGGGGCCGCCACCATGCTCTGCTTTGTAAAGATTGCCAGGGCAAAGCAGAGGGCTGCGGCCACCAAGTTTAGCCTGGCCGAAGCCTCCTGCTTGCTCGTCGCCAGGTAGCACCCACCGAGAGTGAGAGCGATACCAAGCGCATCGATCCGCCCCACCCCCGCCCACATCAGGAACGGGTAGCCGCCCAGTGGCAGCAGCACACAGGCGGCCACCAGCCAGCGAGTGGCTCCCTCACGCTTCGCCAACAGGCCAACCATGCCCCCCACCGCCAGGCAGCTTACGACCGCCAGCCCTCGGCCCGCGACCAGCAATGGTACACCCAGTTTGTAGAGGCCCGCGACCAGCAGCGGATAGAGGGGGGGGTAGTCGAGCAGGGGAGCCTGGTAGTAGCGATCAACGTAGGCGTAGCCCGCGCCCAGGCCGCCCCCCGCGATCTTCAGCGCACCAGTCAAGGTTAGCCCCTCACCGAAGTCTACGCTATAGGGCCAACCAATGTGCAGCAAGGCTACCGCCAGCCCCCAAGCCGCGCCGAGCAAGAGCAAGAAGAAGGGGATGATAACAATCTGTTGGGAGCGTACTGGCAGCCTAAAAGCCAAGCTGGAAGTTGACCAGCAGGTTGCCGACCACGCAGATCAGCACCCCCGCAGCGATCAGGCCACGTTGCAGGCGGCTGAAGTGGTCGTGGGCTGCCACTAGCAGCAGCACCGCTACGAAGGGCATGAAGTCGAGGCTGTAGCGGTAGCCAAACTGGGGTAGACCACTGGCGTAGTAGAGGATGATAGTGAGGAAGCTGGGCAGGATCGCCGCCCAGCAAGCCAGCACTAGCGGCTGACGCAGGCGGGGTCGCAGCACGTAAGCGATGGCAGGGCTGGCGATCAGGATGCTCGTCCCCTGGATTGAGGGTACCAGCCAGGGGAAGGACAGAGTGGTGGCGTTCGCACTCGGCCAGGGGTCGAAGCCCTTGACGAACATATAGTAGAGGTTGGTCGGCAGGTGTTCCAGGCTAAAGAGGCCGACCTTTAGCTGATCGCGCAGTTGCTGGGTAGTCAACTGAGCGTAGTTGAAGCCACTCTCGGTGAAGGAGCCAAAGCGCACATAGTTATAAGCGAAGTAGATAACCACTCCTACTGCCAGCCCCGCCCCCACACTGACCAGCGGCACGATGGTTGACCGCCAGCCGCGCCGCTCAGCGAAAATCAGCACTATGAAGAAGAAGACACCCAGCCCAGTGGTGAAGCGCGACAGCACCGCCGCGCCTAGCAGCAAGCCCACCGCCAACCACTCCGCTGCCCCTACGTTTGCCAGCGGCTTACGCACCACGATTAGGATTGCCGCCAGGCTGACAACTACCGTGGTGACGTGGGCCAGGAACGACGGACCCTCATGGGTCAAGGGGTAGAGGTAGGAGCTACCAAAGAAGAAGAATAGCAGCAACCACTGCCGCCGCTGCCGTTCTACGTTCAGATGGTCGCCGATGCGCCAGAGTAGCCAGGCCGAAAGAGCAGCTAGCGGGTAGGCCGTGTACATGGTGTGAGTCTGGTAGCCGAACAGCAGGTAGGCAGGGATGGAGAGCAGGGCAGGGAAGGGGCCGAAGGGGATGTAAACCTTGCCGCCATAGTTGATCTGGTCGGCCACTAGCGGTGGCAGGCCGGTGATGTTCAAGCGGCCATGCAACCAGGCATCTGCCAGGTAGATGTACTGGTCGCCACTGCTGACTGGAGCGTAGCGTAGCAGAGTTACCAGTAGCAAGGCTCCGCCAAGGGCGGTTAGCACCAGCAGTAGATTGCTCTCACCACGACTGATCGCTGGCCCAGTTGCTGGCGAATCAGTGCTGGTTGCTTCGCGCATTGGCTAAATCAACCCCATCTTTTGCTTGACCTCGCGTAGGGTGGCCTGGGCTAGGGGGCGGGCCTTCTCCGCTCCGGCGGCTAGCACCTCGCGGATTTTGCTGTCGCTGACCTCGGCGCGGCGGGCGCGGAAGGCCGCCAGCCTCGTGTTCACCCCAGCGGCCAGCAGTCCCTTGCACTCCACACAGCCGATCCCCGCCGTGCTGCACTCGCGCCGCACCATCGCTGCCGTCTCACCCGCATTGAAGTAGTTGTGTAGCTGGTAGACGTTGCATAGTTCGGGCCTACCAGGGTCTTGGCGGGTCTTGCGCTGAGGGTCGGTAGTCATCTCCAACACGCGGGCGCGGGTCTCCTCCTCGCTGGCCGCCAATTCGATGTGGTTGTTAAGGCTCTTACTCATCTTATGCACCGCGTCCACGCCCATCACGCGAGGGAAGCTGGTCAGCAGCGGCTCCGGCTCTGGAAAGGTCTCGCCAAAGTGATAGTTGAAGCGGCGCACTATCTCCCGTGCCAACTCCAGATGGGCAATCTGGTCTTCGCCAACCGGCACTAGCTGCGCCTTGTAAAGCAGTATGTCCGCCGCCATCAGCACAGGGTAGCCGAGCAGCCCGTAGTTCACGTTGTCGGGGTGGTGCTTGACCTTCTCCTTGAAGCTGGGCGAGCGCATCAGCTTGCCAATCGGTGTGACCATGCCCAGGCAGATCATCAACTCGGCTACCTCCGGCACCTGCGACTGCACAAAGATTGTGCTGCGCTGTGGGTCGAGACCCGCCGCCAGCCAGTCAGCGGCCATCTCGCGGATGTTGCTCTGCATCCGACCCACGCCTACCTCCTCCATCGTGGTCAGCGCATGGTAGTCTACAATGCAGTAGATACAGTCATTGTTGCTGTCCTGCTGCAAGGCTACATAGTTCTGGATCGCGCCCAGGTAGTTGCCGATGTGCTGCCGCCCGGTTGGGCGCGCCCCACTGAAGACACGCACACTCATGGCCGTGCCGCCGGGCGGCCAGACGTGTCGCGGCTGGGGTAGAGCGGGCCTGGAGCCGAGTGCGGTGTGGCGTAGATCACTACCCCTGGGCCAGAGTAGGCGCGGGTGTAGAGGCTGTCCAAGGCCTGCTGCGTCTTACCACCAGCGTCCAAAGCCTTCTCTGCGCTGCCGTAGAAGACATAGTCCACTTTGTATTTATCTACAACGCTTTGTACTGGCCCCGCCCCGGTCATGGTGTAGAACAGCTTGACATCGGTTAGCCGCTGATCTATCGCCTTGTTGGTGATATCGTCACCCTTGTGCCACTGCCGCTCGTGGCCCTGCCAGGCAAGAACGGCGGGTCGTCCAGTGTAGCTGCTGACCCGGCCACCGTTCGCCAATTGGTACTCCTGATCGGGGTTGGCTTCGAGGATCGTCGCATCACCAGGGGTATTGGCTCGCAGCCAGTCCATCGCCTGCAAGTCGCCGCCGATGCCGATCTTGCCCGCGAACTCCGCCCAGCTATCGAGGCTGAGAGGGCGGCTGACCGCCTTCCCATCGCGGCTGATCGCCCCATTGTCGAGCAGGCGGGTGCGGATGTTGACCATCGGGTAGATCGCCGCTAGCAGCACCAGGAAGCTGAAGCCGACTGCCCAGACCGCCGTTGCTGCTCCCAGTGCGGGGTTGGGGCGCGCTCGCTCCTCTCGCCACTCGCGGGCGTAGCCAAACACCCTGCCACCTACCCACCAGGCGGCGTAGGCCGCCAGCAGGCCAAAGATCAGCCACAGTTGGTAGTAGAACTTGAACAGGGTGTTCATCCGCTTGTTGAACACGTCGTTGAGGAAGAACATCTCGCAGCCGAGCGCAACGAAGCTAGCCACCCCGATCAGCAGTAGGGCGAAGCGATCTGCGGTTGGCAATTCGGCCCCGCGCACCAGCACGTAGATGCTGCCTGCGATCAATAGGACGAGCAGAGGCAGGAGCGGAAACTTGAAGGCGAAGGCCAGCAGTAGGCTGGCTGCCATTGCCCCGCCCGCGACGAAGAAGCTGGTAGTCAGCCCCTTGCGGGCGGTGATCACCACCTGGGCCACCAGGTAAGTAACGATAGCATAGAGCGACACGCCAAATAGGATCAGGAAGCCTTCAAACGACTTGTCGTAGAAGTTGGGGGTGAAGATGTTGAGCAGGCTCTTGACGAGTGGCAGGTTGACCAGGAAGTTGTCCTTGAGGTTGTCGGGCAGGTTGGCCGTGCCGAAAGGAGCCTTGTAGGTGAGCAGGTAGGGGACAACGGCTAGCAGGCTGAGGGCAACCAGCGTACCCGCCTGCACCAGCCAGCCGAGCCAGCGGCGTGGTTCGAGCCAGGCATTGAGCCGATCCAGGGGTGAAACCTGCGGCCCGCCTTCCACCTGCCGTGCGCCCACCTGGATCGCTGCGAAGCCGAGGGCTGCCGCCGACTTGCCTTCTGGCAACGCATCGTGGGCGATTGCAGGCAGGCGCAGGCGGTTAGCCAGCAGCACCAGCACGACGACTAGTAGGTAGGTGGGGTAGTCCCAGGTGTTGGCGAAATAGAGGCAGCCAACTACCACCGCCGTGACGATCAGGCTCAAGCGGCTGTCCAGGCCACGCGCCAGCAGCGACCGCCGCCCAAAGCCACCTACCATCAGGGCTAGAGCGAGGGCGAGCGCGAGGATGGTTAGCGGCAACGCGCTGTAGTGCGGGTGGAAGTCGTTCAATACCGCGCTGAAGTTGGGCGTTTCAGTGATATTGCCGTAGTCCGCTGGCTCCTTTTGCCCATTCTGCCAGTCGTGGATCAGGCGGGTAGCGTTCCAGGGAAGGCCATACCAGCTACCGTTCCACACTGCATCGCTCCAGAACGGCTGTGGTGGCTCGGCCCAGGCTCCGACCTGCTGGGCAGCGACGGTGTAGGCGGGCTGTAGCCACGGCTGCACGTTGGCGAGGCTGCCGCCCATCATGATTAGCAAGGCGGCAAACACGCCAATCAGGTGCGGCAGCGAATCGCGGGCGAAGCTGCGGCGCACCCCCACCCTGCTCTCCTCCACGAGGGGAGATGCTTCTATGGTGAAGTTCTGGTTGTCATCGCTAGAGAACACCTTCTCCTGGCGGCCATCGCTGGTGACGATCTGCTGGGTAACAATAGCCGCCCTGTCTTCTCCCTCAAAGGATGAGAGTTCGGGGTCGGCTTCGTCTTGGCGGCCACGCAGGCGCAAGCTAACCATCTCGTAGACAAGGCCGTAGCAGCCGACAGCGGCCAGCGCGAAGACCAGGATGTTGCTAAGGTTGTAGCCCACATTCTGGTTGATGCCACTGAGCTTGATCAGGGTGGCGGCCATCATGTAGCCGAAGTAGTAGTAGTTGGTGAGGTAGCCGCTCATCCACATATCTTTGGGTGGCATATAGTCGCTGCTGAGGATCGAGTTGATGAAGCCAAAGTCCATCCACTTCTCTTGCCCGTTCATGTCGGGGTCGAGGGCGCGGAAGAAGGCCCAGGCCAGGAAGAAGATGAGGAAGACCACCTCGGTACCAACGATCACGCTGCGCTTCTGGCGCACAAAGGCGCGTAGGTCGGCCAAGCCGCTCCCACCTGCCCGCAGCAGCAGCCAGGCGGAGAAGCCGCTGATCAGCAGCAGCACGAAGACGATCAACCCCTGACTGAAGGCTGCGATGTGCAGGTTCGCCAACAGCCACGTGCCGTAGCTGAGCAGCAGGATGCCCAGCACCTTGCTGAAGGCATAGCCGCGCCCAGGCAGCTTGCGGGCTAGCACCATCATGATCGGGAAGGCCACCAGGCCGATCACCTCTACCATCACCCACCAGGTAAACAAATCGAGCATCATCTTCTCCCTAGCTATGACAGTAGCAGGTAATCAGCAACAAGCTGCCGCCCTTGCTCACTGCCAATCACCCACCACATCACTCGTCACCCACTGTCTACTTCAGCGCGTCGAGCCGCTCCTGTGCCTGCTTGACAAAGGGGTTATCTTGTTCGGCGTTGGCGATACAGTCGCGGTAGGCACCCTTCGCCGCATCGATCTGGCCCTGCTTCTCATAAGTCTGGCCCAGTTGGTACCAGCCTTCCGCAAACTTCTTCTCCGCGTTGACTGCCTTGAGGAAGGCCACCACCGCGTCACCGTCACGGCCACGGTCGCGGTAGGCATAGCCCAGCTTGTTCCAGGCGGCTGCATTGAGCGGGTTCTTCTCCGAAGCAGTCTCCCAGGTCTTGAGAGCCAGGTCGGGTTGCTCAATACTCATGTAGAGGTCGCCCATCTGCTGCCAGGAGGCTACATCGTCGGGCTGCAAGCGCACCGCCTCGCCAAACTGGAAGATCGCCTCGTCCGGCTTCTTGATCTCCCGGTAGTAGATAGCCAGGGCGCGGTGAGCTTCCACGTCGTTCGGGCTGGCTTCCGATGCAGCCCGCAAAGCATCCAGCTTGGGGTCAACGCCGACCGGGATCGGGGTGACACCGGGGCGCGGGGTGGGGGTCGGCTTGGGGGTGGGGGATGGGCGTGGCTTGCCGCTCATTGTATCACCCGCGAGAGTAGACGAGTCGCTGCTACCGACTGCGTAGATTTGCACCTTGCCATCTGGCCCATCGTAGACCTTCCGTAGGATGCCTGCCTTCGTCATGTCGTCGAACTTGTTGGCCTGGTTGTAGGCGTAGTCGTAGCGGATGTGTTCTATCTGCCCGACGTAGATGTAGCGCACACCATACTTGGCGATCAGGTCGCTGGTCGCGTAGGGGTCGGTGGACTCGTAGATCAAATCGCCGTCGCCTATCCGACCTGCCCCGCGATCACCGACCCGCTCCTGTACCTGGAAGTCGTAATACTGCTCACCAGGGTGTTGCGGGTTGATAATCGTGGGAAAGCCAGTGAACATCGAGGGGAAGTTGCCCGCCCCGCGATAGTATTCGGCAGGGGCGGAGACGACCATCGGCGTACCCTTGAGGTTCTTGAGCAGCCAGTTGATCGCTTCGTACTCATACTTGAACTCAAGGCGGCCACTCTTGTGAACATCATCATAGCCCGGTTGTAGCACCGCCATCTTCATCCAGGCCATGCCGTCCAGCGTGCCAGTCGGTGAACCAGGGCCAAAGCGGTTGTTGTCTGAGAGGCGGCTGGGCGTGCCAAAGAAGTTGAAGCCGAGGCTGACTAGCAGCAGCACCAGGAAGATCGGGGTGAAGACCAGGCGGTAGGCGAAGCTAGCTCCACCTAGTGGCGGCTTGAACTGTTGGCTCCACCAGCCACGCTGCGGTTCTGGCTGCGGCTCCTGCGGCTCCTCTGGGATTACCTTCACCACTATCGGTGCGGCTTCTTCGGGGCTGGCTTCGCCCACCGTCGCCGCTGCATCCCCGTCGTTGTAGCTAAGATTGTGGGCAGCGGCGGCTACCTCACTGTTGGCAGTATCGTAGCTGGTCGCATCGTAGCCTGTTGGCTCGTCCCCTTCCGGGTCGGTCGTCGCCGCAACTGCGCCATAGTCAGCGACGTTGCTCGCGTCCTGATCAGTTGGCAGCGGGTTGACCGCTGCTTCGTCGCTAGTCGCGCCGTAGCTGGCGATGTTGCTTGCGGGGGCAGTCGTCTCCGCTGCGGCAGCCTCATTGCGCTCTGGCTCGTCGGGCGAGAGGGTAGGGACGCTCTGTTCGAGTGTGACGGTAGCGGTAGTGCGAGCGGGGCTGCGACCCTCGTCGGCCAGGATCGCCTCGTCGCGGCCATCGTAGATGTAGTAGAGGACCATCGCCCCTGCCATGCCCAGCAGTACCCAGGCTTGCTCGTAGAACTTGAAGACCGTGTTCATGCGGCTGTTATTGAAGTCTACCAGGTAGACCAACTCCACCGCCAGGGTGATGCCCACCCCACCAAGCAGGATCAGGTTGGCGAACATCCCAGCGCGGTCGTTGCGCCGCCCAAACAGTGTGACCACGCCGAGACCGACCAGCAGCGCGAGCATCCCCACTACCGGCAGCCCTCTTGCCATTAGCAGCACTGCCCCAGCCAGCACCAGTAGCGTAGCCAGCAGAGGGATAGGAGCAGGCAGAGCCAGGCTCAAACCTGCGACACCAATCGAGCGCAGCGGACGTGGCTGCACGGCTGGCAGCGAAGGGGTAGCTGCGAGTGGCTGCCTCTCCTCCTCAACAGCGGGCTGCTCCCCTACATCTGCTGCCCAGGGGTAGCTTGGTACGCTGCTTGTTTCTACTGGCTGCGCCTCATGCTCGGCCAGCCCTGTGGCCTGCTCTGTTATGGGCGCGGGTGCGCTGGCTGACTGCTCCGGCTCTGTCCAGAGGTAGGGGTGGGCGGGATAGTCATTAGAGACCTCCTCTACCACCCGGTTGATCGTGCGGACGCGCATGGTGCCGCGCACTGGTAGGGCAGTGGGGTTAGCCTCCTCGTTGTGGCCGTTACCATTGCTAGCCGCCTCTGGCTCGTGGCCGTTGCTGGCGGGGTGACCGTCGCTGCTAACGTTGGTGGTGACGCTCTCCCCTTCTCCCTCCTCGCGTGGGACAAAGCCAGGGGCGAGGAAGCCGCTAACCGACCTGAGGCTGCGGGCGGGACGCAAGCCGAGGCTGCGCGGTATCCACTTCACCCCCGCCAGACGCAGCAGCACATAGGCAGCGGCAAGGACGACGAACAGCCCCCAGACTACCAGGAACTCGCCCAGCCGAGTGCGGCTGTCTTCTGGCACTACCCCCACCTTGCTGTAGAATACTTTGAAGTTGATGAAGAAGGGCAGGTAGGCGAGTAGCGAGAGGCCAACCAGCCCGCCGAAGTTGGCTAGCTGGCCGAGGATCGCGGTTGGGCGGCTCAACAGAGCCTCGTTGCGGCCCAGCACTCGCTCGCGGATGAATAGCGGGACTAGCATCCCCCCCAGGGTGACGACCACGTAGGTTGGGAAGTCCCAGGAGTTGACCACAAACAGGCTGCCGAGGTTGATCGCCGCCGTGAGTAGGGTGAGCAGGCCGAGGGCGAAGTTGTCGCTCCAGAGCGTGCCAGACCGCTGGAAGAAGTTGGTGAGGCGTTGCGGCCAGCGACCGCTCGGCTGCTCGTAGGTCAGCCATCGCTCTGTCCCCTTTGTGTCAAAGGCGAAGTTGAGGGCGAATACCCCCGCGAGCAGGGCGAAAGGGATGACCATCATATGGGGGTGCAGGTCGCCATAGAGGAAGCTCCAGTAGGGGAACTCCTGGATCATATAACCACCGTGGGCGTAGATGCGGGTGGTAGTAAAGAAGTTGTAGCCACCCTGGATCGCCTCAGTCACCCGCGAGGGTTCTAGGCCGAGATTGTAGAACCAGGGCAGGACCGTGTCACCGACAAAGCCAACGCGGTTGTAGAGGGCAATCAGGCCGCCAAATATGTTGCCGATGTATAGGGTGAGGAAGGTTGCCAGCACCCCGTAGCGCATGGCAGTACCGTTGAAGCCGCCCGCCGTGTTGTAAGGCTGCTCCGTTTGCTCCCGCCGCTGGCGGCTGAAGGCGATCAGGTTGTAGACGACGCTAGCCACACCCGCTGCGATCAGGGCAAAGACGAGGGCCATGCTGAGGTTGAAGGCGATGGTGGGGATAATGCCGGTCAACTTGATTGGCACCGCCAGTATCACGTAGCCGTAGTAGTAGTAGTTGATCATGTTGCCGCCGAAAAAGGCATTGCCAGGCGGCATCCAGGGGGCGCGCAGCACCGAGTTGAGGTAGCTAAACTCCATCGGGCGTTCGCCACCGTAGGTTGGCCCCCAGAGGTCAGGATTGAGGCTACGCAGCCACAACTGGAAGAAGAAGGAAAGGATGAAGACCAACTCCACCGCCAGCACTAGCTTCCAGCTTGCCCTAAACCAGGCGACCATCTGCTCCCGCTTGCTGCGCCAGACGTAGCCACTGAGCAGGCTGAGCAAGACCACGCAGCCGAGGATCGTCCACACGCTGAACATCGCAATGTGCAGGCTAGCCAGTAGCCAGGCGAAGAAGGCGACCAGCACCAGGGCTACTACTTTGCTAAAGATGTAGCCGCGGTCTGGCAGCCAGCGGAACATCCCCCAGGTGAGCGGCTGGGCCAGGAAGCCGAGCAGGTAGATCGCCAGCAGCCAGAGGATGATCGCCACGATCTGGTTGTCGTTGGCGGTTGTGTTCCAGGCGTAGTCGTCTACCACCGGAGCCTTCGATGGCTCGATGTCCAGCTTCATCAGCTTGTCAACCGGCACGTTGCCGTTGATCGTGTAGGGTGGCACCGGTGGGTTGTAGCGCGCCTGCGAAACCGGGCGATCCACAACATTGCCAAACAGCACCGCGTAATCCTCATCTGCCAACTCCCGCGTCTTCTTGAAGATCATCGTGCGCGGGTGATCGTAAACGGTAAAGCTCTCGTCGGCGTGGCTATCGTCGATCTCGAAGCCGAAGATGCGGGGGAAGCTCCTGGCATCATGCACCATCTCGAAGCCGAGCTTGCCACTGAGCAGCAACTCATAGTAGCGGGTCGCCACTGGGTAACGCCAGGGCATCTTGTAGAGGGTGCCGTAGAAGCGGTTGCTGACAATTACGATGTAGTCAATGCTCTTTAGCTTGTCCTTGTAGGCCTGCAAGGCCTGAGGGCCGGGCATATCCATGCCGTGACCTTCGATGTCGGTCATGCTGAAGCGACTGGCTGGCCCCTTGACACCTGAACCAACTGGGAATCCTTCCTCCCAGTTTGCGCCGTCCTTCGCCACTACTGCGCCCGCAGGGATGTTGCGGTTGGCCCAGTTGGTAGCGTCTACCGAGGTGTGGTCGGTGGTGTAGATCGCGTTGTAGGCGACCGCCCAGAGGAAGCCACCGACCACTGCGATCATGCCCACCGCCTGCACGACGCGGGTGACGCGGAAGCGGCCCTGGGCCTGCGGCCAACGCTGCCGCGCCCAGCGGTAGACGATGCACAACGCCCCAGCGGTAAGCAGCGCGAGGATCGGCACCAGCGGCAAAGTATAGCGCATCCACTTTGCCTCAAGCGAGAGGATCAGGGCGGCATAGGGGATACCTGCGCTAAAGAGCAGCATCTCCCCTGGTGTGATGTAGTGCAGGCTGAGGATCAGCAGGCTGAAGCCGATCAGCCCGATCAGCCCAGCAATGCCGTACTTGAAGATGTCATTCGGGTCACCACTGCCGCCAACCAGGGTCTGCAAGGTTGGCGCGAACAGGCTGAGCAGTATCCGCATGGCGAAGTAGAGGGCGACCAGGGCCAGCACCGCCCCGCCCACCGCAATCGCCAGGCTAGCAGCCCCGCGCTGGGCCAGCCGCCGTGCCTGGTTGTAGAGCAACTCGAAGATACCCGCGAAGTCAAAGGCGAAGCGGATCAGCATGAAGACGAGCGCAGCAAACACTACCGTACCCGCGATCACCCCGAAGCCCCACAGGTAGAGGTTGCCAGGGTGGTAGAAGATGTTGGTACCGATGTACTGGCGCGTGTATGGTACGTCGGTCAGGCCGCGCATGATGTTGTTTTGGTAGCCGACAATGCCCAGGTACTCGCGCAAGCGGAACAGGGCGTAGGGTTCGCCGATCTCGAAGCCGACCAGGGTGAAGACCACACTGGCGATCAAGCGGGGCAGTGAGTGGACGAACACGCTAACCCGGTGGTCGCGCTCGAAGGGGCTGGCGGGACGCAGGCCAATCGGGTCGTCGTAGACAGCCCCTAGTTGGCGGCTACGGTTGGCGTAGATAGCCCGCAGGGCGTAGGCAACGACGATCACAATCGCTAGTGGCACAATCGTGATCTTGGTTGCCATAGCAAAGCCAAGGGCCAGGCCCGCCAGGATCGCCGACCCCCAACCCCCCTGCTGCATGATCCGCACCGCGAAGTAGATGGTCAGGGTAACGAAGAAGGTGACGAACGAGTCGGTGGTGATGAAGTGGGCTAGCTGAATGTTGGTCACGCTGAAAGCGATCAGGGCGGCGGCGAACAGGCCCGCCCACTTGCCGTAGATGCGCCGCCCGATCAGGAAGACGAGCAGCACGGTGCCGAGGTCGGCCAGGCTGCTGAGGAAGCGACCAACCAGGAAGTAGCGTGCATCATTGTTGTCCGCCCCATCTATCTCCTTCCAGCCCTTGCCTAGCACTGGGCTGAGGACGTTGAACAGCCCCGTAACCGGCCCATGCAGCACCTTAGTCAGGTAGAGCGGCAGGCTACCGTAGGAGAAGTCGTTGAAGCTGGGGCGTACTCCCCCTGCCCCCCCGTCCGGCACGCGGTGGCGGGTGCTGATCGGGCTGTTGTCCACGTCGGCAAGGATGCCCCAGGGTGCGCTAACCTCCTGCCCTGTGGTGTTCAGCACCTTATCGCCAGGGGGGATGTTCCAGATGGTCAGCCCATCCTTCGGCACCTCCGCCCCATCCTTGCCGACCACCTTGAAGTCGAAGGGGAGGTTCCAACTGATCCGGTAGATGATGTCGGCAGCGACGAACCGCTCGTCGGGGTGGCGGTGGTTGCCGTTGTCCCAATCCATGCCGCTGAAGCGAAAGAAGGCAGCTAGCAGCAGCAGCAGACTGAGCAAACCGATCATCCGCCAGTCACGCGGCTGGCTCTCGCGGCGGGGGCGGGCAGAGCGGATGGGAGCGATAACCGGCAGGGGGGTGCTGGCCGCCACGTACTGCTCGGCAGGGATTGGCTCGTCCGCTTCGGCCTCGGTAGTGGCGCGGGCAGCGACCTCTGCGCTCTCCTTTGCCAGAGCGGCCTCATGCGCGGCTTCGGCCTGCGGCTCTACTGCTGCTGGCTGACCCTCTGGCACCGACCATTGCTGGCTGGCCGCCTCTGCTGCCTGATCTTCAGGCCCGTTGTAGGGTACGGACATCTTCACTACCTTCCTGAGCGCGACTGACGAATGATGATTGCAAGGAATATGGCGAAAACTACCCTCCTGGAGCGCGGTAGCCGGGCTATTTTAGCACATCTCTGCCGTCTCTGACAAGAAACGAGCAAACTTTTAGCTAGGCTAGTACGATGTTGGTAAGGTGACTGGTAAGGTGCAGACACGTTGCTTGCTAGCCAACCCCGGAGATGGAACACGCTAATTGCGACCCTGGTTACAAGTGGGGACGCACCGTCTTCTCCGCCACCCTCTGCTATACTGGACTTGACGGCCCGATGGTTGTATAATGGGCGCGCAAGCGACTTTAGCAAACAACTTTGACTTATGGCTACTTTGGAGGGCGACGATGCCGACGACCGCAACCGAACCGCAGACTACCCAGGCCACACAGCGCAAGATCACCAGCCACGACCTCTACAAGCTACGCTTCCTGCGCGACCCCCAGGTTTCGCCCGACGGCAAGCGGGCCGCTTTTGTGCTTAGCACCGTAGATCGGGCCGACAACCGCTACCGCTCGACGATCTGGCAGTTGCCACTCGACGGCGGCACGGAGCAGCAGGTCACGGGTGGGCCGAAGAACGATGGTCGCCCGCGCTGGTCGCCTGACGGTCGCTGGTTGGCTTTCCTCTCCGACCGGGGTGAGGCTGGCCCGCAGCAGGAGAGCGCAGGCGGTGGCAAGCCGCAACTCTGGCTGCTGCCCGCTGACGGATTTGGTGAGGCGCGCCAGCTTACCTTCATGTGCCTGGGGGTGGCCGAGTTCGTCTGGTCGCCCGACAGCCAGCGCATCTGCTTTGTAGCAGCGGTGGATGAGCCAAGCGTGCTGGCCGAGGCCAGGCGTGACCGCGACATGGGGGCTGGTAAACTGGCTCGCATTGGCGCGCCCGATGCCGCCGAACTTGCCGCCCAGGGAGCGGAAAAGAGCAACGCTGGTGCAGGGATGAGCGACGAGGAGGGTGGCAGCGAGGAGTTCGGCAGCCCGCTCCGGTCGCCGGAGCCAGCCCACGAGAGCGCAGTCAATGAGGAGAAGAACGACGAGAACCGCCCGCGGGTGATCAGCCGCCTCAGCTACAAAGAGGACGGTGGAGGCTACGTTGGCTCGGAGCGCGTCCACCTCTTTGTGATTGACGTGCCAGCAGCCAGCGACCTTTATGGTTTCGCCAGCACGTTGGCCGAGCATGATCTGGCAACGATGCCGCGCAAGAAGGACGAGAAGAAGGAGGAGGAGGCGTTGGTCAAGGAGCGTGACCTTCGTGACACCGCCCGCCAGCTTAGCGGCGGTGACTACAACGAGTTCAGCCCCAGTTGGTCGCCCGACGGCAAGTGGCTGGCCTTCTGCTCCAACCGCCTGCCCGACCGCGATCTCACCTCTGCGCTCGACATCTTCCTCATCCCCAGCCAACTGGCTGCTGGAGACGTGTTTGCCGAGCCGCGCCAGCTTAGCCCCGGCGTGGGGCCGAGCGGCGAGCCAGCCTGGTCGCCCGACGGCAAGCAGATCGCCTACGTCGGTCACGCCCACCAGGGCGAGATGGGCGGTGGCTTCGACAACAAGCTCTGGTTGCTGGATGTGGAGGTTGGTGCCACGAGCGTGCGTTGCCTTAATGAGGGCTTCAAGCGCAGCCTCGGCCACCAGGTTGGCACCGATATGCGCGAAGGGGTAGGCGATGAGTCGCCGATCTGGTCGCTCGACGGCCAGAGTATCTACTTTACCGCCAGCGACCGGGGCGCAAACTATCTGTTCCGCCTCGACCTGGCGAAGGATGCGCCAACTGCGGGCGTGGCTGGCAACAGCTACAGCCACCCGGAGGCTGGCTTGCCGATCACTCGCTTGAGTAGCGGCACACCTTCGCTGCTGTCCTACAGCTTCGGCCCAGGCCAGCAGCAGTTGGTCTATGTGGGCAGTAATGCTCTCAGCCCCAATGATCTCTACCTGCTCAACGCCGATGGTAGCGGCCAGCGGCGGCTGACCGAGGTCAACGCCCCTCTCCTTGCCGAGGTGCAGTTGAGCGAACCAGAGGAGATCACCTTGCAGCGCGATGGGGTTACAGTGCAGGGCTGGCTACTCAAGCCTGCCGACTTCGATGCAAGCAAGCAATACCCTCTCATCCTTGAGATACATGGCGGCCCACACAGTGCATATGGGATGGAGTATATGCACGAGTTCCAACTGCTGGCGGCGCGGGGCTACGTTGTCCTCTACAGCAACCCGCGTGGCAGCCAGAGTTACGGCGAGGATTTCGCCAATGCGATCCGGGGCGACTGGGGAGGCGTGGACTACGACGACTTGATGGCCCTGGTGGACGCAGTGGTGGCCCAGGGCTACGTGGACACGGCGCGCATGGGTGTGACCGGCGGCAGCTACGGCGGCTACATGACCAACTGGATCATTGGTCACACCGACCGCTTCAAGGCCGCCGTCACCCAACGCTGCATCTCCAACCTGCTGAGCTTCTGGGGGACGAGCGACGCTGGCATCTTCTTTGGTATGTACGAACTGCCCGGCCACCCCTGGGATGACCCGACCACGCTCAAGTGGTATCTGGATCACTCACCGATCAGCTATCTCAAGCAGATGAAGACCCCGACCCTGATCATCCACAGCGAACAGGACTACCGCTGCATGATCGAGCAGGCCGAGCAACTGTTTGCTGGGCTGAAGCTACGCGGGGTGGAGACGCAGATGGTGCGCTTCCCCAACGAGTCGCACGGCCTCAACCGCGGCGGCCAGCCACGCCACCGCATCGAGAACCTTGAACGGATTGCGGGCTGGTTCGACACCCACCTTTAGAGGCTTGTAGCTCCGGTCGGTTGCTGGGGCATAGCAGACCTCAGCCAGCGGCCATCCACTGATCACCTGGAGATAAAATGGCAAGCAACCCAAAGCGACCTTTCGCCCCCGAAGATGTCTACCGCCTGCGAACGGCTGGCGACCCCCGCGTGTCACCCGACGGCAAGTGGGTGGCCTTTACCCTGCGTGTGGTTGACCGCGGCGAGAACCGCTACCGCAGCAACATCTGGGCGGCTAGCCTGGACGGCAACAATGTGCGGCGGCTGACCTCTGGCCCCAGCAGCGACAGCCAGCCACGCTGGTCGCTGGCGGGTCGCCTGACTTTCCTCTCCGACCGGGGCAAGGAGGGCGAACGTGATGCAGTGGCAGGCGGTGGCAAGCCGCAGGTTTGGTTGCTAGAGATGGACGGCAGCGAGGCGCGCCAGCTAACCTACCTGCGCGAGGGGGTGAGCAGCTTCGAGTGGTCGCCGGATGGCACCCGCATCGCCCTGGTCAGCGAAGTGGAGGACGCAGAGTTGGTTGGCTACGAGGAGCGCATCCGCAAAATGGGCATCCGCGCCACCCGCGCCCCCGGCCAGCCCGAAGCCGAATTGCCGAGCGCGGCTGAGGAGGCGAAGGGGGTAGACGCACCCACCCCTAGCGACGGCGACAGTAGTGAGCAGCGCAGCAGCGCAAAGCCAGCCGAGGGCGAAACCGACAGCAGCGAGTACGATAAGAGCGAGGAGAACAAGCCGCTGGTGATCAGCCGCCTGCACTACAAGTTCGATGGCACTGGCTTCTACGACACCAAGCGCAGCCACATCTTCCTTGCAGATGTGCCAATACCCGCCACCGACATGGAGGATATTCTGGCCGCCTTCGACCTCGGCAGCAAGCCGAAGAAGAAGGACGAGGACGCTGATCAGGGAGGAGCTAAGAAGGACGAGAAGCTAAACCCGAAGCTGAAGCAGGCCCAGGAGCGCGACCCCCGCGACACCACTCGCCAGCTTACCAGTGGCAACTGGGACGATAGCGAACTCTGCTGGTCGCCCGACGGCAGCCTGCTCGCCTTCAGCAGCAGCCGCAGCCCAGAGCGTGACTACAACATTAGCATCAACGACATCTTTGTGGTGGAGACCAGTACTGCCACCTTGCCCCCCGCCAGTGGGGAGGCTACAGGCAGCTTCCCAGTGCCACGCCAGCTTACGCGCAGCCAGGGGCCAGCTAGTGCGCCTGCCTTCAGCCCAGACGGTAGCGTGATCGTCTATGCGGGCCACCTCGACCCTAACGACCATGCAGGCTGTAAGCCAGTGCGCCTGTACGCGCTCGACCCTGCGCGAGAGCAGCAGGAGGGCCGCTGCCTCATGGCAGACTTTGCGCGCTCGGTCGCAGCGGAGGGAGTACTGGCGACTAACGGCGACCACCGCTTCAGTGCGGACGGCAGCCAGCTCTACTTCTTCGCGGGCGACCGGGGCAACAGCAGCATCTTTAGCGTTCCTCTTGCTCCGCCCACCAGTGGTGAAGGTGCTGCTGGCGCAACCAGCAGTGGCACTGGGCCAGAAGCGGGCAGCAACGTGACTCGGCTGGTCAACGGCGACAACTTCCGCATGACGGGCTTTGACCTGCTGGGCGATGGGCAGCTAGTCTACACTATGAGCCAGACCTTCATCCCCTCCGACCTCTACGCCTGCGCCCTGGACGGCACCAACCGGCGGCGGCTGACCGACCTCAACGGCAAGCTGCTCTCTGAGCTTGCGCTAGGCACGGCAGAGAAGTTCACGGTGGAGAATGAGGGCTTGCAGATCGATGGTTGGCTGCACAAGCCTGCGGGCTTCGATGCGGGCAAGCAGTATCCTCTCGTCTTGCAGATACACGGCGGCCCGCAATCTAGCTTCGGCGACGGCTGGACGCTGCTCAACCACGTGCTAGCGGGCCGCGAGTACGTCGTCGTCTACCTCAACTGTCGTGGCAGCACCAGCTATGGTGAGGACTTCGCCCGAGGCTGCCTCAAAGACTGGGGCGGCGGCGACTACCGCGACCTGATGGCCGGGGTGGACTACGCCTGCACCCTACCCTACGTGGATAGCAGCCGCCTGGGCGTGACTGGCTATAGCTACGGTGGCTATATGACCAACTGGATCGTCGGCCAGACTACGCGCTTCAAGGCCGCCGTGACCCAGGCCAGCCTGAGCAATATGATGAGCGACTGGGGGACGTGCGATACTGGCGCACTGTTCGACGACATGGAGTTCGGCAACCCGCCCTTCGACGAAACCGCCCTCTACCTGGAACGGTCGCCGCTTATGCACGTGCGGAAGGTAGAGACTCCTCTGCTGATCCTGCACGGCGAGGTGGACTACCGCTGCATGATGGAGCAGGCCGAGCAGATGTACACCGCCCTCAAGTACCTACGCAAGGACGTGGAGTTCGTGCGCTTCCCCAACGAGCCGCACGCGCTCTTTCGGCGCGGTCAGCCCCGCCACCAGGTTGAGTGGCTGGGCCTGATGGCGGGTTGGTTTGCCGAGAAGCTCTAGCCTCAGAGCAGCCAGCCCAATCCCCGCACCCACTGGCCGATTACCCCAGTCAGCGGGGCTGGGTAGAGGCCGAGCGCGATGCTACTCGCCAGCAGCACCAGCAGCAGCAGAGTTACGCTGAGGTCGGGCCGCAAGTCACTTGCTGCTTGGCCCGTGCTGCTCGTCGTGGCAGTAGCAAACAGCAAGGGGGTGAAGTGGCGGGCAACCGCTGCTAGCATCAGCAGGCTGGCGAGCAGTAGGGCTGCCAGCCAACCCCAACCAAGCTGCGCTGCCGCTGCATACAACTGATAGCGGGCGGCGAAGCCGTAGAGCGGCACGAAGCCGACCAACGACAGGCCCGCCACCACCAGCCCGGCCCTCACCACCAGCGCACTAGCACCAGCCTCCACCAGGTTGAGGCTGACCAGAAAGAGCGGCACGCTCAGGCTATAGCCGAAGGCAGTCATCAACGCCCCACTCAGGCCGAGGGCGGTGCCGCTGCCGAGGCCAAATAGCACCACCCCTGCATCAGCCACGTAGAGGTAGGCGAGGATACGGGTTCGTCGCTCTGCTCCAGCATAGGCCAGGGTCGCCCCCAGGATCGCCCCGCCCATGCCCAACCCCTGGGTAGCGAGGCGGGCGAGGTCGTTCTGCAAGAGCAGCGGTGGTAGCCCCGCCAGGGTGTGGGCCGCGAACAGCACCGCAGCCCCAGAGAGGCTACCGACCGCCAGCAACCCTGTCAGCCCGCTGCCCCGACCGGGGTCGAACAGGGTGGCTAGCCAGTAGTGGAATGGTACCACGCCCAGGCGCAGGGCCAGGCCGCAGACCAGGAAGGCAAAGGCCGCCTTGAGCAGCCCACGTTGGTCAGGGTTGAGCCGATAGTAGTCAGCCAGGATTAGGGCCACCCCCAGCAATACACTGGCAAGCGTTGCCAGGCTGAGGTAGCGCAGGGCCGCCGCGAAGGGGCGCACTGGCAGCAGCGTCGTCACCGCCTCCCCAGCCCTCCTATTGCTGACCGCCACCAGGCCGAGCGAGAGGACGAGACTACTAGCCAGCAGGCTGATCGCGCTGGCGTAGGGGTTCTGGCTGAGGGCAACCAGGCTCGCGCCGCTGTTCACCGCCAGTGCGGTCGTCACTAGCGCGTTGCTCTCCTCTGCCACCCGTGCATGGTAGAGGATCGCGGTCAGCAGCGGCACCAGCGCGAATGCAAGGTAGAGCCGTTCTAGCGAACCAAGCTGCAAGTCGAGGCCGAGCAGCCCCCCCCTGCCGTCGGGGGTGAAGGCCAGCAAAGCCCCCTGCGCACCGATAGTCAGCACGGCGGTTGCCACCGCCAGCAGTTGCCGTCCACGGAGGATGAAGGCGACCGCAGCCCCGATAGCTGGCGCAAAGATGAGAGCTAGCAGGAGGCTACTCATCACGTAGTACTTCCAGGCTGAGACTGCGTCGCCGCTCATACATAGCCACCCACAGGTAGCTGAGAGCCGCCGCCAGCCCGATGGTGATGGCTGCCGTCAAGCCCTCTACCAACAGACCTCCCCGTGTCGCCAACGCTGCCAACAGCAGGCTGAGGCCGTTGAGCGTGACCAACAAGCCCTCACTGAGCTTGATGATGTCCCGCGCCAGTACCAGCACGAACACGCCGCAGAGGATCACCCAGTAGAAGCTGAAGTTGACCAGCCCCTCTCCACGTACGCTGACCGGGTAAGCTGCACTGAGCGCGTAGGCCGCAATGCCGCTGATCAGCAGCGCAGTACCAGGTAGCAGGTAGTCGAGGACGACGGCCCGGCGCGAAGTGTTCTCCGCTGCTGTCCGCACCGCCAGCCGTTGCCGCCGCCGCAGGGCCGCCAGCGCGAAATCGTCCAACTCTGCCTCGTAGTCGCTGACTATGCCTCGCGCTCTCTCCAGGCGCAGGCTGGTAGTGGCGAACAACCCAGCTACCGTCAGGCCGGTGACGACCTGCAAGAGGGTGCTGCTGCTGAGGTCGAAGCCCAGCAGCCGTGTGTCTGCTGGGACGCTGCCGCCAACCAGCAGCCCAACCAACAGGTACTGAGCCAGCAGCGCAGGCACAGTGAACCGCCAGTCGCGCAGCAGCACCAGCAGCACGCCAGTCAGGATTATGCCCCCTGGTATGCCAATCGCCGCCAAATCAATCATCAGCCTGCCTTCCCCTTGCCTTCAGTATAAACCCTCATTCGCTTGCCAGCGCAGCCTGTAGTATACACCAACTCCTCTGGCAAGCTGAAGCCACCGCCCCGCGCTGCCAGCCGTGTTGCTTAGGCCCCACGTCTTCTTCTGCGCTGTACAGCATAGCGGCTGGCAGCGCGAGGGCGGTAGTAGCTAGCTGGTGGGATCACAAATGGGCAGCTCACCTGCTGATCACCAACAGTGCGACCAAAAGGAGCAGGGCCGTCGCTAGCAAGTAGTAGCGGCCCTCGACCGCGTTGTTGGCATTGCCCAGCAGCCCTGCTACATAGCGCAGTAGGTTAGTAGCTGCTCCACCCCAGGCACGGGGGTGCAGCCAGTCGGCGAAGCGCAGGTACTCGCCAACTGGAGCAATCACGTCGGGCGCAGTCAGCCGTTCGCCAGCCGCCACTACCCCCCGCCTTCGAGCCGCCAGCCCAATGGTGACGAGGAACAGCAGCCCCAGCCCATAACCAGCCGCCGACCACTGCGGCAACGCGAGGGTTGGCAGGCGCAAGCCCGCCGCCTGGGCCAGGTAGGTCAGTGCGAGGTCGCCCAGGCCGCCTGCTGCCAGGCTAGCCAGGCTAAGCAGACCACCAGCCAGCCAAATCGCCAGTCCGCCGCCACCACTCCGCGCCTCGACCACCAGTGCGACGCTGGCAAAGAGGGTTAGTAGCAGCCAGCCGAGTGGCAACCAGAGCAGCAGACTGTTGACGCGCAGGCACTCGATGCAGAGCAGCCAGAAGGCAGGGGCGGCAGCGAAGGGGGGTAGGGCTGCCAGGCTCAACGCCCCCACCGGTGCGAGTAGTCGCTGGCTCATGCCAGCCGCTAGTGTAGCTCGACCGAGGGCAAAGGCGAAGATGAGCGCGAGGGCGGCCAGCGTCGCAGCGTCGCTGTGCAGGGCGAAGGCAAAAACCGCCAGCCCGTTGCCCGCCACCACCAGCCCATCGAAGATCGCTGCTGCCGAGCGACCACGCAAGGCGAAGACTGCTGCCAGGATCGCGTTCAGCCCACCCAATGCGGCCAACCAGCCGTACCACCAATCGGGTAGCGACCCGCCCGCCAGCCGCTCCACCCGCAGCAGCAAGTATACCTCTGGCAGGCCGCAGGTGATGGCTAGCACGAGGCCCCGCCCACGCCAGCCCGCTTCCTGCTCGCTCTCGCCCGAACTGAGCCAGTAGAGGGGGAACAGGCTGAGGCCGCCGACCAGGGCCAGCAGCAACAAGCTGAGGACGACGGGGTTGGCGAAGACAGCAGCAGCCAGTCCGCTAAACTCACCAGTCAGGTTGAGCCGTACCAGGTAGACCGCGATGCCAAGCAAGGTTAGGCCGCCGAAGCTGGCCCCCAGCACGCGCCCACGCCCTTCGCCCGCAGCTCCGTCCGCAACGAATACCAGCCACGCAGCGGCCCCGCTGACCGCCCAGCCGAAGACCAGGGTCAGCCAACTAGCCGCCGCATAGTAGAGCAGCAACCCTGCCAGCAACAGCAGCCCAAAGATCACCCCCCGCTCACCGCCACTGCTGGGCTGCTGCTCGGTTAGCGGGGTGTTGGCGTGGGCCAGCAGCAGCAGCCCGGCCAGCGCAAGCGTCGCCAGGCTGAACAGGCGGCTGAGGCCGTCGCCCGCCAGTACCAGGCTGAGGTTGCCCCCTGGCAGGCGCAGCCACTCAACGGCTAGCCGCTGCTCACTCTGCACCAGGGCCAGGGCTGCCACCGCCACCGCCAGCCCCGCCAGCCAGCCACCCCAGCCAGCAGTGCGCTCCCCCAGCCCCGTCAGCCAGACCAGCCCCGCCCCTCCAAGCAGGACTAGGAGCGGGCTGAAAGCGATCAGTTGCAGATCAGGTATGCCCAAGCGTCCCCTTCGGCCAGCACCACGACTCGCTAGCGCGGGTTTCGCCCCGGCCCGTGCTGGTTCGCTTGTATCTTACCATCTTTTGCGCTAACCTGCACTGTAGCCGACTGGTGGGTAGCCTTGCGCCAGGTTCAGCGACCAGGCTGTTCGTGGGGAGTGCCTGGTTCTGACGGCTGGTTGGCGGGCGGTGAATCCTCGTCGCTCTGGTCTGCGTCCTGGTAGTCGCTGGCGGTGGGTCAAAAGCATGGTCGCTATTGTCGGCGGCGCGAGTCAAGTCAGCGTCAGGTTCACCAGCCTGGATCGGGAGTTCCGCGTCGTCAGGCAGCGGTTGCACTGCTGGGATAGCGGTCGTGGTCATTGCTCCTTGCACAAGGTTCTCTTAGTCAGATGTAAACTGATGGCTAGCAGCAGTAGAGCTAGCGGTCAGGTGCGCAGGCCAGCTAGCTCTGCCTGCGCGTCAAGGCTATTGTAGCAGAGCAACCTTACCAAACAGCTCACCAAATCAGACCAATTTTCGGTCATCTAGCACTTTCGTAAAGTTTGGTGCCGCCCTGCCCAGCTGCGCTTTTGGCTGGACAGTAGCGGGCTGGGCGTGGTAGAATAAGGCCGTTGCTGAGTGCTTCTGCCCAGCCAACCCCGCTACTCACTACATTAGGAAGGTCAGGGAACAGATTTCGATGTCTGAGAAGCCGATCCACGCCGAAGATTGCGGTTGCGAAGCCGCTGTTAGCCGCCGCCGCTTCCTGCGGGCTAGCCTGGTCGTAGCTGGGGCTACACTCACTGCGGGGCTACTGGCCGCCTGCGACAATAGCACTGCCACCGCTACCCCTCCTGCGGTTGCATCCGCCAACTCGTCCACCGCCCTCGCCCAGGCTGCCCCAGCGACCGTCACTGCTGCCCCAGCTACGGCCACCGCTGCCCTACCAACGATCAGTCCGCTACCACCAACGGCCACTGCTGCCCCAGCAACAGCTACTGCTGTGCCAGCGACAACCAGTCCATTGCCGTCCACAAGCACACCTGGCGCGAGTGGAGCAGCCGCCGAAGCGACCTCAGTTGCCCTTGCCAATCGGCCTGACCTGCCAGTGATCTGCTACCACCGCATCCGCCCAGTCAACAGTGATGACAACGAGGGGACGCGGGAGATGGTCGCTACCATCTCGCAGTTTGAGGCTCAAATCAAGTGGCTGGTGGACAACAAGTACAGCTTCCTCAGCCCAGACGATGTGTACCGCTACTACACTGACCTTGCCTACACCCCCCCAGCCCAGGCTGTGCTGATCACCATTGACGACGGCTATGCAACTGCCTATGACAACGGCCTACCCGTGCTGAACAAGTACGGCATCAAGGCCGCCTGGTTCATCATGACCATCCCACTGGACAAGGATGGCTTCTTGACCAAAGAGCAGGTGCGGGGGCTGGACAAGGCAGGCCACTACATCTGCGCGCATACCTACTCGCACCAGAACCTGCCCACCCAGACCGACGAGCAACTGGCAACTGAGATTGCGGGTGGCCTCAAGGAGTTGGAGGAGATTGTCGGCCACAAGATATCCTACTTTGCCTATCCCTTTGGTGCCTGGGATCGTCATGTAGTGGACAAGGTGCGCGAGTATGGCCTGAAGATGGCCTTCCAACTGAAAGACCCGACTGACCCGCAAGTGCCGCTTTACACCGTGCGCCGCGAACTGATCACTAGCTACGACCCGCTGGACACCTTCATCGGCAAGGTACGCGACCCGCAGACTTGGTGAACAGGTATGGGTTGGCACGTAATGTGATATGATACTTGGATCAAACTCTTATCTAGATAAAGGAGCAACCATGAGCGACGAGAAGCACCAGCGGCACATCAACGACACTGAGGCTAGCACCGAAGATGTGGCCGCCGAGATGGACAACACCGAGGGCGGCAACCAGCAAGCCGAAGTCAATCTTGCTGACGCAGTTGATCAGTATGGCGAACCGCTGTACGATGATGATGGCGACCCGATCTACCATGACCGCACTGCGAAGGGCGACCCTGGCAGCGACGATGCGCCCCGCGCCCGCCTACTGGTCGCCGACTATATCGAGCGCGCCTATGCCTTCTATCCAAGCGGCGCAACCTACCTCGGTTTGCACCAGTACGACGGCAAGGCTCCCGACTTCAGCCGCGAGTCGCTGGATCGGCGCATAGCAGAGTTGGGCGGCTTCCTCTCCACCATCGAGTCGATCAACCGTGACCACCTGCACGCCGGGGCTGAGAGCTTCGATTTTGACCTGGTGCGCTACGATGCAGAGTTCGAACTGTTCCGCCTGACCGAGCAGCGCACCTACGAGGAGTCGCCCATTGCCTACGATACCTTCGACGTAAGCAGCTACCTCAAGCGCGACTATGCCCCCCTGCAAGCCCGTGTGCGCCTGGCCCTTGAGTACCTGAGGGCGGGCCAAGCCAACCTTGATCACGCTGAGGCCAACCTGGACGAGCAGCTATCCGCCTCCCTGCTTCAGGTCGCCTTGCTGGTCTACGGTGGCTATCTCACCTACTATGCAGAGGACGGCGAGTTCTTCCAGGCGATCAAGCCAGTGGGCAATACCGCGCTGATTGAGGAGGCCCATGAGGTGGCCGCCCAGCTCCGCGCCCGCCTGGAGCGGCTGGTTGAGTGGCTCAAGGGCAAGCAGGCCACCGCCAGCACCGACTTCGCCCTCGGTGCTGACCGCTACCGCCAACTGGTGCGCCGTCAGGAGTTGCTGGACATTCCACTGGCCGATATGCTGCGCGTTGGCGAGGAGAACCTGCAAAAGAACAAGAGCCGCCTGCAAGAACTGGTTGCCCAAAAGATGCCCGGCCTCAGCGTCCCTGCCGCGATCAAGGAGCTGGCGAAGAACCGACCCACCAGCGAGTCGCTGATCGAGGATGGGCAGCAGACGTTGGAAGCGATCCGCAAGTATATCGTGCAGCACGACCTGATCACCATCCCCTCTGAGGTGCGCTGCGTGGTCGAGGAGACCCCTGCCTTCCACTCGTGGAGCTTCGCTTCGATGGACACGCCCGGCCCCTTCGAGGCGGTGGCAACCCAGGCTTACTACTACATCACCCGCCCTGCTGCCGACCTGCCAGAGGAGAAGAAGGAGGAGTGGCTGTCGCAGTTCGCTTACCCCATCCTGGAAGACATTTCGATCCACGAGGCCTACCCCGGCCACTACGTCCAGTTCTTGCATATGCAGAACGCCCCCAGCAATGCGGCCAAGAGTATCTTCAACTACGCCTTCATAGAAGGCTGGGCGCACTATTGTGAGCAGATGCTGGTTGAGGCGGGTTATGGCAAAGACCAGGTGGTAGCCGAGATCGCCCAACTGTTGGAAGCCCTCGTCCGCAACGTGCGCTTTGTCTGCTCGATCAGGATGCACACCCAGGGCATGACAGTGGAGGAGGCAACCGACCGCTTCATCAATGACGCGTTCATGGAGCATGAGAGTGGCGCGTCGGAGGCTCGGCGTGGCACCTTCGACCCTGGCTACTTTGCCTACACCCTCGGCAAGCTGCAAATCCTCAAGCTGCGTGAGGACTACAGGGCCGAGCAGGAGCTTGACGGCGTAGAGTTCAGCCTCAAGCAGTTCCACAACAAGCTACTATCCTTCGGTAGCCCACCAGTAGCCTTGTTGCGCCGCCAACTGCTGCTGCTGGACGATGGCGCAACCCTGTTAGCATATGATAGCTGCGTAGGGGCGGGCTGATCCGCTCTGCCTAAGGCTGTACCTGCGAAGGTGCAGCCCCTTCTTTTTGCCACTGGGCTGTTACGTTTGCAGCGAAGATCATCAGATGCACTAAAGTGGCACGATTTGGTAAGGTGTTTGGTAAGGTTGACGATCTATAATGAGCGCGCAGTTATCTGTGTTGATCATCAACCAAAGCCAGCCAGGGGAGAAGAAAAAAGATGAGAAGAAGCAATCGCGTCCTTAGCGGAGTAATCACCCTGCTGCTGTTGAGTGGGGTGGGCTTGCTGCCAGCCACACAAGGCTACACCGCTGGGGTGCATCTTGCGCCAGCCCGCCAGCCTGGGACAGCCCCAGCAGTGCGCCCGCCGCCTTACCAGCTTGCCAGCAGCTTTACCGCCGACCAGCCTACCCCCACGAGCGGCAGCAAGGGCGGCCCCAACCCGGTCAAAGCTGACTCTGCCGAGACCGCCAACTACGTCTACCACGAGCAGACGCTCAACCTGACTGGTGGCACCTGCGGCAACTACCTGGACACCGCTAACCCTACTGGCGGCCAGCCCTACCCTCTGCGTTTCAAAATCGAGTACCAGTTCTTCACCGACCGGGCGCGGGTCTACTACACGACTGATGGCACGCAGCCGAACGGTACGTTGGGCAGCGGCAGCGGTAGCACGCAGGTACTTGTCGCCAACTATGGCTGCACCTTCAGCAGCGGTGGCACGGTTGACGTTGCTAACGCGACGATCCCCGGCCAGCCCCCAGGCACAACAGTGCGCTACATCATCGCTGCCTGGAACAGTGGCGGTGGCCCAGAGATTTTCGCCAACAGTGGCTCCAACTCAGACCCAACCACCGCTACCAACTTCAGCTACACCGTCCCCAACGTGGTGATCAGCCAGTTCTACGGTGGCGGCGGGAACGGCGGCGCACAATATCTGAACGACTTTGTTGAACTTTTCAACCGTGGTAGTACCACCGTCAGTCTCTCTGGCTGGTCACTGCAATACACTGGGGGGAGTAGCCAGTTTCAGACTGGTAGCACAGGTTTCACTGGCCTAAGTGGTTCTATAGCACCGGGTCGCTACTTCCTGATCAAGCTGGCTAGTGGTGGCGGTAGTGGCTCTGCCCTCCCCACTGCCGATATCACCAACACGAATGTGAATATGTTTGTTGCCAATGCCAAGATAGCCCTCGTCAGCAACGCCAGCGTCCTCGGTTGTGGTGGCAGCGATAATGATTGCTTCCCCAGTCTCATCCCGCTGGCTGGCATCGTTGACTTTGTAGGCTACGGTAGTAATGCCAACAACGCAGAGTTGGTCAAGACCAGTGCCGCCCCTCCCCACATTAACACCACTGCCGCCTTCCGGCTGCTTGGTGGCTGCACCGACACCAACAACAATCTCAACAACTTTAGCGTGGCCGCTCCTGCTCCGCGCAACAGCGCATCAACCGCCAACATCTGCGCTGTCGCCACTAGCACCCCGACGCGTACGCCAACAGTAACTCTCACCCCCACGAACACGCCAACCCCCACGAACACCCCCACGAACACGCCAACTCCGACGAGTACGCCCACTAGCACGCCAACCCTGACCAATACGCTGACTGCAACACATACACCAACGAACACGCCGACCGCCACTAGCACCCCAACGCGTACGCCGACTGCCACAGACACGTCCACCAGCACGCCAACAGTAACTCTCACTCCCACGAACACGCCCACAGTGACGAACACGCCCACTAGTACGCCGACCGCCACAGATACGCCCACTGCCACAGATACGCCCACAAACACCCCCACGAATACCCCAACCCTGACGAGTACGCCGACTGCCACAGATACGCCCACTAGCACGCCGACGGTGACGAACACGCCCACCAGCACGCCGACTGCCACAGATACGCCGACTGCCACAGATACGTCCACCAGCACGCCGACGGTGACGCTCACCCCAACGAACACCCCAACCCTGACGAACACGCCGACTGCCACAGATACGCCCACAGACACGCCAACGGCAACACTCACCCCCACTAACACGCCGACTGCCACAGATACACCGACTGCCACAGATACGTCCACTAGCACGCCAACAGTAACTCTCACTCCCACTAGTACGCCGACCGCAACAGATACGCCCACAAACACGCCCACGGTGACGCTCACCCCCACCAGCACGCCAACAGTAACTCTCACTCCCACAAACACGCCCACGGTGACGCTCACCCCCAGCAGTACGCCCACAGTGACGCTCACCCCCACGGACACGCCAACCCTGACGAACACGCCGACCGCCACAGATACGTCCACTAGCACGCCGACGGTGACGCTCACCCCCAGCAGT
>JAYUUN010000123.1:0-7692 GCA_043754535.1 Chloroflexota bacterium | reverse complement strand
TTGCGGGCATCAATAAACAGCGTCTCGCCCTTGCGCTGGCGGTAGCGCGAGTCGGCCTTGTCGCGGGCCAAGAACCAGAGGCAGACTGGAATCTGGGTGCTGTAGAACAACTGCCCCGGCAGAGCCACCATGCAATCCACCAAGTCGCCCTCGACGATCTGCTGCCGGATCGCGCCCTCGCCGCTGCTGTTCGACGACATACTGCCGTTCGCCAGCACGAAGCCCGCCACCCCCTGCGGAGCAAGGTGGTGGATGATGTGCTGCACCCACGCGAAGTTGGCGTTGCCAACCGGCGGCACCCCATACTTCCAGCGCACATCCTCGCGCACCAGTTCCCCACTCCACTTGCTGATGTTGAAGGGTGGGTTTGCCAGCACGTAGTCGGCCCGCAAGTCTTTGTGCAGGTCATTGAGGAAGCTGTCGGCGGGTTGCTCGCCCAAATTGCCCTCGATGCCCCGGATCGCAAGGTTCATGTTGCCTAGCTTCCAAGTGGTGGCGTTCGACTCCTGCCCGTAGATTGAGAGGTTGTTGCTGCGCCCGCCATGCTCCAACATGAAGCGTTCCGACTGCACAAACATACCGCCCGACCCACAGCAAGGATCATAGACGCGCCCCTTGAACGGCTCGATCATTGCCACCAGCAGGCGCACGACCGACTGCGGCGTGTAGAACTCGCCGCCACCCTTGCCCTCGGCACTGGCAAAGCGGGAGAGGAAGTATTCATAGACGCGGCCCAAGATGTCCTTGCTGCGGCTCTCGCGGTCGCCCAAGCCAATGTTGCTGAACATCTCGATCAGGCTGCCCAGCTTGCCCTTGTCCAGCGTGGAGAGGCCGTAGTTCTTGGGCAACACGCCCTTGAGCCGGTCGTTCTCCTTCTCCAACGCATCCATTGCCGCGTCAAGCAACTGGCCGATCTGCGGCTGGCGGGCGTTGGCCTTGAGGTGCGACCAGCGGGCTACCTGCGGCACCCAGAAGATGCTCTCGGCCAAATACTCGTCGGGGTCGTCAGGCTCGCCACCATCGGCGACCAGCTTTTGCTGCAACTCCTCGAACGCATCGGAGACGTACTTGAGGAAGATCAAGCCGAGGACGATGTGCTTGTACTCGGACGGGTCCATGTTGTTCCTGAGTTCGTCGGCGGCCTGCCACAAAGTCGTCTCAAAGCCGAGGTTCGCCCCGTTGCCGTTCTTCTGTGCTGCGCCCTTCTTGGTGCTGCTGCGTCCCACTTGCGCTCTCCTCTACGTCAGTGTTGGATGATTATACATGACAGCCGGTTCAGCCACAACCCGCCTATCGCAAAGTGAGTTCGCGGTAGGTTGGGGTTTAGCTGAAATGCAATTAGCGAGTCGCATACTCAAAGGCAGTGCCGTAGTCAGGGTTGGTGTCGGTTTCGGGGAAGAAGGCGTAGCACAACTGGTAACGGTCGCCGACATAGCCGAGGATGCCGTGCTCAAACTTCTGGATCGCGCCATCCCCACCCCAGACCTCGCCCCTTACCGCCGTGCCAACCTTGCTGACTCCACCCAAGTTGCGTACCGCGCCCCTGAAGTGCGGCCCTGCACCAGACGGATCGTTGCCACCTTCCGTCCCAGCATAGCCAGCCCGCCGGAAGCTACGGCCAAAGATGCCGTAGACGCTCCTAACCTCGGCTGCGTTGGAGTCGAGCAGCACCAGCGTGGCTTTGCTGAACTCTTGGCTGCCACTCTGAGTCGTGTCCTTGTTGTCGAAGCCCCGGTCAATCGGGCAACCCAGCCGCTCAATCAAGCCGGGATTGTTCTTGATCACAAACTGGAAGGTTTGATAGACGGTGAACTTGCAGCCCGCTGCTGCACCAGTGACGGTCGGGCTGGCGGCTGCTGGTGGCGGGGCGGCGGTTGCAGCCGGTGCAGTCGTAGCAGCGGCAGCTGGTGGGGTGGCGGTGGCTTGCGCCTGCGCGGTCGCAGTTGCTGCTCCGCTGCTGCGCTGCTGGTAGACCTCCTGACCAACCAAGCCGAGCAACACTTGAAAAATGGGGTCAACCACTTCTGGATGGTACTCGAACCTTGCCCGCTCAAAATACTGGATTAGGTAACGCTTGCTGTCGGCCTGGTTGGTCTCGTAGAAGGCCGGAGTGATCGGTAGCCCCTGCTGGGCCAACCCACCATGCGTTTGCCAGTAGGTGAGGAACGCGCCGGTGACGTTGTAGCCGGTCTGGGCAAAGCTCTGGCTGCCGCCGCCCGGCACGGTCTCTGCCGTAGCCTCAACCTTGCCGCTAGGGTAGCGGGCAACCAACACCTCGCGGCCAAGCAGGCCGAGTAGAATCTGGGACTGAGGGTCGGCGACTTCGGGGTGGTATTCAAACCGCGCCCGCTCGAAGTATTGGGTACGGTAAGTCTTGCCGTCGGTGTCGCTACGCTCGTCGTAGGCATCGGTGATCGGGTAGCCCTGCTGGGCGAGGCCACCATGCGACAGCCAGTAGCTAAGGAACGGCTCGGCGACGGTACGACCCGTCTCTGGGAAGGTACGACTGCTCTCGGCAGCTTGGGTCAGTAGGTTGGGGCTGAGAATAAGCACAGCAAGCAGGACAAGGGCAACCAGAGTAGGCTTCAAGGCAGGATACTCCTGTGATAGATATTCAGCAAAGCTGTTATGCTATATCATACCACAAGCGCACCTTACCGCGACCTTACCAAACATTATCTTCGGTCTGCAACACAGAACCCCGGCTGGGTTGGTGTCTGTCTACTATAGCACCAGTCCCGCTAACTCTGCCACCGGCTGAAGGTACGGCCTCTTGCCAGATAGCTACTCACGATCCGTGTTTACCTCCCCGACCACGCTTTGGTACAGAGTAGTGAAGGCTACGTCCGGCACGTCACCGATCCCATAGCTCCAGCCCGCATCCTTCAGCCGAGCCAAGTCGTAGAGTACCTCCCGCGCCGCCTCCCGCTCGGCTGGCACGTTCACCAGCAGGAGTGCAGCATTGAGCCGAGCAGCCGGGGCGGCAGCTTGCTCCATCACCGCCCGCAGCGTAGCCACCACCGCCGCACTGCTCCCCACCATTGGAGCCAACGCTTCGACAGCCGCCACCTGCACTACTACCTCCGTATCCTGCGTGGCTGCCCGGCTCAACGCCGCCACCACCTCCGCTCGGCCCGCTGCCAAGCTACCCAGCACCGTTGCCGCCCGGCTGCGGGTGTACTCGTCGCTGTCTTGCTCAAGCCGCTCGACCAGCACCGCGACGGTCGCTGGGTCGTCCACCCCCAAGCTGCCCAGCGCATCTACCGCCCCACGTCGCCTGCCACTGAGACGCGCATCGTCGGCAGCCAAGCCCTGCACCAGCGCAGCGACCCCTTCCGGCGACTTGCTGCCAACCTCGCCCAGTGCGTAAGCAACCGGCTCGAAGTCATAGGCGTAGGTGTTGTTGTCGGTCAAGAGAGCCAGCAGCACCGCCGTTGCCGCGTTGCTACGCAGGCCAGTGCCAGCTAGCACCTGCACCAGTGCAATGGGCCGGTAGCTGGCTAGCTTGTCTTCGGCGGTCGCTACGGTCTGCCCCAGCAAATCGATCAGGTAGCTGGCTACCGCCACATCACCGGCTACCAAGTTGCGGAGGGCATTGGCAGCTTCGTTTACTACATCAAGACTGTCGTCGGCTACCACAATTTCAAGTAGCACTTGCTTGAACTCGTCATCACCCGCCCCGACCTGTACTAGCCGCTCGATGATCGTCTGACGGGCATCTTCGGCCTCGTCGTAGCGCAGGATGCTGAGCAGGCGCGGCAACACCCCGGCTGTGCCAAAGCTCAACAAGGAATCGACCGCCACGCCGGGGGTAATCATGTCATCATCGTAGAGGGCGTGAAAGAGCGCGTCCACCACCTCAGCCGTCGGTTCAACCTCGGCCAACGCCCCTGCCGCCGCGTAGCGCACACCGCCATCCTCGTCGTGGGCCAAACGGTACAGCAACTCGGTGGTAGCTTCGGGCGGGGTTGCTGCCAACTGGCCGAGGGCATTGTGCAAGGCGTAGATGGCGCAATTGCGGTCATGGCCCTCCTGCTCACTCTGGATGTGCCGCAGGATCGGCGCAACAACGCTGGTCTCGTCGGCGGTCGGCTCGGCTACGGCCCAAGCCAAACTCTCCATCAAGTGCGAGTCCTGCTCGTGTTGCAGTTGGTCAGCCAAAGCCGCCGTCACAGTCGGGTTACTCTCCGCTACCCTGACCAGCGTATCGATCACTGCGCTGCGGATGTGGATGTTAGTCTCGTTGTGCAGGCGCATCAGCAGACTGTCTACTACAGTGGGTTGGTCAACCTGAAGCCAGCCGAGGGTGCGGAGAGCAGCACGGCGCACGTCCTCATTCGCTTCAGCCAAGCGGCCCAGCATGACCGTGATGAGAGCTTCGACCAACGCAGGGTCGCTGAGGCTTTCTAGCTCGCTGCTGATGGCCCAGCCCACCAAGCGGTAGGCAGGTTTATTGGCTTGCCAAGAGATGGCGAACTGGGCGGCGAGTAGCTGTTCGAGCAGGAGGGGACGTGCCTGCTCGGTAAGCGGTACGCCTGCGTTGACTGCCCGCAGAGTCAGGATGAGGTTCTGGTAAAAGAGGTCTTCATAGAGGGCAGGCTGCCGCGCTGGTGCAAGGCAGAGGAGGTAGAGTAGCTCACCACCGTCTGCACCCCAACTGTGGAGGGCGTGGCTGGTGGCCGCGTCCCAGCCTGGCTGGTAGAGGTGGCGGCGGCGGAGGTCGTGCTGTTCAGCCAGCGTGCGCCCGCTGAGGGCGGTGGCAAGGGACGTGGGCTGCTGAATGTTATTTGGTTGGTCTGGTAGGGTGGACATGAACCCTCCAACGGCAAGGTCTGTGTGCTGCTTAAGATCGGACGGCTAGCCACCATTATAGCACAGGACTGGGGTTGAGCTACTTTGTCCGTGACCCTTGTTGTACGCCTGTACGGTGTGCTGAGTCAAGCCAGCCCCACCTGCAACTCACGGCGCAGGGTTGAGTTTGGCTCTCGTGATCTGTTCCCCACCCCGCATCTGCTCCACCACCTCAAGGCCGCTCACCACCTTGCCGACCACATGGTAGCCCCGGATGTCGTCGTTTTGCTGAAAGACAGGGTGATCGGCAGGTAGGTCAGCGGTCAGGATCAGCAGCCGCCAGCTACCAAGTTCAACCCCGAACAAGTCGGCACCGCCTTGTTCCCCGCGATACTGACGCTGCTCGTCCACCGCCACCACGCTGCCACGCTGGAAAGGTAGCTCGTTAGTGGTGGCCCAGCCGCCACCCAGCCGCTCCTCCCCTTCAATCGCCAGGCCAACCCCGACAGTCGCACTAACGACCCGCGCCGTACTCAGCACCCGCTGCAACTTCTCCACCTCAAAGTTACCCTCCGGCCAGTTCATCTCGACCAGCAGCGACCCTGCGGCTGTCTCCAAGTCCAAGCGGTAGGGCAAGGCCAACGGCGTGCTGGTGGCGGTCGGTAGCACCCCCGGCGGCAGGGTGGCCGTTGGCGCAGGGATCGTGTAGTAAGTCAGCGACAAATCGTCACCGTCAACCACTTTGTCCAACAGCGCAAGACCACCGTCTATTGTGCCTACCACGTAGAGGTTTGGCTCTGGTGCAGCTAGGTCACGGGTCAGGATCACGATCTGGTTGGTGGCATGAGGGTCGCTGCCCCGCTCCATCAGGATGCTACCTCGTTTAGCGGGCAGGTTGTTGGGCTTAATCGCCACTGGCACCGGGATGCCATTCACCGGCGAGTCGCTCGGCATGATCACCCGGTCGCGTTTGACCTGCGCCTTCGCTGAGTTAAAGACGAAGTAGTAATCTTCTTTGCCCGGTATCTTGCCGGGGAACAGCAAGCGACCACTGATCAACCCCTTGTCGCCCACGCTAAAGCTAAAGCCGATTGCTGGCTGGTCGCTGGCGATGGTGGCCGCAGGGGTAACGGTAGGCACCGCTGCCAGTTGAGTAATCTCGATCTGCTTCACCTTGTCATAGCCCCCGCCAAACAAACTGGGGTGCGATTGGCCAAGGCTGTCCAGCAGTTCGACCCCCTCGGTGATCTGACCGACGATAATGTGACCGCCAGACCCATTGTCATGCTTGTTGATAAAAAGGCTGTTGATGTCCACGCCGTCTGCGCCTGCCATAAAGATGCTGCCCCGACGTAGCGGCAAGTTGTTGCTATCAGCCGGGCGGAACTCACTGCCGCCGTCGTTGGAGATCGTGATGTGGGTATCGCTGTCGGAGACGGTTGCACCTCTGAGACCTTGCTGATGGGCAAGCAAGAGCGCGACTGCCTCCGGTGCATCCTGACCGTAGAGTACGCCGCGCAACTGGCGGTCGCCACTGACGGTGATGGTCAGCAGGTGCGTCACCTGAAAGTCAGCAGCGAAGGTGGGGGTGGGCGGGGCCGCCGCAATGGTGGCGGCAGCCGCCGGTGGATCGGTCAGCACGACATCCTCAATTCGGTCGCCAACTGAGGTTTGGTCAAGTAGATTAAAGCCGCTGATTACCTGCCCGATCACGACGTAGCCTGGGTAGTCGTCGTAGGTGGGTCGCTTGTAGTAGTCGTAGCTGCTGTCGCTGGCTGGTACATCGTGGCTGAGGATGGCAAAAGAGCCGGTATTGACCCGTTGCTTACGGTCGAAGGGCAAGACGAGGCTGCCTCGCTTATAGGGGAGGTTGTTGGTTTCCAGCGGTACGAGCCGGTCGGCTACGGGGGTTTCATACTCATCCTGACCGATCCAGATGAGCGCACTACCTGCCCCCATCCCCCTACCCTTGAGCATCTGGTAGTTCTGGCTAAAGGCTGCCACCGCCTTCGGTGCGGCGGCAGGGTAGACTTCAGCCAGCAGCGTTCCTCGCGTGGTTTTGAGGGTAAACAGCTTGTGTTCGCTGGCTGGCCCAACCACACTGGCGAGATCAGCGGTGGGGCTGCCTGGCAGCGACGCACTAACGAGCGGGGTCGGTGACGGCGCAACTGGTTGTGCAGCATCACAGGCTGCTAGCAAGAGGAGGAAGCTGAGGGTGAGCAACAGGGCAAAACGGCTCAGGTTAAACCGTGCAGTGGACATGGTGGCTCCTTACAAGTAAGATACTCAACAAGTGAACGTTTATATGATAGCACAAAGCCGACGAAGATACAAGTGCTTACTTATGCAGATTGTGGTCGAACTTGCCGCCAGCACGAAGTCTTAGAGTTGTTCGGTGCGCCAAGCTATTCAGTTGTAATAACTAGCCTGAAAGATGAGCGGCGAGAGCAACACGAAAACCACCTGCCACAGCACTGCGAACAGTAAAGTGGACGATGGCTCTCGTGCCACCTGACAAAAACACGGATAACGCTACCCCGATTGTTAGGGTCGCTCATGTTTCAACCCTCATCCAGGCTGTATTGACGTGGATGCAAGAGCCACGCTATAAGGCTTGGCAGCGTGCTTCACTAACCTCGCCCACCACTAACCACCACCGGCACCTCGGCATCCTCGTCACCGCTGGCCTGCTGCTCCCCACCCTGCACTGCTTCAGGCTCGGCGGTCGGTAGCAAGTAGCGGTACGCCTCCGGCACGAGGTCGAGGTCGTCGGCATCCTGCACTGCCAGGCGCGTCCACGCAGCCACGTTCTTCGTCACCGGACGCACCTTCGGCCAGGCCGCCAGCAGTGCGTCTGCACCACATAGCCCCTCATCCCAACGTAGCTCATTCGCCTTCAGC
>JAYUUN010000122.1:0-23610 GCA_043754535.1 Chloroflexota bacterium | reverse complement strand
GCAGACACGGTTAAGGGGATGCATCTCTAGCCTGGCCGTAGCGGTGCGAAGGCAAAAGAAGGAGCGGGGCTGGCAGTTGGCCGTCCCCGCTCTCCTTGTATTGTACGCATACCCGTGCAAGTAGGCTAGCGGGTTGGCTGGGTCGGGGCTGGCTGGCTGGCCGCCGGGGTCGGCACAGAGTTGGCGATGTCGTTCGGGTTGACACTGAGAAACACGTTGCTGCCAGCCCCGCCGCCACCGAACATCGGTAGCTGGCCGTTCCACTTGGTAAGCTGGTAGTATTGCACTACCTGTGGTGATAGAGACTGGGCGATCTTCTGGTTAGCGTAGGTCTCTGCATCGGCCTGGGTGCGGCGGGCAGTGGCAGCGGCTTCGGCGTTCTTGGTTGTGGCGTAAGCATCACCGTCCGCCTTCGCCCTGAGCGCGCCTGCCTGACCTTCGGCCTGCACCTTGTCCTGGTCAGCCTTGATCCGGGCCTGCTCTAGCTGGTACTTCTGCTGCTCGGCCTGCTGCTGGGCGGCGATCTTCTGGTCGAGGGCGGCTTGCAAGTTCTGGGGCAGGTGCCAGGCGCGCAGGTTGAAGTTGACTAGCTCAATGTGGCTGGTGGCGAACTCGCGCACCAGGCGTTCGCTGACCTGTAGGGTGTAGGTGATGCGGTCGCTGCTGAAAATCTGCTCCCAGCCGTAGCGCGAAGCTGCGTCGTTCATCGCCGAGCGGGTAAGCTGGCGCACCACATTGCTCTCAATCTGCTCAATTGGCGCACCAGCGTACTGCTTGTAGAGTTCGCCCGCCTCGTTGCTCTTGACCCGGTAGAGGACGCTGACATCAGCCTGGAGCGACTGCCCTTCGCTGCTGTTCACCTTCACGCTGTCGTCGCCTGCCACCTGCCCCTCGCCCGTGGCCTGCACCATGATCAGGGTACGCACGCTGGCGGGATACTGGGTCAGGCTCTCGGTGAAGGGGTTGATGAAGACCCAGCCGGGAGTCGACTGGCGCACGGTGTTGTTCACCTTGTCGAAGATCACGCCTGCGTAGCCCAGGTCTACGCTTTTCCAGATCGAACCGACCAGCGAGGTAGCGATGGCGGCGATCACCAGGATGGTGACCCCCACCCCGATCAAGCGGCCATTGACGCGCGGCATAGTGGGCGGGGTGAAGTTGCCACCACTGTTGCCGCTGCCACTACTGCCACTGCTATTGCGGCGGGTACTACGTACTATTCTGTTGTCGTCGTCGTCCATCATAACCCTTCCTTGTAGTTGATGCATTAGTGGTTATCTTTAGTCTTGTTGCTTCTCGTCGTCCTGTTGCTTGGCAGGCTGCTCAATGCGGTTGGCAATGTTTGCAGCACGGCCAAAGAGTGCGGCCCAGAAGTGGGCAATCAGCGGAGCAAGGGCGAAACCCAGCACGACGATGCCGACAAAGACGATCAGTGCAATGCTTCCCTCGGCCAGCGTCGGTGACATCTGCGTTCTCCTCTAGCGAACTTGTTGCTACCTCATCATAACATACGCAACCGCTGAAGGCAGGGTTGCAACTTCGCCAGCGAGCTAACACGTTTCATACGCTGGCAGTACATACGAAAGCCCCCGCTCTCGTCATTGAGAGTGGGGGCTTCCTGGTTGGGGTGGTTAGCTAGTTGCAGACGTTCAGCACCACGTCGTCCAGGAAGAAGCTGCTGGTCGCGCTGCTGTCGGTCGTCGCCTGGAAGTAAATCTGGATAGTCTGCCCGGCGTAGGCCGCTAGGTTGAAGTTGGCCGACTGCCAGGCGGTGCTGGCGTTCGCGTCGCTCTTGGTCAGCAAGGTGGCAAGGACGGTGCCGCTGCTGTTGCGAACCTTGGCGTAGAAGTAGTCGTAGGGGTGCGAGGTCTCCTGCGTGCTGATGTAGTAGTAGAAGGAGAGGTTCGCGCTGGTCGCCCCGGCTGGGATGCTGACCGTCTGCCAAATCTGGTCGTTGGCACTGTTGTAGCCGCCGAGGTAGGCACTCTTGCTGCCAGCGTGCGGGCGGGTGGTGTCCACGATCTCGTAGCCACCGCTGCTACTCTCCGTCCAGTTGGCGTTGCCGCTCTCGAAGCCGCCGTTGACGACTACTTGCGAGCAGCCGCCGCTGGTCGGGGTGTTGGTCGGGGTAGGAGCAACTGGAGTGTTGGTCGGTGGCACGGGGGTATTGGTCGGGCCAACGGGGCTGTTAGTCGCAGTCGGGGCTGGGCCGCTGCCGAACGCTCCATGCAGCGCGAGGGCGAAGGGCTGGTTAGTACCCTGCGGCACGTTGAAGCCCTTGACCTTGACCGTATAGCTGCCCGTGGCGGGCGAGGAGAGGTCGACCGTCTCAATGTTGTTGGTGCGGTCGCCGCCGCTCACGCCGTTGCCATAGTAGACGGTGCCACTTGGCCCGGTCACAGTCAGGTCCAGGTCGTTGACCAGTGCCTTGCTGCTGCTGGTGCTGGCAGCATAGTCCGTCCAGGCGAGGGTGATATGCAGGGGAGTGCTGCTGCTGGTCACGTTGTAGTTGAAGGTCTGGGTCTGGCCTGTGCTTGCGCTGCTGCTGTCGCTATACTGGAAGTTGGCGGTGTCAATCGCGCTGGCGATGTTCATTCGGCCCCAGCCCTCGACGTTGTTGGGGCGGTTGCCCATCTCCTTGAAGCTGCCAGTGCCGTACTGCCCAGGGGTCATGTCCGAAGCCGAGTTGAGGATGGTGGCCTTGATCAGGGCAGCAGAGGGGCTGATGCCCTTGCGGTCTACGAAGAACTGGCGCACCAGGGCAGACGCACCAGCTACGCCGGGGGTCGCCTGGCTGGTGCCGCCTTCATACATATAGTAGGTATTGTACACGCCCCAACCGGTGTTCGCGCCCGGAGCCTGGCTGCGAACGGAGACGATGTTGGTACCAGGGTTGGCGATACTAGGCTCGATGCGGCCATCCTTGTCGGGGCCACGGCTGCTGAAGGCGGCCATGCCGTTGACGTTGTTGCTGGTGGTGTCCGTCTTGATCGGGTCGGTGCCGAAGTTGCTCGGCCAGCCGCTGCCCCATTGTAGGTTGATGTAGCCGCCGCTGCCAGTGCGCGGGTTCTCGCTCGCGCCCACCGTGATGTCGTTTTTAGCAGTAGCGGGGCTGCCCACGCTGCCAGTATCGATCACCCCGTTGCGGTTCCCATCGGTGCCAGCGTTGCCAGCGGCAAAGACGATGGTCATGTCCTTATGGTTCCAGGTGAACTGGTCAACCTGCTGCGCATCTACGTCGTAGGTGCCAGCGGTGTTCGATCCCCAACTGTCGCTGTGAACCCGCGCGCCGTCGTTGTAGGCCTGCTGGAACAGGGTGTTGAGGTCGGCAGGGAGACCACCGAGGCCGCCGCTGCTGTCGAGCAGTGATTGCATGACCAGCTTGGCTTCCGGAGCCATGCCCGCGAAGCTGCTGGTATAGCTGTGGCTGGCGGGATTGCTGCCGCTGCGGTTGCCGCTGCCCAGCACGGTGCCAGAGACGTGGGTGCCGTGGCCGTCAGTGTCCGACCAGTTGCCGCTGCGCCCCAGACCGTAGGTGGAGATGATCCGCCCAGCAAAGTCGGGGCTGAGGGTGCTGGTGCTACCAGTATCCAGGCCGGTGTCAGCAACGGCAACGATCTGGCCCTGACCGTAGAGACCGAGGTCGCTCCAAACGCTGTTCACGCCGTTAACCGTGCGCGCCACATCGTTGTAGAGTTGGGGGGCGTGGTGGATCTCAATCCAGCTAACGTCCTCGCGCTGGGCGAGACCTGTCACCTGGCTGCTGTCGGCGGTGGCGCGTACTACCGAGCCGTATACACCCTCGCTCACTGCCGTCACCCCATTGCCGAGGGCTGCCGTGAGGGCAGCACCATTAGCCTGGCCGAAGGTCAGCACGTTGAGGCTGAGACCGCCCTTCGCGCCCTTGCTGCTCAGTTCTGCCAGTTCGGGCGAGAGCTTGTAGGCGGGCTGGTAGTCACCGATCCAGCGCACGAAGGGCATAGCAGCTACTTGCTTCTTAGCTGCTCCGTCCAGGCGCATAACGAAGGCAAAGTCGGGGATGTAGTCGTAGATGCTGCCGCCCGCCTTGACTACCGCTTCCTTCCAGCCGTCGTAGACTGGGCCAGAGAACTGGACGATGTAGTAATGAGCCGCATCACCATCCTTCGCGTTGAGCTTGAGGTTGTCAGCGATGACTGGCTCGCCTTTGAGCGGGTCGAAGGTGGCGTATTGCAGACGAATGAGGGGAGCGGACTCCAGCATGGTACCATCCGGGGCTACCTGTTGGGCGGGAAGAGAGGCGTATGAACTAATGCTGAGGCTGATGAAGGTCGCTACCAGAACCAGGATGGCAATGTACCTTGCACGACGCTGTAGCAAAGTACGAGAGTTGGAGAAGTGCATCTGCTCGCAGATCCTTTCTTGGGACACCGGGCAAGTCTTGCTGCCCGGTCGTACAAACCGCGCTTGCTGGCACGGTTCTGACGCTGGAGGATGACACACGCTTTCTCGTGGTGGGGGATGCCGCCGCGGTACACCAGGGAACCTGCACAAGCAAGCTGCGTTGCAAGGGCAACGTTAGCCTGACTGATTGACCAACGGACAGGCCGCCACCACGCGACTGTGCCACCTCCGCCCGCTCCATAGTGACGTTACCGCCCCTCTGAAACGAACGTGTGCAATATAGCACACGTTATATATGAAAGGGAAGCGCAAGCGGCTAGCCCATTGGTACTATTTTTCACCAGAAGATGAACCTTTTGTGGCGGTGCTGTGAGGGGCAAGATCAAATTTTCAGCGCGTGGTGTAGGCATAGCATAGCCCAAAAGTACCATGCCCACCTTTGCAGAGCAACCTTACCAGTTACCTTACCGTTGGCTCTGGTACTATCGGCTTCTGCCAGCGATTGCCTGATTTGCCTATTGACAAGGTGATGTACCATATGGTAGCATGAGGGAGCTATTTTCATCTTTCTTTAATCTTCCGAAGTCGGCAGGTGCCTTTGTTGGAACCGATGGGGCTGTAAGGATCGTTGTATTCTTCGTCCCGCACCCGCGCCGATCATCCTGCCCGCAGCACACGTGCTGGGGTAGATGCGACCGCAAGGTTGGTAGTGGAGGTTGGAACCCGTAGTGTCAGAAGGTAGTAACCCTAGCCCTGTAGCCCGACCCGTAGTCGCCTTTGCGACACTCGGCCTGCTCGCTATCCTGATCGTCCCCCTCGGCCCGGCGCAAGCTGCGCCCAACAGTCTCTTTTTCAAAGAGACCGGTCACATCGTGGCTGGCCCCCTATTGGATTACTGGCTTGGCAACGGCCAGGTCAACTTGCTCGGCTACCCGATAGCCCCGCCCATGCCGCAGGCGGACGGCAGCACGCTACAATACTTTGAACGCGCTCGTCTGGAGCAGCAGGCAAATGGCGCAGTCAAGCCTGGTCTGCTGGGCAGCGAACTAACCAGCGGCCACAGCTTCGCCAAAGTAGCCGCCTTCAAGAACCGCAGCGACAGTGTCTACTTCGTACAGAGTGGACATTCGCTCAGTCGCCGCTTCCTTGCCTACTGGCAGGCGAATGGTGGACTCACTCGCTTTGGCTATCCCCTCTCCGAACCGGACGATGCGACTGGCAAGGTGGTGCAGTGGTTCGAGCGCGCCCGCTTCGAGTGGGATGCCAAGCAGGAGAAGGTTAACCTCGGCCTGCTCGGTCTGGAGCGGCTTTACCCCGAACAGCACCCTGTCCTGTTCAGCCGCGTCGTGGCAGCCGCAGCCCCCGCCCAGAAGGTAGCCCAACCGGCCCGCCCGACCCCGACCTCGCGGGGAGGAGAGCGACCTACCGCTAAGTGGGAGGCCGACCCCGCCGCTATTGGCATGAGTTGGAGTGGTTGGTGTACTTACTTTGATACCGATTGGAGTACGCTGATCCGCTTGAACAAGGGCTGGGGCAACCTGCCTGCCGACTATCGGGGAAGCGGGATGTACGCCGCTCTGCCAGAGGACATCACCGAAAAGTATCGACTTTACGGCCACACCGTGCGGATCAGCTATGGCGGCAAGCACGTTGACGCACAACTGGTAGATGTGATCGCCTACCGCGACATTGCCTCGGTGCGCCGCAAGGGGATCGTGGTTGACCTCAGCCGTCAGGTGTTCGCCCAACTCGCTCCCCTCAGCAAGGGGATGCTGCAACTGACCGTCGAGGTGCTACCCTAACTGGCAGCCTCTCTGCTCTATCAAAACCCTCCACCTTGCTGTGGAGGGTTTTTTTGCTTGCCTGCTGGCTGGCCCCCAGCCAGCGGGTTAGTAGCGCAGATGAGCGGCTGGGTAGCCCCCTGCTCACCTTTGCCAGTTATTCGCCAACAGCCGCGGCTTTCTGGTACAATAGAGCGGTAGTTACCCCTCTAGTCAGGAGCAAGCCGCATTGAGTAGCAACCGCAACCCCAATGGTAGTCGCACCCCGCGTAGCAACCGAAACACCAACAGCGGTAGCAGCAACCGCCCAGCCACGCCAGCGACAGCAACACGTCCGCAGCAGCCGCCCACCCCGGCCAGCCGCCCACCGATCACCCCCAGCCGTGTGCAGCAGCCACGCCGCGCCCCTGCCCCGCAGGCTGGCAGCAACGTGGCTCTGATCGCTGTGATCGCCACCCTGGTCATCTTTGGCGGGCTGGCGGCCTTCATCTTCCTGCCCGGCCTGTTTAAGGGCGACCAGAATGCGCCGCTGGCCTTCGACTCCAATCTGCCGCAGATCGCTACCCTCACCCCGACCACGACCGAGGGCAGCGAGGTGATCTTCCCCTCACAGGGGGGTCAGCACGTCAGCGATGCAGAGATCGCCGCCTTCAAGTACAACAGTTCCCCACCCACTTCTGGCGTACACAATGAGGTGTTCCCCCCCTCATTCGTCAGCAGCAGCCCAATGGGGCCGAAGTACGGCGTGCATATGCTTGAGCATGGCAACGTCCTCGTCTTCTACAACTGCAACTGCCCTGACCTGGTGGACAAGCTAAAGAAGTTTGCTGCCAAGTACGACAACGCTAGCCAGTACCAGGGGCAGAGCGGCCTGACCGCCGAGCAAGTTGCTATCGAGAGTGGGGACACGGTGCTGGTCGCTCCCTACCCGAACATGAAGCAGCGCATCGCAGTTATGGCCTGGCGCAGGATGCTGAACATGGATGTCTTTGACGAAGCTCGTGCTGATGCTTTCGTGCAGAAGTACAAGAAGCTAGGGGCTAGCATCGACAACGCCACTCCGCCGATCACCCCACCACAACCCTGATGCGGCTACTACCTAGTTCGTAGATGCAAGGGGCGGCCTCAAGCCGTCCCGCTTTGCTGCCTGGCACTGGCTCAAGCTGACCTGGCGGTAAGCGGTTTTGGCCCAAAAGGACAAAACCCTTGACAGTTCGAGCAAGTTATCGTATAATCTGACCGAACGGTAAGTAGGATGTGGTGAGTTGTTTAGCTGGCTAGAGGGCAGGAAAAGATTGGCAGAGCAAAGCTACATCAATGGTGATGATACCCTGGAGCGGATTATGGAGCAAGCCGCGCACCTGTTTAGTGAGCAGGGCTACCGTGGGATGTCCATGAGTCAGCTAGCCGAGGCTTGCACTGTGAGCAAGCCCGCAATCTATTACTACTTCCGCGACAAGCAAGAGTTGTACACCCAGATGTTGATCCGCCAGACTGCCCGCCACCACCGTGATCTTGATCGCCTGACCGCAGGCAAGGGCATCCGTGATGGGCTAAAGGCGATGGTCAACTATATGTATTCTAGCGCGACCTATGATATGGATGGCATGATGGCAAACATTACGCTCAACCTCGACGACGAGCGGCGGCAGATGGTAGCCCAGGCCTTTGAGCGCGACATTTTTGGCCCCACCCACGCCCTGTTTGCGCAGGGGGTAGCAAACGGCGAGTTGCAGCCGACGATTGACACCCGGATGATCACCTGGCTGTTCATGTCCACCAGCGTGGTGGTTGGCAAGCCGCGTGAGATGATCCCGCGCCACGATTGTCACGGGCGAGGCATCGCCGACGTAATTGTAGACACGTTCCTTGATGGCATTAGCAATAAGGAGAACAAGTAAGTGGAGATGAAGGATCAACACACTGCGGCTAGTGGCCTGGCCGTGGCTAAGGCAGGCAAGGCAGGCGGCCCGCCCCAGCAGTGGGGGGCTAATGCCCCCGCCGAAACCGACCCCAGCTACAAGTGGAAGGTATTGGTCGCGGTCCTCGGCGGCCTCTTTATCGTGCTGCTGGATACTACCGTCGTTAACGTCGCCCTGCGCGGCCTGCAAGACCAGTACGGAGTCAAGACAAATGAGGCGCAGTGGACGATCAGCCTCTACACCCTTGCACTGGGCATTGCCACCCCGCTCTCGGCCTTCCTCGGCAACCGCTTCGGCACCAAGCGCATCTACGTTGGTGGCATCGCCCTGTTCGTTATCGGTTCGCTACTCTGCGGCCTGGCGATCAGCTTCAGCCGCGACATCTTCTGGCTGATCGCCGCTCGCGCCGTGCAAGGGGTTGGTGGCGGTATTGCCCTACCGCTTGGTACTGGCCTGCTGTTCGCCGCCTTCCCGCCCGCAGAGCGCGGCAAGGCACTCGGTATCTTTGGTATCTCGCTGGTGTTCGCCCCAGCTATCGGCCCACTGCTTGGCGGGGCATTTGTTGATGCTAAGCTGATCCCCTGGATTTTCTACATCAACGTTCCCCTCGGTATCATAGCCGTCTTCATCGCCTCCCGCTTCTTGCGCGAGCAGCGTAGTAGTAGCACAGCCCGCACTGACTGGCTGGGCATCTTCTTTTCGACCATTGGTTTCGGCTCCGTCCTCTACGCCGCCTCGATTGCAGGTGAAGAAGGCCGCGGCTGGGGCGACCCACTGGTACTGACCCTGTTCGCGGTTGGTTTCGTCGGCCTGATCCTCTTTACGATCACCGAGTTGCGGGTCAAAGACCCCGTGTTGGACATCCGCCTGTTCCAGATCAGGAGCTTCGCCCTCGCCAACCTCGTTGGCTACGTCGGCATCATCGCCCTATTTGGGGCTGAGTTCCTGCTGCCGCTCTATCTGCAAATCCTGCGGGGCAAGTCGGCCTTCGACACTGGTCTCTTTCTACTGCCGCTGGCGATCACCGCTGGCATCCTGATCCCCATCGCTGGTATTGTCGCTGACCGCATCGGGCCACGCCTGCCGCTGGTGTTGGGCTTCCTCTTGCTGGCAGTCAACACCTGGCAGTTGGCGCAGATCAAGCTGGACACCGACCTCGGTTATATCACCCTGTTGCTGATCATTCGCGGTGTGGGTTTCGCCCTGGTGATCCAAAACAGCTTCGTTGCTGCTCTGCGTGATGTGCCGGTGCAGGAGACGACCGGGGCTAGCGCACTGGTCAACTCCACGCGGCAGGTGGTGCAGGCTATCGGCGTGGCTGCCCTTGCTACTGTGCTAACCAAAGCTCTCACCCCTGGTCAGGCACCCAGCGGCACAGCTAGCGCGGCTCGTCTGGACTTTGCCAACCTCCCAGCCAACCTGCCACCGCCAGCTAGGGAAGCGATCCTCAAGTTCGGCAACGAGTACATCAATGGCTTTGAAGCCTGCTACTGGATCACCTTTGGCCTGGCAGTAGCCTCGGCTGTCCTGGCCCTCACCCTACCTGGCTGGCCTGGTCGCTACGAGCGAATGTCCAGCAGCCAACAGGCCGACCAAAAGAGCAGCGACTCTGCACCGGTGATGGCCCACTAACCAATCGCCCTGGCGCAAGGTGCAAGTAGATGGGTGGGGCTGGGGGTCATACCTCCTCCCCACCCATCGCTTTAGTCGCCCACCGCGCCACCATGAAGCATTAGCCCGTTGTGTGAATCTTTTGCGCCCGCTTGACAATAGGCCGTCAAAGTAGTTATAGTGAAATTACGCCTGCGCGATTGTGGGCGCAAGCTCGATGCTACAAATCCAGAGAAGAGATTATCATGCCCACGAAAAAGATTATCGCAGGCGACGCTGAAGCCCCTACACCCTCCCCTACTACCCGCAAGCGTGCTGCCGCCCCTGCTGCCGACCCTACTGCGCCTGTCGCTGCTCCGCGCAAGCGGGCCGCTGCTGCCATTACTACTGACCCCAGTGCGCCCATCGTTGCTCCGCGCAAGCGTGCTGCTTCCACTGCTAGTGCCGATGCTACCACCCCGACGAAGAAGGCAACGACAAAGAAGGCGAATGGCACTACTACGCGCAGCACGACAAAGAAGGCGAGCGGCACGACAGCGCGCAGCACAATAAAGAAGGCAACCAGCACCACCCGTAGTACCACCAGCCGAACGACGAAGAAGGCAACTGGCGAGGGTAGCAGCAGTGTGCGCGCCTCGGTCAGCACCATCCCCCAGGGGGTCAACCTGGTGATCGTCGAGTCGCCGACGAAGGCGAAGACAATCAGCAAGTACCTCGGTCGTGGATATGCGGTGCGCGCCAGCTACGGCCACGTGCGCGACCTACCCAAGAGCAAGATGGGGGTGGACACCGAACACGACTTTACCCCCCAGTACCTGATCCCTCGTGAAAAGAGCGCGACCGTCAAGGAACTGAAAGCGGATGTGGCACGAGCGAAGGCGATCTACCTGGCGACCGACCCAGACCGCGAAGGGGAGGCCATCGCCTGGCATCTGTTGGAGGCAACCCAGGCTGCTGGCAAGCCAGTCTACCGCGTGGAGTTTCATGAGGTGACTAAGGAGGCTGTGCAGCACGCCATCGCCCACCCACGCACGCTGGATATGGATTTGGTCAATGCCCAGCAAGCACGGCGCATCCTGGATCGGCTGGTTGGTTACAGCATCAGCCCCATCCTCTGGCGCAAGGTGAAGGGTGGCCTCAGTGCAGGCCGGGTGCAGTCGGTGGCGGTGCGCCTGATCGTCGAGCGCGAGCGTGAGATCGAGGCGTTCGTAGCGGTCGAGTATTGGAGCATCGAAGTTGACTTGCAGAAGCAGGTGGCAAAGCCAAAGCGCAGCGACCAGTTCCACGCTGCCCTGGCCCAGGTCAACGGCAAGAAGGCAGAGATCGGCAACGCTGAAGATGCCAACGCCATCATCAAGGGCTTGGACGGTGCAGGTTACGTGGTTAGCAGCGTCAAGACACGGGAGGTGCGCCGCAGCCCCGTTGCGCCCTTCACCACCAGCACCTTGCAGCAGGAGGCGGGCCGCAAGCTTGGCTATACCGCCCGACGCACGATGATCATCGCCCAGCAACTCTACGAGGGCATCGACGTGGGTGGTGGCGAGGGCAGCGTGGGCCTGATCACCTATATGCGGACAGACAGCACCAACGTGGCGGCTTCAGCCCAGGCCGAGGCGCGGCAGGTGATCGCCGCTCGTTATGGCGAATCATACCTGCCCCCCGCCCCACCCACCTACACCAAGAAGTCGAAGAACGCACAAGAAGCCCATGAGGCGATCCGCCCTACGGTAGTAGGTCGCGATCCTGAGGCGATCAAGGCCAGCCTGACCGCTGAGCAGTACAAGCTCTACAAGCTGATCTGGCAACGCTTCCTTGCCAGCCAGATGACCCAGGCCGTCTTCGACAGCACCAGCGTGGAGATCGCAGCGGGCAAGGGGACGAGCCAACCCTACCTGTTCCGTACCAGTGGCAGCGTGATTAAGTTTCCTGGCTTCCTGGCTGTCTACCGCGAGGACAACGATGACGAGACCGCCGAGCAAGCGGAGGACAAGCAACCGCCGCTGCCCCGACTTGAGGTGGGCGAACCGCTCGACCTGCTCAAGCTGCTCCCCTTGCAGCACTTTACCCAGCCGCCCCCGCGCTACACCGAGGCTAGCCTGGTCAAGATGTTGGAGGAGCAGGGGATTGGCCGCCCCAGCACCTACGCCCCGACCCTGGCGACGATCCAGGATCGCGGCTACGTGATGCGCGAAGACAAGAAGCTGGTGCCGACCGAACTGGGTATGATCGTCAACGATCTGCTGGTGCAGCACTTCGCCGCCATCGTCAATCCCAGCTTCACCTCGCGCATGGAGCAGGAGCTTGACGACATCTCTAACGGCGAACGAGCCTGGCAGCCGGTGATCGCCAGCTTCTACAATCCTCTGCATGAAGCGGTAGAGCTAGCCGACACTGCTATCGGTAAGGTGGTCGTGCGCGATCTACCGACTGGTGAAGCGTGCGAGAAGTGCGCCAGCCCGCTAGTGATCAAGCTCGGTCGCTACGGCAAGTTCATCGCCTGCTCTGGCTTCCCCAACTGCCGCAACACGCGGCCCTTTGGCGGCGGCACCGGCGTAACCTGCCCCCAGTGCGCGCAGGGCGAGATTATCGAGAAGCGCAGTAAGAAGGGGCGCGTCTTCTTCAGTTGTGGCCGCTACCCCGATTGCGTCTACTCGCTCTGGGATCGGCCTCTTGCCAGCCCACCCTGCCCTGCCTGCGGCGCATTGCTCACCCTGCGCGGGAAGGATGGGCAGACGGTCAAGTGCAGTGCGTGCAGCTTCACCGCCGAGCGCGACAGCCTGCCTGCTGCCCTACCTACCCCACCGCCACCTGCCAGCCCACGCCTGCTACCGTTGCCATTGGCAGAGGAGGACGAGCAGTTGTTCGCGGCGTGAGGGTAGGCTCTGCACGCTTGGCCTGCTAAGCTAGAGCTTGTCACTGATCAAAGCCATTGCTGTGAGGCTAATACTAAGCCGCAATCTTTTCATAACTCACCTCTCACTATGTGTTCTGTTAGCGGACAACTGCCAGCCAAACAATGCCTGCCCCGGTGGGCGCGGTCTGCAAGTTAGTTGCCTGACCAGTAAGCGAGATCGCAACGAGACTTGTTCGACTGCTTTTGGTACCAGAGGCCATGACTAGGTAGTTGCTGTTGATCCAGGTCAGGTTAGCATGGGCTCTCGGCGGGCTGCTGTTCACTTGTTGTGCTGTAGCCAGACCTTCACCAGTAACAAAGATGTTGGTGTCCGCTGCCCACGGGTGACTAGGATCTAGCTGCTCGTTGAATCTTAGCGATGTGCTTGCCTGGAGGTATGCTAGCCGTTTGCCATCGGGTGACCATGCTGGATCAGCACTCCAGGCATTGCTTTCAGTGATCAGCTGCTGCTTGCCGCTCTCTACATCCAGCGTCCAGATTCGCTGCTTGCTAGCGTCTGGTCTGGACTCATTAACGAAGCTGACTGTTCTGCCATCTGACGACCAACTAAAGATACGACCTGGGATAAGATGCTCGGAGTCGACCACCTGTTGGAGATTGCTGCAGTCCACGTTGTATCGCCAGTAACCGGTGTGTTCTTGATCTCCTATCACCAGGGAAAGGATTGATCTACGGTCTGGTGAAAGTGCGCTTTTTACTGCCCCCCAGTGCCTTACGGGAAATGGACACTGAGTCGCCTTGCGGGTCGCCAGTGACGCAAATCTCACGCTGTTAAAAGATTGGAAGGCGATAGTGGTCTCATCGATCCAACCAAGTATGGAGTACGCGCCGCTGGTTTCTGGTGCCATGTAGTCCGATGCGCTTTGTACGCTGTTCGTGTTCAGGTCAATGAGAGCGATCCAACGGGCCAGACCCTCCTGCGGCTTGTCCTCTGATACCAGGGCGGCAACCGAACGTTTGCTCGGTGAAACCTTCATGTCCAAAACTATGAAGTTACCTTGCCATTGCAGGAGCGGGTGTGCATTCGTCATCCGGGCTGTGGGTTGATCATTAAAGTAACCCAGCCAGATAGTGAGCGACTCCTTGGACTCTACAGCCCAGATGATCGGAGTACCTGCTGAGTCAGGGTTGATACTCTCCTGGCTAAGAACCGTTGCAGCTGGGGCGGTGTAAGGATAAGGCGTTGCGATGTCAGCATCAGTGTTAGCTAGTGCGGGGACGCTTGCGGTAGCCACTGTTTGCTGTGAAGCCGTTGCAAGCGGAGCGGTGGGGAGCGGCGGTGTGTTGCCACTAGTAGTAGTTGGTGTGGAAATGCTCGCAGTAGCCACTGCTTGCTGTGGCAATGTAGATACGCTGCTGTCGCAGCCAAACAGCAGCGTCGCAGCTATAATCGCTGCCGCCACCATCCTGATTTGTGAACTATTAAACATTCGCCACTACTCCTTTGCTGTATGCTGCTAAGCTATCTGTTCTTGCCTCTGCTATCGTCAATTGCTATCATCCATCAAACCCGCCTAGAAAGCAAGCCTCTCTGGCATATTGATCGTGAACTCCCCTCAAACTACACAATACTTGCCATTTGCACCTGTGCAATTCCAGAAACCCCCTAAGATTCCCCTGAATCCCGATTGACAAATCCAGATCACGGTGGTAGATTCTGCTAGGACAGAGATCGTGTAGAAGGGTTGGTACTTATGTCAACAGAGCAGAAACCAGCCGTGTTGGTCTTGGCTGATCTGGAGAAGGTGCGGGTGCTGGCCGAGCCGATGCGCCTCAGCATCCTGCGCGTGTTGCACCAGCAGCCCGCCACCGTCAAGCAGATCGCCGACGCGGTGGGGGCAGTGGCGGGTCGCATCCACTACCACGTCAAGGAGTTGGAGCGGCATGGGCTGATCGTCCTCAGCAGTCAGCAGGAGAAAGGCAGCATCATCGAGAAGTATTACACCACCACCGCTGACAGCTACGCGGTCGATCCACTCCTCTTTGCCCTGACCGACGAGCCGCCGCCCACCTACCTAGCCACCGCCGAGCGGGTGCGGGCCGGGTTCGTCGCTGCCCACCGCCAGCCTGCCGGGGTTGAGGAGCGCGTAATAGAGGCCCACATCGAGGAGGGTTTCCGCCTGACAGCAGCGCAAGCACGCGAATTGCTCAGTTTCATCACTGCTACGCTAGAAGATCAGCGTAGTAGTGGGCGCAAACCCACTGCTTCACGCTACACCGTTGCCCTGCTTGTCTACCCCAGCCCACCCCCTGCTTTGGGCCGGGACAGCTAAACCTCCTGGCAGACTGGGCGTAGCGATACCCCCTTTGTGGGTCAGCCCTCTCCGGCCCGTCGTGGGCGGTGGACGCACACTAGCGGATGCAACCTCTGCGCCGCTTATGCGTTATAATGGGTAGACAGCCACAACTGGCTGGCTGGTGGGCAGCCTACCCGCCACATACTACAGATCGTACCAAAGGAGTGACTTTATGTACAAGAACAACCGCCGCAAGCTGGCGGCCAGCGCAATCGCCCTGCTGATGATCCTCGGTATCCTCAGCAACATCAGCCCCGCCGCCGCACAGACCGGCTTTGCCGACCCTGCCTTCTACAGCGTGTGGCAGCGCACTGACCTGCCTGTGCAGAACGGCAGTGCTACCCGTAGCTGGTATTGGGGGCCGCAGCCCAACACAGCGGGCCTCTACGAGCCATACGCCCAGGGGGTCAACGGCCAGCACCTGGTACAATACTTCGACAAGAGCCGCATGGAGATCAACAACCCCAACGCGGATCGCAACAGCAAGTTCTATGTCACCAACGGCCTGCTTACCACTGAGCTTGTCAGCGGCAAGCTGCAACTGGGCGACAACACCTTCCAGCAGTACAGCCCGGCTGAAATCCCGGTTTCGGGCGACCCGGACGACGCAGGCGCGCCCACCTATGCCACCTTCACCAGCTTTACTGGCCCGGCTGCTGATCGGCGCGGCCAGAACGTGATTGACACTATTGACCGCTTTGGTGGCCTCGGCCTCGACCAGAACAAGGCCAACCTGCCTGGCACCCGCAATGTCTACTTCGACACCACCACCAGGCACAACATCCCCGAAGTGATGTGGAACTTCCTCAACGCGAGCGGCCCTGTCGGGGGCGGCGGCCAATCAGAGCGGCTAAATGACCCCTGGTTCTACGCCAGCGGCCTGCCGATCAGCGAGCCGTACTGGACGAAGGTCAAGATCGCTGGGGTCAGCGGCCTGGACGTGATGATCCAGCTTTACGAGCGACGCGTCCTCACCTACGTCCCCGCCAACCCACCCGGCTTCAAGGTTGAGATGGGCAACATCGGCCAACACTACTACAAGTGGCGGTACCAACTGATCGGCGCAAGCACCCCGGTCGTCAACACCCCCGTGCCAGGCACGCCCGCTGCCAGCCCAACCGCGACTGCTGGCGCACAGCCGACAGCTACCCCGCAGCCGGGGCCACTGGCTGGCGTGATCGTGTTCACCTCCAACCAGTACACCGACACCACCAAGTCGCAGGTCTACGCCATGAAGCCGACTGGTAGCAGCCGCGTCAACCTGACCAACGATAACAGTGTCAACAAAGACCCGGTTTGGTCGCCTGACGGCAGCAAGATTGCCTTCATCAGCAACCGCAGCGGCGAGTTCAAGCTGTACATCATGAACAAGGACGGCAGCAACCCGATCCTGCTCAACAACAACTACCCTGGTCGCCAGAGCAAGCCATCCTGGTCGCCCGACGGCCAGAAGATCGCCTTCATCGGCTTCGAGGAGGCTTATGGCGCAGAGGAAATCTTCAGCACCGACATCTTTGTGGGGGCCGACCCAGTGCGGCTGACTGGCAACACCAGCTTCGACGCTGACCCCAGTTGGTCGCCCGACGCGACCCAGATCGCCTTCGTCAGCAACCGCGATGGGGCCAAGAGCATCTACGTGATGAATGCCGACGGCACCAACGTGCGCCGTGTAACCAACCCCGGCATCGGCAATGCCAATATCCTACCGCGCTGGTCGCCGCAGGGCAGCCGCATCATCTACGTTGGTGGGCCAGATGGTAGCGCAGCCGGTCTGGAACTCTACCTGGTCAAGGTTGACGGCAGCAACAACCAGCGGTTGACCAACAATAGCAGCAATGACTGGGATCCGGCCTTCAGCAGCGACGGTGGGCGCATCGCCTACGCCCGCGAGCAGGGGACGAGTGGCCGCCTGCAACTGTTCCGCGCCCGCGCTGACAACAGCGAACTGGTACCTATCGTGCAGAACAGCTTCAGCGACAGCCAGCCCGACTGGTTCAGCAAGTAAGCTCTGTTGGGCGAAGGGCGGGGCTGCGATTAGTCGCTTCCCCCACCCCAACCCACGCAACAAGCAGGCCCGCCGGAGCAATCCAGCGGGCCTTTCGCTATCCCCAAGTATGCTGCTTAGTCCAGCACCTCAAGGTCGAAGATGGGGATCAGCAGGCGGTCGTTGTCGAGAGCTACCTCGGCGACACGAGCGGTGAGGCCGCTCGGTAGCGGGCGGGGTGCGCCTGGCAAGGCCGTCACCTTCGCAATGCCGCCAATATAAGGGGCAGCGATCAGGCGCACTGTGCTGCCAATGTGGATCGCCGGTGCCGTCTGGCTGTCGCTCAGGTCGCGGCCCTGCACGCTGCTGCGCGGCAAGGGGATGATCACCTCTGGCCGGGCGAGGCCACCACGCAGGCGGGTAGTGCCGCTGATCGTCACCTCCTGGCCGTCGGCGGCGGCTAGCAGGTCGAAGGCGCGGTTGGACATCGGCATCTGGCCGAAGCCCTCGGTGACGATCAGGGTGAAGGGGAGGGCTAGCGGTTGCTGGGCCTGCCCTGGCAACTGGCGCGCCGCCGAGCCACGACGGTCCAGCGGCGCGCGCTCTGGAAAGAGCGGCACGGGCGGGAACTGCCAGCCCAGCCTGCCCAGCGGCCAATCTAGCAGATCGCTGGCGGCCATGTACGCCTCTGGCGTGTAGTAGTCAAGCAGGAAATTGCGAAGTTCGCTCAGGGCCATGCTGCCAACGATCACCCCGCGCACGCGGTTGTCAATGCATCGCTTCAGCGCGTCCGCCGTCACTGCTGCCCCGCCTACGACCACGGCGTAGGTAGCCTTCGCATCCACCAGATCGGCGGTCAGCGGCTCATCCGCCCCAGTAACGAGCAGCTTGAGTACGCCATAGCGGTCGCCACCCATGCCCCACAAGCCACGCACAACTGCGGCGGGGGTCTCCACGCTAACCCCTTGTAGGGGGAAGACCTCCATCACAATGCCTTTGAGGTGTGCATCAAGCTCGAACATCTCGCCCATTGGGGTGAGGGTGACGCTGCCCGTGCCAGTGTCCACGCCACTCAGTTCGGCAGAAACGGGCGACTTGATCTGCTTGCCGCCGATGCCACGCCGCCCGGCGATCACTTCGCCTGGCTCGATCTGCTCGCCCTCCTTGCGCCGCAGCAGCTTCGCCACCTCCTTCGGCTTAACACCCAGTTCTCTAGCCAGGTCAAGCACCAGCTTCTGCCCAGGGATCAGGGTGCGAGCTACGATGTCGCCAGGGTCTACCCGCGTGCCGACGCGCACCGTCACTTCGCCCGCCAACGGCAGGCGGCGTTCGACGCGCACCAGGGTAGTCAGCGAGATCGGTGGCTGCTTAGTTGGGTAGTAGAAGCTCATCGGCGTTTCTTTCTCCCCTCATCCGGGTTGGTAGGTGGGTGGCTCATTTGGCTCAAGCGGTTAGCGATCACGTCGCCGGCACCATTGCCGCTGCTGCCAGTGCCAAAATCGAAGCTAGTCTCCTCTGCTGCCTGCTCATCCTCTGGGTTGAGGTTGAGGCGAGTGGCGAGGGGCGGTAGGGTCTGGTCGGGCGCACCAGGCGGGCGCAGGGTACCAGTTGGCTGGCGGGTGGTCGGTTCTGGGGCAACAATGCCAAGAGCTTGCTGCCAGCGGCGCATAGTCGCCTGCCTGCCCTGCACGTCCCCAGGCAGGTGCAGCGGTCGCCCCCGCGCATCCACGATCAGCCCGACGTAGCCGCCCTTCACGTCATCGCCCATGGTGCGTACCAGCTTGCCGCGCTCGCCGCTGCCGATGCGGAAGTCCTTACCAGGCTGCACCGCCAGGCTAGCCCGCTGATCGAGGCGCAGGGGGATTAGGCGGATTTCGCCGTAAGCCACCTCTGCCTTGAGCGGTTCGCTGCCATCGGCGTAGGTGACGGTGACGGTGACGGCGGGCTGACCAGGGCTGGGATGCGCGACGGCTGGCAGCGGCACCACCGCAGTGCCGAGCCAGAGCAGGCTGTCGCGGTCGAAGATGTAGGCAGCGGCAGCGGGGCTGACGGCAGCCATCACCCCGATGTGGGGTAGGATCATGGTGCCGTCTACTGCCAACTCCACCGAACCAGCGGGCAGACCCTCCGGCTCCAAGCCGTCCAGCATCAGCAGGGCCGCCGCCGCCAGGCTGGGTGCATGAGCCAGTACGCCGCCAGTGCCGATCAGCAAGTCATAGCTGGGGCGGCCATCCGGTGCCTGTTCGCGCAGGCGGCGGGCAAGGTAGCGCATCCCCTCGCGGGCGAAGGCGTGTTCCAGCTGCAACTCGCGGCGGGTCTGGCTGATGGTAAGCGGGCGCAGCATTCGGTTCAAGGCCCACTCGCTCAACTCCTCCTCACCGATCTCGAAGGGCAGCCAGCGGTTGATCGCCGCCACCCCCACTTCGCGCAGCAGGTTGGGCAGGCCGTAGCTGAGACCGAAGTCGCCCCTTACCACCCGATAGAAGCTAGACTGGGTCTGGCCCGCTGGCCGATCCTCCACGTCTGAGGTGGCACTATTGGTCAGGAAGGCACTGACCGACGACGCGCCAATGTCTACCGTCAGCACGTCGCGCTTGTACTGCCCAGCCACGTAGCGCGTGACGATCCCAGTCGCCAGTGCTGTTGGCATGATCGTCTCCGTCCAGCTACTCAACCGTTGATAGCCAGCTACGTGGTCAAGCTGGCTCTTGATGTAGAGGCTATCCAATTGCTCTTGGGCTGGGCCGAGCCGTTCGCGGTCGAGCCGAGGGCGGATGTTGTCGATCAGGCGCAGGTCAGTGATCGTCTCCAGCGTCTCCAATACCTTGCCGCGCGCGCTCTGGTTGCCAGCGTAGACGACCGGTAGCTGGTCCTGGCGGGCATTCACCAGTTGGGCGCGGTTGTTGCGATCCTGGGCGGCAGCAGCTACCACGTTCGCCAGCTTGATCAGCGGTGCGACCGGCCCACCATCCACCCCACCGACGATGATCGCCGCCTCTGGTTGCAGGGCTATCATGCGGCGCACCTGGCGCACGAACCAATCACCCTCGGCCTCTGGCTGGTCGCCCTTCGCGGTCGTCTCGTCCACGGTGATCAACTCAAGCACGTTGCTGTATGTACTCTCGGCAGCGTGGATCGCACTGCGGGCTGTGATGTCGCGAGTGATCGCTAGCAAGACGACGCGCATACTGGGGGCTGCGCTGCTGGCGGCAATGAAGGCATCCACGCCGTTGCCGCTGGTGGTCATTGGCAGCAGAATATGGCCCTCATCCACCAGTTGCCGCCCCGTCAGCTTCTCCAACTCGCTCATCGCGTTGTAGAGGCCCACTGTGATATCGCCGAAGGGTAGCTCGGCGGTAGTCGGCGCACTGGCACGGGCAAGGAAGCGGTATTCGCCCGCCACCACGTCAAAGAGGGCCACGCGCGTCCACAGGCTACCCACGTCGGCGGTGAGGATCGATTCGATGCGTGGGCTGTTGTGTGCTTCAAAGTTGAGCATTTGTATCGCCTCGGTCAGCTTGGGTTGGCAAGGAAGAAGATACGCCCGTAAAGAGCAGCGAAGAAGGAGACGGTGAGCAGGCCGAAGATAGCCCCAAAGGCGATCATGATGAAGTAGCGGCCCACGGTTGCGCCGTATTGCGCTACTGGCCCACGACTACCGTCTTTGCGCCCGGTGAAGTAGAAGTAGGAGAGGGTGGTGACCACGCCGACAACTAGTACGACGTTGCCCAGGATCGAGGGGATGGTGCCGTTGCCGTTCAGCGGTACCATCGTCGCCAGAGCTTGCGGGATCAGGGTGCCGATCAGCGCGCCAGCGAGGGCGACCGCCGCCCCGGTGCCGAGGATGATACCCAGCACCGAGTTAGAGGCAGCATTGCGCGGCAGGGTTAGCTTGAATAGCAACACCACACCGAGGATCAGGCTGAGAAAGATGAACAGTAGGCTGGGGTTGGTGAAGATGGTGAAGGTGTCCTTCTGCTGGTAGAGAAAGAGTAGCTGCGGCCAGACCACGTTGTAGAAGGCCACCAACACGGCGATCCCCACGCTGACCCCCACAAAGAGATGCTGGGCGGCGCGGTAGGCCGGGTTGTCGCCCACCAGGTAGCTATAAACTACCAGGGTAAGCAGGGCTGCGACGATGAATGGTACAGACACGGACAGACCCCCTAACGTCGGTTGCTGGCCCAGCGGCTAATCAGCACGATATTGCCGATGATGATCAAGAGGACGATGAGGATCAGGGCGAAGGAGAGGACATTGGAGCGTTGTTCGCGCCCCAGTTGGCTGTCCAGAGCCTTGCCCGCCTGGTTGAGGGCGAGTGCGTACTGATCGGTGCCAAGTAGGCCCGCGATATTGCCGTTGAACAGGGGGCGGCTGCCGTTCAAGTAGAGATTGACGGTCGCCTGGGCCGCCTGGCTATAACCGATCACTACCTGGGTAGCCTGGTTCACGCCGCTGGCGTTGGCTAGCTGCTGGGTTTGCAGGCGGGCTGCGTTCAGTTGCTCGGCCCACTGGCGGGCTAGCCCTTCGTCGCCCTCTAGCAGCACGATCAGGCGGTAGTCGCTCAGGCGGTTGACCCCACGCAGGGCGGCATTGCCAGTCAGAGGGTTGCCCTGGAAGTCGGCCCGCCCGGTTAGAGCGTTGGCAAGGGGGCCAGTCGCCAGCCCACGCAGGCCGATCTCGTTGCCTGGCAGGTAGCCGAGGTTGAGGTACTCGATCTTCTTACCCGTGTTCTGCTGGCTTGCATCGTAATCTTTACCGGCTCGCTGCAACTCCTGCTGGGCGAAGGCCGCCCCCGCTGGCAACAGGCTGATGGTTGTCACCCGCCGCTGACGATCAAACAGGTGGCGCAGCACAGCGTAACTGAGCGGTTGCAACTCCGCCTGGCGGTCGGCATCCCAGTCGAAAGCGACCAGCACTGGCGCATCAGCGGGCAGGTTCTCAATCGTGCTGTAGAAGCTGCTAACGGCAGGCGCAATGTTGGGCTTGGCGATATTACCGAGCGGGCCACCACTCGAACTCTGGCCTAGCACATAAGCCGCGATGATCACGGCCAGGGTAAGCAGGTAGATCAGGCGGTCTGCCGTCAGGTAGCGCATCGCCCCGGCTGCCCTGCGTGGTTCGTGGCGCAGCACAGAGGAGGTCAGGGTCGCGCTGCTGGGCGAGGAGACCAGGGCAGCGAAGGCCTCGGCGGCCCCAGTGCGGGGGCTACGGATCGTCATGGTGCGGCTGATCTTGGGCATAGCAGGGGCCAGCGTCGCGGTCAGGTCGCTGGCGGCGGTCGCGGCGGCGGTTGCAGCGTTGGCAGCAGCGGTCGCGTCCTCGTCGCTCGTCCCCAGGTTCCGCAACCAGTTCGGCACGTAGCCACTGCCCTCACCCTGCTCTGGGCGTAGATTAGCGGCAGTGTTGGCGCGGCTGGCAGAGCGGGGCAAGCGCACCTGGCCCTGCTCCTGCTCCGCCACCTGCGCCCGCAACCAGGCGGGCAAGTCCTCCTCGTTGATCAGCCCAGTTGCCTTCTTCCGCCCAGCGGTCGGCTCAGCTACAGCTTGCTCCTCCCCCTCGTCCGTGTCTCCATCCAGGTCGGGTTCGGCTTGAACAAAGCTCTGACTAGTGGGGGTGGCTGCCTCGTCCTGCTCCTCGGCTAGCAACCAGGGTGGCATCTCGTCGTTCTCCTCTGCCATCTCATCCGGCTGGTTGGTTGAGACGCTGGCAGGAAAGAAGTCGGCAGCAGTGCGTTGCGGCTGGGTTGCTATGGGTGGTGGGGTGGGCAGTGGTTGAGCAGCAAGTTGCTGCAACCAGGGTGCGTCCACTTCTCCTAGCAGGCCGGGGTTGCTATCGTGGGCGGGGGTAGGCGCAGGTGGGGGGCTGCTAGCCCAGGTTGGGCTGCTGGTTGTTGTCTCTGGCGTTGTGCCGCTCAACCAGGAGGGCAGGTTGCTACTGGGTTCAGGGGCGGTATCCACGTCCTCACCGCTCAACCAGGAGGGCAGATTGCTGGCGGCAGCGGGTGGTTGGCTGGCTGCCTCCTCCTGCAACCAGGGTGGCAGGTCGCTGTCCGCTCTGGTTGGTGCAGGAGCCGCAATCGTGGCTGGCGCATCCTCCCCGCTCAACCAGGCCGGGAGGTTGCTGGCGGCGGGTACAGGCTGCTCCGCCAGCCAGGGCGGGATGCTGTCGGTGGTGGGCGCGGGCCGCTCCGTTTCCTCACCGCGCAGGCTGCGGAACCAGTCGGGCAACGACTGGCCGCTGTTGGGCTGTTCTACTACCCCGTGTTGTGCCTCGGCTGGCTGGCTGGGGGGCGCATTGAGCGAGGTTGCGGTTGGCCGTATCGCATCGAGTGGCTGGCTGAGCGAGCGGCCTGTGGGTGGCGGGTTGTAGCTATCCGCTCCGCGCACCCGATTGAGCCAGTTGTCGCTCGCCTCGCTAGCCTGCTCTGCTTCTTCTGTCAGGCTGGACGATGCACGCAGGCTAGCCAGCCAGTCTACCGACGACTCGCTATCGCGGTGGCGGTTCTCCTCCTCCTCGCGGCGGAAGGGGCTAGCGACCGGCTGCGGCGGCACCACATAGCCGTTCAGTTCGCCAGTCTGCGGCAAGTCGGCGGCTGAGAACCCGGCGATGCCACTTCGCAGGCTGTCAAGTCCACCAAGCGCGTCGTTAGCTGGGGCTGGGGCTGGTTGCCCACCCAGGCGCGAAGCCAGTGCGCCGCCTCTGGCAGGTGGGCTGG
>JAYUUN010000121.1:0-7936 GCA_043754535.1 Chloroflexota bacterium | reverse complement strand
GGTATAGAGCGGGCCGCGCTGGTTTTGCAGCACCCGTTCGAGACTGAGGCTGCGGGTCAGCTCAGCTACTGCCTGGGCTGGAACCGGGGGGTAGCTGGCCGCCATACCGTAACCACCTCCGCTCAGATTGCCGTAACCAGCTACTCCCCCTGACCCAGCTTCCAGCGGAGGAAGTTGGTAACTGGTCTGGGGCTGGTTGGCGTACTGCATCTGCATTGGCTGAGGCAGACCAAACTGGTTGCCGCCGCTGCCTGGACTGGCTAGACTGAGGCTAGGGGCTGCCACTCTGAAATTGGGGACGGTCTGCTCACCGCCGCTCACCGCCAGTCGTGCTTTCTCCCCTCTGATCGTCTCTTTGCTGATCTCGCTACGCTGCGACACCAATCGCTGCACTCGCTGCCCTGCCCCCTTGAGCATCCCCCAGGCCAGCTTGAAGGCCAGGAACAGGCAGATCAGGGTAATCAGGATCGCTAGCAGGATAGCGGAGGGGTCGGAGGAGGAGGTGACCGCCCCCACAAATGCTCCTACCACCAGCAAGACGAAACCGACCGGCACGATGCTGCCAACCGACTGCAAGTAACTTGTTTGCCACTGCTGGTAGTACCCAGTAGCTTCTTCGTAGCAGCGCAGGGCGAACGCCACCGGCGAGATCATGAACAGAATGAACACCATTGGGATGTAGAGCATCCAAACCAGTGCCAGCAGGCCGAAGCCGAAGCTCACCCCAAAGCCGGTGCCGATCTTCATAGGGTTGTCTAGCACCGAGCAGTCAAGATTGTTGTCGCGGTGAGTACCATCGGTGGAGATCGCTGGGTTCATCCGTAGGCTCCCGCCCGCTGGGGTGTAGGGGTTCGCCATGTCGGTGAAGGCGGCCCCACCAGCAGCGGTCGAGCTTGAGTTGATCAGGATAACGAACGCTTTACCCGCCAACGTGACTGGCACTGATGCGCCGTAGGCGAGTAGTGGGTAATCACCTACTGGTAGGATCAGCACCAGTACCAGGATGAGGTTGCCGAAATATTGGCCCAGGTTAAGGGTGCGGACGAAGCCGAAGCCCCGACCGAACATCTTGATCACAAGCCAAAGGCCACTGAAGGTGACAAGGCCGTAGGCTACCCCACACATCACCATGAAGACCTTCATTACCACGGGCTGATCAACTGGGGCGGAGCCAGTGTTGACCGCCAGACTGAACAGGCCGTAGGTGCCGTAGATCAACCCGCCCATCATCTTGTCGAGGAAGAACGCACCGATGTCGCGTAGCCACTGCATCGGCCAGAATGAGGTATTGTCGTAGCAGCCAGCAGGTCCACCCGGTTGTCCCTGAGCAGGTTTGATCGGGAAGTTCTGGTTGGTAACAAAGGTCGGTAGGGGTGCCACCACTGGCGTTTGAGGTACCGGGGTCATAGGTTGGATTTGGACGGTGGGTAGTGGGTCGGTCGGTAGGGACTTGATATCCTGCCAGCTCTGGCAGCCACTGACCCCGAACGGTATTGCCAGCAACAGCAAGAGGCCAAGCGTTGACAGGCGACCGGCGCGGCGATCCTGCCTGCTGACTTCCGGGCTGCTGTCTTGCGTCGTCTCTTGCTGCTGCATAGTTGGTCTTCCTCTCTGGACGGAACGGACTACCGACTTACGAACCGGCGGTGCCGGTCGTGATCCCGTTGGTGGCGAAGGTGATCACGCCGCCAATAGCGGACAGCGCAACCACGCCGATAATCACCCACTTGATCAGGTTAACGGCGTAGTCGCGGGGGCCACGATTACCAGCGAAACCTGACGCAATTATGCCGCCGGCGGCGAGTGCGCCCACTACCCCCCCGATGCCAACCAGGTTGTTAGTGATCGCCGAAACCAGAAAGGTGCCAAGGTTCCGCAGGAGTTGCGGAGGGCTGATGTCTACGCCGAACACCTGGGGCAGCCTGGTGGTCAGCAAGGTCAGCGCACTGCTGACCGCCAGGTTGTAGAGAATAAAAAGACGGTCAAACATGAGAATCCTCCTATAGGGACTATATGTTGGTTGATGTTGGTCGCAGTTGCCCCCGCAGGTCGCCTGTTGCGGGGTTAGTTTTACGGTGTACTGCGGGGGGCGACCGCTCGCAGGTAGTAGTTTTGGCCTGCTCGACCAACGATGATGGTGAGCATGGATTGTCCCTGTGGGGATTGACCAAGCAGGGGGGTGTAGGCGGGATCGACCGGGCAGAGGGTCTCGCCATGCAGGTCACAGGCAGTCACTATGTAGAAATGAGTAGGGGCGACGCTGCCACGCTGCGGCAAGTCTTGCGCGGTGCGGATCGTGACTGGAACCCGGTCGTTGATCCGCAGGATCGCCAGCAGTGGCCCCCAATCCTCCCACCGCCCTAGAATTACGGTGTTGCCTCCTTCCTGTGGGTAGGGACCATACTGGTAGGCGTACTGGCCGTCGGGTGGGTAGATCAGCAGCCTGCCGCCCGACAGCGAGCGGGCGGGCCGCAAGTACAAATCCACTGGCTTACCATCTGCTACCTGGATGCGAATGCTGTCGGGCGGCAGGTAGCTGCCGTGCAGGGCGGTGGGTGATGGCGGTGGTAGGGTGACGGTCGGGATCGGCGTTGGGGAGGAGAGCGGAGTCAGCTCTACCGCCACCAGCGTCGCCCGCGCAGAATCTACGATAGTAGGTGGCTCGCTGCCTGCTTGCGGCCCACTGTTGACGCGGTAGAGGTAGAGGCCCGCTGCCAACACGAACAGCAGGGCGGTACCGCCGATCAGTTGGCGGCGGTAGGTTTGTAGCTTTGCTATCTGAGCGGACAGCCCACGCAAGGGGGCGACTACTGCCTGCGCCCGCTCCCCAGCTGCGTCGCGCACTTCCTGAGCCGTGCGCGGAGTAGCGGCCCGCAGCGTCACGCGTAGCAGGCTGCTGTCCTGGGCCAACATTCCCAGGTCGCCTTCCGGTAGTGGGATCAGGATCGCCTCATCCGCCCCCGGCATTCGCACCTCAGCAGGTGGTGGCGCGTCCAGCCAGGCCAGCACGGCCCGCTCCTGATCCTCCAAGACCCCGATCTGCTGGTCGAGGTCACGCAGCCGCTCCCGCTCAGCGGGGCTGAGAGGACGATTCTGGTTCGGGCTGTCGGGCGGTAGGGGGCTACTCATGATGGTTTGTCTCAGATGGTTGTAAGGAATGTGCGGCGATTGTGAGTGTAAGTGCGTGGCAATTGACGGTTGACGATTGACGATTGAAAAGAAGATAAGCTGGCCCCAACAGGAGGGGTAGCGAACAACTCTGCTGGCCTGCTAGCAGGGTCGAGTAGCCAGCCTTCGAGCTGGGCAAGACGGGCGCGGTCTACTGCATCTTCCTGGTCAAGTTGCTCCTGCTCCGCCAGGAGAGCCTCCTGAAGGTCAGCGTCATGCTGATGCTGCCACAGGGTAGCGAATTGGGCGAAGTCGGTCGGCGAGATGTGCCGCAGTGCCGAGCGCAGTTCGTTGCTGTCGGCGGGTCGGGCTTGTGCTGGTTGCTTTGTGGGCTGGTCGCTCATCCTACCTACTCCAATCTGCTAGATGATAAGCCGAGCGACGAACACCCGTCGCTCAGTGCCAGTACGGTTGCAGGTGTACAACGTGATAGTACGTTGCTCACCTGGACGCAGGTCGTCAATGGTGTAGTCGCTCTTGGCCGCATCCTCGTTGACCACAAAGAAGGTGTAGGTGGCAGTGGTACCGTCGGCGGCCCGGCAGATAAGCTGGTCACCCTTCTGCATCTTCTTCAGGTTGACAAAGATGCCGCTGCTACCCCAATCGTGGCCTGATAGCGTAATATTGCCCGCCTCGCCGCAGCCGATGCCTGGGGTTTGTAGCCCTGGCAGAGTAGCGTGGGTCAACCACTTCCAACGTAGATTGCCGTTCTTGTCTCGCAGTTGCACTGCATCACCGTGGCTGTCCTTGCCCATTACCGGACGGTAGCTGACCACTGCCACCGCGCTGTCCAGGGCGATGGGCGCGATGGTCAGGTGCGTGACCTGAGCCGCACTATGACTGTCATCGGGGGTGGGCTGGCTAGCAACCTCAGCCCCACTGTTTTGTTCAGGCGGTGCAGTGGCGGTTGGCACGGCAGAGGCTTGTGGTTTCGGCTGCTGCCGATTGGCGACTACCGCTGGTGGGTCTACCTTCGGCTCAGTGGCCGAAGGCAAGGGGCTAGCGGTTGGTGTGGCGGTTGATGTGGCGAGCAGAGGAACAAGCGTAGTGGTTGCGAGGAGGGGAGCAGGCGGATCGGTCGGTGAAGCGACTACTACGCTTGCTGCTGATAGCAGCGGGGTTGAGGTAGGCACCGCTGGTTTGGTAGCGACCGCACTGGCAGCGTAGCTGAGACTGGTGGCGGTAGCCAGTACCGATGAGGCACGATTGAAACTGGTAGCAGTTGCCAATATTGGATAATGGCTGGTGGCAGTGGCGGTGGGAGCGAAGGCCAGGCTATCTGACATGGTGTTCGCTTCCTCCTTTGCGTGAGTGTCGAGGTAAACCCCCCCAGCCAGGGAGCAGATCATCAAGCAAACTAGCAGGGTAGCGGCTAGCAGCCAGGTGTGGAGCCGCCCCTCGCGGCCAGGGGGAGGGGGCTGCTGCCGGGACGATTGCTGAGCCTGCCTACCTCGTTGACCTACGTCTGAGCCTGACCCGCTCAGGCTGGTCGGTTGGGTTGTGTCAGCCAGAGCTATAACGGGCTGCACTACTGCCGCCGCTGTACTAAACTGCGGCAGTAGTGCAGCCTCATGTGTATAGTCGGGTGATCCTGTAGCCATAGCAGCAGGGACGCTGGTCAGTAGTGGCTTGGTTGGATTGTTGGGTTTGAGGTTACTCTCCAGCGATTGCGCCCCGGTTGGTAGTGCGGGCTGGCTGCTCAACTGGTCGGCCAGCGGCTGAGGCTGATCGTCCGCGACCAGAGGTATAGTGGCGGGCCTTACGGCTCGTGGATCGATATGAGGGAGGAAGGACGGCACCTCACCACCACGGGGTGGATCGCTGGGCAGCGGGGCAGGTGCAAGGGCTACCAGTGCTGCGTCGCTTAGGCTGACGGAGGCGGCTTTGCCAGGGGCTAGCATACGGGGCTGCTGCCGCCCCAGCAATGGTCCATTCCGTTGCTGGGGCCGCAGCCACTTAGAACGACGAGCCGAGAACGGCAGGCGGGCCAGGTACGACTCGAACTCTGCCAGCGGGGTAGTGTTCAGGTCGGCAAGCTGGGTCGCTGCCTCGCTGGCAGTAGCCTGTGCTATTGTGGGTGGTAGAACAACCGGTACGCTAGTGTCTGCACTAGTGTCTGCGCTAGTGTCTGCGCTAGTGTCTGCGGTCAGCAGATGCTGAAGTACGGCTGCCGCATTCAGTTCGTTGGCGGCGGGGGGCAATCCCACATAGGTAAGGGAGTTGTAAGAGGCCGCCAGTTCTGCCCGCCGGGTTGCCCGCTGCGAGAACCTGGCTTCAATCTCCGCAATCTCAGCCTGGATTGCCTGAAGGTGAGCGGCCACTTTAGCTTCGACTTCAAGCTGCTCCAGGGCCGCAAGCATCACTGCTCGCTCGCGTTCGATTTCCTCCATCGAGCGAGCAGTGACGGCTGACTTGACCCCTCTGCGGGGAGTTCTGTTCTTGGCTGGGCTAGACATTGGCTTGCCGTCCGATAAGGAGTGAGAGTGGAAGAAGGCGATGATCTTACCGCCAGCGAGGGTAACAGCCAGACTCAGGGCAATTGTTCCCATACCGAGGCTGAGGATCAGCCAGAAGCTAGCGGGGAGACCGCCAGTGTCGCCTGGTTCGGTGTTGACCGGGGCGTTCGAGCCTGGCTGGTGAGCGGTTTTAGGCAGGCCAGGCACATTGATGTTCTCGGTCGGGGCAGCGATGGGGCTGCTCTTGTAGGTAACGTTGACCACGGTGGTCGGGCTGGCGGGGGTAGACGAGGTAGTGGTCGGCACGATGGTTGCGCTGGTAGTTGCCTGCGCTGTGGCTGGTGTGGTCGGCACCTGGAGGACGAAGCGACCGGCCATTGGCTGTACGTAAGCAGGGTCAGCTGCCGAGAGCGGCCAATCGCCAGTGAAGGCATTGACTTTCGTCGCAGGCGGCTGGAGGGGCTGGAAGTCCCAGGCCACCGTGCCACTGGGCAACTGAACCAGCACGCGGTAGCCCGCCCAACTGCCCGCCTCGGTTAGTTGCTGGGCTGAGAGCAGCGCGGTCAAAGACTGGCTGCGTCCGTCCATCCGCCAGCGGTTGTTGCTGAACTGCCATTTGCCGTCCGCGCCCGACTGGATGGCGGGCAGGTTGGTATAGACCAGTTGACCCGCCACCCGCATCACGCTCTGTGGTTGCAGGGTGATGCTGCTGGTGATCAGGCTGCCGCTGGTCGTGCGCACGTCGCCACCAACGGTATCTTGCACCTGGCCGACGGCGGCAGTGGGTTGGGGCGTGCTGGTCGGGCGGGGCGTGTTGGTTGGATAGGGAGTATAGGGTATCTGGGTGGGGTAGGCTGTGCTGGTCGCCGCCACACTCGTAGCCGTGCCGGAGCAGGCTGGGTTGGCCTGGCAGGTGGCAGTCAGGTTGGGCGCAGGGGCGGTCGCGGTGCCAGAGCAGTTACCTGCCGCGATGCAGGTCTGGGTGGCGTTTGGAGTAGAAGTAACGGTGCCGTTCACACAGTTGCCCGCCGCGATACAGGTTTGGGTGGCGTTGGGGGTTGCCGTCGGCGTGCCGCCCGCACAGTTGCCCGCCGCGATACAGGTCTGGGTGGCGTTTGGAGTAGCGTTCGCGTAGGCTACGATGAACAGCGTCTTGCCCAGGCTGTTGTACGACTGGCCGAAGCTGGTGGGCCGGTACTCAACCATGTTGTGGTTGTTGCCGATCTCGCTAGCGGTGCTGTCGCTGAGAACGATGCTAAAGGGCGCGAGCGTGGAGGAGGGCTGGAGGAAGACCTGGTAGCCATCGAAGCTGAGGCCGGTCGGGGGCTGCGGGCGGGGGATGTCGAACTGCCAGGCACCCGTACTGCTGCTGTCCAGGCTGGTCAGGGTCGGGCTGGCCTGACCGCTGAAGACCGCGAAGATCAGCAGGTGGGCGTTAGCCACGGGCTGGCCGTTCTGCTGTTGGACGAGGCCGCTGAGGTGGTCGCTGTAGTTGCCCCCTGGTGGGGTTGCCGTGGGCGTGCCACCAGCACAGTTACCAGCGGCAATACAAGTCTGGGTCGCGTTCGGGGTCGTCGTGGCTGTGCCAGCACAGTTACCAGCGGCAACGCAGGTCTCAGTCGCGTTCGGGGTCGTTGTGGCGGTGCCACCAGCGCAGTTGCCAGCGGCAATGCAGGTGCCAGTCGCGTCTACCGTTGGCGTGGCGGTGTTAGTGGCCTGGGCGGTCGCGGTCGGCGTGCAAGTGGTCGCCCCACAATCGGCGGGAGTTACCGTCGGCGTGGCGGTGCAGTACTCATTACCGCAGTTGTAAGGGGTGGTGGTTGGGTAGGGCGTGTTGGTTGGCAGTGGCGGCTCGGTTGGGTAGGGGCTGTTGGTCGGGTAGGGGTAGAGGCTAGGCGTGGCCGTCGCCGTCTCGGTCGGTAGCACCGTCTCAGTAGCCGTCGCCGTCCAACTGGGGTCGGGCGGTGGCGTGCCTCGTGGAGTCAGCGTCGAGGCGGGAGTGAGGCTGGGACGTGGGGTGTTCGGCACCTGTGTCGGGTAAGGTGGGTAGGCAGTGCTGGTGTTGGTCGCAGTACTGCTCGCCGTCGGGCTGTTGGTTGGGGTGGGCGTGGGGGCGGTTAGCACGAAGGTGGTGTGGCCGATACTGAGCAGGGGCAAGGACTGCCACTGGATTTCGTGGTCGCCAACTATCACGTGCGGGTTGGGATCGCCGCTGCTGTCCACCCGCAACCAACTGTAGCTGGCGGGGGCGGGCTGCTGCACCACGCTGTAGCCCACCCACTGCCCTGGGGCTATGCCGTCCTTAGCTTCCT
>JAYUUN010000120.1:0-80996 GCA_043754535.1 Chloroflexota bacterium | reverse complement strand
CTTGCTGGTAGGTGGTCAGGTCAGTGAGGGTACCCCTCTGCATCTTTGCCTGGTCAGCCGCACTCAGGGCTGCGGTGCGGGGGTCGCCCACCAACCGCACCGCGTCCAGCCCGACGTTGTCGGCCTGCCACTGCGCTCCCTCGGCGTACAGCAACCCCAGCGGGGAGCCGAAGTAGATGGTGGCCTCTGGCGGGCCGAGGCGCACGAAGCCTCCACCCCAGCTAGAGGCTACCAGGGTGGGGGTCTGCCAGCGGTCTATCTTGCTGGGCGCATAGTAGAGCGCACTGCTACCGCCTTCGCTAACTGCCACGAAGTGGAGACTCTTGCCATCAGCAGTAGTAGTCAGATCGCTGATCTCGCCGTTGGCTGCCTTCAGATCGGGCTGCAACTGCCAACTCTCACCGTTGTCGGTCGAGCGGTAGATGCCTTCGCAGCCGATAGCAAACACGTCGTCGCTGAGGGTCTCTACCGGACGGGCGAAGATGCCGCTCTCCTTCCAGGTACGTCCTCCGTCTGCCGAGCGCAGCAAGGGAATGCTCTTTTGCTCGCTGGCGCAGGGGGGTTTGCCACCCGCCAACAGCACATCGTTGTCGAGGGCAACGAGGTTGGTCAGCCCAGCCCGGTTGCTGACTTGCTGCCAGTCCCAGTCGGCTGCCGCCTGATTGTCGTCACCGTTCCGCAGGTAGAAGCCCTTGCTGGTCGCAGCGTAGACAGCCCCATTGGGCGCGAGGCTGATAGCGACCACTGGCACGCCGTCCACGGTGATCGCTTCGCGGCCCAGGCCACCAACTGGCACGCTGGCCGTGCTACTGATCGGGCTGCTGGACGGCACAGCAACGCTGGTCGCAGGAATGGACGCGGTGCTAGTCGGCTCTGCGCGGGCTGGGGTGGCAGTGGCTGGGGCAGCGACGGTGGCAGTGGCGGGGACTGGTGGCTGACTGGGGCTAGTCGGCTGAACGGGACTGCTGTTGTCGCAGGCGACCAGCCAGGCTGCACAGATGAGCAGAATAGCGACCCTCTTTAGCATCAAGGATACTCCTTTTAGTGAAGATGACAAGTAGGAGGTATTATACCATGCACGAACTGAATCTGGCAGCGGCAGCAAAGGCGCAGAAATGGGCGAAGCAGCGGCCCGCTCTGCTTGAGCAGGAGGTGGCAGAGATGGCAGCCCACTTCCCCCACTGGCAACTGGGGATGAGCGAGGCAGGCACACTGCTCGGCTGCCCTACCTGCCACCTCCCCTATGGCTTTAGCAAGGCGGGGGCCAGCAAGCCCACCTGCCCGCGCTGTGGCCGCGAACTGAAGAAGGAGGGGGTAGCAGCCCTCTGTTGGTATGGCTACCTACCCACTATGCTACGACCCAGGGCCGCAGTGAAGGTGCAGCGGCAGATCGTGCCTTCACACCCGCTGATCCGCGTGGGCCGCAACCTCTGGCTGCTCGCTCCGCTCCTACTCAGCTATCCCGCCGAGTGGCCGAGCTACCCGCCGATAGTGCAGTACGACCCCCGCATCTTTACCCTGCTGAAGGTAGCAGCCACGACCAGCAACCACGTCGTGGGCAACAACCAACTTTGCCTCTACAGCGGCGGTGGCTGGCGGCAGGTGACAGCCCGCGTCGTCTTGCAGCAGCGGGTAGCCAACCACCTTGCCAGCCTGATCCGCGTCGCCAGCGGGCAGGCCAGCGCAGAAGCCTTCATCGGGCCAGCGCACGGCAACGGCGGCGAGTACGACCCTTACTATGAGCGATGAAACGATGGAGCCGAGCGAAGAAATCTACTTCGCCCGCGTCGTCCCAGTCGTCGGCGCGGGGTTGGCGGGCAAGCGGGTGGCGGCGGTCGGCAACCTGGCCGAGGTATTGCACCTGCTGGCCGCCAATCGGCTAGCCGACTTCTGCGCCGTCGGTGGGCCGCCCATCGCCCGCGAACTGCGCGCCCGCTATGGCGTGGCTGCCTACCGCTGCCTGCCACCGCTAACCGCCGCTAGCTACGCCCGCGCCCGCCGTCAACTCGCTGGCTACCGTCCCCACCTGCTACTTGGCACAGGCGATCAGGTGACAGTGGCCTTGCTAGCCAGCCTTAGCGCAGCACTAACCGTGCCGCTGCTGCTCGTCCAGCCTGGCAAGGTGCGCCTCTACCTATACGCCACCGAGATTGAAGCGGAGGCGGAGAGGGAGCTATCTGCCTACAACCCCTCTGCCCTGGATGGGCTAGACCTTGCCTATCATGCCGCCCAGGTGGCCCGTGCCTACCTGCTTGGCGAGCGCACCCCCATGACGCTGCACATAGGCGGAAGCTGGCCCTGGCGGGTTGCTTACGCCCAGCAGCCTAGCCCTGCGCCAGCCCTGCCGCCAGCTACGAGCCTCAACTGCCAGCCAGTGGTCGTCCTCGGCTGCGGCAGCGTGGGCAGCTATGCCGCCCGCGCGCTCGTGCTGGCGGGGCAGGCGGTGGTCTGCCTGGACTACGAGCAGATGGAGGCGGCCAACCCAGCGCGCCAGTTCTACCAGCGGCTACAGATTGGGTATGGCAAGGCAGGCGCGCTGGCAGCCAACTTGCGGCGACTGGGTGGCAGGGCAAGGGGACGGCACCTGCGTCTGCGCGACGAGCCGGGTAGCCTGCGCCGTTTTGCCCTGCTGATCGAGCGGGAGCGGCCCGCCTGCGTGCTGCTGGCAACTGGCACCCACGCTGACTATGCAGCGGCCCGCGTGCTGCGGCGGCTGGGGGTGCCGCACCTGATCGCCCGCTGCTACCCCCGCGCCCTATACTTTGAGGTGACGGTGGTGGACGGCGCGCAGGGGCCGTGCTTCGACTGCGTGCGCGGCCACCTCTACACTGGCCCCACAGCAGCACTGACCCCTGAGCAGCGGGCCGCCTACGACCGTGATCCCAGCACATTGCAGGCTGAGCCAGCAACCCTGTTGGAGAGCGGACGAGCGGCGAACGTGGCGGCTCGTCTCGCCCTCCAGCTTGCCCGCCCAGCGACCGAGCGGGCAGCCTGGTTTCAGCAAGGGCAAGCAGCCGCTGCCATCTGTTATATTGGCGGCAATATCGCGCAGCAAACAGCAGGCGGCTGGGCCTACGGCATTGCCAGGCCGGGGCAGGTGGTGCGCTATGGCGTGGCCGATATCCTCGGCAGCCACGGTCAGCAGGCACAGTCATGCCCCAGTTGCGGCCAGCAGTACGCAATCGGGCGGTTTGTTTGACAGAGGGACAGTGGCTGTGCTATTATCAAGCCAACACCGTGTGGAAGCCCTATAGTGGAGGATGATGATGGCAGAGCAAGAGCTTGCCGGGAAGGTCGCGCTGGTCACGGGCGCGTCGCGGGGTATTGGCCGGGCTACCGCTCTGCGCCTCGCGGCAATGGGGGCGCAAGTGGCGGTCAACTACAACAGCAGTGCTGGGCCAGCCGAGGAGGTGTGCCAACAGATCGCGGCGGCTGGTGGGCAGGCAACCGCCTTCGCCGCCGATGTGTCCGACCAGCAGGCTGTGGATAAGCTGATCGGCGGGGTGAACAGCAAGTTCGGCAGGCTAGATATCCTGGTTAACAATGCCGGTATCACCCGCGACAACGTGCTGCTGCGGATGAGCGTGGAGGAGTGGGATATAGTGTTTAACACCAACCTGCGAAGCATGTTCTTCTGCACCAAAGCCGCCCTGCGCGGGATGTTGCGCCAGCGGGCGGGGCGGATCATCAATCTCACCTCGCTGGTTGGCTTGACCGGCAACGCGGGCCAGGCTAACTACGCAGCGGCGAAGGCCGGGGTAGTAGGCTTTACCATGTCGCTTGCCCGCGAAGTCGCTAGCCGCACGATCACCGTCAACGCCGTTGCCCCCGGCTACATCGAGACCGACATCATCGCCACCATCCCCGCTAACCTGCGTGAGGAGATGCTCAAGGCGATCCCCCTGGAGCGGGTCGGCAAGCCAGAGGAAGTGGCCGACGCAATCGCCTTCCTCGCCAGTGACCGCGCTGCCTACATCACCGGACAGGTGATCGGCGTAAACGGCGGCCTGTATATGTAGTGGCAAGGAGCATAGAGCAGTGACCGACAATGCACAAACTACAAACCAGAACCCGCCAGCTCGCAGGGTGGTTGTCACCGGCCTCGGCCTGCTCACCTGCCTCGGCCACGATGTAGAGACGACCTGGAGCGCGCTGCTCGCGGGCAAGAGCGGCATTGCCCCAATCAGCAGCTTCGACGCGACTGGCTACCCTGCCACCTTTGCGGGCGAAGTACGCGGCTACGACCCGGTGGCCGCTGGCTACGCCGACGCAAAGGAAGCCCGCAACCTCGATCCTAGTGTGACTTACGCCCTGGCTGTCGCCCAGCAAGCGATCAGCGACTCTGGCTTGCAGATCGACGACGCTAACCGCGACAACATCGGGGTGATCTTTGGTAGTGGCATGGGCGGCGTGACCTCGGTGCTGAACCAGGAGCATACCCTGCTTGAGCGCGGCCACCGCCGAGTCAGCCCCCATCTGATCCCCAATATGCTGGTGGATAGTTCTAGTGGCTACATTGCGATCAAGTATGGCGTGCGTGGCACTAATATGGCGATAGTCTCTGCCTGCGCCACTGGCGGCCACAACATCGGTGAAGCCAGCGAGATCGTGCGGCGTGGTGATGTGGACGTGGTGATCACTGGCAGTGCCGACAGCATCATTCTGCCCCTGGCCGTTGCTGCCTTTGGCAACATGAAGGCTCTGGCCGACAATGCCGACCCCATCGCCGCCAGCCGTCCCTTCGACCGCGACCGTAATGGCTTCGTCCTCGCTGAGGGAGCCGCCTGCCTCGTCCTCGAAGAACTGGAACACGCTCGCAAGCGGGGCGCGCGCATCTACGCCGAGATCATCGGCTATGGCAGCACCAACGACGCATACCACATCGCCAGCCCCGACGAGGCTGGTGGTGGGGCGGCCCGCTGCATGGCAATGGCGATCCGCAAGGGCGGCATCCAGCCGCAAGCGGTAGACTACATCAACGCGCACGGCACCAGCACGCAGATGAACGACCGCACGGAGACGCTGGCGATCAAGGAGGTCTTCGGCGACCACGCCCGCAGGCTGGCCGTCAGCAGCATCAAGTCCATGATCGGCCACGCAATGGGGGCCGCTGGTTCGATAGAGGCAGTTGCCACCATCCTCAGCCTGCGTGACCAGATGTTGCCACCAACGATCAACTACCGCACGCCTGACCCGGTGTGTGACCTCGACTACGTGCCGAATGAGGCGCGCCCAGCGGCGGTCAACATCGCCCTCTCCAACTCAATCGGCATGGGCGGCCACAACTCGGCCCTCATCTTCCGCCGTTACACCGCTTGACGGCGATCAACAACCAGGGAGAAGTACACCTTGAATAAAGAAGTGTTGAGCGAACGGCTGCTCGGTCTCCGTCCAGCTATCCTCGCCGACCTGATCACCCACCTGCCGCTCTCGGTCAAAGCCTACCCGATCAACCTGGAGCAGACCGCGGTCGCCATATACGACGCGTTCGCTCACTACCTGGTTGAGGGCGACGAGGAAGACTACCAGCAGACCCGCCAGCAGGCAATGGCCGTCGTCTACAACGCAGGCATCAAGAGCCAGGTGGTGATGGACAGCATCGCTCGTTGCGTAGTCATCCTCAGCCAGGCTCTGCCCGAAGCCAATGACCTGATCAACCAGCGCATGATCCTTGCCGACCATCTAATGATCGAGGAGTCGCGCAGTTATTAAAGGTGAGCAGCGGAGGCTGTTTCTCCTTTCTCCTCTCCCCATTCTCGGTTATAATAGGCTATGTCCACCAACGTTGACATAACCTTCTACCCAACCGCCGCGCCGTTCAGCAGTGGCCTACGCCAACCACTCGCTGCCGTACGCGAGTACAGCACGGTGGAGGTACAGCTTGCGGCTGACCAGCCCCGTGATGGCCTCGATCTCTACGTAGGCGGTGAACTGCTGGCCGCTGCGCTCAGCCTGCGCGGGTCGGCCAGCTATCGCTTTGAGGTAGAAGACTACTGCGGTTTGCTGCGCTGGGAGCTGCGCGATCCCTCAGCGCGAGGTGGATCGCTGGCAGCGGCGGAGCTAACCGTGCTGCCCAGCAAGCTGACAGCGGCGGAGGTGGCCGCGATCAAGGAGCAGCGCATCCCGCAACTGCTCGCTCGTTTGCAGGCCCGCAATGCGATCCGCCTGCGCTATGACGCGGACGGCGACCGCCTTTACCACTTCTACAGCCTGCCCTACTCGGTCGAACGCCTATTGGCCTTCAGCCGCGACCTGCTAGGTGGCAGCCCCGCGATTTACGAGCGGCTAGCCTACCGCAGCGAGAGTGAACGCTTCGTCAGCCTGCCCTTGCGCGGCCACGTGTCCTGGGCAGCCACCGCCCGCCGCTGGGCCAACCAGCCCGCCAGCACTGGCCTGCTGCACGACTGCCAGCGCGAGGTCAAGAGCTATGATGTACAGGCCAATCGTATCTTCGTCGCCTTCCACCGTCAGCTAGCAGCAGAGATGCGCGCTATGGCCGGGGCAGTAGGCGGCAAGTACTCTGCTATCGCCGCCGACCTGCGCGCCCGCGCTGTATCCCACGAGGGCTGGACGCAGCGGCAGTTGCTAGCAGCCGTAGGCCCACTAACCACAGCCAGCAGCGGTGAGGGGGTGACGGGCGGCAGCCCAGCGTATAGCAGGCTGCTGAAGCTGTGGCGCGACTTTGCCACCCGCTACGTGACGCTCGACCCGACAGCGCATCTCAGCGGGCTGCAACCGATGCACAAGCTGTACGAACTCTGGTGCGTCTGCGAGGTGGCGGCGGCTCTCGGTCTGCACGAGGACGACGCAGAATTGAGGCGAGGGGCTAGCTTCAGCGGCAGCTTTGGCGGCCAGTCGGTGCTGCTACGCTACGACCAGCCGGTGGCAGGCGGCTGGTTCACCAGCCAGCTAGCCCGCAACCGCGCCCCCAGACCCGACCTATTGCTGCAAGTGGGCCAGCAGAGGCTGCTACTGGATGTCAAATACCGGATCGACAATGAGCAGGCCCGCACCGATGACATGATGAAGATGTTGGCCTACATGAACGACCTCAACGTGGCGGTGGGTGGCATCATCTACCCTGGTGACGGCCCCCTGGTAGCCTACCCCGCAGCCCAGGCGGGCAAGGTGGTCTACGCCCTACCACTCCGCCCAGGGGGGGACTTCGCGACGATGCAGGCACAACTACGAACTCAATTGCAGGAGGTGATCGGCTTATGCCAGCAGCAAACAGCTTCAGCGGCTTCCAACCTGCCGACTTCGACGGGCTGGCGGAGAACACCCGCCTCAATGCCGTCGCGGGCAGCGAGGGCTACCCCGATGCTGCCGCCGCCGTCCACGCCGAGCAGCACGCCCGCATCGCCTACAATAGGCTGAAGGAACTCAGTGCAGCCCTGCGCCCCGAACTTAGCTACGAGTCCTACGAACTGGGCCTCAAGGTCAGGCCAAGCGAGGCCCGCGCCGTCCACAACGAGCCGCGCCGTTGGCGAGAGGAAATGTGGCTCTCCGTCTGGCAACCAGAGCGGCAGGCGCGTTTCGCGGTCAGCAAGTCGCCGCAGTTGCAGGTGCGGATCAGCGGCGACGGCCTCTATGTGGGCTACTACTCCGGCCAGCTACCTGGTTTCAGCCCGGCACAGCAGTGGCAGGAGGGGGAGCTTGCCCGCCAGCTTGCCGCCACCCTCGCCCGTGCCGATGAACACCTCTACACCCTCGGTCAGCAGCCGCGCCCTGCCAGCCCAGAGCAGGTAGGCAACGAACCCTTCTTCGTCGGGGTGCATTATGCAGCAGACGACCCGCTACTAGCCAGCCTCGCTGTGGTGGGGAGCATCGCTCAGACGCTCCGCTCGCTCTTTCCGCTCTACGAGGCTGCGCTGCTAGCCGCTAACAGCCGCACGCTAGCCACTAGTGACGACCAGCCTGGCGACGAGGAGGAGGATAGTGAGCCTGGCTACGAGCCTGCGACCAACAGTAACACGCAGATCGCCGAAGCTGCCGCTGCTTACCCCCTGCCAGCCACCCCCACAACCTACCAGCCGCCCAGCTACGCGCAGGTTAGAGCAGCAGTAGCAGGAGTGCTGGCGGTGGATGAGAAGACAGTGCGGGCGGCTTACACCCACCTGCTGGCTGGGCGGCATCTGCTGCTGGCTGGGCCGCCAGGGGTGGGCAAGACGCGCCTCGCTATGCTACTGGCCGAGCAGTTCTGCGGGGCGGCCAACTACAGTACTGCTACTGCCAACCCAGAGTGGAGCGCATACGAGGTGGTAGGCGGCCTGCGGCCACAGGCGGGCGCAGGGGGGCTAGCCTACGAGTACGCACCGGGGGTGGTCAGCCGCGCTGCCCTTGCCTGCACGACCAGCGTGGCCGAGACGGGCGCGCCACACTACCTGATCGTAGACGAGTTCAACCGCGCTAACCTAGACCGCGCCTTTGGCGAACTGTTCACTGTCCTCGAATACCCCAACGTACCGCTCCTCAGCCGGGCGGCAGGCGCACCCTTCGACCTCACAATCCCCGCCAGCTTCCGCCTGATTGGGACGCTGAACAGCGACGACCTGAACAGCCTCTACGCCGTCGGCTTCGCCCTGCGCCGCCGCTTCGCCCTGGTCAGCGTTGGCCTACCGGATGCAGCGCAGGAGAGGGCGATCCTACCCACTGCCGTTGCCGAGAACTTGCAGCGGCGGGCGGTTACAGTCACCGACCTGCCAGCCGCTATCGCCGAGGTGCTGGCAGTAGGGCTAGAGCCGCTGCTGGCCTTCACTGCCCTGGTGCGAGAAAGAAGGGCAGTTGGCACCGCCTTGCTGATCGAAGTGCTGGCTTATTGCGTGGTTGCGCGTGCCGCCTACCCTGACCTGCGTGCGGCTTTGCAGGACGCGATTATCGCTAACCTGCTACCGCAACTCGACCGCCACCCCGCCGCAGTGCAGTACCTGGTGGAACGGGCGGCCAGTTATGCAGCCGATCTACCAGCAGTTGCCGCTGCCTTGCTGGCGATTAGCAGCGACGAAACCAGCCTGCTTGGTTGAAGGGTGGCACGCTTGTTGTTATAAGGCTACTTGACAGGCTATGGTATGATGTAGGTCATTCCCAATTTTTAGGGAAAGTTTGTAGTGGCGGACAGAGCAAAGGTGGTGGCGATGAGTGACGAAGTGGAGGCTGTAGTTCACGACCAGGGGCGCGGCTCCATTGAGGAGACTGCCCGCACGGTAATTGCAGAACGGCTTGCGGCTTTCCGCGAACGCTGGGACGAACTTAGCTACAAGGACACCGAGAGCGTCAAGCGGATGCGGGTAGCCAGCCGCCGATTGCAAGCAGCAGTGGACGCTTTTGGCCCCTTCTACAAGCACCGCAAGCGGGTGAAGGGGGTGCGCGCCTGGCTCAAGAGCATGACCGCCGCCCTGGGTGAGGCGCGCGATGCCGCTGTCTTGCAACTGCGCCTACGCGAGTGGCTCGGCCCGCAGGTGGAGAGCCTGACCGACACCCTCAGCGAGTTGCGCGAACGCGAGCTGGAAGCCCTGGATTACCTCAGCACTGTGGCGGGCCATGAGGGCAAAGAGAGGCTGGTGCCAATCAGCGATATGCTGCTCAGTGGCAGGGTTAACCGTTCCGTTGACGAGGCAGACAGCGTGCAGGGCCAACCGGGCGATGAAATTGGCCCAGCGGTGACACCCCTGCTCCGCTTCCGCCTCGGCACGGTGGTTGAGGCAATGGCCGCCGCGGAGAGCGACCCCGATGGGAAGGCTCTACACGAGCTACGGATCGCGGTCAAGAAACTGCGCTACACGGTTGAGTTGTTCAGCTACTTCCTCCCGCCCGCCGACGCAACCCTCAAGGTGCTGCGTGAGGTGCAGACTATGCTCGGTGAGATTCATGATGCCGACGTACTGCTCGGTCTGTTGACCGCTGACAGCCCTGCTCAGGCGACAGTCACTGCCCGACGTGCGACATTGCACAAAGAGTACGAGGATTACATGGCTCGCCTACAAAGCAGCGGCAAGTGGCAGCGGATCGAGTCGTCGTGGGCAGCCCTCCTCAGCCAGCAGCCTGGCCCTACCGAAGCAGAACTAAACCGCAGCGGCGGTGTGGCCGTCGAGGATTGGCCCCACGCCCGCCAAACCGAGCAGCTAGCCCTTAGCCTTTACGACCAGCTAGCGGCACTACGCCCTGCCGACGCAGAGGAGCGCAGGCTGCTAGCAATCGCCGCCTTCCTGCACAACGCTGGGGCAGTGGTCAACGAGAAAGAGCATCACAAGCACTCATACCGCATCATCCGCAAGGCAAAGCTGGCGGGCTTTGATGCAGCACAGAGCGAGGAAGTGGCGGTGATCGCTCGCTATCACCGCCGCTCCCTACCCGACCCGCGCCACCCAGAGTTTGCCGCCCTCAGCAAGGAAGTGCAGGGGCGGGTAGAGAGACTGGCTGCCCTGCTCCGTATCGCCGACGCGCTAGACTACCAACACGCCCATGAGGTGACGGAGCTTCGCCTGACCGTTGGCCCCGAACTGGTAACGTTGCGCCTGATCGGTGAGGCCGACCTCAGCGAGGATGTAGCGAAGGCACGAGTGAAGGCCGATCTCTTTCTGCGCGCGTATGGGCGAGCAATCGAGATCGTCGGCCCCAACGAGCCTCCGACCGCCAACGAGCAGGTGATGGCTAGGCCAGCCAAGCCCAAGCGTGTGCGCAAACCGAAGCCAGCCGTCGCGCAGTCAACTGGTGAGCAGCCCAGTGTGCAACTGGTTGAGTTGCCAGTTGCCCCACAAGTCAAGCCGCGCCGCAAGCCTGCTGTCGCGCAGCCCACCGCTGAGGAGAGCGTGGCACCACCACCCGAATAGGACTGATTGCCGTTGGCTGACACAGATCAAGGAGACAGGGCGAAACTTATGGCAACGACAGATTACGATGTGATCGTGGTAGGGGCTGGGCCGGGGGGAAGTAGCAGTGCGGGCTTCCTGGCACGAGCGGGGGCGCGGGTGCTGCTGCTAGACCGGGCGCAGTTCCCCCGTAGCAAGGCCTGCGGCGAGTACACTAGCCCCGACAGTCGGGCGATCTATGAGCGGTTGGGGGCATTGCCAGCCGTGCTAGGCGCGGGCGCGCAGGCGCATAACGGCATGATGATCGTCGCCCAATCGGGGGCGCGCTTCACCATCGAGTACAAGGATCAGGCAGGTCAGCCTCAGCCAGTTTTCGCCACCGACCGTGCTAACCTAGACTACGCTCTTGCCCATCATGCCGCTGCCAGTGGTGCCGACTTTCAGCCCGCTACCCGACTGGTCACTCTGCTGCGCGATGGTGAGCGGGTGGCTGGGGTGCGCCTGCGCGGGCGTGAGGGGGAGTGCAATGTTACCGCCCGCTGGGTAGTTGGGGCCGACGGGGTACACTCCACCGTTGCCCGTCTGCTGGAGGTAGAGGCTCCCCCACCACTGCGCCGCCTGGGGCTGGCCGCTCATTATGTTGGCCTCAAGATGGGAGCGGTAGGCGAGATGCACCTGCTGGGCGGTGACTACTGCGCGCTCAATCCGCTGGCGGGCGGGATCGTGAATGTCGGGCCAGTGGTTGATCTGCCAGCAGCGGGCGTGGTGGCAGCGGCAGGGGGGATCGAGTCGTACTTCGAGGCTGTCTGCGCCCGCTTCCCTGGCGTGCGCGAACAGTTGCGTGGAGCAGAGCGGGTCGGGCCAGTACGCGGGGTCGGGCCGATGTCTTCAGCCAGCAAGCGACAGGCTGGCCCAGGCTGGCTGCTGGTCGGCGATGCCGCTGGCTTCTACGATCCCTTCACTGGGGAGGGTGTCCACAGTGCTTTGCGCGGTGGCGAACTGGCAGCGGCAGTACTGGCTGAGGCACTGGCTGAGGGCTGGGCGGATGCACAAGTGCAGCGCGAGTACCAGCAACGTCGCCGCCGCGAGTTTGCCCTCAAGCGCAAGGCGACAGAGTTGGTGCAACTGTTTGTCCGCGTCCCCGCCGCGATGAACTACATTGCGCCACGTCTGGCTAAGCGCGAACCGGTTCGCGCCCGCCTTGCCAGTGCGATGGGCGACCTTGCGCCACCAAGCAGCATCCTGAGGCCCGCCTTCTTCTGGGGGTTGCTGCGCCCTTAGCTTGCAATGGGGCAGGCGATGTTGTATCATTGTTATGGCTGATTATGCGCCAACCAACATTCACAAACGAGGAGAGATACCAGCTTGCCGCGTCCTTCGTTGATCGCCACTGCCCTGTTGCTTGCTGCTCTGCTGCTTGGTTGCAATGAGGTTAGTCAGCCAACCGCTCCGCCGCTAGCTGGTGGCATGATCCGCAGCAGTAGCAGCAGCAGCCCAGGCACTCTCGGTCTCCTACCGCCAACTATGCAGGCTAACACTGTCCTTGCTGCTCGTCAGCTACCCGCCACCAGTACCTCCCTACCCGCCACCAGCATACCACTACCCGCCAGTGCTACGCCGCTACCGACCAGCACACCGCTGCCGACTACTACTCCACCACCGACGATAGTACCTAGCAGCACAGGGCAGTTGCGCGCCATGCTGCTCGACAGCAGCGATCTGCCCGCTGGCTTCACCCTCGATGTGGGGCGAAGCGGCGAAGTATCCAACCAGCAGGTTGCCAGCACGGAAGGCAATGCAGAGCTGCGGATGCGTACCCTTGACCAGTGGGGCCGCACTGCTGGCTATCAGGCGATCTACCATCGTGCTGACCCGCTGCTTGAAGGAGCAGGCGGACAGATGAGCATGGTAGACAGCACCATTGCCGCCTTCGCTAGCAGCGAGGGGGCAGCGGCCAGCTTCGCAGACGTGGTGCAACGGCTCAAAGCGGCTCCTACCCTGCCCATGCAAGAGGTGGAGGACGCAACCCACTTTGGTGACCACTCAGCCCTGCTTTGCTACAAAGCAGGGAGCGGGGCAATGGGTTGCGCTTTGCTCTTTCAGAGCAGCCTGCTGGTGGCTCGTGTCACCGTGGTGGGGGCCAACCTGCAAGTACAGGATGTTTATCCGCTAGCAACGCGGCTAGCTGCGAAGATCAAGTAATATTCCCGCTTCCTTTGGCGCGGGTTTAGGGTGAGGGTGTATGGACAAGCCGAAGTTCAAGTTTGTAGACCTACCAGCGGCTGCTGAACTGCTGAACGTGCAGCGCACTGCCGTGCTAGACCTGGTAGCTCAAGGCCAGTTGCGGCCTAAGACTGGCGAGGGCATGACCGCCATCTTCCTGACCACCGATGTGCTGAAGATCGCTCAGGGAATGGGGCTGATGAACCCACAAGACCCCCAACCCGTTACTGTAGGTGCAGAGGACAGCAGCGCGGATGTGAGCAGCAAGGTGACCCCGGCCAAGCGCAAGCTCGACCAAGACCCAATCCGCAAGGTGAGTAACCGACTGGCTGCCGAGCGCAAGTGGTTGGACGTTTCAGAGGAGGATATGCGCGAGTGGGTGGCGGCGCAGGAGCCTATTAGCTACGCTGCCATTCGTAAGCAGATCAACAAGGTAGAAGACAAGCTCAGATACCTGCTGTTCGTGCTGAACAGCAACGAGAACCAGGGCCATAAGTAGGGCGCGTTGCTGCGTCCCCAACTCAAAGGAGAGTTAACCGATGCTACGAGCGTTGCTGGTTGCGATGTCGCGCAACAAGACGGCATACAAGTTGATCATGAGCCTGCCCGCAGCCCGCCGCACCGCGATGCGCTTCGTTGCGGGCGAGAAGCTGGCCCAGGCGGTGGTTGTCACCCGCGAACTTAACGCAAAGGGGATCACCGTCAGCCTTGACCACCTGGGCGAGAACGTAACCGAGGCGGCAGCAACCAAACTGGCGACTGACAACTACATCGCTGCGCTGGAGGCGATTGCCGAGAACGACCTGAAGGCCAACATCTCGATCAAGCTGACCCAATTGGGCCTGGACATTGACGAGAACCTCTGCTACCAAAACATCAGCCGCGTGCTGCAACGGGCCTGCGACCTGGGCGGCACCTTCGTCCGCATTGACATGGAAGGGTCGGATTATACCGAGCGCACGCTAGAGATGCTCTACCGCCTGCGCGAGGATGGTTTCAGCAATGTCGGCACCGTAATCCAGGCCTACCTCTACCGCAGCGAGAGCGACCTAGAGAAGCTGAACGAGCGGCGCATCCGCGTGCGGCTCTGCAAAGGCGCATACCGGGAGGAGCCGAAAATCGCCTTCCCAGTGAAGAAGAACCTGAACGACAACTACGTACTGCTGGCCGAGAAGCTGCTGGATCAGGGCAACTACCCGGCTATCGCCACGCATGATCCGCTGATGATTGCGGCGGTTGAGAAGTACGCCCAGCAGCACAAGATCGAGCCGAGCCGCTTCGAGTTCCAGATGCTCTACGGCATCCGCCGTGATGCACAGGAAGAACTGGCCGCCCAGGGCTACAATATGCGCGTCTACGTCCCCTACGGCATAGACTGGTACCCCTACTTCATGCGCCGCCTGGCGGAGCGGCCCGCCAACATCATGTTCTTCCTCACCGGGCTGGTCAAGGGCTAGCCCAAAGGTAGGGGCGACTGTCATCTTCAGGGGTTGGAGTCGGGGCTTCAGCAAAGCGGCGAGTGCGAAGATCGAAGTTGAAGCGTAGAGATAGATCGTCGTTAAGAAGTATTAGTAGGCCGTCTTCTACGTTGACGATATGCAGGGCAGTGGTGCTGGTTGTAGTGTAATACTCCAACAGTGTGTCTGCCGCCACACCATAGCCCACGTAGACTCCGATACCGCCAGCCGCTTGCACCCAGGAGCCCCTGATAGTGCCAGCCAGTACACCACCGGGCTGCCCATCTATCGTACCCGCCCACTTATTGGCTGGCTGTATAAAGGTAGAACCATAGAACTGTACACACTGTGAGTTAGCTACCATAATCCCTTGCGCCAGTATGGGTGTAGGCGATAGTTGTGAGCTTGATACCATTTGACAGCCCCGCGTCCTAAATGCGATAATTAGCGGAGTGCCTAACCCGTTTATGTTGTCAGCAATGAGTGAGGAGTCCTCTAAATTGTCCCATTACAGCGAACTGAAAGAGAAAATCGAGAGCAAGCGCGCCCGCGTCGCAGTGATTGGCCTGGGCTACGTTGGCCTGCCGCTGGCGGTCGAGTTTGCCCGCAGCGGCTACCAGGTGATTGGCGTAGATTTGAGCGGGCCGAAGGTCGCAGCGGTCAACGCGGGCCAGAGCTACATCCCCGACGTGCCAGGTGAGGCCCTAGCTACCCTCGTGCGCGAAGGGCGTATTACCGCCAGCAGCGACTATGCCGCCCTACGCGAGGCGGATGCGATCATCATCTGCGTACCAACCCCGCTCAACGCCACCCGTGACCCTGACCTCAGCTACGTGATCGCCGCCGCCGAGAGCATCGCCGCCAACTTCACCGCTGGTAAGCTGGTTTCGATGGAGAGTACCACCTACCCCGGCACCACCGACGAGATCATCCTGCCGCGCCTGTTGGCCCTCGGCCTCACCGTTGGCGAGGACTTCTTCCTTGTCACATCACCAGAGCGGGTTGACCCATCCAACAAGAACTACAACACGCGCAATATCCCAAAAGTGATCGGTGGCGCGACCCCTGCCTGCACAACCCTGGCCCAGTCGCTCTACGCCGCAGCGGTAGACAGCACAGTGGCGGTCTCCTCCACCAAAGCGGCAGAGATGGCGAAGGTGCTGGAAAACACCTTCCGCCTGGTCAATATCAGCTTCATCAATGAAGTGGCGATGATGTGTGACCGCCTCGGTATCGACGTGTGGGAGGTGATCGCCGCCGCCAGCACCAAACCGTTCGGCTTCATGGCTCACTACCCTGGCCCTGGCATCGGCGGCCACTGCATACCGGTTGACCCGCTCTACCTTAGCTGGAAAATGAAGCAGATCGGTGGGGTTGCCCGCTTCATCGATCTTGCCAGCGAGATCAACGACGGCATGGCCCTGCACGTGGTCAACAAGGTGGCCGACGCACTGAACGACCGCCGCAAGCCGCTGAACGGCTCAAGCATCCTCGTTCTCGGCGTGGCTTACAAGCGCGACATAGACGATATGCGCGAGTCGCCCGCCCTACCGATCATCCGCCTCTTGCAGGCGAAGGGCGCAGTGATCAGCTACCACGACCCGCACGTAGCCAGCATCAGCCTGGCCGAGCATGGGCAGGCGCGTGGGGCCACACTAGCGAGCGTGCCGCTGACGAACCTAGGCAGCTACGACTGCCTGCTGGTAATCACCGACCACAGTGCGTTCAACTGGGACAGCATCGTGGCCGAAAGCGACCTGCTAGTGGACACTCGCAATGCCACCCGTGCCGTGCGAGCCAGGGCTGGCGCGAAGATCGTTGCGCTATAGAGGATAAGGGAAGGTAAGCGATGCAGCAGTCCAGCCAAACTTCAGCGGCCCCGCCCCACCATGCGGCTTGAGCGGGTCGCCACCGTAGTGGTGATCCTGATGGTCGGCCTCGGCCTGACCTTCTTCGTCACCGAGGCCAATCTTGTGCTGCCAATCGTGGCCGTGCTGGTGGTCGTTGCTGCACTGGGGGCCGAGAATACAGTCCACTCACACCCACACACGCAACTCTGGCCCTTCCCCCGCCTGCGTTTCGGCACTGCCAGGATCGAGATTGCCCCCCGCTACTGGTCGCTGCCTGCCTTGCTGACGCTAGGCTCTGCCCTCTTTCTGCGTATCTTCCGCGACGGCGTGGCTATCGGCGTGATCCTGGTCGTCACCGTAATCGCGCTCAGCGTCACCTTCATCGCCCAGTACCACAGCCTGGATAGCCGCGACACCTACTACGGCCTGGCAAACTCTAGCCTCAACCTGATCAGCCACTTGACTGCCTTCGCCCTATTCAGTTCGATCTACCAGTTCAAGGTACGCACCCTCCTCTCAGGCGGCATGGTAGTGTTCGTTGGCGGGCTGTTGATCTACGAGATGCTGACGCGGGCGGGTGGCCTCGGCTACGGTGTGCTGGGGACGGGGGTCAGTCGCTTCAGCTTCGAGGAGGCCGAACGGCTAAACACCCGCTCCCTCCTGCTGGCGGGCGCGGCGGGGCTGCTGCTGGGGCAGGTGACCTGGGCAATCAACTACTGGCCGGTAGTACCGCTGGTTGGCGGGATGTTCCTGCTCCTCAGCCTCTACGTCCTCTATGGCCTGATGGCTCTCTATCTGACCGAGGGGCTGACCAGCAGGGCGGTGGTCGAGTTCAGCGTGGTCGCAGGGCTGGGCATGGTCTTCGTCTACCTCACCGCCTTCCTCAACCGGGGCTAAATATTTGACAGCAATACTACGCTTATGATAAACTGGCAAGTGCTGTAATGAGCCAGACAGGGCCGCAGCAAATCTCACACTGCGCTGGGGAATATTCGCAAAGTATGTACAACCCACAAAATCCGCTGGTCGTGCAGAGCGACAAGTCGCTGCTGCTCGAAGTAGACAACCCGCTCTACAGCGAAGCCCGCGATTACCTGGCCCGCTTCGCTGAGTTGGAGAAATCGCCCGAACACATCCATACTTACCGCATTACCCCGCTCAGCCTTTGGAATGCGGCGGCGGCTGGTGAGACGGCGGAGCAAATAGTAGCAGTGCTGGCCCAGTATAGCAAGTTCGATCTGCCTAGCAACGTCGCCGTCGAGGTGCGCGAGTATGTCGCCCGCTTCGGTCGTGTCAAGCTGCTCAAGACTGACGATGGCCTGCTCGTCCTCAAGAGTGAGGACAGGCTGCTGATCACCGAGATCATGCACCGCAAGCGCATGGCTGCTTACCTGCTCGGCCAGTTGGACGCTTTCACCATCCTGGTTGACCCAGCTAAGCGCGGCCACGTCAAGCAGGAGTTGGTTGCCTTTGGCTACCCTGCCGAGGATTTGGCGGGCTATGTGGAGGGTGCGCCGCTAGTCCTCAGCCTCGTCAGCGAACTTGAGCCAGGCAAGCCCTTCGCTATGCGCCACTATCAGCAGGACGCGGTAGATACCTTCTGGGCGGGTGGTAGCAGCCGGGGTGGCAGTGGGGTGATCGTCCTTCCCTGCGGGGCGGGCAAGACGGTAGTCGGCATTGGCACGATCAACAAGCTGCAATGCCAGACCTTGATCATGACCCCCAACACGATTGCGGTGCGCCAATGGATCGAGGAGTTGTTGGAGAAGACCGACCTTACCCCTGATCAGGTGGGTGAGTACACTGGCGAGAAGAAGCAAGTGCGCCCCGTCACCGTTACTACCTACCAGATCATGACCTACCGCCCCTTCACGGTGGACGAGCAGACGGGCGAGATCGGCGAGTTCCCTCACTTTGGCCTCTTTAACGAGCGCGACTGGGGGCTGATCATCTACGACGAGGTCCACCTGCTGCCCGCTCCTGTCTTCCGCATCACCGCCGAAATCCAGGCCCGCCGTCGCCTGGGCCTGACTGCAACCCTGGTGCGCGAGGATGGCCGCGAGACCGACGTGTTCAGCCTGATCGGGCCGAAGAAGTACGATGTCCCCTGGAAGGATTTGGAGAGGCAGGGCTGGATCGCCACCGCCGACTGCACAGAGATACGGATTGGCCTGGACGACGAGCAGCGCAGCGAGTACGTTGTTGCCGAGGACAGCCGAATCAAGTATCGACTAGCCGCCGAGAACGTGCGTAAGCTACTGGTGATGCAGAAGCTGCTGAAGAAGCATGAAGGCGAGCAAATCCTGGTGATCGGCCAGTACCTTGAGCAGTTGAAGCTGATCAGCGACTTGCTGGGCGCGCCGCTCGTCACTGGCAAAACCCCTAACTCTGAGCGCGAGGTGCTATACGAGCAGTTCCGCACTGGCGAGGTAAAAGTGTTGGTGGTCAGCAAGGTGGCGAACTTCGCCATTGACCTGCCCGATGCGAGCGTAGCAATCCAGATGAGCGGCACCTTTGGCAGCAGGCAGGAGGAGGCGCAACGGCTGGGCCGCATCCTACGCCCAAAGAAGGACGGCCAGATCGCCCACTTCTACAGCATCGTCACCCGCGACAGCAACGATCAGGACTTCGCCGCTAACCGCCAACTGTTCCTCACCGAGCAGGGCTACCACTACACGATCATGGACGCGAGCGAACTGCTAGACCCCAGCGAACTAGCCCGGTCGGTCGGCTTCATCGTCGAACAAGCTGAGGCAGCCGCCCGTCACCGCCCCGCTCAACCAGAGCAGAAGAAGCGTGGTCGTCCGCGCAAACTGCCCGGCTCTGTCCCAGATGAGCCGAGGCGCAGCCGTCAGCCTGCTAGCTCATCCTACGAGGCGGAGGCTGGTCAAGGTCGGGGCAGCAACATCATCACCCTCAATCCCAACGGCAAGCGACGGGGCCGCCCACCAAAGAACGCCTTGCCGCCTGCCAACGGCAGCCCCAACCCCGCCAGCGGTAGCCTCAGTGCTGCCAACGGCAACGGCCAGCACGCCGAGCCTGCGGAGCCGCCCACTAAGCTAACGCCAAAGAGACGCGGCAGCCTGCACGTGGTCAAGTAGCCACGCCCTCCCAGCCACGCCGTCTGTGTTATAATTGACCAGGATGGCAGCAGTGAGGGTCAAAACGAGAGGCGGGAGTGGCAAGCATGGCAGTCGTGGCAATTATCGGCGCGCAGTGGGGCGACGAGGGCAAGGGGAAGATCGTTGACCTCCTTGCCGAGCAGGCGCGGGTAGTAGTGCGCTACCAGGGTGGCACCAACGCCGGTCACACCATCGTCAACCAGCATGGTACCTTCAAGATGCGCCTGATCCCTTCTGGCATCTTCAACCCCCGCATCATCGCAGTGATCGGCAACGGCGTGGTAGTTGACCCGGCTGCCTTGCTGGGTGAGATGGCTGAGCTTGAGGCGCGGGGCATCCCCACCAACCGCCTGCTGGTCAGCGAACGCGCCCACGTCCTCATGCCCTACCATGCGCTGCTCGATCAGTTGGAGGAGACCAACCGTGCCGCCAGCGGCCAATCGGTAGGCACCACCAAGCGGGGCATCGGCCCGGCTTACCAGGACAAGGTAGCCCGCATTGGCATCCGCGTCGGCGACCTTGTGCAAGAGGAGACCCTCCTCAGCAAGCTCTCCTTCGTCCTCAACATGAAGAACCAACTGCTGACCAAAGTGTATGGCGAACAGCCACTCGACCTCCACCACATCTACCTACAATGCGTAGACTACGGCCATCGCCTGCGGAAGCACATCCTTGACACCCACCTTGTCATCCACCGCGCCCTCGACGAACGGCACAACATCCTGCTAGAGGGGGCGCAAGGTGCATTGCTCGACATTGACTATGGTACCTACCCCTACGTCACCTCATCTTCACCGACAGCAGGTGGGGCGTGCCTGGGAGCGGGTGTGCCGCCGAATGCGATTGACAACGTGGTGGGGGTTTACAAGGCATACTGCACCCGCGTTGGTGAGGGGCCGTTCCCGACCGAGCTTGAGGGCGAACAAGCCGACTACCTGCGGAATCAGGGCGGCGAAGGCCACCGCGAGTATGGCACCGTCACCGGGCGACCGCGGCGGGTTGGCTGGTTCGACGGCGTAGCGGCGCGCTATGTAGCACGGCTGAACGGCATCAGCGGGCTGGTGATCACCCGCCTCGATGCGCTAGATGACATGGCGACGATCAAAGTCTGCACCGCCTACCAGATCAATGACACGGTGGTGCAGTATATGCCGAGCGATGTGGCTTCACTGCTCAAGGCCGTGCCGATCTACGAGGAGCTACCCGGCTGGCAGACCCCGACCAGCAGCGTGACCGAGTGGAAGGAGCTACCCGCCAATGCGCGGGCCTACCTCAACCGCCTGCAAGTGTTGATTGGTGCGAGGCTGGATATAGTATCGGTCGGCCCCGACCGCAAACAGACCATCATGATTAACAAACCGTTCGATGCACTACCCGCCACCGTCAGCCGCTACGTCAGCACGTTGGGCGACCGCTCTGCTGGGGCAAAGTGGGGGGGGGAAGAATAACCCGGCCATGTACCTTGCCACTTCAGCCAGCCCCCGTGCCACATCCAGCTGCGGCTTGCCCGCGAAGTAGGGGTGGTCGGGGTTAATCAGCGGCCAGTGCGCGACCGAGAGGCTCCGCAGGGCCAACAGGCTGTTGAGGTAGCGATCAAAGGCGGCAGGCAGGCGGCCCACTCGTTGATAGCCGCGCAGCAGAGCCGCCCGCAGAGCAGGGTAGTCGGGGCGGTCAAGCAGATTGTGCAAGATCGGGGCAAAGTCGTAGAGATAGTGAGCAAAGCCACAGTTGTTGAAGTCGATCAGCCGACCGGCGCGGCCTGCGAACAGGTAATTCGCCTGGTGGATGTCGGCGTGGATCAGACCGTAGACTTCGCGCCCAGCCCCCAGTTCGCGTAGGTCGGCCCAGATGCGGCGGATCGCCCGCTGCACCAGGTCACCCGCTGAGGCTGAGTGGGCGGCGAACTCACCACCAACGGCGGCAGCGGCAGCCTCAACCTCGCTGTGCAGGGGGGCAAACTGCGCTTCCCCCTCTGGCCCATCCAGCCCATCGGGGTGGCCGCGCTCGAAGCTGGCTGGCGGCACGAAGCTGAGCGAGTAGTCGTGCAGGTGCGCGGTCATCTCGCCTACCTGCTCCAGGTGCCAGGGGCGCAAGCCTTTGTCGTAGAACCTGCCGTCCACCCAGGCTACCAGCGAACAGTTCCGCGCCCCCTCTACTCCATCCACCCCTACCTGCGTCACCAACCCACCAGCCCTGTTGGCGACAGGGCGTGGTAGCACCAACCGGGTGTCTCGGCTGAGGGCGCGTAGCCAAGTGAGTTCGGAGCCGACGTAGGCAAGCTCCTGCTCAAGGGTGCCACTCCCCTGGTTGAAGGGATCGTGGATACGTAGGGCGAAGTCACCCGCCGCGCAAGTCAGGCGGAAGATCAGGTTGTTGCGCCGCGAAACCAGGCGCAGGCTGCCAACCAGGTCGTAATCACCCAGGGCAGCCTCGGCCAGACGGCGCAAGGCTGGGCTGGTCACTGGCACACTGATTGGCCTTCCAGCAACAAAGCGGCGCACCCAAAGGTACGCCAGCGATTGCCCTGCCTGCGCTGCTAGCTCGGCAGGTGGTTACTTGCCGTTAGCAAGGTCAAGGATTAGATTGGTCATGGTGCGGACACCAGCCCCGGAGGAGCCTTGCGGCAGATAGGGCAGGTCGCGCTCGGTGTAGGCGGTGGCGGCGATGTCGAGGTGCGCCCAGCTATTGCCGTCTTCCACAAACTGCTGGATGAAGACGGCAGCAGTGATCGTACCTGCGGGCCGCCCGCCGACGTTGGCGAGGTCTGCGATGTTGCTCTTTAGTTGTTCGCGGTATTCGGGGAAGATCGGCAGTTGCCAGACCCGCTCGCCCGACTCGTCGGAGGCGCGCTTGACTTGATCCACCCACACCTGGGGACTACCAAGCAGACAGGTAGCGGCGTGGCCCAGAGTGATCACGGCGGCCCCAGTCAGGGTGCAGATGTCTACCACGTGCCTCGCGCCCAACTTCTGCGCCCAAACGATGCCGTCGGCCAGCACCAAGCGGCCTTCCGCATCGGTGTTCAGCACCTCAATCGTCTTGCCGTTGCTGGCACGCACCACATCACCAGGCCGCTGGGCTGCCCCACCGGGCATATTCTCTACGCAGCACATTACGCCGATCACGTTGGCGGCTGGGCCAAACTCGGCGATAGCCTTGATCGCGCCCAACACTGCCGCCGCCCCACACATATCATACTTCATGTAGTGCATATTCTCAGCAGGCTTGATACTGGTGCCACCAGTGTCGAAGGTAATACCCTTGCCGATGAGGGCAACCGTCTCTGCATCTACACCACCCTTCATGTACTTCAGGGCGATCAGTTGTGGCTCGGTGACACTGCCCAGGGCAACCCCCAGGATACTGCCCATGCCCCGCTGCTCCATCTCGGCACGGCCCAGCACCTCAATCTCCAACCCGTATTGCTCGGCCACCTTGCGCGCTTCGGCAGCCAGGCGCACCGGGTTCATTACGTTGGCTGGTTCCTCGGCCAGGCTGCGGGCGAGATTGCTGGCTTCAGCCATGATGTTGCCTCGGCGTACTCCCTCACTGGCAGCGGCACTGTCCCCTTCACCACTCAGGATGGTGAGGGCAGTGACCGTTACCTTATCTTCGTTGTCCGACTTGTAGATGTCAGGATCAACCAGGCCCATGACGACCCCTTCGGTGAGGGCTTGGGCCATTTCCTGGGCGTGGGTGTCGGGAGCAGTGGGGAAGTGGATGGCAAGAGTGGTCGCGCCCTTCTTGCGCGCAGAGCGGGCAGCAGCGGCGGCACAGGTACGCACATAGTAGCTGCTGTACTGATCCTCTTTACCCAGGCCAGCCAGCACCACGCGGCGCGCCCCCAGTTTGCCCATCGTCAACACCATCTCGGCTTCGTAGCGTGCGCCCTTGAACTCTTTGTTCGCCAATAGTTCGCTGATCGCACCGTCGAGGGCTTTGTCCAGATCAGCTAGCGCGCCACTGAGTTCGGTTTGGCCGAAGAAGAGGCCGACGATTAGGGCATCAGCTTGGAGCGCAGTCACCGCGCCGCTGTCTACTCTGACATCCATGTTTTGCGATTCTCCTATATAAAATGGCATGATCAGGCATGGTGTTCACCGCCTGCTTTACTGGGCAAGGATACACGTTTTAGCCGCGCTTGTCAACTTCTGCCCACACGGGGCAAGTGCGCAGCAAGGTAACTGCGCACGGCTGCTGATCCGCAGACCCGCTCTATGCCGCTGGCTCGGTGCGGGGGGCCTGCTAAGGTCGGCCCAGCAGATCGTTGACTACGCTAAGAACCAGGACTTTGCTCAACTCGTCGCGGCGAATCTGGTCGTTGGGGCGGAAGCAGGTGCCACTGCCACTGGCGCAAGGCTGGCCGCTGATCACAGCGTGGTTGCGGGCGGTTTCGATCCAAACGCGACCCCAGTAGGGTAGCGGCACGTCGGCAAAGAAGGGGGTGCCTGCTGTATTGCGCGGCCAGCCTCGCGCCGTAACCACCAGCTTGACCAGTTCGGCGCGGGTGATCGTGCGGTTGGAGAGGTAGCAAGGCGAGCTAACAGCGGCGGTGGCGCAGGGCCGACCTATCATGGTATCATCATAGCCCTCCACTACGCTGCGCCCCTTCAGGGTCTCGACGTAGCCGAACCAGATGCTGGTTGCTGGCACGTCGCCGAAGCTCTGGCCGCTAGTCGGCGTAGTACGCGGCCAATTGTAGGTTCGCACCAACATCTTGGCGAACTCACCACGGGTGGCGAACCGCTCTGGGTGGAACAAGCCATCGCTGAAGCCATTGATCGCGTTGGCACAAACCAGATAGTGCGCGTAGTAGTAGAAGGGGTTGTTAGCTGGCATATCGGGGAAGTTGATGCCGCAACTGGTCGGTGATGCGGTTGGCACCCTGGTGGCCGTGCCAACTCCGCCGGGCGTGCTGGTCAGCGTAGCAGTGCCACCCGCACCCGGTGTGCTAGTCACAGTTCGCGTGCTGCTAGCTGTCCCAGTGGGGCCAGTGGTGCCAGTCAGCGTCGGCGTACCAGTTGGCAGCGGTGTGCTGGTGATCGTCGGCGTGCCAGTCGGCAGCGGCGTGTTCGTCACGGTGGGCGTGGCCGTAGGTGTACCAGTGGGGCCAGGCGTGCTAGTAATCGTCGGCGTACCAGTGGGGCCGGGCGTGCTAGTAATCGTCGGCGTAGTAGTTGGTGTACCAGTAGGGCCGGGGGTGCCGGTCAACGTCGGCGTACCACTGGGGCCGGGCGTACTGCTGGGCGTATTGGTTACTAGTGGCGTAATCGTGCCGGTAGGGGTAGCAGTTGGCGTGCTGCTAGCAGGACTGGTAGCAGTTGGCGTGGGGGTGAGTTGATTGGGTAGGCCGGAGATGACAAGGAAGGCTGGCCCACCGTTGTTGCCGGTCGAGCCACCAACCGCCCAGCCCCAATCGCTGTTGCTAGGGGTGAGCAGGTCAATACCACCGAGGTCGAAGTAGGCGGGCAGTTCGTAGTAGAGGCTCCAACCGCTACCGTTAAACTCCTGCAACTGGCCGGACTCGCCCACCGCCCAGCCGTAGGTGGGGCTGGTCAGCTTTACGCCGTAGAGGTTACGGACGTTGGTGGCGGGGATCGTCAGCCAACTGGTGCCATTGTAGCGTAGGCCGCTGCCGTTCGCGCCGACTGCCACCCCGTTGCTGCGGTCGTACATCGATAGGCCGTAGAGGTTGCTGCCACCAGTGCGGCTGACGCTCCACACGCCAGTGCCTGTGGTAGTAGTGTAGTAGAGGATAGTGCCGCCCGCGCCCGCTGCCCAGCCCTCGTTTGCGCCCACCATCTTGACCGCGTGGAGAGTGCTGGCGGTGGGACTAGTGTAGCTGGCCCAACTTGTGCCGTCGTAGTGCAAGATGCGCCCGCCATCGCCGACCAGCCAGCCGTCGCTGCTGCTCACCATGTCCACTGCCCGGTAGATGATTGCGCTCGCGGGGGTAAAGCTGACCTGGTTCCAGTCCCCACCAGTGTAATGGAAGATCACGTTGTTGTTGCCGACCGCCCAGCCATCGCTGCTACTCACCATGTCTACGCCATACAGTTCGCCAGGGAAGACCGCGTTGCCGGGTCGCACATAGCGCACCCACGTTGGCACGCCGCCGAGGCTAGTCAGGTGATCAATCTCGCCGCTGGACGAGCCGAAGGCAGAGATGCCACCAACCGCCCAACCGTCGGTATTAGAGAGCAGGCTGACGCTGTGGTAAGGGGCAGGGATGATGCCGCCACGAGCAGGGGGGGTGGGAAAGCTCAACCAGCTTGTGCCGTTGTAGAACTCCAGGAGGCCGCCGTCACCAACTGCCCACAATTGATTGCTACCATTATTGTAGCCAAAGATATCGTTGAGTGCGCCGAGTGCAGCCCCATTGCGGTCAACAGCCCAGCTGCCAGTGTAGCGCAACCGTACCCCGGCGGTGCCGACCGCCCAGCCGTCGTTGGGGCCGAACATCCAGATTGCGTAGATCGCCTGACTGCCGGTGTCCACATCCACTTCTGTCCAGCTGCTGCCGTCATAGTGCCAGGAGACCCCCGACTGACCGCTAGCCCACACGTCCGTTGCGCTGAGGGCAAAGACGGCGTAGAGGTTGCTGACGGTGTGGCCGTTAGGCAGAGTGACAAGCGTCCAGGTGCCAGCATTGTAGTCGAGGATGGTAGAGTTGAGACCGACTGCGAAGCCACGCGTGGCACTGAGCATAGTGATCGAGTTCAGCGGGCCAGCACTAACTGGGGGGGTAACTGACTGCCAGCCCCCAGCGGTGGTGTAGTGGAAGATGACCGCCTCAAAACTAGCGTCGCCTACCGCCCAGCCCTCAGCTGCACTGATCATCGCTACGCTTTGAATGTGCGAAGAATTGGGGAGGGTGCCAACGTTGGCCCAGCTACCGCTGACGTAGTGCAGGATGTCACTATCCACAGTGAAGGCCCAGCCGTCAGTGGCAGAGATCATATCCAGGGCGGTAATGTTCGCTGAACCGGAGACCGGTGAGGGTACGTCGGTCCAACTAGTGCCGTCGAAGTGTTCGATCCGCCCAGCATTGCCCATCGCCCACACGTCGCTAGCCGAGGTGCCATCCACCTCTTTGAACGATGGGTAGTAGTTACGCCACTTGAGGGCTGCACTGGGCGCGGTGGGCCACACCTGTGCCGCCACCGAGCCAACCATTGCGCCGAACGCAACTAGCAGTACGAGAGTCAGCAGGACTGCACTTGTTTTGCGAACCATTTCAGCCACCTCCTATATCATCCCTGGCCGCCGTCGGCCCGCCTCGGCAGCAATCTACTAGATTATGTCCAGTTGATTATAGCACAGCACGGATGTGAAGGAAAGAGGTGGCGGTAGCAGTTTAGGCAATTGCTGGCTGCGCCCTGTAATACTGACCACTTACCAGCCGCGATCAGGTTGGTAACTGAGGGCCAGACTCGTTATAATTGACCCTATGCAAATACCAATTATCTACAAAGACAGCATCCTGGTAGTGGTCAACAAACCGGCTGGGCTGAACACTCATCCAACTGAGGGCCGCGATCCTACGATCAGCGACGTTGCCAGCGTGCTAAAGCGGCAACTTGCCATCGGCTACCTGGGCATCCACCAGCGGCTAGACCGTGAGACGAGTGGGGTGCTGCTCTTTACCCTCGGCCAGAAGGGGAACAAGGAACTGGCGGCAGCCTTTGATGAGCGGCTGGTGGACAAGACCTACATTGCTATCGTCTACGGCCATGTTACCGCTGACGAACTGGAACGCCGCTTGGCAGCAGAGTTGGCGAAGACGGGCAGGCGGGCTGCCCCCCTCTCGCGGGCCAAGCATGGCGGCGGGGTTGGCCGCTGGGTGGGCATCGACTTGCCCCTTGCCCCTGATGCGAACGACGCAGAGCGGATGGTCGTTGCCCCGCCACGGGATCGCCTGGCGCAGGAGGCTGCTACCCGCGTGCGCGTGGTGCAGAGCGACCGTGATGCGCGCTATACGATGCTGGAGGTGGAGCCGCTAAGCGGGCGCACCCACCAGATTCGTGTTCATCTGGCCCATCTCGGCTACCCCGTTGTTGGCGACCCACTCTACGATCCGCAGCACCGACCTGCCGCCCGCCTCTACCTGCACGCCGCGAAGCTGCAACTGACCCACCCAACGACAAAGGAGCAACTGGTGGTTGAAGCCCCGCTGCCACTGGCCTTCGAGTCGCTCAAGCGTGGGCTGCCAGAGTTGGAGTTGATCGCCCGCTCTGCCCCGCTGCCACCGCCTCCACCCACGCTGGGTAGGCAGGGTGAGCCAAAGCGGGCGATGCAGTTCTACCGTGCCGGGGAGTACGCCTTCGAGCGCGCCGACGCGGACACGCTAGTGGCCCTATTCGCCGCCGCTGCCGACCGCCGCGCGCCCTTCGCTGCCGACCCCAGTGACACCTCTGCCTACCGCCTGTTCAATGCCGCCGCCGACGGCCTACCAGGGATCACAGTAGACTGCTTCACACCCGCGCCCAGCCTGCCCGACGACTTGCCCCCCCCCCTAGCAGCAGAAAACGGGGTGGCGAGTGAGCAACAGGCAGTCCTTGTGCTAAACCTCTACAATGAGGCGAGCGAGGAGCAGGAGAAAACCTTGCTCTCTGCTCTTGCCCGCAGCGTGCAGCCACAGGCGGTCTACCTCAAGCGTAGGCCCAAGAGTGCGGCCAACCTGAGCGAGGACACCGGCGAGTTCGTGGCCCCTACTGCCCCGGCGATGGGCAAGGGGCCAGAGCAGATCGCCGTGCGCGAGAACGGCCTGACCTACCTGATCCGCCCCGGTGCAGGCCTGAGCATCGGCCTGTTCCTCGATATGCGCGAGACGCGGGCAAGAGTGCGCGGCTGGGCAAAGGGTAAGAGCGTCCTCAACTGCTTCGCCTACACCTGCCCGTTTGGGGTGGCGGCCACCGCTGGCGGGGCTAGCCGCGTCCTCAACGTTGATCTCTCCGACCGCTATCTTGACTGGGGCAAGCAGAACTACCAGGCCAACGGCTTTGCGGTGGACGACCACGACTTCCTCAACGGTGACGTGTTCGACTGGCTCAAGCGACTGGTGCGGCGCGACGAACGCTTCGACCTGGTGATCCTCGATCCGCCCAGCTTCGCCACCGCCCGCACTTCGCGCTTCAGTGCCAGCCAGAACTACGGCGAACTGGCAAGGCTGGCGACCAATGTGGTATCATCGGGGGGTACCCTGCTGGCCTGCACCAACCATGCAGGGGTCAACCGCCGCGACTTTCGCAAGCAGGTGCTGACCGCCGTCGAACAGGCGGGCCGTCAGGCGAACGTGTTCGGCTACTACCGGGAGCCTACCCTGGACTATCCCACGCCGGGCGGGGAGGACGGCTACCTGAAGATGCTAGCAATGGAGCTAAAGTAACGTGAAGATATATCTCTCCGCCAAGATTCACCGCGCCCATGTCACCGAGTCGGACCTCAACTATATCGGGTCGATCACCATTGACCACGACCTGATGCTAGCGGCGGGCATCGAACCCTACGAGAAGGTACTGGTCAGCAACTTCACCAATGGGGCGCGCTTTGAGACCTACGCCATTGAAGGGCCGCAGGGCAGCGGCATGATCAGCCTCAACGGGGGGACGGCTCGCCAGGGGTTGGTCGGTGATATCGTGACCATCTTCACCTTCGCAGTGCTGGAACGCTTCGTGCCGCCTACCTGCGTCTTTGTGGATGACCACAATCGGGTTAGCTCAGTTGTGCATGATGAGGGGCATGGCAGGCAACTAGCTATCGCAGAGGAGACCGAGTAGTTGTGCGAAGGAGCCGCCGCGTGTTCTGGCTAATCGCCGTCCTGCTGATCCTTGCGCCGGTCGCCATTGTCGCTTACGTCAACCTGGCAGCCCAGCCCCACATCTACCAGAACGTAGCTGATGCACCCAGGCAGCCAATCGCTATCGTCTTTGGGGCAGGGTTGCGAGCCGACGGTACACCCAGCGACGTACTACGCGTCAAGCAGACGCACTTCGATCTTCGACCACCGCCCCGTTGCGAGCCGACGGTACACCCAGCGACGTACTACGCGACCGCCTGCGGGTGGCGGTTGACTTGTACAAAGCGGACAAGGTGCAGAAGCTGCTGCTCACTGGCGGCGGTGCTGAACCAGCAGCAATGCAGCGTTTCGCCGAGGCTCAGGGTGTGCCAACCACTGCCCTGATCACCGATGGGCTGGGGCTAAGGACGTATGATAGCTGCCAGAACGCCGCCGCTCTCGGCATCAAGCAGGCAACGCTGGTTACGCAGAACTACCACCTGCCTCGCGCCATCTACACTTGCCGCAAGCTGGGCATAGCTGCGGTGGGGGTGCGCGCTGACCTGACCGAGCATCGCGGCCAACTCTGGTTCAGCCTGCGCGAGTTTGCCGCTACCCTCCTGGCCTGGCTGGACGTGAGGACGGGCGACTGATTCGGCCCTCCCCCTCACAGGGCGGGTGGAAGTGCTAGCAAGAGAGGGTGTGATGAAACGACGCTGGTTGAGATGGCTGCTGATCGCGCTGATTGCGCTGCTCTTGCCGCCGACCGTCCTGGTGCGGTACGTGGCGGCCCAAGAGCAGGGAAAGGTCTATAGCGAGATCGCTGCCTTGCCAGCCGCTCCCGTTGCGCTCGTCCTCGGCGCAGGGCTGAACCGTGACGGCACGCCGGGGGAGATGCTGACTGACAGGGTGAATGCCGCTGTTGGCCTCTACCGGGCGGGCAAGGTGCAGAGCCTGCTGATGAGTGGGGCGAACGGTGAACCTGCCGCCATGCAGCGTTACGCGGTGGGGCAGGGTGTACCCGCCAGCAGCATAACCCAAGATGACGCGGGGACGAACACCTCCGCCAGTTGTCGCAACGCTGCCCTGCACCTGGCAAGCGTGATCGTGGTCACCCAGGCCTACCACCTGCCACGCAGCCTCTATTTGTGCAACAGCCTGGGCCTAGCCGCTGTTGGTTACGTAGCAGGGCGCGATTGGTACCCCGACCAGCTTGGCTGCAACGGGCGCGAGTTCCTCTCTACCGTGCTTGCCTGGTTCGAGGTGCAAGGCCGCTGAGAGCAGCATAATTGGTATAATACGCTTACCTTCCCCCACCCTGTGAGGGCAGAGCAACAAGGAGCAACAATGACAATCACGATCAAGCCCGCTAGCCCAGAAGATGCCGCGGCGTGGATGGGGCTACAAGCCTTCGAGGGCGGCGAACAGGAGGAGGAGGAGGTGGCTAAACTTTACGCCCAGTACCAGGCCGCTGAGCCGCTAACCGCCACCAACCGCCACCTGATCTGGCAAGGTGAGCAGGCAATTGGCCGCTACGTCCTCTACCCGATTGGCAGCGTGGTCGAGCTACGTAGCTTCCGCCTGAACCCAGCCCACTTTGCCGAGGCGGGCGCACTAGTGATGCAGATGGTGGTAGAGCAGGCCCGGCTCGCAGGGGCGCGGCTGATCATCGCCCAGCACGCAGCCACTTACAGCCCGCTCTTTCTGGCCGCCTACTTCAAACAGATAACGCGCACTCAAATGAAGCGCACCCTGGCTAGCTGGCAACCGCAGCCGATCAAGCTGCCGACGGGGGTCAGCCTGCGCCCGGCCCGGCTGGACGACGAGCAGGAGGCGGCACGGATGATGTTTGCCCACTACCGGGGGACGTTTGATAGCGACTTCAGCAGCGACCATACCCAGGTGCAGCACGATATACGCGCCATCTTCGGCAACGAGTATAGTCGCTTCGACCCTGCCAACTCGCTAATCGCTGAGGACGAGGCGGGGCAGGCGGTGGGCAATCTGCTGTTTGGCGACATGGGCCACAGCAAAGGCGAGTGGCTGGCCTGGGTGCTGGACATCTCGCTGGCAGCAGCGTGGCGCGGGCGCGGCCTGGGCAAGGCGATGCTCACCCAGGCGATCAACAACGCGCAGGCGGCTAACTACCGCACCTTCGGCCTGATGGTCACTATCGGCAACTGGCCCGCTCAGAGCCTCTACCGCTCCTTCGGCCTGCGCGAGTATGGAGATATGATGTACGAGTCCATGCTCCGCTTGTAGTTTCGTCATGTACTACTATAAACTTTTGAGGCAAAAACATTGACTACCCCTTATGTGATTGAGCAATTCCGCAAGCGATACCCTTTCCCCCTCGACGACTTTCAGGAGGAGGCGATTGGCATCCTGGCCGGGGGCGACAGCGTGATGGTCGCTGCCCCAACTGGCACTGGCAAGACCATCGTAGCCGAGTTTGGCATCTACAAGGCTAGCATGAGCGGTGGGCGGGTGATGTACACCACCCCGATCAAGGCTCTCAGCAACCAGAAGTTCCGCGACCTGCGCGCCGTTTATGGAGCCGAGGACGTGGGCCTGCTCACAGGCGACATCATCGAAAATCGCACGGCCCGCATCGTGGTGATGACCACCGAGGTTCTACGCAATATGCTGCTCCAATCGCCGGAGGAGTTGGCCGACGTATCGGCGATTATCTTCGACGAGGTACATTACCTGGCCGACATCGAGCGCGGCACGGCCTGGGAGGAGGCGATTATTCTCTGCCCACCCCACGTGCAACTGATCTGCCTCAGCGCGACTGTTGCCAACGCCGAGGAGATCGCTCAGTGGATCAGCGAGACACACTCGCCGATCCGCCTGATCACCCACACCAAGCGGGCTGTTCCCCTTAGCTACTACTACTACTTCGACAAGCAGTTGCAACTGGTGATCGACAGTCGCGGCAGGCAGGTGCTTGACTTCAATGTGGGTGGTGAGAACCGAGCAGGCTTCCAAGGTAATCGCGGGCCGAGCGGCGGCAGCAATGGGCGAGGGCGCGGCAGCGGGCGGGGCGGCAGCAGCGAACACAGCGGGCGGGGCAACCTGCGCGACCGCCTCAAGTCAGACGAACTGAAGGCCCGCCAACAGACCGAGCCGGAGCCACGCGAGATCGTCACCCAGCTTGACCATCTCGATCTGCTGCCAGCGATCTACTTCCTCTTTAGCCGCCGCGACTGTGAGCAGGCCGCTGAGGAAGCGTCGGCCTACAACTTCGCCAGCGTCAAACGCGATATTGAGCGCATCAACGACATCATCAGCAACTACATGGCCCGCCTCAACGAGGAGGACAGAAACCTGGCCCAGGTCAAGACGATCATCCGCCTGACTCGGCGTGGGGTCGCCTACCACCACGCGGGCCTGCTGCCGATCCTCAAGCAACTGGTGGAGGAGTTGTTCAGCAGCGGTCTACTGCGCGTCGTCTTTGCCACCGACACCCTGGCCCTGGGGGTGAATATGCCAGCCCGCACGGTAGTAATTGGCCGCATGAGCAAGTACGACGGCACCAGCCGCCGCCCCCTGCTGCCCAACGAGTTTCAACAGATGGCGGGGCGAGCAGGGCGACGGGGGATTGACAAGGAAGGCCACATCGTGATCCCCTACTCGCCGTGGGTGACTTTCCGCGAGGCGATTGGCATTGCGGTCAGCAACCTGCTGCCAGTAGAGAGCGCGTTCAGCATCCACTACAATGCCGTCCTCAACCTCTGGGATCCGCCTACAGGCCAGCGCGTCCTCAACCTGATGCGCCGCAGCCTCCTGCAATTCCAGCAGGCCCGCCGTTTGCGCGAACAGTCAGGGGGGCTGCGCCAGTACCAACAGGAGTTGGCAGCGATCCCATTCGGCTGCCTGATCGGCTACCCAGAGGGCGAAATCCTGCTAGACGAGTACGAGAGCATGGGCCGGGATGTGTCGCTGCTGCGTAAGAGCGAGGAGCAGGCGAAACGTGAGGTCGAGCGGGTGGAAGCACGCCTGACTAGCCAGCCCTGGGAACTCCCTCGCCGCGACAGCCTGCGCCACGCCTTCCGCGATCTCACCCCTGGCGCACCCTTCCACACGGTAGAGAACGGTTGGGTCTTCTACCTGGGCAAGGGGACGGCCTTCGGCGATATTGCCCTCTACCTCTACTACGACGAAGCTGGGCAGCCGCAAATTGCGGGTCTCAAACAGTATAGCAGCGTAGACTTCTTCCCGCCCGACGCACCGCCAATCGAACTACCAATCCAGCTTGAGGAGCCAGCCTACCGCAGCGATATTGCCGCGATGATCGGTGAGCAGCAGGCCGCCAGCCTGGGGCGGCGGGTGCAGGAGGCACTGGCCCTACTGCCCGACCTTGAGCAGTGGAAGCGCGAACACCAGGAGAAGCTGGGGTCGCAGCTTGCTGACCAGATCAAGGCAGCCCGCGAGGTGGCGGCTACCACCCAGCAAGAGGCGCACGACTCCAATCTCGTCCTCCGCAAGCATCCCTGCGAGGACTGCCCGCGTCGCAAAGAGCATCGGGGTTACCGCCGTGAACGGGCTGGCTTTGAGACGCTGATCCGCGACGAGGAGAAGCAGTTGGCCCGCCGCAAGCGCGAGGAGGAAACCCGCCTGGAACGCACCCTACGCGGCATCGTCAGCGTGCTAGAGGGCTTCGACTACCTGCGACAAGGCCAACCCACGCGCAAGACAGTCTACCTGGCAAACGTGTTTGACCGCAATGCCCTGGTTCTCAGCGAGGCGGTGGTCAACGGCTACTTCGACAATCTCAACGCGCCCGACCTGGCCGAGTGTCTCTCATGGTACGCCTATGACCGCGAAACCGACTTCCCCAACCAGTATTACCTGCCCCGCCACCTCGTCACCTTGCGCCGCGAGTTGCAAGACCTGGAGCTTGGCATCTTCAAGGCCGAACGCGAACAGAGCTTCACTATCTCGACCGGCTTCAATCCCCGCTTCTACGGAGCGGCCCGCGACTGGTGCAAGGGCGTGGCGTTGAAGGAAATCCTTGGCTCAGTGGAGATGAGCGAGGGCGACATCGTGCAGACCCTCAACAAGACGCTCGACTTGCTACGCCAGATGCGTGATATGCTGCTTGCCGTGCAACGGCAAACAGGCCGCGAGGAGCCGCTGCTCGGCAAGGTGCGCGAAGCAGAGAAGTTGCTCAAGCGCGGCGTAGTAGAGCTTGCCACCAATGCCATCTTTGGCCCGCTCAGCGACGAAACCATCGCCCAACTAGACGCGGACGTAGTGCGGGAGCCAGTAGATACAGTGCTGATAGAGCAAGATGAGCAGGCCGCAAGCACAGGAGGTAGAGAGCAGCTAGAGGAGGTAGAGTGAAGGCCGGGAAGCTAACGCGCACCACCTCAGCCCTCGTAAACCAGCTTACCGCCAACGATAGTCGCCAGCACCTTGCCGCGCAGGGTCAGACCAGCAAGCGGGGTGTTCTTGCCCTTGCTCAGCAGCTTCGCCGGTTCGACCGACCACTGTGCGTCGGGGTCAAGGATCACCACGTCACCTGGCTGCCCAACAGCGAGATTGCCACCCGGCAGGTTGAAGGTACGGGCTGGGCCAGCAGTGAGCCGCTCGATCAGGGTTGGCAAATCTAGTACGCTGCTGTGGACGAGGGTCATCAGCAGGCCGAAAGCGGTCTCGATCCCGCTGATACCGAAGGCCGCGTAGCCGTACTCCTCGGCCTTGTCCACCGCCGTGTGCGGGGCGTGGTCGGTGGCTATCACAGAGATAGTGCCATCGCGCAGTGCGGCCAACACTGCCAGCCGGTCGGCTTCGCCTCGCAGCGGTGGGTTAACCTTTGTGTTCGTGTCGTAGGCAGCAAGCTCAGCGTAGCCCCGCTCCCCCTCCTCCTTGGCGGGGGGCTGTGGTGGTGGTTGCTGATCGAGGGCGGCGGTGGTGGGGGCAGTGGCGGTGGCGAAGCTGTAGCTAGGCCGCTGGCTGCTGACCGGCTGGCCCGCCAGCGACTTGTAGCCTGCTACCCACTCGTCAGTCATGGTCAAGTGGTGAGGTGTCACCTCGGCTGTCACCTGTTGGCCCGCAGCCTGAGCGGCGCGCAGATGAGCGACGGTCTGAGCGGTGCTGACGTGGGCAAGGTGCAGGTGGCTGCCAGTCAAGCCCGCCAGTGCGATATTGCGAGCAGCCATGATACTCTCGCTCTCGGCGGGCATCCCTGGTAGGCCCAGGCTGTTGCTGACCACGCCCTCGTTCATCGCGCCCTCCGCCACCAGCTCTGCATCTTCGCAATGCTCAATGATCGGCAGGCCCAACATGGTAGAGTATTGTAGGGCGTTGCGGAGCAGGCGGCTGTTTTGTACCCCGCTGCCATCGTCGCTGAAGCCGACTGCGCCACCAGCGGCCATATCTGCCAACTCTGCCAACTGCTCGCCTTTGCGCCCCTTCGTGATCGCGCCCACGGCATAGACACGCACGCTGCCCCGCAAGCGCGCTAGCTGCTGCACGAACTCCACAGCAGCGCGGTCGTCAATCGCAGGCTGAGTATTAGGCATCGCGCAGACAGCAGTGAAGCCACCAGCCGCTGCCGCCGCTGTGCCGCTCTGGATCGTCTCCTTGTCCTCTTGCCCCGGTTCACGCAGGTGGCAGTGCAGATCGATGAAGCCTGGGGCCACCACCTTGCCACTTGCGTCCAGCACAGTCGCCCCACTTGGCGACGTAACTGCGCCGACGGCGGCCACCTTGCCGCCCACGATCAGCAAGTCTCCCACCACGTCAATCTGGTTGGCCGGGTCAACGATGCGCCCGCCCCTGATCAGGAGGGCGGCTTCTGGCTGCCCATCTTTTCCCTTCGCCTCCGCCATCATCCCTCCTCAACCTATAAACCCGCAGAGTTAAGCAAACAGCACGTACTCGCGCAGGAACTTGTCCACCGCCGCGTAGAAGGTGGCTATCGTCTCGGTCTTGCGCCAGCCGTGGCCTTCACCCGCGTAGACGTGGTACTCGTGCGGCACGCCGCGCCGCTGCAAGGCTGCCACGATCACGTCCGACTGATTGCGCGGCACTACAGTATCAATCTCGCCCTGAAAGACGGCCAGCGGGTCGCTGATCTGGTCAGCGTAGAACAGGGGAGAGCGTTCGCGGTACTTCTTGCTGTCCTCTGGCAGGGTGCCAATTAGCGAGTCGAGGTAGCGCGCCTCAAACTTGTGCGTGTCGGTGACAAAGGTAAACAGATTGGCGAGGCCGAACAGGTTGATCCCTGCCTTGAACGCGCCGGGGTGGTGGGCCAACACCTGCAAGACGGTGTAGCCGCCCGCACTGCCGCCCATGATCACCAGCTTCTCGCCATCTACCAACCCGGCATCGCGCAGGTGGTGCGCCCCGCTGATCGCATCCTCCACATCGACCACGCCCCAGGTGCCACGCAGGGCTTCCATGTAGGGGCGGCCATAGCCGGTGCTGCCGCGATAGTTGACCCACAACACGCCGTAGCCCCGCGTGGCGAAGAATTGCGTCTGGCCGCTGTAGGCCGCCGCCACCTGCGAGGTTGGGCCGCCGTGGATCAGCACGATCAGCGGCGGCTTGCCACCACTCTGGTACTGGGGGTTGATCGGCGGGTAGTAGAGTCCATAGGCGGTGGCAGCACCCGCCGTCGGCCAGGAGATTGCCTGGGGCTGGGAAAGCTGGGCGGCGGCCACATCCTCACCACTGCTGCGGGCGCGCACCGTTGCCCTAACCGTCGCCAGTTCGAGGCTGACCACGCGGCTCGGCGTGGTAGCAGCAGAGGCCAACACCGCCAGCCGGTCGCCAGTTGGGGCGATAGCTGGTTGATCGAGGTAGGTGTACTCGTCCAGGGCCGCCACTGGCTCACTCTTGCCGCTAGCCACGTCCAGCCGCTGCATAGTATGGAAGCCCTGCTCGTTACGGAGAAAGTAGATCGTCTGTGGATCGGCCCAGCCGTAACGCCGCTCGCCCTGCACCCAGGCGGGCGCGCCAAGCTCGGCCTGCTCATTAGTGATCGCCTTGCTTTCGCCGCTAGCAAGGTCGTAGAGGTAGAGGTTGCCCCAGCCACTCTGATCCGACACGTAGGCCAGGCTGCTACCGTCAGGCGAGAAGGCAGGCTGGAAGATCGCGGTGTTTTCGCCGCCCGCGATCTTCTGGGGGTCAACAATGCGTGGGCTACCACTGCTATAATCCAGCTTGCTGAGGTAAAGCTCCGTGCCGTCCCAGGGCATCAGTGGGTTGTTCCAGGCGACCCAGGCCAGCATGGTACCTTGTGGGTGCCAGGTTGGTTGCATAAAGAAGTCATGGCCGCCAACTAGCTGCTGCGGCCACTGCGCCCCCTCACTGTCGGCCACTGCCAACGTGTCCTCTCCCTCGTAGGTGTGGACATAGACCAGCCACTTGCCATCAGGCGAAGGGGTGGGGGCCGCGGCGTGGCCGAAAGCGGGGGTGATCGGTTGAGCCTGCCCGCCCAACAGCGATTGGCGGTAGATGCGCCCACTGTTCTCCACAAAGTAAACAGTGCCATCATGCAGTGCAAAGTCGCCACCGCCGTAACCCACCCGCGCCCGCACCGACAGGCTACCAGTGGTCAGGTCTCGCGCCGCACCGCCGTCCAGCCGCAGAGCCACCAGCACGCCCCGGTCAGAGCGACCTTCCAGCCAGACCAACGTCTGCCCATCGCTGTCCCAACCGACATCGCTGAGGCGCAGGCTCTGGGCCAGGCTATCGGGGCTAATTGGGCTGGGCCAGAGGCCATAAGGTAGGGTCTCACGCATTTCTGTCTCCTTGCACATGGTTGTGCTAACAGTATAGCACCTCTCGGCAAGGGTAGCAATCCTCCTACGATCAGCCCAAAGTAGTAGCTGGCAGGGCCAAAATGCGCTTGACAACGCCGCCGCGCTTGGGTATAATAAGCGGGCGCAAGCGAAGCCGAACACCGGATGCTATGCCGAACCACGCCGACTTAGCTCAACGGCAGAGCAGCTGTTTTGTAAACAGCAGGTTAAGGGTTCGAATCCCTTAGTCGGCTCCGTGCAACACAAGGGCAGGTACCAAAGCGGCCAAATGGGTCTGACTGTAAATCAGATGGGGTACCCCTTCATAGGTTCGAATCCTATCCTGCCCACCCCGCAAGCTGACCTTTCCAGGTCAGCTTTTTTGTTAGCCAACACCTTTGCTGAAGGAGATCGACCTATGTTTAAGCGGATTGTCATACTGCTTGCGGTTCTACTTTGCGCCGCCCTCAGTGTAGGTTGCGAGCAGGCGGCTGGCGGCGCAGTGACCAACGGCCCTACGCAGACAGCTCGCAGCATGAGGGTTAGTAGCTTCTATGTGGTGCAGAGCAGTGAGGGCCAGCAGGCTAACGAACACGAGGTTACTAGCCTTGAGGGTTATGTAGATGTGGCGGACCAACGGGCGCAGTTTACCTTCAGCAAGCAGGGGCGTAGCTTCCAGCAGGTGATAGTTGGCGACGACCTCTACAGCAACGATGGTGGAGGCTGGGTGCGCGTGGGTGGCGGTGGTAGGAGCATCCTTGCTAGCTTTGCTATAGTCAACCTCAGCGCACAGCAAGCCCAGGCCCACGAAATAGGCGGCAGCAGCGATCTTGGCAGCAAGACGCTTGACGGCGTAACCTGTCGCGGCTATGGCGAGCGGCAGGGTAGTGGCGACTCTAGCATCTACACCACATATTGGCTGGCCGCCGACAACATCCCCCGGCGGATCGTGGTTGACACGCACAGTGGCAAGCAGAGTAGCCGCCGCCAGCTAGATATCAGCCGCCTCAACCAGCCAATCAACATCACAGTACCACGGCAGTTAGCCACAACCCTCGCGTGCAAAGAAGTGGCTGGTCAGATGTAGTCCAACCTAAGGCTTGCCTCTTGTTCAGCAAGCAAGCAGAAGGGGTCAACCTTGCGGCTGACCCCTTTTGTGCGTTGGGCGATAGGCTTAGGGCAGGGTTTCGATAGAGCGACGGACGATCTTCGCCATCTCGTCGCGGCGGATGAAGTCGTTGCGGCGGAAGCAGAGGCCGTTACCGCTGGCACAACGCCCACCATTGATGATCCCCTCGTGGACAAGGGTTTCTACATCGACGTAGCCAAAGTCGCCGGGCTGAATGTCCAGGAAGCTCGGTGTGGCAGGGATGAAGGCAGGGTAGTTGCGGACGCGCTGGATCACTACCGCCGTCTCTACGCGGTTAATCCGCAAGTCGGGGCGGAAGCTGCCATTGGCGTAGCCAAACAGGTAGCCAGAGTGAGCCGCAGCCTCGACGTAGGGGTAGAAGAAGTTACTCGGCGGCACATCGCTGAAGGTTTGGCCGCTGCTCGGTGTAAAGGAGGGAACGCTAAAGGCAATGGTGACGATCTTGGCAAACTGGCCGCGAGTGGTAAAGTTGCCAGGCAGATAGAGGCCGTTGCCCACGCCATTGACGATGCCGCGGCAGGCAAGGAACTCGATGTCACTGTAGAACAGGTAGCCAGGCGGCACGTCAGTGAAGCTGATACCACAGGGGGTCTCAGTCGCAGACACGCTGGTGAGGGTTGGCGGCGCAGGAGTAGCAGTAGTGGCTATGCTGGTGGCCGTGCCAGTGCCAACTGCGCTAGTAGCAGTGCGGGTGGCAGTGGCGGCTGCGCCAGTCGCCGTGCTACTGACGACACCAGTGGCACTGGCGGTGGCGGTGCTGGTCGGTGGCGTACCAGTCACAGTTGGCGTGCTGGTCGGCGGGGTGCCAGTCACGGTCGCTGTATTGCTGACGATGCTGGTGGCACTAGCGGTGGCGGTGCTGGTCGGTGGTGTGCCAGTCACAGTTGGCGTGCTAGTCGGCGGGGTGCCAGTCACGGTCGCAGTGTTGCTGACGATGCTGGTGGCAGTGGCGGTTGCCGTGTTGCTGACGACAGCAGTTGCCGTCGCTGTGCTGGTGCTGGTCGGCGGCGTGCCAGTTACAGTTGGCGTGCTGGTCGGTGGCGTGCCAGTTACAGTTGGCGTGCTGGTAGTGGTACTAGTGCTGGTGCCAGTGGCCGTCCGGGTGGCGGTGCCGGTGCTGGTGCCAGTTGCAGTGCTGGTGCCAGTTGCAGTGCTGGTGCTGGTCGCAGTGCCAGTGTTGGTGGCGGTTGGCGTGTTGGTTGGCGTGCGGGTGATGGTCGGGGTGTTGGTTACAGTTGGGGTGTTGGTTGGCGTGGAGGTGATCGAGACGGACGAAGCCGCAGTGACCGCCAGGGTGTAGCTGCCAATGTCCGTGGCGGTGGAGCCTGCAACCACCACGTAGAAGTAGCCAGCAACAACTGTAGCGGCTACTTCTGGCTTGAACACGCCATAGCTGATAGTGCTAGCAGCAATGGCGTTAGTGCAACCGGCAGGGACAAAGCTGTTGATGCGCGCCCCGCCAGCCGCCTGGTAGACGGTCAGGACGCTATTGAAACTGGCGGCCCCACCAAGACTGATCAGGCTGGCAACCACGGCCTGGGGGCTATTTACCTGGAACTCGTAAGCGATATAGTGTGGATTGTTGGTACCAAGCGTACAGACACCACCCTGCGGGAATGCGACGGTACGGTTGTAGGTAGGGCTGCTAGCCAGCAGACTGCCAGGCAGGTTGGTTTGTAGGCCGAACTCGGTTGCCAGGGCGAGGGTGTAGTTGCCGACAGCACTACTGTCATACCCAGCAATGACCACATAGAAGTATCCAGCAGCAAGGCTAGCTACTACCTGCGACTGAGGTGTAGTATAGGCATCGTCGCTGGCAGTAATAGCGTTGGTGCAGCCAGAGGGGACGAAGTTGGCTATCTGCCCCCCTCCCGCTGCCTGGTAAATGCTTACGAAGCTGTCGTAATTGGCACTGCCGCCGAGGCTGGCAAGGCTGGCGACGACCGTCTGTGCGCTAGCCGACTGCACCTCGTAGAACTTGTAGTGCGTGAAGGCACTGCTCACAAAGCAGGTATTACCCTGCGCGAACGCAAAGGTGCGGGTGTAGCTGGGGTCGCTAGCGGCAATGCTACCACTGGTCAGCGAGATCAGGTTGGGGCCAACCCCGCTGGCGGGCTGGACTGCTGCCGCTGGGCTGAGGGTCGGCGGGCTGGCGGCGGCCAATCCGCCCCCACTGAGGGCAAAGGCTACTGCGCTCAACAGCAGCGCAAGGCTCAAGGCCAGGTTGAGGGTACGACGGTTTCGACTATACATCTCTCTATCCACCTCCTAGATAAGGCACGTAAGGGTTGATGACGTTACAATAAGCCATCACTATTATACCACCTAAATAGCCAACATAACCTTACCAAAACCTTACCAAATCAGGCGATTTTTCAATCTGGATTGCTGAGAGTAGTTTCCTGCCCCAAACGGATGAGGACGGCTGTGCCACCCTCATGATCTGCTGCTATATGGTGAGCGCAAGCTGCCCTCACCTGCTCACTAATCCTGCTCCGTCTCCTCCATGCCGACCGCGATCAGGTAGCCACGGGCGCGCTCGGCCAGCTTGTAGCGGTTGACCAGCTTCCAGAAAGCGAGCGAGTGGTTGGCTTCCAGCAGGTGGGCCAGTTCGTGGACGATCACGTAGTCCAGCACCCAGAGGGGCATCTTCGCCAGGCGATCAGAAAGGCGGATGCTGGCGGTGGCAGGGGTGCAGCTACCAAAGCGGCGTTGCTGATTGCTAACGAACTCGATGCTGCTAAGGCGCAGCCTGCCGCCAAAGTAGGTGACATTCAGTTCGCTGGCGCGGGCGGCCAGGTCCTGGACGGCGTTTAGTTGCCGCTTGCGCTGCTGCCGCTCCAGGGCGGTGAGCAGGCGGCTGATCGTCTCCTCCTCCTGCTGAGCAGTGAGACCAATGGGCAAGCGCACAACGATTTTGCCGCCCACTCGCTCTGCACTGGAACTGCTCTTGCGCCGACTACTGCGGATCACTTCAACCGGGGTGGGGGCGGCCAAATCTGCCGCCCCCTGTGCGTCAGCATACATCTAGTAATCCTCATAACCGAGGATCGGCTGGTTGTCAGGATTGACTGGGTTCTCGTCGCGGCCTCGGCGCAGGTCGTTGCGGATCACGCTCATGGCGTTGCGGCCAACCTCGTCGTTGGCGGCCAGTACTTCCTGCTCGTCGCTCTCCTCGCTGGTCTTGACCGCAGGCTTGCGGGTGCGGGTGCGGCTACGCTTTGGCTGCTCAGCGGCGGGCTGCTCAGCGGCCTGGGCAGTGGTGGTGATTTCGGCTTGCGGTTCAACCGTTACATCCTGCTCGGTAGACTTGCCGCGCCCGCGTGTGCCACGCCGCCGCTTGCCAGCCTCAATGGGCTGCTCCTCGGTGGGTCGCTCCTCACTGGGCGGAGTCAGGCGCAACTCCACTGGCTGGATGACGCGCTTCCGATCGCCCTCAACTGCCGGGCTGAGCTGGTCAAAAGAGGGTTCGGCGATCTGTTCGCGCTCCGGCGTTGCCAGATAGGCAGGGTACTGGATCGTCTCGTTGCTAGTGGTCTCTTGCGGCGTGGCTTGCTTCCCGCGTCCGCGCCCACCGCGTGGGCGACGGTTGCGGTGGTTGACTTCAGCTTCCTCGTCCATATCTACTGCACTGGCGGTGGCTTCAGGCTCTACAACCGGTTGTGGTTGGTCGTCGGCGGTGGCGAAGCGGGTAGGCTGAACAGCCGCCACCTCGCGCAACTCAGCCAGCGATGCGTCGGCCAGCTCGAAAGCGGCGGCCAGCGCACCCATCTCCACCCAGTCCTCGGGGGCGGCGACTACTGTACTGCCCTCCTCCTCTGCTGTGTTCTTCAGCACGTCATCCTGGTTGAAGGCAGCCTCAATCTCGTCGGCAAAGGGATGACTGAACAGAGCGGTGATCTGCTCATTAGTGGGGCTGGCGAACTGGTCGGCTACCATGCCGAACGGCTCTGGTAGGCCGGGAGTTTCGTCTTCCATTGGGGCTAGCTGGCCTTCAAGGGGGGGGCGCAGGGTTGGCTCATCCCCCTCAGCAACCTCCACCTGGGCCGCCACGTTCATGAACTCAAGCCAGGGGCCGTGCAGCCCCTCATCGGTCACGCCATAGTAGATGTGCAGGGTGCTGTCGGGGTCGCGTTGAGCGAGATCATAGCGGCGCGCTCCGTTGCGGCTGGTGCTGCGCCAGATGCCGATCTGTCCGCCACTCTCCCCGAACGGCTCGCGCCACTCGATCTGCTCTAGCTTCGGCTCATCATGTTCCCGTTGGGTGATCGCGTACCGCCAGAGACGACGCGCCGAGTGGCGGCTGACATTATGAACAAGATTGCCATTGCGGAGGTCTTTCATCGTGTGGTGGGTGTTGCCACCATCACGCTCGACCGTCTCCACGATCTCCACGCCGGTGCGGGGTGGAGCGATACGACCATCGGCCTCCACGCTCATGTCTAGCGGCAGTTCGGCAGAGGCAGCAGGGGGACTCTGCTCGGCTGCGGCCAGGGCGGTCGCCTCAACGGCAGGCATGGTTCCGCTCAAGTCAACAGCTAGCGAAGCAACCTCAAAGGGCATCGCCATGCCCGCGCCATCCACTGCGGCGGCCTCGCCATCAGCGATCAGGTCGCCCGTTAGCGCGGGGGCATTGCTGCGACGGCTACGGCTGCGGCGGTTACGGTTGCGGGCATCACCCGTGGTCGCTTGCTCCTCCCGCGCCTCAGCAGGGGCCACCTGCGGATCGCCCTCGTTGACGCTGGTCATTGCCTCGGCTAGTGCTGGCTCAATCGGCGGCTGCTTGACAGGCACCACTGGGGCGACCGGCTCTGGGCGGGTAAAGCTAGAACCAGGCGGTATGTAGGCAGCCCCGTACATGGCGCGGGCGGCCCGCCGCTCCTCGCGGTCAAGTCGGGCGTTTCGCAGAGCAGTGCTTTCACCCTCAACCAACGGTTGGGCTGGGCTGGCGGTGGAGACAGCGGGCTGCTGCGGTGCCGGTCGTTGGCTGACAGGCTGGCTACTAGCGGGCTGGCCGACAGCGGGCTGCGCCGCTCGCTGACCGCTGTCAGGCCGCTGATTGAAGGCTGGCCGCTGGGTACTGACAGTCGGGCTGGTGGTGGGTTGGCTAGTAACGGGCTGCCCAACAGTGGGGCTGGTTGGGGCGGTTGGGGCAACCGGCTGGCTGCTAACGCTCGGCTCCAGGCGCGTCAGCCGTTCACGCTCCCGAAGTTCGCGCCGCTCCTGGAAGGTGAGGCGTGGGGCAGCGGGCTGTGCTGGCGGTTCGTTCTGCTGAGCAGCAGGGGGCTGCACTGTCGGTGGCTGCACTGTCGGCGGCTGTATGGTCGGACGGGGGGGTGGCTGGCTGCTGGTTGCCAGGGCAGGCAGGGTTGCGCCCGCTTCGGTCAGGGCATCGCGCACAAGCTGCACGATCTCGTCACGAGCGGCCAGGCTAGTCTCCCCCTCCTGCCGAATGTAGATTTGACTATTGTCAATCGCGTAGGGCCGCTCCGCACCCTTCGCCACGTTGACCAGGACGACGCTCTTACCCTCACTAGTCCGCACGTCTAGCGTCACCTTGAGTAGTGGATAGATATTGCGCTGGATTTCAGAGCGCATCGTCTCGATCACTTCGACCGGACTCTCTACCCCATAAGCGGGGGTACTGCTGTCGGGAGCTACGCCGAGGAAGACGGTGCCACCGTTGGTGTTGGCAAAGGCGGCCAGGTCGCGCAGGATGTGGTGCGCGCTCTGGCGGCGCAGGGGCAGCCGCTCATGGAACGATTGGACTAGATTGTTGCCCAGCACGCGCGCCTGTCTCACCACATCGATCTGTGGTTCGGTGAAGGGGCGGCTGGGGCGGCAGCGAGTGAACTCGTTGCTGGCGAACATCTCCTTCAAGGCGCGGAAGCTCTGCTCTGGCAGCAACACCTCCGTCGTGCGGTCGCCAGTGCCGAGCGAGTGCGCCTTCTCGTCCAGGTCGCGGTAGGCACGGTGCGAGTCGGAACTCTGAATGCAGAACATCCGACGTGGGTACTCTGGCTTGCTACCATTGAAGAAGTTAGCCGAGTTGCGGCGGTCGGGGCTGTCGAGGTCGGTCACTTCAAGGGCCGAGAGGTTGGGGTCTTGGGTGAACGAAATCTTGGTCTGCCCGCCAAAGTTGAGGCCGCGCATCATCACCCCGTTGGAGGAGTTGGCGTGCGCCCCAATGCAGATGCCACCCGCTTCGGCTACCGTGCGATAGACGGTCAGCACGTCGGTGGTCGCCCCCACTTCGGGGCTGCCGAGCAACATCTTCTCCTCGCTAATGCCCATAGACATTAGGACGTACTCGATGCGGCGGATCGACATACTGGGGGGGAAGATGCAGAGGATGTGGAAGCCGAAAGTCGCGCTGAACTCGAAGCCAGGCAGGACGAGTATCTTGCCAAAGATGCGGCGGTACTCACCGAGGCGGTGCTTCTCGTCCGGGGTGCTGCGCCCCTCGCGCTCCAACCGCTCCAAATCTTCACGCTCGCGCTGAATGTCGGCGTAAGCAGCAATGGTATTGTGGTCGGTGATTGCCAGGATGTCCACGCCGCGCTCCTCAGCCTTCTGCAAGATTTGCAGGTAGCTAGTTTCGGGCTGCTGGTAGCAGACGGTAGAGCGGGGGGTGTGGCAGTGCAGATCCATGCGGTACCAGTGGTAGCCGGGGTGCAGCTCCTCCTCGCGGGTGCGGGCGGCTTGCTCGTCACGCATCTGCTGAGCCGTATAGCTGCTGCTTACGCTGACCTCATCCATTTCGGGGCGGCGGCGCAAGCGATCTTGCAAGGGGTTGCGGCGGGTAGTGACCAGGTTGCTGCGCTGGTGTTGAGGGCGGCTGCTGCGTTCGGGTGGTAGGCTGGCCCGCTCATCGGGTTGGGGGTCGGCACTGCGGCGGCTCAACTTCTCTGGGGGTAGGTCTATGCGGCGGCCAGTGGGTTGATTCCCGCGGCTGCCGCCATTCTGGGACTGATTGTTATTTGGCATCTTAACTGTAGCTCTCTTATCTGCGCCCTCCCGCCGCTGCTGCACGGGCAAAGGGCCGCTGTGCAACAAGTGGTGGGTTTTGTGGGCTGCTATGTGGCTGGGGCGGCTTCAGTTACTCTGAGCTTCCAGCACGTCGGTTTGGTCAATATTGGTTGGGCTGGCAATCAGCGACTCGCTGGCAGGCAGTTCGAGGATAGGTGGCAGGCTGCCACCTTCGCCCTGGCTCAACAGTTCAAGGGGGAACTGGAAGGCAGCAGCGATCACCTCGTCCATGCTTTCAACCCAGATAAACTCTAGCTCCTGGCGCACAATGCGCGGTATCTCTGGCAGGTCGCGCTCGTTCTGGTGGGGGGCGATCACGCGCTTGATCCCAGCCCGATGAGCAGCGGTTGCCTTCTCGCGCAGGCCGCCAATCGGCAGCACCCGCCCACGCAGGGTAATTTCGCCGGTCATGCCCGTGTCACCACGCACAGGTTGGCGGGTGAGGGCGGAGATGAGGGCGGTAGCAATAGCGATCCCGGCGGAGGGGCCGTCCTTTGGCACCGCCCCTTCGGGGAAGTGGATGTGCAGGTCTAGCTTTTCCTGAAAGTTTGGCTCGATCTTCAGTTGGGCAGCACGGGAGCGCACGTAGCTGAGGGCGGCCCGTGCCGACTCCTGCATCACATCGCCTAGCCGCCCAGTGATCAGCAGGCTACCATGACCAGGCATAGTCGCCACTTCAACTGGCAGCACCGCGCCACCCGCTTCGGTGTAGGCCAGCCCGCTGACAACCCCGATCTGGTTCATCTGGGTCATCACCTTGTCCTCGGCGTAGCGAGCCAGGCCGAGGTACTCCTCCAGGTTGGTGAGGGTGATCCGCACGCGGGTGGTGCGCCCCTCAACCATGCGCCGGGCTGCTTTGCGGCAGATCGCCGCCAGCTTGCGGGCGAGATCACGCACACCGGCCTCATGGGTGTAATGTCGGATGATCGCCCGGTATACCTTCTCCGGTATTTCGATGTAGCCCGCCTTCAAGCCATGCGCGTCCAGTTCGCGGCTCATCAGATAGCGGCGGGCAATCTGCAACTTCTCCTCCTCACTGTAGCCGCTCAACTCGATGATCTCCATCCGGTCGCGCAGGGGGCGCGGGATGTCGGCCAGCACGTTGGCAGTGCAGATGAACAGCACCTGCGACAGGTCGAAGGGGATGTCGAGGTAGTGGTCAACAAAAGTGTTGTTCTGGGCGGGATCAAGCACTTCTAGCATAGCGGCGGTCGGGTCACCCTTGTAGTCGCTGCTCATCTTGTCGATCTCATCAAGTAGCACGACCGGATTGAGCGTAGCCGCCGTCTTGATGCCCTGGATGATCCGCCCTGGCATTGCTCCGATATAAGTACGGCGGTGGCCGCGCACCTCTGCCTCGTCGCGCACCCCACCCAGGCTGATCCGCACAAACTTGCGATCCAGACTACGGGCGATGCTCTGGCCCAGGCTGGTCTTACCTACCCCCGGTGGGCCAGCGAAGCAAAGTATCTGCGCACTGCCCTTGTGGTTGCCGAGGGCGACCAGTTGGCGCACGGCTAGGTATTCGAGGATACGCTCCTTCACCTTGTCCAACCCGTAATGATCCTCGTCCAGCACCTGTTTGGCAAAGGCCATGTTCAGCTTATCAGTCGTCTGCTGCTGCCAGGGGAGAGCCAGCACCCAGTCCACGTAGTTGCGGATCACCGCCGCTTCGGGGCTGGCAGCAGTCACCCGCTCCAGGCGGCCCAACTCCTTGAGCATCTTGGCCGCCACCTCCTCTGGCAAACCGAGGGTGACCACCTTCTGGCGCAGGTCGGCGATCTCATTACCTCCCTCACCCGCCAGTTCGTCGTGGATCGCCTTCAACTGCTCGCGTAGGTAGAACTCGCGCTGGTTCTTGTCGATCTGCTGGCGCACTTTGCTACGGATACGCTCGTCGATCTGCAAAACTTCCAGTTCGCTGACCAGGAACACGCCAACCGCTTCCAGCCGCTCATAACTGTCGGCGATCTCCAACAACTGCTGCCGCTTGTCCACCTGACTGATTACGTGGGCGGCGATCAGGTCGGCCAGATGGCCGGGGTTGTGGATGCCTCGGGCCACCCCTAGCACGTCCGCTGGGATGCGCTGGTTAAGGTGGAGGTAGTCGCTAAAGAGGTCTAGAACGTGGCGGCTCAAGGCCTCGGTAACAGAACCCTGGCTACCACGTTCGGCCACTTCGCGCACTGTGACACTGTAGAGGTATTCGGTGGCAGTGAAGTGGACTGCCTGCACGCGACGAAGACCTTCGATGGTCACCTGATAGTGACCGTCGGGCTGGCGATTGTGCTGGACAACTTCGGCGATGATCCCAGTTTGGTAGAGGTCTTCTGCTCGTGGCTCCTCGCGGGTGAGGTCGCGCTGAGTTAGCACCAGCAGCCGCGCATTACCTGCCAGAGCCTGTTCCAGTGCCTTGACCGACCGTAGCCGTCCAACTACCAGGCTGACGGAGGTGCGGGGGAAGATCACCACGTTTTTGAGGGGGAGCAGTGGGTAGTCAACTTCACCCGGATGCTGGTAGGCATCTGCCCTGATTGTTGGGTCGCTCATCATTCTTGTCCTAAGTGCCAGCCTGCCAGGTAGACCGCTTTCAGCAGGTCTGGCCTTATTATACCACACTCTAGCGAAAGCGTCCATTAGCAGGTGCTGCTCATCGTTTCGCAGCAAGCAGCGGCGTATATCCAGCAAACAAGCGAGTGGTAGTTGATCAGTGCGGCTGGGTTTGATTTCCAGCAGATTGGATGCTTATAGCTCCCGCAGCCTAGCAGTTCTGGCTCACAGCTAACGAAGTACGCTGGCTACTTCGCCTGTCGTTGCCGCTGACGCAGCCAGCCGATCACACCATGCTTCGGCGAGAGGGTGATTACGATGAAGAAGACCAGGGTTGCTAGCAGAACTATTGCCCCGCCCGCTGCGATCTTGACGTAGAAGCTGAAGTAGAGACCAACCAGCCCCTCTGCCGCCCCGATCAACCCAGCCAGGCCCATCATCACCGGCAGGCGGTCGGTCAGCAGCCGCGCCGTTGCTGCGGGCGTGATCAGCATTGCCAGCACCAGGATGTTGCCCAGGGCTTGCAGGCTGGTGACCACCGCCAGGGCGATCAGCACGATCAGCCCCAGGTCGATCAGCCCTAGCCTGAAGCCCATTGCTGCCGCCATGCCCCGGTCGAAGCTGGTGATCAGAAATTGCTTGTAGAACAGGAAGACAATGCCCAAGACCACCGCCCCAGCCAGCAGCGTGGTGTAGATGTCGCTTTCGCTGACTCCCAGCACGTAGCCGATCAGGATCGTGGTCAGGCTCGAAGTGTAGTTGCGCTGGCTACTGAGCAGCACAATGCCCAGAGCGAACGACCCCGCAAACAAGATGCCGATGGAGGTGTCCTCGCTGATGCGCTGGCTCTGGGTCAGCAGGCTGATGATCAGCCCAATCACCACCGCCGCCAGCAGCCCACCGAGAAAGACCGACTGGCCCAACATGTAGGCGATCACCACGCCAGGCAAGATGCCGTGTGAGAAAGCGTCACCGAGGAAGGAGAGGCCGCGCAATACGACATAGCAGCCCACCACCCCGCAGATCAGGCCGACCAGCGCGACCTCGATCAGCCCGTTCCGCATGAAAGCGTAGTTTAGCGGGTTGCTCAGGCAGTTGCCCACCCCGCCTGCGCTTATGCACTGCTGAAAAGCGTCAAACACGCGGCTCTCCCTCTGGCTTCGTTGGCAGCATCAGGGGGCCGTTAGTGCCAATGATTATGTCCTGATGCCCAGCGTGCAATAGGGTGCCGCCGTAGGTGCGGGCCAGCGTCTCTGGGGTAAATACCGCCGCAGCTGGGCCGTAAGCGATCACTGTGCGGTTGATGCAACACAACTCGTCGCAGAGGCGGGCGGCAGTCTCCAGGTCGTGGGTCGCCATCAATACCGTCCCCCCACTCTGGCGGAAGTCAGTCAGCAGGTTGAGGATCGTCTCCTGGGTGCTGCTGTCCACGCCGTTGAGCGGCTCATCCAACACCAGGATGCGCCCTTGCTGCACGAGAGCGCGGGCCAGGAAGACGCGTTGCTGTTGGCCGCCCGACAACTGGCTGATCTGGCTGCGACGGAGGTCGTACATCCCCACCTGCTCTAGAGCGAAAGCAGTTAGCTTCCTGTCCTGCACAGAGGGTCGGGCCAGCAGTCCCAGCCTGCCATAGCTGCCCATCAAGGTCACATCCTCAACTGTCACTGGGAAATCCCAGCGCACCTCCTCTCGCTGCGGCACATAGGCCAGCAGCTTGCGCCCCTGTGCCTGCCGCCGACCAGCAATGCTGATCTCCTGAGCCTGGTGCGGCACCACACCGAGGATCGCCTTGAGCAGGGTAGACTTGCCTGCGCCGTTTGGCCCGATCACCCCGACCAGCTTGCCCCAGCCAATAGCCAGATCGACATCATGCAGGGCAACGTTTTCGCCGTAGCGCACATTGAGGCCGCGCACGTAGAGGGCGCAGTCCGCAGGGAGGAATGATTTTGCTTGTTCAGCATCTTGCAGCATAAGTAGTTTGCCTATCTAAGCCAGTTCAGGTTGCTCCTCCACTAATGATACGCGGTATCGGGTGGGGGCTAAAAGAAAGTCGGCACCGGGTGGCTTGCCTGTCTAAGGGGAGTATAGCAAGTAGCTAGCCTGGTGTCAACCACAGTATCAACAATGCCACCTTATTGATACCAACTGGCAGAAACGGGCTGTTGGTTGACCACCGTGCTATAGTAGTAGCCAATGATGCGGCCAAAGGCTGACGAGGAGGGCAAGCAGGTGGATGCGATATTGCTACTAACCAAGGGGCGCAACTTGCTGGCGGCAGCGGTGGCTGGTCTCTCGGCGTTGAACTGGGAGACAGCGGGGGTCAGTAAGGCTTGGACGGTCAAGGACTACTACATCATCCTGACCCGCAACGAGGAAGTTACTATAGAAGCGATCCTCAGCGTGCAAGCCGAGGCGACCACCGAGCGGTTGGCAGGGATGATCGCAGAGATGGAGGCGGCGGGTGCAGACCTGGAGCAGGAGCTAGTGGACTACTACCATAACAGCGACCTGGCTGAAGTGCAGAGCGACTACGCCGCCTATCAGCGGGCGATCAGCTTGGTCGCTCTGCTAGACACTCAGCGGCTGAATACTCCCGGCCTACTGCCCTGGTGCGATTCGGTTTGTTCGCTAGCCGACTTCTTGATCCACTTCAACTATGGGCGCAAGCGCGAATATGCCGCCTTGATCGCCAACTTCATCGCTGGTTTTCGGCTCTAGCGCATTTGACAAAGAATTAGCCCTATGCTATAATACATCCGTTGCCGACGCAAGTTTATATGAGGTCGTCTAGCGCAAGCCGAAAACCGACATACGCCTGTAGCTCAATTGGCAGAGTGGCGGTCTCCAAAACCGTAGGTTGGGGGTTCGAGTCCCTCCAGGCGTGCCAGGCACTATATCCGTTGTCGTAGGGGGCGCACCTTGCTGCCCCCTACGTTTTCACCTCAAGCAAGGAGTATAAACCGAGGATGGCTACAGTGGACACACCAAAACCTGTCAACAGCGTGCGCCAGCAGCGGCAGCCAGATCAGCCCAAGCAGCCAGAGCAGAAAGTCAAGAGCGTCTGGTCGCGTATTGGCGACCGTTGGCGTGATGTTCTATCTGAGATTCAGAAGATCACCTGGCCCAGCCCACAGGAAACCCGCAACCTGACCATCGTGGTGATGGGCATTTCTGCCGCTGTCGGCATCGTGCTTTCATTGATCGATGGCGGTCTCACCCTGATCATCAGCCAGTTCGGTAAGTAACCCCTCGCCGAAAGAAGCCCCCCGCTATGGACTCGCAATCTTACAAATCTACCTTTCAGCCCCCCAGGGGTGACGACCGGCCCGAATCTGGGCGGCACTGGTTTGTGATCCACACCTATTCTGGCTACGAAAACAAGGTCAAGAAGAACCTTGAACACCGCATCCAGGCTCTTGACATGACCGACCGTATCTTCCAGGTGGTAGTGCCGACTGAAAACGAGGTAGAGATCAAGGACGGGCAACGCCGTAGTGTGCAGCGCAAAGTCTACCCTGGCTATGTGATGGTTGAGATGGTGATGAGCGACGAGTCGTGGTATGTGGTGCGTAACACCCCAGGTGTGACCAGCTTTGTCGGCATGGGCAACAAGCCAGTGCCGCTGGAGCAACCAGAGGTAGACAAAATCCTCAACTCGATCAAGGCCGAGGCTGCGCCGAAGGTGAAGACTGCCTTCGCCCCCGGTATGTCGGTCAAGGTCATTGATGGACCTTTCGCCGACATGGAAGGCACGATTGACGCAGTGATGACCGACAAGCAGCAGGTGCGCGTGCTGATCTCCATCTTCGGACGCGAGACCCCCACCACGCTCGACTTCCTGCAAGTCAAGCGCAACGATCCCTACAGTGGTGATGAGGGCGGCTCTGCCCACACCGTGCGCGGAGGCAAGTAACCAGTTCTAACCGTTCTAACAAAGGGGAGTGTGCGGTCCACCGGGCCGCACACGTCATGTTAAATCTCAAGCGTGTGGCGCGTCACCCTATGCGCCAAAGGAGCAATATCACGTGTCTAAGAAAGTAAGAGCTGTCGTCAAGCTGCAACTGAACGCTGGCAAGGCAACCCCGGCCCCCCCGGTCGGCTCCACCCTCGGTGGTTACGGCATTGCCCTCGTCAACTTCGTCAAGGAGTACAACGAGCGCACTGCCGCCAACATCGGTTCGATCATCCCAGTCGAAATCACGATCTACGAGGATCGCTCATACAGCTTCATCACCAAGATGCCGCCGGTGGCCGACCTGCTGCGTAAGGCCGCCAAAGTAGAACATGGTTCGGGTAAGCCTAACCTGGAGAAGGTAGGCCGTATCAGCCGCAAGCAGTTGCGGGAGATCGCCGAAACCAAGATGAAGGACCTCAACGCCTACGACGTAGACGCTGCTGAGCGCATCATCGAAGGCACGGCCCGCAGCATGGGTATTGATGTTACCCGCTAACTAGCCTCCCAGCGAAGCAAGTTAGCATTATTGGCGCAGAGTATGCGCCATCAGTGGGAGGGCTGGCAACCAGCCCGCTACCATAACCACACAAGGAGAAGACCATGGCAAAGCACGGCAAGAAGTATAACGCTGCCGCCCAGATGCTTGAAGAAGACAAGCTCTATACCATTCAGGAAGCGGCTGAACTGCTGAAGAAGACCTCGTTCACCAAGTTTGATGGCACCATTGAAGTACATATGCGCCTCGGCATTGACCCTCGCCATGCTGACCAGCTTGTGCGTGGCACAGCGGTACTGCCACATGGCACCGGCAAGAAGGTTCGTATCCTGGTCTTCACCCAGGGCGAAGGCGAGCGCATCGCCCGCGAAGCTGGAGCCGACGTAGTGGGTGGCGACGAGTTGATCACCCGCATCGAGAAGGAAGACTTCCTGGACTTTGATATTGCCGTTGCCACGGCAGACATGATGGGCAAGGTTGGTAAGCTGGGCAAGATTCTCGGTCGGCGCGGTCTAATGCCCTCGCCCAAGAGCGGCACCATCGTGCAGACCCCTGGCGACCTACCACGGGTGATCGGCGAAGTGCGGCGTGGTAAGATCGAGTTTCGCAACGACAAGACTGGCCTGATCCACGTCGGCGTGGGCAAAATCAGCTTTGACAACAGCCAGATTACCGAAAACATCCTTGCTATCGTGGATGCGGTCAACAAGGCAAAGCCAACTGGCGCAAAAGGTGCCTACGTACGGAGCATCACCGTTGCCAGCACGATGGGTCCAGGCATTCCGCTGGACGTGACCCCCACCCTGGCCGCTTCCACTGGAGCATCTAGCTAGTCAGCAACGACCCTGAAACGAAACCTCCTGAACCGTTTGGCTCAGGAGGTTTTTGTTGTCTCATCGTCAGCGGCTGCGGCGGGTGGAAAGATAGGTGGCCCTTCCCAACGGAAGCGGCCCAGGTCTATGTAGCCACGCTGATCAAACTCTACGCCTTCTTCTTTAAGCAACAGCCGCTGCAAGTCCGCAGAGTGCGTTTCGCAAGAGGTAGAGATGCGGCCCGCTGCATTGATGATCCGCTGCCAGGGTACATCTGTGCCAGCAGGCAAGTCGTGCAGCACCCAACCGACCACGCGGGCGTGGCGCGGGTAGCCGAGGTAGGCAGCGATCTGACCGTAGCTAGCGACCTTGCCCGGCGGTACCTGTCGCACCAGCCCCCGCACTGCCTCCCAGAAGCCTGCAAGGGGCAAGGCCTAACTCCTCAACTTCCCGGCTGCGGGCAGTGCGGGCAGGAGCGGGGCGATCATCAGCCACCACCTGCGCGGGGGTAGGGCGGGGCTGGTTAGCGGCACGGAAGCTCTCGCCTGCGGGCAACATCTGCGTCTGACCACTCTGCCCATCGCCCAGTAGCCGCATATCTTCGTTGTGTACCTGGCTAGTCATCATCTCTGGGCTGGCAAAGATGATGCGCGCCTGCGGGTTGTTCTTCACCACTTCCTTCATCGTCTCGATGTAGTGCCACTGGATCAGTTGCTCCGGGGTGTTGAGGCCGAGGATTTGGGCGTTCTGCCGCTCACTCTCTGCCTCGATCTCGCGCAGGCGAGCCTGCCGCTTGGCCTTGCCCTCAAAGCTGGAGATTTCGCGGGTGGCATCGCTGAACTTGACGTTGATCAGGTTTACGTCGTCCACATAGACCCCCCAGTGGTTGGCCCGGTCGTTCAGTTCGCTACGCACCCGCTCCGATAGCTCGTGTATCCAGTTGTCCGAGTCGATAATGCTAGCCTTAAAGTCCAGACCGGCTACGATCTCAGTGACAGCCGCCAAAGCCTCCTCGTGGGTTATCTTCTGCCAATCCTCTACCGTATAGATGGCCCGATAAACAGCCTCTTTGGAGGGGATCAGGTAGGGGCTACTGGGGTCGCGCATGATCTGGAAGTGGACACTCATACCAAAGGTGACGGGTGCGAAGTTGCGTGTGTTAAGTACCACTTCGGGGATGTCAAAGTGAACCTGGTGCAGCTTGATCGCCTCACCGCGCACTGTCTCCATCATCGGCAACATATAATGGCGACCCGGCTTGAGCATCCGGAAGAAGCGTCCGTCCAGTTCGGTCAGCACTACCGTGCCTTCCTTGACGATCACGATACTCTTTAGCACCGAGTAGACGACCGCAAGTAGGACGACAGCGATCAGCAAAACAACCAGGCAGCCTGGCAGATTGTCCATAACCTCAACCCCCTCTAAGCAACCCTGGCCGTTCTACCCAGCCAGTATCTTTCCAAGATTGTGATCATTATAGCGCAGCTTGCCTCATTATGTCAACAGGACGTGGCGCAAAGTGGGCTGCTCTTTCGCTGGTCACTTCAAAGCCGAGTGGCTAGCTTGAAGGGGTCAGAGGAGACTACGCTCTGGGCGAACAGTTCCATTGCGCCGATGTCGGCAGTCTGGTTGAGCGGATCGCCCCGGTCTACCAGGCGGACGATGGCGGGAAAGTCTGTCCACGTGTCACCATCCACCAGTTGGTTGGGGGGCAGATAGGCTGCTACGTTGAAACTGCTGACCCCCAGGCTGCGGTAGACGCTGAGGACGCGGTAGATGGCGGCGGCCATGTTCTCGTCCAGGGCAGCACCGAGCAGCCAGACCTCCTTCTCCTTGACTGGGGTAAGCGAGGCGAAGGCTGTGATCCCCCCTGCCAAAGCCTTAGCCAGCCCCAAGGCAGTGTGGATGCTTATAAGGTCGGCAAAGTAACTCTGCCCGTGCTGTTGGCGGTACTGGTGGGCAGCGCGGCGCAATTGCTCTACCTTCGCGTAAGGGAAGTCGCTGGTCACGGTCATCTGAGTGTGACCATGCAGGATGCTGGCTCCGCTTCTCCAGAGACAGTTCCACATAAAGAAGAAGTAGCGGGCGCGAGCGTCGGCAGCCATTGCCATTGCTCCCCAACGTTGGGCAGTCGCTAGCGCATCTGCAATACTCTCGCGGGTGAAAGCGAGCGGGTTGTACTCGTCGAAGATCAGCACGCCGTGGAAGCCGTCGTACTTGGCGACGTTACTGGCGGTGATGCTATGCTGACCCTTGAGGCGACCAAACACGTCGGCGGGGGTGCCGGTCAGCGGGTCACCGAAGGTGTCGTCCGCCCGGCCCGCCACGATTCGTGCCTCCAGATCTCTGCTCGTCCGCGCCCCCATTGGGCGGCTGGCCCGCAACTCGTTGAACAGCGCACCCTCAAAGGTAACCACGTTTGTTACTTTGACGATATGCTGCTCCTCCACCCGGCCCAGGCTGCCAAACTGCCGCTCAATCCAGGCGTACATCTCTGGCGGTGGCACAGTATGGCCCACTGTGGTGCTGATCTGGTAGATGCGCCGTGCTATCGCCCGCGTCTCACGGGGCAAGGCCGCAACTAGCACCTCCAGGTTGACGATACTATCTTCCATACACCCTCCTGTCCCTAGCACCTGATCGCCAAAGCTGGGTGCTTCAGCTTGCCTTCTTGAAGGCCACCGCTTTGGTGTAGAGGTCTATGTACTTGCGTGCGCTGGTGGCCCAGGAGTAGTCGGCCTGCATATCGCGGGTCATCAGCTTGCGCCAGGTGTCCTTGTAGCGATAGTTTTCGAGGGCGCGCACGATAGTAGCGTAGAGGGCCATTGGCTCGTAGGGCTGGAAGGAGAAGCCGTTGCCTTCGCCGCTGGTCGGGTCGAAGTCGGTCACGGTGTCGGCGAGGCCACCAGTCTGGCGCACGACTGGGATTGAGCCGTAGCGCATAGCAATCAGTTGGCCCAGGCCGCACGGTTCGAAGCGCGATGGCATGAGGAAGATGTCGCTGCCCGCGTATATCTTCTGCGCAAGGCTGGCGTTGAAGGTAAGAAAGACGGCGGCCTTGCCTGGGTAGCGGGCGGCGATCTTGCCGAACATCTCGTGATAGTACTGGTCGCCCGTGCCAAGCAGCACCAGTTGCACGTTGAGCAGGTTCATCAGCGGATCAACCACCGGAGCGAGGATGTCGAAGCCCTTCTGGTTCGCCAGCCGCGAAATCAGGCCGATCACCGGCACATCAGGGTCGGGAGTGAGGTTACCGTCGCGTTGCAGGTCGAGCTTGTTGGCGGCCCGGTCGGTCTGGTGCAATGCATCAAAGTTGGCGGCGATGTAGCTATCGGTAGCAGGGTCCATCAGTTCGGTGTCAATGCCGTTGAGGATGCCAAAGAGGCGATCCTGCCGTTCGCGCAGCAGCGGATCGAGCTTCTCACCATATTCGGGGGTCAGTATCTCCTTCGCATAGGTCTCGCTGACCGTGCTAACAACATCGGCGTAGAGGATGCCCCGACCCATTAGGTCTACCACCCCGGCGAGGTCGGGTATTTGGGGGTAGACAAAGCCCTTCTCGGCAATGCCCGCGATCTCTAGCACGCGCTGGCCGAAGATGCCCTGGTAGGCCAGGTTGTGGATGGTGTAGACGGTGGCGGTGCCTGCAAAGAAGGGGTCATCGCGGTAGAGGGTCTTCATCCAGTTGGGGATGATCGCGGTCTGCCAGTCGTTGCAGTGGATCACGTCGGGCGACCAATCCAGCTTCTTGAGCATCTCCACGGCGGCGCGGCAAAAGAGAATGAAGCGTTCGTCATCATCCTGGTAGCTGTAGATACCTTCACGGTCGAAATAACGTTCGCTATGCACAAGATAAACAGGGATGTGGTCGCCAATCGTTCCCTGCACGATGTCCACCGTCTCCATCTGCTCGTTCATCGGCACGCTGAAGGGGGGGACGGCAGGCTGGAGGTTGAACTTGGCATTGTCAATGCGGCCATACTTGGGCATGACCACCCGCACATCTACCCCTAGCTTCTGCAAGGCGAGTGGCAACGCCCCGGCTACATCGGCAAGACCACCAACTTTGGCGAACGGTACTACCTCGGCGGCGACGATCAAAACCTTGAGCGGGCTGGCTGCCTTGCCTTCACTTTTCTTTGCTGGCAATGTCAATGGTTGCTCCTTTGGACGCAGGGTGGACAAACTGACAATGTGATCTTAGCACAAAGGGGCGGGCTTGGCAACCTGTGACCCAGCCTGTCAGTGCCGTTTTGACACAAAAAGCCCCTCCCCACAGGCTGGGGGAGCGGCTTTGCACTAGCGGCTAACAGCGGCAGCGGCGCGTGCAGGTCAAGGTGGCTGTGTTCAGCAGGCAGCATCGCCTGCCACTGTTCGATTAGCCTGCAATAGGCCACTCCAACTGGGCGCAACTGGCGATCCATATCGTAGAGGCCGAGTGGGATCACGTGACCGTCATCGTGGGTTAGTGCGCTATCCCAATCCACCTGGTCGATCAGGCTGTACCAGGTGAAGCCGACCATTGGCACCCCGTCTGCACGTAGCTTCATTGTGTTGCGCCACTGCTTCCAGAGCCAGCCGGGGGCTTGATCCACATCGCAGTAGTTGGTTTCGGTGTGCATCACCGGCAGCCGATAGCGGTCATAGTAGTCCTTTGTCACCAGATAGTAGCCGAAGGTATCCCACGCCGGGCTGATTACCCCATCCATGTCCACCATATGCTCGTTGCTGGCGTAGTAGTCCGTCCCCATGATCTGGTGTGGGCGCAGGGCGCGTCCATGAGCCATGAACCACTGGCACTCGCTGCGGCTCACCCCATTTTCGAGCAAGTAGTCGTAGGCAATCTGGCCCACCCCATGATAGCCGTAGGAGAGGTCGAGCGAGAGGAAGCGAATCTGGTTCAGCTTCTCGGCAAGCTCCTGCACGTGTGGGTCAGGAGTGGTCGGGTGGAAGTATTCAACCGACTCGCTCTGGATGAAGTAGGCGGTTGGTTGCACGGCGAGGATCGCTTCTTCGGCCATGATGTTGGCCTGCACCAGATGTTTGAGCGCAGTAACGAAGCTGCGGTCGTCGCTCTTGCGCTCATTCCACCAGCCATGCAAGGCGGAGAACTTGGCACAGATGTAGATTTCGTTGACAGGGGTATAGAGGTGCAGGTAGGGGTAGCGTTCAGCAAAGGCACGCGCATATTCAGCGAAGTAGGCGGGCCAGGCGGGGTTCTGGAAGTTGCCTATCCATTCTGGTACCCCGAAGTGGCAGAGGTCAACGATGGGGGTGATGTTGAGCCGCCGCAACTCAGCGAATACCTCATCGCTGAAGGTCCAGTCGTAGACACCTGGGGCAACATGGGTTTGATAGTAAGGGGGGCCGTAGCGGAGGTAGTCAATGCCCATCTCGCTGGTCAAGGCGAAATCTTCGCGCCAGCGACGGTAATGGTCAGTCTTGCTCATCTCGTCTACCCGGAAGGGCTGGCCGTCCCTACCAACGATCATAGGGTAGCTGTTTTCGATGCCGGTGGCGAACATGAAGGGCTGCGCCTTGCCCGCACGCCGTTGTAGCGGGAGATAATAGTTCATGGTTGTGATCTTTCTAGTGGAAGCGGTAGCTGCACCCAGCGACGTTGCCGAGCGGCTTGCTTACAGCATAGCACAAGTAGGTGGGCAATACATTAAAATTGGCTGGTCAGCAGCAAAGTTAGGAAGAAGGTACTAGATAAAGTAGCCAACAGCACATGCCACTATAAAGGCAATAGCAGCGACCACTTGCCCACTCGCGGCACCCACCGCTTCTGCTCCTGGCTACTAGTCCACTAAATAGTGTGACAGGTTGACCCATGATCGGGTTGCATCATGCAGATTAGCAAAGCATTAGAGCGGATCGGCAAGCAAAACACCCTGTGCTGAGAGTGTACGCTGCTCGGCTGGCTAGCTAACTCGCCTGTACCATCCTGGTCACCATGATCTGCGCCGCTAGTGGTGGGCGTACCAACCCCGATCAGTTCGTCCGCGTAGCGTAGGAGGGTGCTAGCGCGGGCGGGAGCCGTCTTGCGGTGCTTCAGGTACCGCTCAAGTGCCTCATGTGGTGAAAGCTGCTCGGCCAACTGGTCATTGCTGCGAAGCCGCTCCCCGCGATCCATGTCCTTGACTACCGCAGCAATGTAGCTAACCCCCCCCTCGTGCAGGGCGCGGCGGATGTCGGCCTCGCGCAGAGCGGCAGCGAACTCGGTGCTGGTGCGGACGATCACCTTGACTACCGCCCCTGGCAGCTTCTTCGCCTGCTTGCCGATCTCGTAGAGGACAGCCTCGGTCGGCTGCGCTACGTTGCCATCCACCTTGATCGTCAGGAAGGGACGGGCAGCGGTCTTGACGAACTCGTGGCTGGCCCGCCACCTGTTCTGGCCCACCTCGGCCTGCTCACGCTCGTCGAAGCTGACGATCACGAAGCCCTTGTCCTCCTTCTCCTCACCGAAGTCTATGCGCTCCAGGCTGCCGCAGTAGACGGCTAGCGGCTCGTTCCAGACCAACTGGTACTTGTGGATGTGGCCGAGAGCGACGTAGCTGAAAGCAGATTTGCGGATCGTGTCTGCCCTCACGATCACGTCATTGCCCAGCATGATATCCTGCTCGCTGCTGAAGGCAGCCCCCTGCACGCTATTGTGCATAGTCAGGATAGCAGGTCGGTTAAGGTCAAGCTCCTGCGCCCGTGTATCCACGATCTCCTCGATCTTATCGGCCATCAAGCCGTTCAGTTCCTGGATCGTCAGGGCGCGGTTTTCTTCCTTAGTCAGCAGGGTGTGGGGCGTAACCCAGGGGATCGCCACTACCTGCACCATACCCTGGCGGGTAGCGACGTGGAAGATGCCCGGCTTGCGAGCCACCTGCACGCCGGGGATGTTCAGCGTGTCGTAGATTTCCAGGGTGTGGGCGCGGGCTGAGGCATTGGGCAGGTCGTGGTTGCCGACGAGCAAGAAGGCAGGGATGTCGTGCTGCACCAGACGGATGATGCGACGGGCGAACTCGCGCTGCACGGTGGGGTTGGGGTCGCGGGTCTTGAATGCGTCCCCCGCAAACACCATCAGGTCACACTCCCGCTCAATCGCTGCATCAATCGCCTGGTCGAACGAGCGCAGGAAGTCGTCGAGGCGAGTACTCTGGCCGGTCAACCCCCCCTGGTTGCCATACTTCTCTACGCCGAGGTGGACATCGGATATGTGCAGCATCTTGATCGTCATTGGCTAGCATTACCTTTCGGGCGGTGAGTGGGGTGGCGAAGAAAAGCGGGTCTTGCCCGTTGATCAGCTTATTATAACAGAGTTTGCAAGCCTGCGGTGGGCAGAGTATAATTGGCCCGTCCCCAAACTCAATGCAGAGAAGGAGCAATACAAACATAATGGCTCATGATGTTACCTTTATCCCTGGTGACGGCACCGGCCCAGAGATCAGCGCGGCTACCAGGCGCGTGCTGGAAGCGACTGGCGTACAATTCAACTGGGATGTTCAGGATGCGGGTCTGGGTGCGCTGGCAAAAACAGGCCAGGTACTGCCCGACGCGGTGTTGGACAGCGTGCGCCGCACCAAAGTAGCGATCAAGGGGCCGATTACCACCCCGGTTGGCAAGGGCTTTCGCAGCGTCAACGTTGCGCTCCGTAAGGCACTTGACCTCTACGCCTGTGTGCGCCCCTGCAAGAGCTACAAAGGAGTGCGCTCGCGCTACACCGACATTGACCTGGTGATAGTGCGCGAGAACACCGAGGATTTGTACGCTGGGATAGAGTACAACAAGGACACTCCAGAGGCGCGGGAGTTGATTGCCTGGTTCGCTGCTCACGGCTCTACCATCCGACCCGACTCGGCGATCAGCATCAAGCCGATTTCCAGCTTCGGCAGCGAGCGGGTGGTTCGCTTCGCCTTCGAGTATGCGCGCAAGAATGGACGCAAACGGGTCACTGCTGTGCATAAAGCAAACATCATGAAGGCCACTGACGGCCTGTTTCTCGCTACTGCGCAGGGGGTGGCAAAGGAGTACAGCGACATCGCCTTTGATGATCGCATCGTGGACAATATGTGTATGCAACTGGTGCAGAAGCCAGAGCAGTATGATGTGCTGGTACTGCCCAACCTCTACGGCGACATCCTGAGCGACCTGGGGGCGGGGCTGATCGGCGGCCTGGGGGTGGCCCCTGGCGCGAACATTGGCACCGACGTGGCGATCTTCGAGCCGACGCACGGTAGCGCACCGCACTACGCAGGCCAGAACCGGGTCAATCCCCTGGCCGAGATGTTCAGCGGGGTGATGATGCTCAGTCACCTGGGCGAACACCACGCGGCCCGCCGCCTGGAAGCCGCGATGAGCGAACTGATCGCCGAGGGCAAGGATGTAACCTACGACATGAAGCCTGACCGCAACGACCCTACCGCTGTCGGCACCGCGCAGGTAGCCGACGCGCTGATCGCCAAACTGCAACGCTTAGGCTTCAGGGTAGGCTCTCGCATTCGGGCTGTGGCTTCAAGTTACAGCCCTCTCTTTTTGGAGGGGATAGGGATGGAAGACAAAACTACCGCTCTGCAAAGTCCAGACTCCATACAATACAAGCTAGAGAACGCCGCCGCTGCGGACATGGCCGCGATCTTCTCTGCCTGCGAGCGCGAGGCCGGGCGGCTGGGGCTGGGGCAGACGCAGGTGGCTGGTCTCTGGCACTATAGTTGCACGCTTGCGCCTGGTCTCTCCCTCTTTAACACGGCACTCGGCCTCGGCATAGGCCAGCCAGCCTGCGCGGGGCAGCTTGACGCGCTGGTGGAGCGGCTGCGCGAACTGAAGACTAGCTGCACTGTGCCGGTTGTCAGCGACCACGAAGCGAGCGGCAGGCTACTGCAAGCACGGGGCTTCCGCCTGCAAGGGCAGGTCAGCGTGCTGCTGCTGGCCGATACCACTACCTGGCGTATCCACGACCGCCCTGGCCTGGCGGTGCGAAAGCTAGTGGCGGGCGAAACGCGTCTGCTGGGCCACATCCTCGGCGGCTGCTGGGGGGCGAAGGGCAGCGCAGAGAAGGTGCTAATGGCGACCATGCCGCGCTTGAGCATCGCAGCCTGCGCTCGCGTCTACTTTGCCTGGCTGGGCGACACCCCGATTGGTGCGGGCGTGTTGCTACACGCTGGCGAACGGGCTGGCCTCTACTTTGCCTGCACCGAAAGCGGGTGGCGCGGTAGGGGCGCGCATACTGCCCTTGTCCGCCGCCGTACCCAGGAGGCGATCAGCCTGGGGGCGCAAACGATCTACGCCCAGGCTCCTACCGCCTCGTTGGCCCAACGCAACCTAGAGCGCAATGGCTACGAAGTCGCCTACATCCGCGATATGTGGGTCTGGCAGCCTTAGCCGAACAAGTCCTCCTCGGCCTCGTGGCTGCCATTACCGTTGCCGTTCGAGCCGACCGTGCGGGGGTCGCGGCCACTGCCCAGCCGTGTATTCAGCCCATTGGTGAACTTGTCGTCGAAGCTGCGGGTGTGGATCGCCACCGCCATAGGCACCGCATGACCAAAGACCAACGCCTCCTGTCGGGTGTCCAGGGTCGCCAGCGTATCCTTCAGGTGGCGGCCACCATATACCCCAGTGAAGACTGCCTCAATATCGTGTGCGTCGGAGAGCAGGGCGGTGACGCGGGTACCAAGTTGGCTCATCACGTCGGGGTCAATGCTGCTAGGCCGCTGGTCAATGATCAGCAAGGTCACGGCGTACTTCCGCATCTCCCGCGCAATTGTGCCGAAGATAGTATCCTTGTTGTTGAGGAACTTGTGCGCTTCTTCGATGGTAATTACTAGCTGCTGCGGCTTGTCCGCCTTGCTCTGGCTGCGCTCATACCGCTCTGACTGATCCACCCAGGCCTCGTGTATCTGGCGGGTGACCAGGGTGGAGACCAGCATATAGGCGAGAGTGGACTCGTGCCTGCCGAACTCCAAAATCACGTTGTTACCCTGCTTGAGTTCGTCGATCATCCGCTTGATCCCAGAGTCGTCCTTGCTGCCCTGTACCATGAAGTCAAAGCGTTCCAACTTTTGCAGGCTGCGGCGGAGCGCGTCAATGCTGCCGCTGTTAGCCCCCGTCTCCTCGCTGATCTCCTTCGCGTCGCGGTCGTCCGCCACCAGCCTGCCGATCCAATCGCGGCCCCACTTGCGCTGCAAAAGAGTGCCAGTGGTCACCGCCTGCCCGCTCAGGCGCATCTCCTCCTCCAGGGCTTCGAGGTCGCCGAGAGTAAGCGAACTGTAGGGGATCAACACCACGCCGTCGTTCGAGCGACCAGAGCGACGGCTGGACTCTGCATCGAGGGTGTAGACCTTGATTTTCTTTGCGCCAAAGATGTCGCGTAGCCCCTTGACCTTCAACCCCGCCTCAGTCTCGCGGTAGGTGGCGTACTCGTTGTGCATATCGAAGATCAGGTTGACCGCTTGACCGCGATCAATCACCCCGCAGAGTAGCAGGCGGGCCAACATGCTCTTGCCCGTGCCGCTGCGACCAAAGATACCGTTGCTGCGCTCTACAAACTTGCGGAGGTCAATGCAGACTGGCTGACCCGTCTCCTTGCGGCTGGCATCGCAGGGGGTACCGACCGCGAAGAAGCCCTCCTTCTGCTCATCGCCGAATACCACCTGCACGTCGGTCTCGTCAGCCAGGGCGACGCTGCTAAAGTGGCTGGGGATGGTGCGGGCAGGCTGGCGTTCGCCGGTCGTCACCTCAAGGTCGAGGTGGATGGTACACTCGGCGAAGGTCGTCCCCCGCGCCAGGGCTTCGCGCACCAATCGGGAGCCGCTCGCGGGTGGGTCGCTGGTCACGCCCGCGTCGTTCGCGCCCAGGCGCAGCCCACTGACGGTGCCGAAGAACTGCGCCTCTGGGTTCTCTACCACCACAAACTGGCCGAGGCGCAACTGCTCTACCCGCAGTTCGCGGCCCAGATGAACCGTCACCCCCTTCTCGCTATCTGCCGCCGTCACCTGCCCAATCGCCTTGCGCTCTCTGCTCATCACCTGCTCCTCTCTCAAACTCTCTACCCTGGTCCCTGCGTGGGGAAGTGGTATAATGCAACTCTAGCGGCACAGACGTTGCGCCGGGACGGTTTTTCTGCTATAATAACCTGACAAGACGCGCACAGCGTCGTTTTTTACCCCATAACCCAGGTGAACTCGTGCCGACCGCAAGGGGCCGGGAGCGCAAGAAAGGAATTAGACAATGGCTGGCAAGAAGGACGTTAAGCTCTCCAAGACGGTGCCTACTGGCAAGGTGGATGATACCCCCAGCGGTCACACCTGCAAGGTCGACGGCAAGCCGATCCCGCAGCGTAAGCTGGTCGTGCTGAAGATCGTCAAGGCCGACGGCAAGCGCACCACCGAATACTACAACCGCGACAACTTCAAGGTCTAGTAGCCGTTGCAACCGCAGCCCCTCCTCTGTTCGCAGGCGAGGGGCTTTTGCCTGGCCCGCGACTGGGCTAAACGTTGAGCAGGTTGCCGACCCCACGCACGATCTCGGTGCGCTGGGCGGGCTGCTCGTCGCCGATCACCTCCTCCAGGGTTTCGAGGATCGCCAGCAGGCGGTTGTACTGGCCCTTGAGCAGCCGACCGAGGAACTCGCTGGCATCCAGCAGATAGGCCCAGCCCGCTTCGGCTCCGCGTAGCTGGTAGCCCTTGTAGAGCAGACGGATGATCGCCTGATCCACGCTTGGCTCGTTGGCGTTGAGGGCGGCCCGCAGGTAGGTGGGCTTCGCGGTGAAGGTCAGCAGCTCGCTCTCGGCCAACAGATAAACGGGATAGTGGATGCGTGGCGGGCGTTCAGGATAGAAGTGCTGCGGGCGCAGACCGTCGTAGCAGCCGAGGCAGAGGCTGGTAAACTGCGTCCGCAGGATGAACTTTAGCTCAGGGTGCTGCTTGTAGACGGCATCCTCGTCGCCAGTGCCATCACCCTTGCGCCTGCTATCGCCTAGCCGCTCGGTATGCACGCTGTAGAGCAGGCCCACCACCCCATCGGCGACCACCAGACCGCCCAGTGGGGGAGCCTGATTCAACTCAAAGCTCTCGGCGCAGAAGTTGTTGTACTCGGCGGTCACTATCTCGCCAACTGTTGTGCGTATGCTCACACGTTCCTCCCACTGTTCTGCTTATCTTTGCTCTTGAGCGAGGGAGGCTTGAGCAAGCCCTCGTTCTCTAGCAAAGCAAAATACGTCTCGCGGTCGCCCCCCCGCGTAAGGAAGGCGTAGCGGTCGGCCAGGTTCAGCACAGGCGGGTAGCCATTGCCCAGGCTGCACTGGCTGACCAATACCCGCTGGATCGTGTCCAGTTGCGGGCCGAAGTCGGCCAGGGTGTCGATCCGCTCCACACCAGTAGCCGCCCCGTCGCCAACGCCTAGGTAGAAGCTGATGATCGGGATGCGATTCTCGCTCAAGTCCTTGCGCTTGTTCTTGGCTGGCTGCCAGGCAGTGAAGGCTAGCGACCGTTCGCCGGGGGCCAGCAGCACGCTGAAGAGGTCGCCATCGTCCAGGTAGCCAAGAGCAGACTGGAGCAGGCGATGCTCCGTGTCGCTCAGGTCGCTGAAGAAGCCCGCGCTGAGTGCTTCCTCCAGAGAGCGGATCACCAGATCAGATTTAGTGCGGCTGTTGTAGCCAACTATCGGGGTGTGTAGCTGGCGGGCAAAGTCTTTAACTGTGTCGTCGAAGCCCGCCAACAGGTCGTTCAACTCTCTGTCGCCGCCAGCGTCGGCCTTGCTCTCGGCACCATTGAGGCGGGCGAGGGTCTGGTTGAGTGGGCCGTCAAAGATCGCCAGGCTGAGGTCGTCATAACTCTGGGCCATCGCATAGAGGGCTTTGATCTCATGGGCGGCGCACTGCACCTGCATCACGCGCTCTGGATCGACCCGGCGGCGCGCTCGCGGCAGCAGATAGTCTGGGTAGTGGTGGGGGATTGCCTCGACCAGGGCTTCCTGTTCGTCGCCATACTTGATCATCGCCTGCGCGACGTTGATCAGGTGGCAGAATGCCCCCCGGTGCTTGTCAGCTTCGATGAACGACGAGTCGGTGGCAACGACCCGGTAGCCTAGCTCATCGAACGGGGGGTGGAGGGGGTAGTCCAAGGCGTTGGGGCTGGTTGTCTGCACTGGCAAAGCGTAGCTGCTGTAGGTGTGCTGCTCGGCCTGGATTACGGCTTCACTCCACTCAGCCAGCCTGTCGCTACTCTCGCTGGCAGCGATGTAGAGGCGCGCAACCAGCAAGCGGGCCTGCTCCTGCTCGGCCAATTTGCCCCGTGCTTCCTCGGCGGTCTTGTTGATTTTGGTGGCGACAGTACCTGCATCGAAGGGCATGGCCCGCCCTCCTTCCTGTTAGCGGATCAGCCCAGCTTCTCGACGCGGGCGATCCACGCTTCGTGATCCTTCAGTTCGGCAGTGGTGGGGATGTAGTCTGGACCACGCCAGATGCGGGGGGCAAAGGCTGGGCCGCGACTCTCGACCACGTGGTTGATGAAGGCTTCGCCGAGGGCATACTGCTCCATCTTTAGAGCCATGCCCGTCACACGCATGAACAGCCGCTCGACTACCCGGCGGTTGCCCTGGCGGTGTTCAACCCGCTCGTGGATGAACTCATAGCTGGGCAGCAGGCGCGCCCCAACGCTGTTCATCACGTAGTTGCCGTAGCCCTCGACCATGGTCATCAACGACTGCATTCGCTGAAAGAGGTCGCGCTGCGGTGGGGTCATCACTGCTTCCAGCCAGCCCCGCCCCTCGTCGCGGCCCTCGCGCACCCGGCCTATGATATTGCCGAGACTGAAGCCACTATCACGCATTGCGCCGAGGTCGCCCTTGAGGTGATCGAAGTATTCGCCAAGCAAGCCGTTGAAGTAGGGGCGCAGCCACGGGTGCGCCTCAAACTGGTAGGCGTGTGTAACCTCGTGCAAGGCAATCCAGAGGCGGAAGTCGTCGGCATCCAGCCCCAATTGCTGCTGGGTAGCTGCGATATTCGGCTCAACGAAGAACAGCTTGCCACGATCCGCCTCTGCTCCCAGCAAGCTGATGTCGTACTGGCCCAGCACGTGCTTGCTGAGGTAGCCCAGCAGGGTGCCGAGTTCGGCACTGAGTACTAGCTGGTTGAGGCTGCCCACTACCAGGTTTGGTAGGCTGCCCGCTGCACCCGACTGCTGCAAGCTCTCCAGGTGGAATTGGTCGATTGGGTCGAACAGGTTGCGGAAGCTGTGGATGTTAGCCGCTACCCACTGCGCCCTGCTGACCGCCGCTACCTGCAAGCTGGGTACTGCCACCTTGCTGCCAATCGCCTCGGCAACCAGAGGGGCGGCCTGCTTGACTAGCTGAGCGTAATAACGGGTGAACTCTGCCTTCGGCTGGTTGGCAAAGGGATCGTCGCGGTTGAGCAGGGCGGCGACCTGCCTGGCCCGCTGCCAATTGATCAGCGTAGGGGTGCCAATCTTGCGCTGGCCGCTACGCGTGGCCGAAACTAGTGCGCCCACCGTTGCACCCGCCGCCAACCCCGCACCTAGCATCGTGCGGGTGGTCATTACATTCTTGCTCCGTGCCATTGTCGCTCCTCATCTAGTTGCGAACAGAAGTTTGGCCTATTATACACCATTGCAGCGCAAGAGGGTAGGCGACGGGTACTGTCGTCAAATCGAGGCAAAACGAAGGGCGGGCAGCGCGTTTGTAGTCGCGCCTGCCCGCCGTATCTCTAGCTTTAGCTAAAGGGTTGGACTAGCCGTTCTGCACATCATCGTAGGCGGTACGGACTTCCTCGCGGAGCCGCTTCCACTCATCGTTGCTGCTGTCGCCATAGTAGGTGGAGCGGATGTCGCTCTCGACCTCGTTGAACTTGCGGCCCTTGTTGCGAGCACCACGGGCGGCGGTATAGCCAACCTGGAAGTTCGGCTCAGCCTCGCTGAAAGAGGTGCTGGCGTACTGGCCCTGATTCGCCTGGAACTGCTGCTCGTAGCGGTTGCGATACTGGGTGTAGTTGTTGTCCACATCCACGCGCACCCGTCGCACGGTGTCGGTGATCTGCTGCCGCTCACTGGTCTGCGTCTTGTTGACAACGACCTCACCAGTAACCACTGCTTCCTTGGCAACGACGGCCTCCTCCTGACGCACTGGCACGCAGATCACACCCTCCTGGAAGGCGTTAGCAGCCTCTGCGGCGGTGAGAGAGCGGTTCAATTCGTTGGTCTGGACGCTGACTTCTCGCGCATCAGGTCAATCGGTACCATCTGCTCCTCGCTGGTTACGGCCTTGCGGATTTGGCGGCCCCGGCCTCAACCGTGCGCTTGCCGACCGTCAGCCGCTCCTCGATGATCGGCACTCGCAGCACGCCGTCCTTAAGATAGTCAGCCCCAGCTACCTGGAGGTGGACGCGCTTGTTCTCTACACGGGCAATGGCGGCGGTGGCAATACGCTGGCCGTTGACCTGGATACCATCACTCAGTACCTTCTCCACGGTGCCGAACGTCTGGTTGTCCATGCCATAAACTTCGTAGCCGGTCTTGATCTCATTCAGGTTGGTGAACGTGGAACCTCTGTACGTCTCCGAGTTGTTGTGGGTGTTGTCGCTCATTTCTGTCATCTCCTATAACTCTGGTGCTGCACCAGGCAGCGGCTGCCATAGCTTGTTCTCGGTGGTAGCCCTCATGGGCTTGTTGGCTATAATGTAAATGCCGTGCCACAATTACAAGTACTAGCGGCCCTATGGGAAACTTCGATAAGAGGGTTAGCGTAATTGGGAGGTGGCAAAACCAGGTGTTGGAGCAGAACGCTCGTACAACCAGTGAGGATGATTAGATAGCCAACAGCACCCCTGCCGCCCGCAATTCGTCAGCCGTGACTGCCCCTGCACGGAGCAGACGGGGATGCTCACTGCTCAGATCAAGGACGCTGCTCTCCAGGCTCATAGGTTGTCTGCCACCATCAAGGATCATCTCCAACCTGCCATCCAGGCTGGCAAGGGCGGCTTCAGCACTGTTTGGGCTGGGGTGGCCGCTCTGGTTCGCACTCGTCACCGCCAACGCCCCACCACACTGTTCCAGGATAGTCAAGGCAATCGGATGGTTCGGCATCCGCACACCCACCGTCGATCCACCACTAATCATCTTTGCTGGTACGGTTGGTTGAGCCGGGAGAACCAGGGTGAGACCGCCAGGCCAGAAGTGGGCGATCAGCAACTCGCACAGGGCGCGGCGGTCGGGGCTGAGTTGGTCGAGGTCTGCCACCTGCGCCAGAGCCTGGGGACGGGCGATCAGCGCGGCAATCGGCTTGTCGAAGGCCCGGCCCTTCACTACGTATAGCTTCGCCACCGCCGCCTCGTCGATCAGTGCGCCAAGACCATACACTGTATCAGTGGGGAAAACCAGCGGCTCGCCCAGCTTGAGCAGGCGGATGGCCTGGCTGATCGAATAGCCATTGCTGCGAACAAGCTGGGTCTTCATCCCCCGTCTGCCTCCACGTCCTCCGCCGAGTAGCTTCCTACTTCTGCACCCAACCCAGGTTCGCCACCCTCTGCCTCCTCACCACCCTCGCTGCCCGTGGCGATCTCACCGTCGGCATAGGCAGCATCAGCGGCAGCCCACTCACTACCGTTGACCGCCAGATAGTCTTCGCTCTCCGCCTCGCTCTCGTCAATACCAGAGTCGCCCACATCCTGAGCCAGGTTGTAGGTCAAGTCGTGTTCTACGTCGCCCATCGCTAGCTCTCTTTCTTGTAGTCCCCACCAGCGTAGCTGTCGGGGTCGTTGCCCAGCAGATCACCGCTGGTCTGATAGCCCTCACCTTCAAGCGGCGACTCTTGATGCTCTCCCGGCTCGTTGGCCTCAACATCGGGATGCTCACCGCCGCCGCTCTGCAAGTCGGCCAGCACCGCACTGCGCTCGGCACTGCCTTCCTCGACGTTGGCGGCCAGGTTGATCAGGCCACCCTCAGCACCGCCCGTATTGCTGCCACCCTGCTGTATGTTCTGGATTGTTTGTTCGCGCTCGTCCATCATCGCCCCTCCTCTGCTTATTGTCCAGCCGCCTGCCTACTTTCAGCAAGCGGTGGGCCACCAACCGATTAGTAGCCATGTTCACGCAGACTCGCGCTCAAGACCGCCTGCGCCTTGCTCACGTCGATCTCCGCTGGTACAAGGTCGAGGGTATCCAACATCAGGCGAAAGAGGGCTGCCAGTCGCGCCGTCGGCTGGTTGGCGGTGAGGATGCACTCTACGCGCTGCAACATCTACTGCGGGGCAACAGAGAGGCGGCTACTCAGTTGTGGCAGCCACTTAAAGGTAGGCTCCCACTCGTGGCTGATCGCAAAGAGGATGCTAAGAGTACTGTTCAGCAAGCTGACGACTTGCTCGGTGAAGGCTAGCTGTTGCCGCCGTTGAGCTGCGGCCCAGCGTGCCTGGGCGTACAGTGGGTGGTTCCAGTCAGCAGTGCGGCTCTCGATCACCTGTCGCTGCACCACATCTGGGTAGTGCGCCAGCAGCCCTTGCCATGCAGCCAACTTACCCTCAGTGCGGAGCGGCAGGGCGTGGGTGACGGCCTCGGCCAGTTGCAGGCTGCCACTCTGCACATCTGCGCCCACCAGCAGGTCGCGGAACAGCCGCTCCACCGGGGTGATCGGCTGCCAAGCAAGTTCGATCCACACTCCCTGGTAGCGACAGATTGAGTTGACCATTTCTGGAGGCAGAGACAGCACATCCAGTTCCAGGTTGCTGTCAGCAATCTCGTGTAGCCACACGCTACGCTCCGCCAGGTCTGGCACGCGCTCTGCCCAGAGGTTGACCTCCAGATCGCTGTACTGGTCGGCCACGCCCCGCGCCACCGAGCCACTGACAGCGATCTCGGTCGCCAGCGAGGCTGGGCAGCGGGCGGCAAGCTCCTGGGCGAGGGCTAGTAGTTCGCGGCTGCGTCCACTAGCATCATCGGGTAGGGTATACATCAGCGTTCTCCTAATGACAGTAGCGATGCGGGAACCATGCCACCCACATCCGCATACTGGAACGTGCATTATGCCACAGACGTTGTGCTGACACAAGCGACCAGTAGCTGTTACTTGCACCGCCGCTGTTCGCAGACGACTATCAATCCTCCAGCGTGCGTAGTGGCTTAAGAAACAGGCCGACGATGCCCGTCAGCATCCCCATTGCGCCGCAGAAGATTACCACGTTGACCACGCCAAAGAAGGCGGCGGCGGGCGCAGAGAGAGCGACACTGAGCGGGAATGTAGCCTGCGCTATCGTGCGGCGGGCAGCGAACACGCGGCCTCGTGCCTCATCGGGGGTCTTTAGCTGCCAGATTGCGGTGCTGTTGGTGTTGGCGACTGGGATCGCCAGTGCGTCCACGAAGCCAGCGGCAACCACGCCGGGGGTAAAGCGCACTGCGGCGAACGCGCCGACCAGCAGCGCACCGAAGCCGCCGAGAGCAAGGCCAAAGGCTACCCCCTGGTAGTGTTTGCGGAACTTGAGCAAGCCCGCCCCGATCAGCGTCGCCCCCACCAGGAAGCCTGCCGCCTCCACCGAGTTGACGATACCGAGGGTCGAAGCATTCCCCTTCAAAGTATCAAGGATCAGGAGAGGGGTGAGGGTAGCGACTGGCCCGCCCCAGAAGTTGGCTGAGGTGAACATGGAGAGGAGGTAGAACAAAGTGGGATTGGCGCGGATGAACTTGAAGCCGTAAGCCGCATCGTGCAGCGTACGCCCCCAATACTCGCTGAAGCTGGTTAGCTTCTCGCTCATTTCGCGCCGTTGGGGGATGACAGCGAAGAACATGGTGCCAGCGGCAACGAAGAAGCTGAGCGCGTTGACCTCTACCACCAGCGGCAGACCGAGCAGGGCGATCAGGGTGCCGCCGAGGGCTGGGCCGAGGATGTTGGCTGCGCTAAACGAGGATTGCACCAGCCCATTGGCCCGCGTCAGCAGCGACTTCGGCACCAGGTTGGCGATGCTGGCCTCAAACGAGGGTTCGTGCAAGGTATTACAGAGAGTGTCAACGAAGGCGGCAATGTAGACGTGCCAAAGTTGCAACTGCCCAGCGACCAGCAGCAAGCTGATCAGGGTGATCACGCCACCGCGCAGCAGATCGGCACTGAGCATAATCCACTTGCGGCTGAGGCGGTCGATCAGCCCAGCCATCAGCGGGCCGAGGGTCAGGCGTGGGATGCTACTGACCAGGCCGAAACCCGCCAGAGCCGCCGCGTTTTGGGCCACCCCGCCGGGCAAGGTCGAAATCCAGAAGATCAGAGCGATACCATAGATCGCGTCGCCCAGTACAGACACCGACTGCCCGGCCCAGACCAGCCAGAAGGTAGTCTGGCGCAGCAGGCGGGCAGGCGGCTCTGCTTTGACTACCTCCCCCCGTACCCCCTCCTCCTTCACGGCATCAGCCACCCCGCTCAAGCGTGCCGCTTCGCCAGCAGGGGTGTGTTCCTCGTGGGCAGCGATCAACTCTGGGGCGTTCTGTTCATCCTTGACTTCGGCCATCTTCCCCTCCTGCATGATGTGGGTACAATTGTAGCACAGCAGCGGGCAGTTGCATCAGCCTAAAGTGGTAAACTGCTTGGCTTTCGTGCAGGCTTGGGGGGATCGCCTGGCTAAGCGGTGGCTAGCGGGCCGACTAGCTCGCTTCTCGTGGGCGGTACTGGATCGCCTCGGCAATGTGCATCGGCTGGATGTTGGTCTCGCCCGCGAGGTCGGCTATGGTGCGGCCCAGCTTGAGGATGCGGTGGTAAGCGCGGGCAGAGAGGTGCAGTTGGCGTACAGCGGCCTTGAGCAGGTTCGCGCCCGTCTGGTCTAGCGGACAGAACTGGTGTACCTGATCGGGGGTCATCTCGCTGTTGGTGCTGGCATGGATATCAGCGAAGCGGGCAGTCTGCACCTTGCGGGCCGCCGCCACCCGCGCCCGGATGGTGGCCGAGGCTTCGCCAGCCCGATTGTCGGCCAGCTTCTCGTACTCCACACGGGGAACCTCTACGTGGATATCGATGCGGTCGAGCAGGGGGCCGCTGATCCGCTTCTGGTAGCGGCTGATCGACGAGGAGGCGCAGACGCAAGCCTTCGCGGGGTCGCCGAAGAAGCCGCAAGGACAGGGGTTCATGGCCGCCACCAACATGAAGTTGGCGGGGAAAGTGAGCGAACCGGCGGCGCGGCTGATCGTCACCACTCGATCCTCCAACGGTTGGCGCAGCGTCTCCAGAGCCTGGGCGTTGAACTCTGGTAGCTCGTCTAGAAAGAGGACACCGTGACTGGCTAGGGTGATCTCACCAGGACGCGGCATCCGCCCACCGCCCACCAGCCCAGCGTGGCTGATCGTGTGGTGGGGGGCGCGAAAGGGGCGTTGGCTGACGAAGGGGCGGTCGGCGGGCAGCATCCCACTGACGCTGTAGATTTTGGTCACGGTCAACATCTCGCCAGGGGTAAGCGGCGGCAGGATGGTGGGCATAGTGCGCGCGATCAGGGTCTTGCCGCTCCCTGGTGGCCCCACCATCAGCATATTGTGGCCGCCCGCTGCCGCCACTTCGATGGCCCGCTTGACGTGTTCCTGCCCTTTGATGTGGGCCATATCTACCTCGTATTGGCCCTGCCCTGCGTCGGTAAACACGCTCATGTCAGCCACATAGGGGCTGATCGCGCCCAGGCCGTTGAGGTGCGAGACCAGTTCGGTCAGCGTCTTGACCGGCACGATCTCAATGTCCTCCACCAGCGAGGCTTCGCCTGCGTCGTCGCTGGGCAAGTAGACAGTGCGGATACCGCGCTCCTTCGCCACCGCGACCATCGGCAGCACGCCCTCAGTGTGGCGTACGCTACCGTCTAGGCTCAGTTCACCGAGGAAGACACAGTGTTCGAGCTTGGCCGCCACCTGATCGCTGGCGGCCATGATGCCGAGGGCAATAGGCAGGTCGTAGGATGGCCCCTCCTTCTTCAGGTCGGCAGGGGCGAGGTTGACGGTCAGGCGGGCAGATGGGAAGACGTAGCCAGAGTTGCGGATGGCAGCCCGCACCCGTTCGCGGCTTTCTTGCACCGACTTATCGGGCAGGCCCACGACGTTGAAGTTGGGCAGCCCCCGCGCCACATCCACCTCAACCTGCACCAACGCCCCATCCAGGCCAATCACTGCACAACTGTTGATGCAGGCAAGCATAGCCGTCCCCCTTATTCTACAGCATAGTAGCTGATGGCTGGATTATAGCACAAGTGGATGGGTGATGCAAGCGACTGGTAGACGCAGGGTTGTCGAACGGACGGAACGGGCGGTTGGCGGCGTGGCTTTGGTGAGGATGGTGTGGGGCAGCATTTGAGTCTTGTGTGCCGCGCTTGCATCCCCCCACCAACCCTGCTATAATCACCGCCAGCGGCAGCGTCGCCGCCAGGCGGGCCACCCGGCTCCGCCCCGGATGCAATGTAGCTCTCGTCGAAAGGAGTCACCCTACTTAATGAGACCCGTCTACATGGTCTCAGGTGGCATCACCAAGTTCCGCAAGGCCAACCCTCGCCAGGACTTCCGCGCAATGGTCAAGGAGTCCTTCGATTACGCCATGCGTGACGTGCCGAACCTGACAATGGAAATGATTGATGGTAGCATCGCCTCTTACTTCTCCGACCACTTCACCCGCCAACTGATGGCGGGCATCATGGTGCAGGACTACCTCGGCCTGGTGCCGAAGCCCAGCAAGCGGGTGGAGGGCGGTGGCGCGACCGGCGGCCTCTGCTTCCAGGCAGGCTGGGAGTCGATTGCCAGCGGGCGCATGGAGGTTTGCGTGGCCTACGGCTTCGAGACGATGAGCCACGTTAACACCTGGAAGGGCAACGAGTTCATTGCTCTTGCCAGTGACACCAACTTTGACTTCCCGGTTGGTGGCTTCTACTCTGGCTACTACGCGATGATGGTGCAACGCCATATGTACGAGTTTGGCACCACTGTCGAGCAACTGGCAAAAGTCAGCATCAAGAACCACGGCAATGCGCTCTACAACCCTTACTCGCAGTACCCTGCCAAGCTAACGGTAGAGGATGTGCGCGCCGCCACAATGGTCGCTACTCCCCTTACCCTGCTTGACATTTGCACCATGTCCGACGGTGCAGCGACCGTCATCTTCGCTACCGAGGAAATGGCGATCAAGATGGGCGCGGTTGACCCGGTGCTTGTCACTGGCATTGGCTCTGGCACCGACACGATGCGTATGTCTGACCGCCCACATGGCAAGGTGATCCTGCTTGACCATGAGAACGAGGCCGACTACAAAGACCTCAAGTACCCTGGTGTCCACTCCTTCCGGGGCGGGCGCGCGGCGACCAAGCTGGCCTACAAGATGGCTGGCATCACCAACCCAATCGAAGACCTTGATTTTGTTGAACTACACGATGCTTATACCTCCTCCGAAATCCAGACTTACGAGGACATGGGCCTCTGCAAGTACGGCGACGGCGGCAAGTTCATCGAAGAAGGACATTCCGAGTTGGACGGCAAGCTGCCGGTCAACCCCAGTGGCGGCCTGCTCGCTTGCGGCCACCCCGTCGGCGCAACTGGGCTGATGCAGGCGGTCTTTGCCTTCTGGCAATTGCAGGGCAGCATGAAGAAGCACCTGGGCAACGACAAGCTGGCGATCAAGAACGCCAAGCGTGCTGCGATCCACAGCCACGCGGGTACGGGTACCTACATCACCGTGTCGATCATGGAAGGCACTCGCTCCCTCAGTAGCCCCGATAACAGTAGTAATGGCAGCAACGACAGCGGCAAGGAGGAGGCGTAAGATGGCCGATAGCACCGAGCAGGTTCAGGCGGTCAGCAGCGACAACCCACCAATTCCCCAGCCGAACGTGCCGAAGAACGAGCGGGCTAACCTCTACAAGCTGCCAGAGAACGACAGTGGTACGATCCTCTTTAACACCGACCCGATCATGATCAAGTACCACTATGAGATTGATTACATCCACAGCTACGCCCAAGATACCCCCTTCTTCGTTGGCCTCTCACAGGGCAAGCTGATGGGCAGCCGCACGACCGACGGCTACACCTATGCTACCCCACGCGGCCACGCCATGGACTTCGATCAGTCTTCGCAGGGTGGCAAGCCTACCGAGTGGGTGGAGTTGCCCCGCGAAGGCAAGATTCACACCTTCACCACCTGCTACTTTGGCGGTGAAGCCTTCCTCAACGAAACCCCCTTCAACCTGATCTTGGTCGAGTTTGAAGGGGTAGACACCCTGTTCCTCAGCCGCATCGTGGGCATTGCCCCAGAGAAGCTGAAGATTGGGATGCCAGTCTACGCTCAATTCGTCCGCAACAGCAAGTTCAAGCCAACCGACGTGTACTTCGTGCCGTTGGAGGAGCAGAACTAAGTAGCCACCAACCACCGTGCGCCGCCCCTTGCAAGGAGCGGCGCATAGTCATGCTCGCTGCTGTTACCAGACGGGATAGTACGACGCTGGGCATATTTCCTCCGCCAGCCGTAACAAAGCTAACCAGTGTTACGATTATACTGCTATAATGGGTGCGAGCGATCTGCTTGTCCTTATTGGGCCAGTAAGGAGGAATACATGAAGAACCAGATAATCTACACGGTTGCTGCTATTGTTGTCTTCAGCGCAGTGGGGGCATTGGTTGGGGCAATCAGCGGGGTGTTGATCACCCTGCTAACCAGCGAACTGCTTGGAGGTGACAGCACGTTGTTCTGGCTGGTTGGCTGCACCATGATCGGTGCATTTACCAGCTTCGCCTGGGTTGTAGGGGTTGCCTACAAACACCGCCACGCTGCCTTGCAACGGGCCACCACCACTCGCAACGAGTTAGACACACGCTTCCACAAGCACTAGCTGCTCATGCTCCAGACTAACATCTGCGGGCCTTCTCCGTTGCCCCTGAGCAGAGCTAGTAGTTTGCCAGCGGCTAGTGTGCTTGCCGCCTGCGCACAGATTGGTTATAATGCGCTGCTGCTCCGAGCGTTACCAGGACAAGCAGCAAGCAAAAGATAGGAGCCAAGTTTATTTTGAAGAAGCTAGAGAACGTCGGCTGGGTAGCCAGCGCAATCTTGACCGCCAGCCTGTTGCTGGCCGCCTGTGGGGGTGAGAGCAACCCAACCCCCACGGCAGTGCGCCAGCCGTCCGCCACCACTGCCAGCCAGCCTACGACCAACCCGAAGGGGGTTAAGCCAGCAACTTTGCCCACAGAGCAGCCGACTCAGGGCGTACCGCAGCCAGAGAACACTGGCGAGTCCATGCCGAACGATGTACCCTCCACCACCCCGTTAGTTGCCTACGTGAGTAGAGCAAGTGGGGTGCGGATGCGCCCCTTCTTTTTTGTCACTGAGTGGCACTGTGCTATAATAAGCGTATGGATGAAGTAGTAGCCCTCGATTACCCCGCCCTACTCGCTGCCCGCCTGCTACGCCCACCGCTGGGCTGGCTGGACGTGACCACCAGCCTGCGCCACTTCGCCATCATTAGCTACCTGGTGCCGCTAGAACGGTTGCGCCCCCACGTCAATCCCCAGTTTGGGATTGTGCCGTTTACGGTGGATGGGCGCAAGTACGGCTTGCTCTCGGTTGTACCCTTCCTCGACCAGGACTTCTGTTTCAGCCGCCTGCCCTGGCTGCGCTTCCGCTTCGGCCAAACCAACTACCGCCTCTATGTAACCGACCAGCAGGGGGAAGACCAGGCGTGGTTCTTCGGCACCACCCTGGGTGCAGCGGCGGTGGCCTTCGCGCATCATGCCTGGCAACTACCCTGGTATCGGGCGCGCTACCAGTTCGCAACCACCTATTCGGCCAGCCAACAACGCTACACCCGCTATCAGGTGCGGACGCAGAGCGCATGGGCAGCGGCAGAGATTGCTCTCGTCGGTACGGGCCATGCAATGGGCTTGCTGCCTGGCTTCCACTCGCTCGACCAGCAACGTTACGTGCTGACCAACCCGGTGCGGGGCGTATTCTATCGGCGCGACGGGAGGCTAGGCAGCTATACCATCTGGCACCCAGCGATGGAGTTGACCACAGGTAGGCTGCTGCACGCGCGCTTCGCTCTGCTCGAACGGCTTGGCATCCTTAGCCGCCAGGAGACGCAGCAACCCCACTCGGTGCTGCTCAGCCCTAGAGTAGAGTTCCAGATCAGTCTGCCACCTGCTTTGTACAAGGAGAAGAACTAGCCTTTGCTCTCGGCGGCGTAGTTACGTGCCTCGGCTACGTAGTGGTCGCTGGTCAGGTGGATGCGGGCGGTCTCGACCTCCGTCACCTCGCGGGCTACCTTGCCAGGGGTGCCTACAACCAGCGAACGGGCGGCGATTTGTCTGCCCTCGGTGACCACGGCGTTGGCGGCAATGATGCTCTCCGCCCCCACCGTCGCTCCGCTGAGGACGATTGCCCCCATCGCCACCAGCACATCATTCGCCAGCCGCGCCCCATGCACTACCGCTGCGTGGCCCAGCGAACATCCATCGCCCAGGATAGCGGGGAGGTCGTCGTCAGTGTGGATCGTGCAATTGTCCTGCACATTGCAGCGTGCGCCCAGCACAATCGGGGCGTTGTCGGCGCGCAGCACCGCATTAAACCACACGCTGCTGCCTGCGCCAATCGTCACGTCGCCAATCACGCAGGCAGTCGGCGCGAGATAAACGTCAGGCGCGATGCGCGGCCACTTGCCCTTGTAAGGATAAACAGGCATCGTTTCCCCAAGTTGCTGGGCCGCCGCTAAAGCGTCCACCTTGATGATCAGTGCGTCGCCTTGCGCAGTGCCAGAGCAGATTGCCGCCAGGCCAATGCCGCCGCCCCGCCGCCGCAGTTCGTAGGCGAGGGTGAGAACGAGGCGTGCGCCGCTGGCCCCGATTGGGTGGCCCAGGGCGATAGCCCCACCGTTGACGTTCACCTTGCCGTCCAAATCCTTGATCCCCAGCCGCTTTGCGCTAGTCAGGGTCACACTGGCGAAGGCCTCGTTGATCTCGATCAGGTCAATGTCGGCGATGGTCAACCCTGCCCGCTGCAAGGCTTGCTCGGCAGCCATCGCCGGAGTATAGGCAAGATAGGGAGGGTCGTAGGCCGACTGGCCGTAACTGACGATCTCCGCAAGGGGTTTGAGGCCGTGCGCCTTTGCGTACTCCGCACTGGCAAGCACCACCCCTGCCGCCCCATCGTTGAGGCTAGGAGCGTTACCGGCTGTGGTTGAGCCATTGGCAGTGAAGGCGGGCTTCAGCTTTGCCAGAGCCTCCAGGCTGGTGTCAGCCCGCGGCCCTTCATCAAACTCAATGATGGTGTTGCCCTTCTTCTTGTTCACGATCTCAACTGGGGCGATCTCCTCGGCAAGGGCGGGGCGGCCTGCAATGGCCCGCTGGTGGCTGCGGAAGGCCCAGGCATCCTGCTCCTCGCGGCTGACGTGTTCCTCGGCAGAAACGTTGTCGTTGAAGTCGCCCATCTTCATATTGTGGATCGGGTCAATCAGGCCATCAAACTGGACTGCATCAACAAACTCTGTGTTGCCCGCCTTCAATCCCCAGCGTGCGCCACGTACCAGGTAGGGGCCGTTGCTCATGCTCTCCATGCCGCCCGCCAGCACCACCCGCTGGTCGCCAACCCGGATCAGCGTATCGCCAAGATAGATAGCGCGCATGGCACTACCGCAGACGCGATTGATCGTCTCGCTGGTCGTCTCTCTACGCAGGCCAGCGGCAAAGTTGGCCTGGCGCGAGGGTACCTGACCTAGACCGGCCTGCACCACGCAGCCGAGGATCGTGTGTTCTACTTCATCCTTGTTAATCCCGGCCCGCTCTATGCTGTGGCGGATCATGTGCGCCCCCAGTTCGACCGCGCCCAGGGGGGCAAGGCCACCACCAAAGCGGCCAAAGGGGGTTCGCGCCCCGGCAAGAATAACGGCGTGCGTCGTTGCCATCGCCTCATCTCTCCTTCTATGCTAATCGGCAAAAGTCGGCTGCTACCATCCTATTGTACTCAATTCGGCCAGGCTATGGCAAGCTGAGGGGTGATGGTAGTACCTACAGCTCTAGCTGCCCTGGTTGCGCGGATCA
>JAYUUN010000119.1:0-8059 GCA_043754535.1 Chloroflexota bacterium | reverse complement strand
TTGCAACAACCACCCCGCCTTTGAGGGGATTGAAACTTACTGGCTTCGTTAACCATCTTGCCCGCGCCGCCAATTGCAACCACCAGCCCGCCCTAACTTGCCACCGCCACCCGCGTCCAGCTATCGGCTGGGCGTTCGTTTTGTTATAATCAGCATGGTCTCAGCGATTAGCAAGGAGGAAGCACCCAGCCTTGAGCAGCACACTGGCAGGTAGCACCGCGACGATTATGGATGGCCGCGCCGTAGCGAAGGTGATGAGCGGCGAACTGGCCGCCGACCTTGTGCGCGTCGAAGCCGAGTGGCGCAAGCGGTTCAGCTACTATCTGCCCCAGCAAGCGACCCCCTCCCAGTCAGGCGCAGCCGCCAGCCCAGCCGCGCCGCTGCTAGCCATCGGCGTAGTCGTGGTCGGTGAAGACCAGACCTCGGCCAGCTACATCCGCATTCTGACCAGGAGTTGCGCGAACGTGGGCCTACGCTGCCTCCTGCGCCCACTCCCCGCCAACGCTGGACAGGCCCAGCTTGAAGCCGAGATACAGGCCCTCAACGCTGCCCCCGACGTGATAGGCACCATCCTGCAAACCCCCTTGCCCGCCCACCTCAATACTGCCCGCGCCGTCGCCCTCTTGCGCCCCGACAAGGACATCGACGGCCTACATCCGCTCAATGCGGGCCGCCTCGCCTGGGGGCTACCCTGCCTCACGCCTGCCACGCCCAGCGGTGGCCTGGAGATGCTGCGCCGCCACCACATATCGCTAGAAGGTCAGCACGCGGTCGTGGTGGGCCGCAGCAATGTCGTGGGCCGCCCCATGTCCCTGCTGCTGCTCGCCGCCAACGCCACCGTCACCACCTGCCACTCGCACACCCGCGATATCGCCAGCTACACCCGCCGGGCCGACATCCTGATTGCCGCAGCGGGCCGCAGGGGGCTGATTGAAGGCGGCATGGTCAAGCCAGGAGCAGCAGTAGTAGACTTTGGCACCAACGTGCAGGCCGACGGCACCCTGCTCGGTGACGTAGACTTCGCCTCGGTCAGCCAGGTGGCGGGCTACCTCAGCCCCGTTCCTGGCGGCACCGGCCCGCTCACCAACATGGCCCTCATCCGCAACGCTCTCACCGCCGCTCGCTTGCAGATGGGCATCGCCGACTTCGTCCTCTACGACAGCAACCTGTAGGCGGCCACCAGCCAGCTAGCCAAGCCGCCACAATTGTACGCTGATTGGACAAACCTCGTGAAAATTGGTACAATACGACTAGCGAATTAGAGAAATCACCAAGCCAACCGTGATTGCATATCGCCTTGACCCAACTTGCTTGCGGTCGAGGCTGTTTTATGAAATGAAGGTGTTAGATGACCCAGGCTACCCTGAGCAGAGAAGAAAGCAGCAATAGCGGCGAGATGGTTCGCCGCAATGACATCCGCAACATCGCCATCATCGCCCACGTAGACCATGGTAAGACCACCCTGGTAGACGCGCTGCTCAAGCAGAGCCATATCTTCCGCGACAACCAGCAGGTTGCCGAGCGGGTGATGGACTCTAACGCCCTGGAGCGCGAGCGGGGCATCACCATCCTCTCCAAAAACACAGCGGTAGTCTACAAGGGAACCAAGATTAACATCGTAGACACCCCCGGCCACGCCGACTTTGGCGGCGAGGTCGAGCGAGTGATGAACATGGTTGACGGCGTGCTGCTGCTGGTCGATGCGGTAGAGGGGCCAATGCCCCAAACCAAGTTCGTGCTACGCCAGGCCTTGCAGCGCGGCCACCAGGCCATCGTCGTTGTCAACAAGATTGACCGCGCCAACGCCCGCCCCAACCACGTCGTCAACGAGACCTTCGACCTCTTTGTTGACCTTGGTGCCAACGAACACCAATCCGAGTTCCCCGTCATCTACACCAACGCCGTCACCGGGCAGGCTGGCACCGACCACAACCACATGGAGCCGACCCTTGAGAAGCTCTTTGACGCTATCATAGAGTACCTGCCCGCCCCGCTAGTCGAGGTAGACGGGACCACCCAGATGCTCGTCACCAATATGAGCTATGATGAGTACAAGGGGCGCACCCTGGTCGGTCGCATCCACCGCGGCAGCCTGAAGAAGGGTCAGTCAATCGTGCGCATCAACGCCGCTGGTGAGCAAGTCACAGGGCGTGTCAACCAACTCTACACCTACCAGGGCTTGCAGAAGCAAGAGGTCGAGTCGGCAGCCGCAGGCGAAATCGTGGCTGTAACCGGCATCAGCGACGTGACAATTGGCGACACCATCACCGACGCACAGAACCCAGAGGCTCTACCGACGATTAAGGTAGAGGAGCCAACCCTCCGCATGACCTTCGGCATCAACACCGGCCCGCTCTCAGGCCGCGAAGGCACCTTCGTCACCAGCCGCAAGATACGCGAGCGACTGTTCGGCGAGCTAGACCACGATGTGGCCCTGCGCGTCAGCGAGACCGATAGTGCAGACACCTTCCTGGTCAGTGGCCGCGGCGAACTGCACCTGACCATCCTGATCGAGAATATGCGGCGTGAGGGCTACGAGTTCCAGGTGAGCAAGCCAGAGGTAATCTACCACGAGGAGGACGGCCACAAGGTCGAACCCTACGAGCAAGTAGAAATCGAGGTAGCTGCCGAGGTGATGGGCGTAGTCGTCGAGATGATGGGCCAGCGGCGCGGCCAGATGCTAGATATGCGGCTGCGCGACGACGGCAGCGTGCAGTATGTCTACAAGGTGCCAACCCGCGGTCTGCTCGGCTTCCGCCAGGCCTTCATGAGCGCAAGCCGGGGGCAAGGTATCGTCAACAGCCTGTTCGCAGGCTATGGCCCCATGGCAGGACCGATAGCCACCCGCCAGTTCGGCTCGCTAATCGCCTGGGAGAGTGGCATCGCCAACAGCTTCGGCCTCAACTCTGCCCAAGAGCGCGGCCAGCTTTTCATCATCCCCCAGACCGAGGTCTACGAGGGCATGGTGGTTGGTCAGCACATCCGCGACAAAGATTTGGAAGTCAACGTCTGCAAGAAGAAGCACCTCAGCAATATGCGGGCTTCGCAAGGTGATGAAGGGTTGGTTCTCAACTCGGTACGCACCCTCTCGCTCGACGATGCAATTGAGTACCTGGCCGACGACGAACTGTTGGAAGTCACCCCCAAGTCGTTCCGCATCCGCAAGCGCGTTCTAGACCACAGCGAGCGGCAGCGGTTGGCGAAGTACAAGGAGTAACCAGCCAGCCAGCAATAGCTAGCAAAGAGCGGCACTGCGGAGGCAGTGCCGCTCTCTTGCGCCCCCACAAGCCAGGCTAGCCGTTCAACTCGCCCAAGAACGTCCGCACCAGCCCCACCATCTTGCCCACATACTCCTCGTTCCAGGCGTGGCCGCCCTCCTCCACCTCTAGCGTGCGTTCGTGGGGGTACATAGCCGCCACCTCTTGTAGCCAGCCAACCGGGGCTGCAAAGTCATGTGCGGTCGCCAGCATCAGCATGGGGCTACGGACACGCAGCAGCTTTGGCCGCGCCTTGTTGAGCATCACCACGCTGAGGAACTCACCGACCGCCCGCAAGCTAGCCTCCTGCTTATGCTGGATGTCGCGCATAGCAGTCTCGTAAATGGCCTGGGGCGGCTCGTGGGCAATCAGCTTGAGCATGAACTGCTGGTCGTGGCGGTAGTGGTCGGCCAGCCGCTGCACCACGTCACGCTGCACCAGCCCAGCCACCAGCCAACGAGCTAGCGGGGCGAAGGCACTGCCATCGAACATTGGCAGGTGCAGGATCAGGCCCGCCACCCGCTGCGGGTAGAGCAACGCATATTCCAGCGCAATCGCCGCCCCAGTCGCTACCGTCTGCAAGACGACTGGGCGGTTGGGGCTGAAGCGAGCAAGGAACTGGTCAAGCCATGCCACATAGCCCTGTAGGTCATGACGAGTAGGCAGCAGCCCGCTCTTGCCACACCCAGGCAGGTCGGGCATAATCGCCCTCCAGCCTGGCCGTAGCTCGTCCAGCAGCGTCCAGAAGCTGTCCCCCCCACCTGCCAGCCCGTTGAGGCCCACGATAGTATTGACGGCCAGTGGGCCAGTCCCCGCTGTCTGCTGCTCCGTGTACCAGGTCTGGGTGCGGCCAATCTGCACGTACTTGCCCACCAGGTGCGGAATGCTCAGGGTCATCAGTTGCCCTCCTCGGCTTGCGTCTAGCCTGATTATAGCACGTCGCGTTCCAAGCACACTGCTGGGCTGGACATCCTGCCTCCGCTTGCTCTATAATCGCAGCATAGCCTCAAGCAAAGGAGCTTCCAGATGGGTAAGATTATCGTTTTCGTCATGGGCCTATTCGCGGGTATCGTGGCCGCCGTGCTGCTACTCAACGACACCGAAACATATGAGGGCGAGCTTGTCAGCGACGACCTCGACCTCGGTGCTACCGAAGTGCGCCTCGACCAGTAGGCCAAGCCACAGCATTGTAGGTCTATCCTGGCGATAAGGGAGCAAGTCACACTTGCGCCCCGTTCGCGCTTGACAGGCTCTTGACTACCCGCTAAAATGGGGCGGTGTTCGAGCTACACTGATCAGCAAGGTTGCAAGCAAAAGAGGAGGCTGCGATGAAAGCAGTAGTAATGGCGGGTGGTGAGGGTAGCCGCCTGCGCCCCCTAACCCTGGGCCGCCCCAAGCCGATGGTGCCAGTGGTGGACAAACCGATGATTGCCCACATCATCAACCTGCTCAAACGCTACGAAATCACCGACGTAATCGCTACCTTGCAGTACATGGCCGACTCTATCCAGAGTTACTTTAGCGACGGCTCGGCCTTTGGCGTGAATATGCAGTACAGCATTGAGGAGTCGCCGCTTGGCACAGCGGGCAGCGTCAAGCAGGCCCAGGCGATGCTCGGCGATGAGGCGTTCGTGATCATCAGCGGCGACGCTCTGACCGACATCGACCTCTCCGCTGCCGTCGCCTTCCACAAGCAAAAGAAGGCACTCGCCACCCTGATCCTCAAGCGCGTGCCGAATCCCCTAGAGTATGGAGTAATCATCACCGACGAGCAGGGGCGCATCAAGCAGTTCTTGGAGAAGCCCAGTTGGAGCGAGGTCTTCAGCGACACCATCAATACTGGCATCTACGTGCTTGACCCGAAGGTGCTGGACTACTTCCCCGCTGGCAAGCAATTCGACTTCAGCCAGGACTTGTTCCCCATGATGTTGCAGCGGGGCGACCCCCTTTACGGCTACGTCGCCGAGGGCTACTGGTGCGATATTGGCAACCTGCCAGACTACCTGCGCTCCACTGGCGACCTCCTCAGCGGCCAATGCAATCTCCCGCTCAGTGGCACCCAGATTCGACCCGGCCTCTGGGTTGAGGAGGATGTAACTATCGCCTCCGACGCGCGGATAGATGGCCCGGTCTTCCTCGGTCGCGGCGTACGCATCAACTCTGGCGTAACCATCCACGGCCCGACCGTGATCCGGGACGACACCATCGTGGACACACGGGCGACGATTGACCGCAGCATCATCTGGCGCAACTGCTACATTGGTGAGCGCGCCGAGTTGCGCGGGGCAATCCTCAGCAAGCAGTGCAGCGTCAAGGCGCGGGCGATGCTCTTTGAGGGAACGGTCATCGGTGACGACACCACTATCGGTGAGGGTTCGGTGATCCAGCCCAACGTCAAGATTTGGCCGAGTAAAGAAATCGAGGCTGGTTCTACCGTCGCTACCAGCATGGTCTGGGGCAGCCAGAGCCGCAAGGTGCTATTTGGTCGCTTTGGCGTAACCGGTCTGGTCAACGTGGACATTACCCCAGAGTTTGCCGCCAAACTGGGTGGGGCTTATGGCGCAACCCTGGCTAAGGGGGCGACGGTGATGGTCAACCGCGACGCGCACTTTACCCCGCGCATGATCAAGCGGGCAATCATCAGCGGCCTGCCCTCGGCGGGTGTGAACGTGGCCGACCTCGCTAGCGTGCCAATCCCTGTCGCCCGCTACAACGTGCGGGCCACCGACGCAGTGGGTGGTATCCACGTCCGCCTCTCGCCCTTCGATAGCCGCACCCTGGATATCAAGTTCTTCGACCGCAACGGCCTTGACCTAGATAAGAACACCGAGCGCAAGATTGAAAACGTCTTCTTCCGCGAGGACTTCCGCCGCGTCTACCTGGACGACATTGGCCGCATTAGCTACGCCAACAACGTAGTTGAACGTTACCTGGAAGGCTACCTGAAGAATATCAACGCCGACGTGCTGAAGGCAAAGAGTGGCGAGATGCACATCGTGGTGGACTACGCCAACACCAGTTCAGCCCAGGTACTACCCCGCGTGTTTGGCAGTCTCGGCATTGACGCGGTGGAGTTGAACGCCCACGTAGAAGAAGGACTCTACTCGCGGGCGCAGGAGCAGTTGCAGGATGGTCTCAACCGCCTCTCTGCCATCACCCCCGTGCTGAAGGCTAATCTGGCCGCCCGCCTGGATACTGGTGGTGAGCGTGTCTACTTTGTGGACGACAAGGGGCAGCAGGTGCATGGCATGGCGGCCCTGGCTGCGGTGGTCACCCTCCACTTGAAGGCGAACGGCGGCGGCATCGTGGCGGTGCCAGTGACCGCGCCGAGCGTAATCGAGACGATTGCCAAACAGTATGGGGCCGAGGTAATCCGCACGAAGGCGAACAACCAGGCGATGAGCATCACCGCCCTGCGGAACAGCGTGACGGTGGCGGGCGACGGCGCAGGTAGTTTCTTCTTCCCCGCTTTCCACCCCACCCCCGACGGCTTGTTCACGATCACTAAGCTGATCGAGATGCTGGCGGCGCAGAACGTACGCTTCAGCGAGGTACTGGCGAGCCTGCCCACCTTTGCAATGGCACGAGGCCGGGTTCCCTGCCGCTGGGAGGACAAGGGCCGCGTGATGCGGCTGCTCAACGAGCAATATGGCAACACTGGGAGCGGCCAGATTGACGGCATCAAGATTGACCTGGGCCGCGAGTGGGCCTTGATCCTGCCCGATCCCGACTTTCCCTTCTTCCACATCTACGCCGAAGCGGAGGAGGACGGTGAGGCGAAAGCACTGGTCGAGAAATACACTGGCCTGGTTAATGGCTTGCAGTAGCCAGGCCAGCGAGCCAGCAGAAGGAGAGCAATGTCGCTAGAGAGCTTCGTTCGCGCTATGCCGAAGGCCGAGTTGCACGTCCACCTGGAGGGTAGCATCCGCCCGCACACTCTGCTGCTGCTAGCCGAGCGCAACGGAGTGCAGCTACCCTTCCAAGACGAGGTGGGCCTGCGCGAATACTACCGCTTCACCGACTTCCCCCACTTCATCGCGGTCTGGTATACGATCAACCAGGCCCTCAAAACGTTGGACGACTTCCGCCTAATCACCTACGAACTGGGTCGAGAGGCGGGCGCGCAGAACATCCGCTACCTGGAAGTGACCTTCACTCCCACCACGACGGTGCGCCGCCTGGGGGTCAGCTACGACGATCTGCTGGCGGCGATCAACGAAGGAGCGGCCCAGGCCGAGCTTGAGTTTGGAGTAAAGATGCGCTGGATCAACGATGTTGACCGCGAACTGAGTGCCGACCTCGCCCTGCAAACTCTGGCCTGGGCAGTGCAGGCCCAGGATCGTGGCGTGGTGGCCTTGGGCCTGGGCGGTGATGAGCAGCGTGGGGAGCCAGAAAAGTTTGTCGCTGCGTTCTACGGCGCGTACCAGGCTGGCCTGCACCGCGTTTCCCACCAGGGCGAGTATGCAGGGCCAGACAGCGTGTGGGCTGCCCTGCGCCTGCTGCAAGCCGAGCGGGTCGGTCATGGCATCAACGCGGCGCAAGACCCAGAGTTGCTGGCCTACCTCGCGCAGGAGCAGATCGTACTAGAGATTTCGCTGACCTCCAACATCTGCACCCGCGTAGTCGCCGACTGGCAGCAGCACCCAATCCGCACGCTCTATGCGGCGGGTGTGCCGCTCACTCTCAACTCCGACGACCCAGCGATGTTCAACACGACTCTCACTGACGAGTACCTGCTCGCCGCCCGCGAGTTTGGCTTTGGCGCGAAGGAGCTAGCCGAGTTCAGCCTCAACGCAGTGCGC
>JAYUUN010000118.1:0-25385 GCA_043754535.1 Chloroflexota bacterium | reverse complement strand
GGGGGACTGGCCTGGGCCTGCCCATCGTCCGCAGCTTGGCAGTGGCGCACGGCGGTGGGGTAGCAGCCTACAGCAGGATGGGGGAGGGTAGTGTCTTTCGGGTCTGGCTGCCCGTGATTCGCAACGAGGCGGCGGCTTCGGAGGGCGCAACCCCTGGCATGGAGCAGCAGCTAATCCGTCCGAGCAACGAAGCCGTGCCAGCAGGCAACAACAACGCGCCAGCCGAAACCTGGGCGCGACCAGGAGGGGTAAGTGGCAACGAGCAATAGCAAAGGCGGCAAAATACGGGTGATGATTGTGGACGACCACGCCGTGGTGCGGCAAGGTCTGCGGAGCTTCCTAGAGCTTCAGCCGAACATCGAGGTGGTGGGCGAAGCAGTCAACGGGGCCGATGCGGTAGACAAAGCGTTCGTCCTACGCCCGAATGTCGTGCTGATGGATTTGGTTATGCCCCAGGTGGACGGCGTGCAGGCAACCCGCGAGATACGGGCGGGCCTGCCTGGCACCCAGGTGATCGTCCTCACCAGCTTCAGCGAAGATGAGAAGGTCTTCGCCAGCATCAAGGCGGGGGCGGCTGGCTACCTGATGAAGGACATCAGCCCCAACGCGCTGGTCAACAGTATCGAGAAGGTCTATCGCGGCGAACCTTCGCTGCACCCCGACATTGCCCGCAAGATCATGCAGGAGCTTGGCCCCACCCAGGCGCGCCCTGCCGCCACTGGCGCAGCAGCAAAGGCGGGCGCAAATGTCGAGCCGAGCCTGACCGAACGCGAGATCGAAGTGCTGCGCCTGATCGCCCGTGCGCTCAGTAACCGCGAGATTGCCGATGAACTCGTCCTCAGCGAGAAGACGGTCAAGACGCACGTCAGCAATATCTTGCAGAAGCTCCACCTCTCTGACCGCACCAAAGCCGCCCTCTATGCCGTCCGCCGCAAACTGGTGGATGTGGAGGATGGAGAGTAGCACCTGGGTGTTCGGGCGGTCAAAGTACAGCAGCGCAGCGGTCTGCTGACGAGCCGCTAACCCTACTGCCGCTGGTTTGTTGGTGCGCCAGCTAATCAGCGAATCACCCAGTGCAATTATTCTATTTTGGGCGGCGCGCTGAGGTCGACAGGGCAAGCATCCTCTTGCCTCTACGTACGAGAAGGCTTTGCAGTAGCTCTGGACAGTGTGCGTAGCAGGCTGGCGGTTCGCAGGCGGATGTATGATGTGCAGCGCAAGGAGGGTTAGCAGTTATGGACGAGCAGGAGCAGTTGGAGCAGTTCTGGCTGACGCTGACCGAAACTGGCAACCAGCAGCCGTACTATAAGACACTAGGCATTGTGGTTGAGCAAGTGGATGCGAAGGGTAGCCACCTCAGATGCACAGTTGAGCCGAAGCTGGGCCAGTTCCACGGCGTAGCACATGGCGGGGTTGCTGCCTCGCTGATCGACAGCGCAATTGGCATGGCGGTAGCGGGGTCAGAAGTCGGTGGGGCCAACGTGATGACTCTTGAACTGAAGCTCAACTACCTGCGCGCCTTGCCACTGGGCGAAACGGTAACGGCACACGGCTGGGTGACGCACAAGACACGCCGCACGATCTATGGCGAAGCAACAATCCACGACCAGGGTGGCAGGCTGCTGGCGAAGGGGTCGGCCACCTTCATCCAGGTGGATCGCGCCCTAGAGACAGGTGGATGAGGCTAGCCCCAGACTGTGTTACAATGGCCTTCGGCGACCACTACTTTCCCACTCGGAGCAAATATGGAACAACACAATGACCCACGCATCGCCAAACTGCGCGATATGCAGGCCCAGGCTCGACTCGGGGGCGGCCAGAAGCGGATCGACCAGCAGCACGCCCGTGGCAAGCTGACGGCTCGTGAACGGCTCGAAATCCTACTCGACGACGGCTCGTTTGAGGAGATTGGGATGTTCGTGCAGGGTGGTGAGGACAGCAGCGTGCAGTTCCTCGGTGACGGGGTAGTGACTGGCTACGGGCGCATCGACGGCAGGCTGGTCTACGTCTACTCGCAGGACTTTACCATCTATGGTGGTTCGCTAGGCGAGGCCCACGCACAGAAGATCGTCAGGATCATGGAGCTTGCGGTTAAGAACGGCGCACCGATGATCGGCCTCAACGACAGCGGCGGGGCGCGCATCCAGGAGGGGGTAGTTAGCCTCGGCGGTTATGCCGACATCTTCCTGCGGAACACCCTGGCTAGTGGGGTGATCCCCCAGATTTCGGCGATCCTCGGCCCCTGCGCGGGCGGTGCCGTCTACTCGCCCGCGATCACCGACTTCATCCTGATGGTGCGCGATACCAGCTATATGTTCGTCACTGGCCCGAACGTGGTCAAGACGGTGACGCAGGAGGATGTGTCGTTCGAGGATTTGGGCGGGGCTGCTATCCACAACAGCACCAGCGGGGTCGCCCACTTCGCCTACGACAGCGAGGAGCAGTGCCTGCTTGCCCTGCGCCGCCTGCTCAGCTTTATGCCCTCGAACAACATGGACGACCCACCCTACACCCCGACCGACGACCCACTCGACCGCGAGGATCACGACCTCAACGGCATCGTTCCCGCCGCCCCGAACAAGGCTTACGACATGAAGGATGTGATCCACAAAGTCGTAGATCGCGGCGACTTCCTTGAGGTACACGAGCATTGGGCGCAGAACATCCTCTGTGGCTTTGCGCGCCTCGGTGGGCGCAGCGTCGGCATTGTAGCCCAGCAGCCCTCTGTGCTGGCGGGCGTGCTGGACATCAACTCGGCGGACAAGGCGGCCCGCTTCGTGCGCTTCTGCGACTGCTTCAACATCCCCCTGATCACCTTCGTGGATGTACCAGGCTTCCTCCCCGGTGTAGGACAGGAGCATGGCGGCATCATCCGTCATGGCGCAAAGCTGCTCTACGCCTACTGCGAGGCGACCGTACCAAAGATTACGGTGATCACGCGCAAGGCTTACGGCGGCGCATACGACGTGATGAGCAGCAAGCACGTGCGCGGTGACATCAACTATGCCTGGCCCTCCGCCGAGATCGCGGTGATGGGTATCGACGGCGCGGTAAACATCATCTACAAGGAGATGTTGGAGAAGGCTGACGACCCCGACGCAAAGCGCAAGGAGCTAGTAGCCGAGTACGCCGAGCGGGTCGCCAACCCATACATCGCGGCAGCCCGTGGCTACATAGACGCGATCATCGAGCCACAACAGACCCGCCCCAAGCTGATCCGCGCCCTGGAAAGCCTCAAGGACAAGCGCGACAGCAACCCCCCCAAGAAGCACGGCAATATGCCGCTCTAAGCTTCCCCTAGGCCGCTGCTATCCCGCCTGTCCCCGCCCCCTTCTGGGGGCAGCAAGATGGGGGTCTCCGCTGCCCGCCGCCAGCTTCGCCACTGCGCGACCAGGGCGGTGGTAGTCTCCGGCGTGCCACTGCGAACAATGCCGCCGCCGACCCCAGGCGGATTGCCGCTCTGCCGGGTGAGCCAGGGGCCGATAAAGCGAAAGAGCGCGTGGCTGGGCTTGAAGATGTAGCTACCCAGGTCGCCTTGCAGGTAGTGGTAGAAGCCGTTGGCCGCATACCAGGCGGAGATGTCTGCTACCCCCGCCAACTGCGTGCTATCGGCCAGCAACTCGGCAGGCGGCAACTCCATAACCACCGGCCAGCCGTGCAGGTGCATATGCGGCACGTGCTTATGTACCACGCCGTTCTCCCAGAAGGTTGCCTTGCCGTACTGGTCAAGCAAGAAGCGGCGGGCCAATAGATGTAGCCGCTCCAACTCGGCCATATCCTCCTGCGGCAGGTCGCCAATGGTCAAGCGGTGGACACGGCTGTTGATCAGCAGGTGGCCGGGGAAGAGGGCAAAGCGGGCGGCGATGATGTAGAACCGCTCGCCATCCTCCAACAACACCTCCTCCATACTCGCTCTGTCGTCGAAGGGGCAATCTGCATCGCTGTAGAAGGGGCTAGCCACGAAGCGTCGCCCCCACTTCCTTGCCCAACCGCGCCACAATGCGCTGGCGTACCTTGATCACTTCATCATCAGTTAGCTGCCGATCCAGAGCCTGGAAGCTGAGGCTGTAGGCGAGGCTCTTTTTGCCCGCTGGCACTTGTGGCCCGCTGTAGATGTCGAACAGCGTCACTGCCTTGACCAGATTGCCGCCAGTCTGAGCGATCAACTGCTGCACCCGGCCCGCCGCCACGCTCTCATCCACCACCAGGGCTAGGTCTTGCTGCACCGTCGGGTAGCGCGATACTGGCTGGTAGCGAGCAACATCGCTACCGACCGCCGCGAACAGGGCTGTTGCGTCCAGGTCGAACAGCACCACCCGTGCTGGCGGGGTGGGCAAGCCCCACACTTCCGCTGCGTCGGGGTGCAACTCGGCGACTACGCCCACCTGCTGGCCGCCCACGCTGACCGCTGCACTGCGCCCAGGGTGCAGGAGGCCACTAGCGTCCGCTAGCGGGGCGTAGCTCAGGTCGGGCAGGTGCAGGTGGTGCAGCAGCCCCTCAACCACGCCTTTCGCGTCGAAGAAGTCCATTGCCGTTGCGCCGTTCGGGTGGTAGTAGCTGCGCGGTTGGCGGGGGCCGCTGATCAGCCCGCTCAGGCGCAGCGGCTCGTCCGGTAGCTGGTCCGTACCATTGCTGTAGAAGACGTGGGCTAGCTCAAAGATCGCCACCGCCTCCCTGTTGCTCAAGTTCTTGCGGAGCGTCTCCAACAGCCCTGGTAGCAGGCTCATCCGCAGGTACTCGCGTTCGCTGCTGAGAGGGTTGATCACCTTCAGTGGTTCGCGGCTGCGCTCATAGGGCTGCCAGCCAGTCGCCCTCGCTGTAGCGGGTGCCAACCACAACTGCTCGTGCAGCTTGCCGCTGATCAGCGAGTAGTTGACCGCTTCGCTGAGGCCGAGACCAACCATGATCTCGCGCAGGCGCAGGTCGAACTCCCAGGCCGTATTGCGCCGCTCCTTCGGCAACGGTTCGGCCAGCAGGGTCATCGGCAGGTTGTCGTAGCCATACATCCTCGCTACTTCCTCGATCAAGTCCTCCTCGATCTTCACGTCGTTGCGGTAGCTGGGAACGGTGACCAGCAGGCTCGCGCCGTCCTCTGCGGCTGCCACCTCGAACTCTAGCCGTTGGAGCAATTCGCTCATCACAGCCATCTCCAGGCGCAAGCCGAGGATGCGCTCCGTTTGGCGCACAGTCAAGCTTAGCTGCTTGAGCGGCAACGGCTGGGGGTACACATCCACTGCGCCCTCCGCAATCTCGCCGCCCGCCAGCTCGTGCATCAACGCTGCTGCCCGTCGCGCCGCCCGCAGCGTACCAGCGGGGTCAACAGTGCGCTCGAAGCGGTGGCTAGCATCGGTGTGCAAACCTAGCAGCCGGGCTGTGCGCCGCACGCTGAGGGGAGCGAAGTGAGCCGACTCGATGAAGATGTCTGCCGTCCCTTCGTCGCCCACCTCGGTGTTGAGGCCACCCATCACGCCCGCAACCGCAATCGGCTGCTCCGCGTCGCAGATCAGCAACATCTTTTCGTCAAGCTGGTACTGGTTGTGGTTGATGCCCCGCAGCGTCTCGCCTGGTTTGGCGCAGCGTACTACGATCTTGCCGCCCGCCACCTTGTGTACGTCGAAGGCGTGCAGCGGCTGCCCCCATTCCAGCATCACATAGTTGGTGATGTCCACGATGTTGTTGACCGGGCGCATCCCGGCCAGGCTGAGGCGTTGCTGCATCCAACTGGGCGATGGCCCCAGCTTGACCCCACGCACCAGCAGGCCAGAGTAGCGCGGGCATAGCTCTGCATCCTCCACCGTCACTGTTAGCTCAGTCAGGGGCGCACCTGTAGCGGTCATATTGTCGGCAGGATAGCAGACCCGCGCCCCCTCGGCCCAGGTCAGGGCGGCCACTTCGCGGGCGGTGCCGATCACGCTGAGCGCACGACCCAGATTGGGGGTCAGTTCCAGTTCCAGCACATGATCGCCCAGGTACTCAAGCAGCGGCTTGCCCACTGGAGCGTCGTCGGGCAGGATCACGATGCCTTCATGTTCGTCGCTGAGGCCTAGCTCTAGCCCAGAGCAGACCATGCCTGCCGACTCGATGCCGCGCATCTTGGTGGGCTTGAGGGTGGTGATCTCGTGCTTGTCCGAGTGGCCGTTGTAGAGGCGCGAGCCAGCGAGGGCCAGGATCACCTTCGCCCCCTGCACAATATTTGGCGCACCGGTGACCACGGTGATCGGCTCTGCCGCCCCGTACTCGACCGTCACCAGGCGCAGGCGGTCAGCGTCAGGGTGCAGCGCGACGAGGACGGCCTGACCAACGTATACTTTGGCCCAGTCCAACTCTGCCGGGATGCGGTGGATTTCCTCGACCTCCAGGCCAGCCTGGAACAGCCGCTCGGCCAACTCTGCGGGCGACACCTTGATGTCTACATAATCGCGCAGCCAACTCAGGGGGATGCGTGTTGCCACGTTCGTTTCTCCTTACAAATCAATGCTGGAAGGGTGCCGCCCAACTACGCACCGCCGCCATTCTAGCCGTTGTGCCAGTCCGCTGGTTTTAGCAATCAACCGAACTGCTCCAGGAAGCGGAGGTCATTGGCGTAGATGTGGCGGATGTCTTCCAGGTCGTACTTGAGCATAGCGACCCGCTCGATGCCCATGCCGAAGGCGAAGCCAGTGTACTTGTCGGGGTCAATGCCACCATTGCGTAGCACATCAGGATGAACCATGCCGCCGCCCAGTAGTTCCAGCCAGCCAGTCTTCTTGCCGCTGGGGGTAGTATAGTTAACTACCACCTGCGCGCCAGGTTCTACGTAGCTGAAGTAGTTGCAGACGAACTTCACCTCAGCGTCTGGGGCAAAGACCAGGCGGGCAAAGGCGGCCAGCGTTCCCTTCAGGTCGGCCATAGTTACGTGTTCACCAACCACTAGAGCCTCCATCTGGTAGATGTAGAACTCGTGGGTAGCGTCGGTGCGCTCGGCTCGGTAGACCCGACCAGGAACGACCACCCGAATCGGTGGCGCGTTCTGCTCCATCACCCGAATCTGATTAGGCGAGGTGTGGGTGCGGAGCAACATCTTCTCGGTGATGTAGAAAGTATCCTGCATACTGCGGGCCGGGTGTTCGGGTGGAATATTCAGCTTCTCGAAGTTGTACAAATCCCACTCCACCTGTGGCCCCTCATAAATCTGGAAGCCCATCTGCACAAAAGCCTCGGTTACTTCGCGGATCGTCTGGCTTATGATGTGGGAGTAGCTGAGGCTGGGCAAGCGACCGGGCAGGCTGACATCCACCGTCTCGTCGGCCAGGGCAGCATTGCGGGCGGCCAGCTTGACCGCCTGTTCGCGTGCGCTGAAGGCGGCCTCCAATGTCGTCTTCAGCAGGTTGATCGCTTGCCCATGCGCGCCCTTCTGCTCGGCTGGCACGTTGCGGATGTTGCCGAACAGGCCGCGCACGGCACCTTTGTCGCCCAGGTATTGCCCCTTCCAGGCAGCCAACGCGCCAGGATCAGTTGCGCTGGCGAGGGCGGTCAGGGCGGTATCTTGCAAGATAGTCAGTTCTTCGTTCATCGCACTCTCCTCAAGGTCGAAGCACCACGTGTCAGAGCGGCTGTCCTGCTCCCACCACGCTGCAAAGCTGGAAAATAGAAACGCCCCTCGTCCAATGTGCAGGGACGAGGGGCATCGTGGTACCACCCATGCTTCGGCCACGCAACAGCGCGACCCTTCATTGGCCCAGTAACGGGGGGCTGGCCGGGGATGACTAGCTTCTACTTACCCCCGCCAGCCACCAAATGGGGGGCAGAGGGGTAGAGTTCACCATCCGGCTCAGGAGTGAACTTCGGCGGCGTGCGCTGCGGGTGGCTCTCAGTCGGGGCCGCCCTCTCTGTCGCAGGTCTGCGTCGCTTACTCTCTCCGTCGTCGCCTTTACATCTTGCTGCAAGTATACACAATCGTGGGCGGGGCTGCAACCGTCCAAAGTCGCAGCTTGTGCTGGTGGCCGCTCACCGCTGCGGCTACAAGCTGCCAAGCTACCCACCATAGCCCTGAACAACTAACTGGCAGCCTATAACATTGCATCCGCCTGGCAGGGCGGGTATAATTAGCTGAATTCGTTTTGCAGATAAAGTGAGGATAGGTTGAATAACAACGAGAACACAGAACTGGAAGAACTTGAGCAGGATGAGCCGGAAGAGCTGGACGAGCAGGATGAGCAGGGGTCAAGCGCAGAGGACGAACGCGAACCGCTAGCTGATCCTGGGGCAGTCGGGCGCGAGATCGCCCGCGTCCTTTCCGACAAGAAGGCCGAGGACGTGATCATGCTCGACATCCGCAGCGTGTCGGTGATCGCCGACTACTTCATCATCGCCACTGGCAACAGCGAGCGTCAGATTCGCGCCCTCTACCGTGAGGTGGATGAGCAGATGGGCAATCGTGGGGTGCGGCTTCGCCACAACGAGGGCAAGCAGGATAGCGGCTGGGTGCTACTCGACTACGGCGACGTGATCGTTCACATCTTCGGCCCCCAGGAACGCGCTTACTACCGCCTGGAGCGGCTGTGGAGCAATGCACCTGTTGTCCTCTCGATCCAGTAACTAGCCGAAGTCCTCGGCTTCGCTGGCTTCGCCGAAGTCACCGGGGTCGAAGTCGGCCATCACCCGCTCTGGGTCTTCACCGCGCTCGATGCGACTGAGGGCGGTGTCCATCTCTGGCTCAAGCTCCTCCCCACTTTCTGCTTGCAGGCGGCGGGCAAGCCGGGCCATGCTGCGTGGGTCGCCCTCATCCATGCCAGCCATCATCCCATCAAGGTCGCCCATCCCCTCCATCCCACCCATGCTGTCCATCTCATCGTCCGCTCCAGAGGTGGACTTAGCCGAGCCGCCCCGCAGCACCCGCACGCGGGAGAGCAGGCGGGCAAGGTCGGGGCTGCCACAGCGTGGACAGGGCTTGCCACCCCTCGCCGCCGCCTCGAACGTGCGGTAGAGAATGCTCACCCTGCGCTGACAGCTATTGCAGTGGTATTCGTAGATTGGCACGCGTTCACTCCTTCAAGTAGCCTTGCAGCCAGAGGTTGGCGACAATAGGCTCGCCCACCATCGGCTGGTGATCCATGATCTCGTCGTTGGCGTAAAGGTAGATCGCCACCTCAAGTGCTGGTTTGTAGAGGATGGTTTCGATCTGCCAGAGGCCAGCCCCATAATAGCTGACTGGGGTTACGGCCAGTGGGTAGCTGAGCAGTTGCCAGTCGTCTGCCTCGCCGCCAGCATCGAGCAGGGAGAATGGCAGTGCGGCGGCGAATCCTTCCGCAGCGGTGAACGGCTCATCCTCAGGCCGATCTACCATGTAGGCGATAGCATTGAGGTAGAAGTCGTACTCTGCGCCAACGGTATAGCGATCCTTGTTGACCGCGTAGTGGGTGTCGAAGAAGGAGACCAACGCCCCATTGAGGCTGCCGATCAGCACCGCCTCATAGCCATTGCGCCACTCCTGCACCTCGTGCAGGTTAACGCAGTAGCTGTGGCCGCCCACTGCTGCCGGGTAGCCAGAGAGCAGGGTGCCGCCCTGCACCAGGCCGATAGCCGCCAGTGGACGGGGCGATGTGGTGTACAAAGCGACATTGCCGCGCACTAGTGGGTCTCCGCTACCCAGCAGCACCTCGGCCAGGGCGCGCTCGCCAAACTCGCGGCGATCTGCTGCGCCTGCCACTGCCTGCCAGTGGTTGCCGTGTCCACCCTGCGGGCGTGGGTCTGGTGCTGACTGCTTGCCAGCTCCATGCTTGTTCAACCTCACTCTCCTTGCGCGTAGATACGCCGATAAGCTACGTAGTTGGCGTAGACGATCCTAACATACTCAGCCGTCTCCGCATAACTGATGTTCTCGGCAAAGAGGTCAACGTCGTTCGCCGCTGGACCGCTGCTCCACTGGGCCAGGCTGCCGCCACCCGCATTGTAGCCCGCAGTAGCCCTGATCACATTACCCCCTTCAGCCCGCAAGCGGTCGGCCAGATAGAGTGCGCCATAGCGGGCCGCAACCAGGGGGCGGTAGAGGTCGCCGCTGTTGAAGCCGCCATCGCCAAGATTGCGGGCGATCTCCGCTGCCGTGCTGGGGACGACCTGCATCAGCCCCCGTGCATCGGCCCCACTGCGGGCCAATGGATTGAAGCGGCTCTCTTGCCACATCACGGCGTAGAGCAGCAGAGGGTCGACCGCTGCTTCGTTGGCCCCGGCCAGCACCGCAGCGGCGAAGGGGGTGGGGTAGCGGGTGCGCTCAAGCAGGAGGGGCAAGGGTAGCGCATTGGTAGGGGCAATCTCTGCCAGCCGCTTGGCTACGATCAGCCCCACGTAAGGCTCGTCGCGGTAGCGGGCGTAGAGGGCTAGAGAAGCCAGGGTGGCATAGTCCCTACGCTCTACCAGCCCGGCCAATGTGCTGCGCGTCAACTCGCGGTAGGCGTAGATGCGTTCGCCCAGGCGCAGCAGTTGCACCGTCCTCTGCACCCCCATGTCCTCAGCATAGGCGGGCAGATCACTAGCGTGCAGGGTGGCAGTCGGCTGCACTGTGGTTAGCCATTGGGCCGTCGTAGCCAGGTAGGATTGCTCGTTGGCGAGATTGCTTTGCAAGCGGGCAAGGTCGCCAGAGACCGGCTGCATCGTTGGGGCAATCCGATCCAGTTGGGCGGTGGCGCGGGCGGCATAGTAGGGGATGGGTAGGCTGGCGGCCTGGGCGTAGAAGATGCTGCCGTCCTGCCCTAGCACTTCGGCGGCCCGCCCGCGCCAGTAGAGGGCAGCGGCTCGCGTGTCAGTTGGCACGAGCGTAGCAGTGAGGGGCTGCCAGGCTTTGTCTGCCAGGCCGTAAGCTCCCCGCTTGAACTGGCAGAGACCCAGGTGGAAGGCAGCCTCCGAGCCAGCAGCGGCGGCCAAGTCGCCAGCGGCGGCGGCGTAATCGTTGATCGCGCTATCGCAGTCGCCCTTAGCTTCAGCAATGCGACCCAGGCGGGTGTGGGCTGCACTGACAGGGGGCGCACTGGGGTGGTCGGCCAGGAGGGTGCGGTAGTTGGCAGCGGCCCGCTCGTCATTGCCTAGCCGCTCATAGCTGAGGCCCGCGTAGAGGAGGGCGTTCGCTCGCTCCGGCCCTGCCACTTCGGGCGCAAGGTAGGCTCGTAGGTTGTTGATCGCTGCCTGCCATGCTCCGCCCGCGTAAGCCGCCCGTCCCGCCCGATAGTAGTCCAAGGTGCCATCAGTTAGCGCGGCGGGCCGAATCGCCAGCAGCTTTTGCAGCGCACTGTAGGCCATTGGCAAGTCTGGTTCCGCTAGCAGCACAAGGTAGTGGCGGGCTGCGTTGAGCGGATCGCCGCCCGCGCTCTGCACATTCGCCAGTCGATACTCCATCTCTGCGCGGTATGTCTTATCATTCGTGTCACCGATCAACTGCTGGTAAGTGGCAACCGCGCTGCTGTAGTCGCGCCGCTGCTCTGCCACCTGCGCCATCCCTTCGCGGGCTTCCTGCTGCTCAGCCAGGCTGCTCTGCGGGCGGCTTGCTGCCTGGGCATAGCGGTCGGCAGCGGCGGGCAAGTTGCCAGCAGCCAGGCTAGCCTCGGCGATCCGCAAGAGGGTGAAGCTGTAGAGCGGGCCACTGCCATCCAGATAGCGGGTGTAGTATTCAACGGCGTGGGGGTAGTCAGCCAGATAGTTGTAGGCATCGGCAATCAGGTAGTCTAGCCGTGCGCTGCGCTCATCGGCGGGGTAGACATCCTGGAACTGCTGGTAGAGGGCGATAGCGCGGGCGTAACTCTGGCCCGCTAGATTGCACTGGCCCAGCCGCCAGAGAGCCTCGCGTTTCGCGCCCTGCGACCCACCACCGTCGAGGATCGCCCGGTAGGCAACACTGGCCTGCTCCCAGCGACCAGCCAGCTGCTGATTATAGTAGATCAGGTTGAGCTGCTGATCTTCGGCCTCACCAGCCGCAAGCTCTGGGTCGCGGTCGGGGCGGCTAGCGTAGCGGTACTGGGCCTCAAAGGCAGCCACCGTCGCGGCGGCAGTTGGCAGGTTGGCAAGGACAGCCTGCGTTGGCCTCGTCGAGCCAGCCGCCACCGAGCTAGCTACCGCTGTCGCTCGCACCTGGGGTAGCGCAACTGGTGCAGGAGGCTGAAGATACCACCAGCCCAGTCCCCCAACCAGCCCAGCCAGCAACAAACCAGCTATCCACCAGTTGCGGGGCAGCAGGCGGGCTTGCGCCGAAGGGGTTGTTGGCTGGTTTGTTGGCGGTTGTGGCTCAGCCATGTGCTGGCTTACGAGGCAGTGGGGGCGGCTGGCTTGCGGCGACGCAGCAGAGCGGCAATGAGGGTGACCACTACAATGACCACCAGCAGGGCAATGCCGACTGCCAGCCAGTTGCCAAACCAAAGTTGCAGCTTGACCCAGGTGTAGGGGAACTTGAGGATGTCGAACAGTCCATTCTCCTCATTTTCGCCCAGCGAGAGGATGTACTTACCTGCGCGCCCCTGCTTGTCCCAGACGATCAGGTAGTAGGGGTTCTCCTGCGGGTAGGCAGTATTGTAGCTCTGGCCCAACCAGATCGGCTTGCCGCTAGCCTGGTCGCTGCCCGTGCCACGTGCGTTGGGGTCGCCAGTGTAGTCGAGGGTAACAACCCCCATGCCCTGCGGCACATTGATCGGCAGGCTGGCGGTGCTAGAGATGCCGGGGCCAACCAGAGCAAGCGAAGGGGTAAAGCCCTTGAGATCGTCGAACCTGGGGGCAGCAAGGCTGAGCTTCGGCTGCTGACCGGCCTTTGCGTAAATCTGGTAAATGTCCACCTTGCCCGCGCCCAGGTCGGCGTAGTAGCTGTAGGCTACCCCTGCGCCAGTCGAGTCGGGGATCACCTTCGCCTTTGCCAGGGTGGTTTCTTCGCCAGCGTCCTTGTAGATCGGCTTGCCCGCTTCGCTACTGGCGGGCAGTAGCACGACCAGGCTGACGACAAGCAGGAGGGCGGCCAGGAGATTACGGTTCTTCAAAATGCTGCTCCTTAGGGGATGATGAGTTGAGGCTGTGGGCCGTTAGCGTAACGCACTAGACGGCGGCAGGTTGCGTCAGGTCGAAGCAGGGTATCTTCTTCCGCACAGCAGCGACCGCGCTGAGGTCAAGGGTGGCGGCCACAATATCCTCGCCCTCACCACCCTCGGCCAGGATTACCCCCCAGGGGTCGATCACCAGCGAGTGACCGAAGAAGCTGTTATTTTCGTCGCGGCCCACCCGATTGCAGGCAACGACGAAGCACTGATCCTCAATCGCCCGCGCCTGCAAAAGGATGCGCCAGTGTTCCAGGCGGGGGTTGGGCCACTCGGCGGGCAGCCAGAGGATGGTGGCCCCCTGTAGCACAAGGCTACGGGCCAGGTCGGGGAAGCGCAGGTCGAAGCAGATCAGGCTACCCCAGGTGCCGTACTCGGTCGCCGCCAGGGCTTCTTCAGCACCAGGCTGCATAAAGATGTGTTCGTCCATCAGAGGAAAGAGCTTGCGCTTGCGATAGCGGCTAAGGAGGGTGCCGTCGGGGGCGATGGTGTAACTGGTATTGTAGACCCCACCGCGATCCGCCTCGGCGATGCTGCCACCGCCAATGTAGAGGTGGTGACGGACAGCCAGCTTTTGCAGGCAGGCAACCGCTGCCCCACCCGGCGGTTCGGCTAGCTGGGCGATCTCGCGCATGGCATAACCTGTCGTCCACAACTCAGGCAAAATCACCGCCTGCGCCCCCTGGGTGGCAGCGTCGGCAATGGCAGCCTCGGCGCGAATCATATTCTTGCGCGGCTCACCCAACACGATGTCCATCTGGATCGCCGCCACTGTCAACTGCTCTGCTGCCATTAGCCCACACCTACGCTTTCTCTAGCGGCCCAGCCCCATCTGCTCAGGGGCAACCTCTAGCCTACTGGCTCAATCGCGGGTTATTATAGCAGCAAAGCGGGCTGGGCGGCAACTGGCTGCTCGCAGCAAGCCCTCTTTTGTGCAGCAAACTGCTGGTGTGTTATAATCGACGCAACAGGTGAGGTGACGAACGATGCGTTATTACGCCCAGTCCGAAGGCAGCAACGACGAAATCGAGCTTGAGGTAGATGAGAACGGGGCGGTGGCCGAGGTTGGCGGGGCTGCTGCCGACCTGGTGCCACTGGGTGGTGGTCGCTTCTCCCTGCTCCTGCGTGGGCGCAGCTACGAACTGTACGCTGTGCCAGAGGTGGGCGAGGACGGCCAGAGCTTCTATCGTGTAGATGTAGGCGGCCAGAGCTATCGCATCCTGGTCCAGAGTGAGCGAGAGCGGCGCATCCGCAAGGCCGCCCCCATTGCTACCCACCACAGCGGCGCGGTAGCGGTCAAAGCTCCAATGCCGGGGCTGGTCACTGGCGTAGTGGTCAGCGTCGGGGAGGTGGTGCAAAGCGGCCAGCGGCTGATCCTGCTGGAAGCAATGAAGATGGAGAACGAGATTCGCGCCCCCAAGCCTGGTACGGTCAAGAGCCTAGCCACCAGCGTGGGCGACAAGGTAGAGCAGGGCCGCGTGCTGCTGGTGATCGAGTAGCAGCCAGCACCCCAGCCTACGCCCCGCAAGCCAACAACTCAACGGAGAGTTAACCAATGACCACTACCGACCGCCCCACCGACGCAGCAGCCAGCAGCAGCCACCTTTCGCCACGCGCCAAGCTGCGTTGGCTGAACGGCACCTACGCGAAGGCACGCAGCAAGGCCGCTGAGCGTCTACCTCGCTTCGAGAACCACTCACAAATCGCGCTGCAACCGCTCTACACCCCTGCCGACCTTGAGGAGCAGGGCTTCGACTACGAGCGCGATCTTAGCTATCCTGGCGAGTTTCCCTACACTCGCGGCGTGCAGCCGACCATGTATCGCGGACGCTTCTGGACGATGCGCCAGTACGCGGGCTTCGGGGACGCAGCCGAGAGCAACCGCCGCTACCACTACCTCTTGCAGCAGGGACAGACCGGCCTCAGCGTCGCCTTCGACCTGCCAACCCAGATGGGTTATGATAGCGACCACCCCCTGGCCGATGGTGAGGTAGGCAAAGTGGGAGTGGCGATCTGTTCGCTCGACGACATGGAGTTGCTCTTGCAGGGCTTGCCACTCGACCAGATCAGCACTTCGATGACGATCAACGCCACCGCCAGCGTGCTACTCGCCCTCTACATTGCGGTGGGCCGCAAGCAGGGCGTGCCAGAGACGGCCCTCAACGGGACGGTGCAGAACGATATCCTGAAGGAGTACATCGCTCGTGGCACCTACATCTACCCGGTGGAGCCGAGCCTGCGCCTGATCACCGATATGATGGCCTACTGCCGTGACCACGTGCCGAACTGGAATACGATCAGCATTAGCGGCTACCACATCCGCGAAGCGGGCAGCACCGCCGTGCAGGAGGTTGCCTTTACCCTGGCCGACGGTATCGCCTATGTGCAGGCGGCCTTGGACGCGGGTCTGAAGGTGGACGACTTCGCTCCGCGCCTGGCTTTCTTCTTTAACTCGCACAACGACTTCTTTGAGGAGGTTAGCAAGTTCCGGGCAGCACGGCGGTTGTGGGCGCGGATCATGAAGGAACGCTTCGGCGCACAAGACCCGCGCAGCCTCATGCTCCGCTTCCATACCCAGACGGCGGGCAGCACCCTGACTGCCCAGCAGCCAGCTAACAATATCGTCCGCACAACAGTAGAGGCGATGGCCGCCGTCCTCGGTGGCACCCAGTCTTTGCACACCAATTCGATGGACGAAGCCCTCGGCCTGCCGACCGAAGCTGCCGCCCGCACTGCTCTGCGCACCCAGCAGATACTGGCCCACGAGAGCGGCCTGGGCAACGTGATCGACCCGCTGGCGGGCAGTTATTATGTAGAGACCTTGACCACGCAGATCGAGCAGGGCGCACGCGAATATCTGGACAGGGTAGAGCAGCTTGGTGGCACGCTCAAGGCGGTGGAGATTGGCTACTTCCAGCAGGAGATACAGGAGGCGGCCTACCGTTGGCAGCGCGAGGTGGAGAAGAAGGAGCGGGTGATCGTCGGGGTCAACCAGTTTAAGGTGGACGAGGAGCCAGCCACCGACATCCTGCGCGTCAACCCTGCCCTCCAGGCCCAGCAGACCGCCCGCCTTGTTGCGCTGCGGAGTCGCCGCGATAACAGCAGGGTGGCCGAACAACGCCGTACCCTGCGGGCTGCCGCTGAGGGTCGCGCCAACCTGATGCCCTACATCGTCACCGCCGTCGAGTCGCTAGTCACCCTGGGAGAAATCTGCGACACCCTGCGTGAGGTGTTCGGCGAGTACCAGGAACGTGTTTTCTAAGTAGTGGTCAATGCGTGGAGTAGACAAGGAGCAAAGGATGAGCCAGAACCAGGATTGGAGCAACGCGGGTGATCAGCAGTGGGGCAGCGGTAAAGCAGCCGCAGGCGCGTCACCAGCGGACAACGCGAAGGTAGCGGCTATCCTGCGCTCGCCCAACCACCACTGGATGAGCGAGCGGATCATGCTGATCAGTTTCACTGGGCGCAAGAGCGGCAAGCCCTACAGCACCCCCGTCAGCTATATGCGGACTGGTGAGGTGGTGACCTGCTTCACCGACAGTGGGTGGGGCAAGAGCCTGATAGGCGGCGAGCCCGTCACCCGGGTGCTGGCTGGGCAGGAAGTAACTGGCACTGCCCAGGCAACCACCGAGCAGGAGCGAGTGACTGAGGGGCTGCGCAAGATGATCCAACACGATGCCGACGATGCCAAATACTTCGGCGTAAACGTGGACAGCGGTGGCCAGCCGAACGAGGACGATCTGCGCGCTGCCGCCGCCAAAACCACGATGATCGACGTAAGGCTTAATCCCTAATCCGCCACGAAGATGGGGGTAGAGTAAGCAGCCAAGACAGGAGGGAGTAGGCAACTTGCCCACTCCCTTCGTGCGCTCTGTGCTTCCTGCTCTCCTAACGGCGTGGCGGCCAGCACGGTCGGCGTGCCGGTGGGTGCAGGGATGCTGGTGGCAGGACTGGAGTTTAGCGGGGTAGTGGGGGTGGTAGTCGGCACGGCCAACGCGTTATAGAGCGTCTTGCTCAACTGGTCGCGCTGAGTCTGGATGCCAGGGCCGAAGGTGCCATTACTGTAGCCGCCGAGGATGTTGAGGGCTGCGGCCTGTTCGATGTAGCCATACGCCCAATAGCTGGCTGGCACGTCGCTGAAGGTGGGGTTTGAGGGGGTGGAACGGTCGTAGCCACGAGCTTTGACTACGATCTTCGCCAATTGGTCGCGGGTGACCAGGTTGGTCGGCTTGTAGCTACCATCGCTGTAACCACCAATCACGTTGAGGGCGTAGGCAGTCTCCACAAAGCGGTAGGCCCAGTGGTTGGCTGGCACGTCGTTGAAGTGCGGTGTTGTGGGAGTAACGGTCGCCCAACCGCCCGCAATCACAATCATCTTGGCAAGCTCGGCGCGGCTAACGTTGCTGTGCGGCCTGAAGCTGCCATCAGCATAGCCGCCAATCACGCCGCTAGTCGCCAGGCTCTGGATGTAGCTGTAAGCCCAGTAGGTGCAGTCTACGTCGCTGAAGTGCTGGCCGGGGCAGGTGGTAGCGGTCGGCATTGGGGTAGCAGTCAGAACCGGGATGGCGGTGGGCTGGTTGGTCAGAGTAATCTCGTCGCTGTTCGTCTGTTCGCTGCCACCGCTGGTGCGGAGCTTAACGTAGACGCTTTGCAGACCATTGCCGCCCACCAGTTGCCAGCTAATCTCGGTTTGGTAGCTCTGCCAGGCGGCCCCACTGAAATCGGCGCGGTTGCTGACCATCATCTGGCTGGCATAACCAGTGCCATAGATGTAGAGACTGACGTTGGGGCTGTCAGTTGTGGGGGCTTCGTTGTTGATCACCACTGGGTAGACGTTCGAGCGCAGACCAAAGTCCTGCACCCAGTAGCGGGCATAGCCGCTAGCAGCAACGTTGGCAAAGCCCACCCCGATCTCGCGGTAGGTGGCGTTCAGCATATTGGTGCGGTGGCCGGGGCTACCTAGCCAGGCGTTGATCGCGTCCGGCACGGTAGCATAGCCAGCGGCGATGTTCTCGGCGATAGCATTGTAGGGGGTGTAGCCAAAGCTGGATAGGCGTTGATCGAAGCTACGTTGCTGCGAGTCGGTATGGTCGAAATAGTGGTGTACACCCATGTCGTTTGCCAGCCATTGAGCGGCATTCATCAAGTTGGCGTTGAGGCGTAGTGGCCCCAGGCCATTGGTGCGGCGGGCCTGGTTGGTGGCAAGTAGCAATTGCAGTTGGGTGTCATTGTAATCTTGTGGGCCAATCGCTTCAGGGGTGTTGTAAGCAACCTCGCTGGCAATGGGGGTATGGGAGATGGGGGTAGTATCGTCGGGGCGGTCGCGGTGGGTCGAGGAGACAACACGCTGGGGCGAGCCGCCGCTATTGCCTATGGGGCCGCCGGGCATCGCCGCTGCACCACTGCTTAGCGCAGCCGCCAGCAGCGCAACCAATAGAAATGCCAGAGATAGACGTTTCATGCTTCCTGCCTTTATCTTCTTCACTGCTATCTGCATTAGCACAGCCACTCTAGAAGTCTACAAACCAGAGGCCGCCTGTGGATCAGCCAGTGGCAAAACACTACCATGCTTGCGGGCAGTGATTAGCAGCGGCGGATCGGGGGATGTCCACTGCTGGCCCTATTGTAGCACATTGCGCTAGCAGACACAACAACTAGCACATGGTACTTTTGGGAGGTTCGCTTGCCATTTTGTGGTAGAATAGAGGTAAGATAGCGGAGGAGGCTTATGGTGGACGAGATAAAGCGGGTTGGGGTAGTTGGTTGCGGACTGATGGGCAGCGGCATCGCCCAGGTTGCCGCCCAGAGCGGCTACACAGTGGTGGTCACTGAGGCAACCCAGCACTTGCTAGACCAGGGCGTGGCCCGCATCAAGGCAGTGCTGGACAAGGATTTGGCAAAGTCGAAGATTTCTGCCACCGAGCATGGTGAAGCCCTCGCACAGCTACAACCTACTGTAGACATGGCCCAGATGCACGACTGCGACCTGGTGATCGAAGCGATTGTTGAGCAGCTAGCCGCTAAGCGCGAACTGTTCGCCCAACTTGACGCGATCTGCCAGCCGCGCGCGATCCTTGTCAGCAATACCTCCTCCATTTCGATCACCGAGATAGCGGCTGCCACTCAAAGGGCGGGTCAGGTGGCGGGTCTGCACTTCTTCAACCCGGTGCCAGTGATGAAGCTAATCGAACTGGTCAAGGGGCTGAACACCGACGAGCCGACCGTCACCCGCCTGCTTGCCTTCGGCGCAGGACTGGGTAAGACGGTAGTGCTGACTCAGGACACGCCCGGCTTCGTCGTCAACCGCCTGCTAGTCCCCTACCTGCTGGATGCGATCCGCTGCTACGAGCAGGGGCTAGCCAGCCGTGAGGACATTGATGAGGCAATGAAGCTGGGAGCCAGCCACCCGATGGGGCCGCTGACCCTGGCCGACTTTGTAGGGCTGGACACCCTCAACCACGTGGCGAATGTGATGTTCGAGCAGTACAAGGAGAGCCGCTTCGCTGCGCCCACTTTGCTGCGGCGCATGGTTGCCGCCGGGCAGCTTGGCCGCAAGTCGGGCAAGGGGTTCTACCAATACTAGACCTTCAGGGAGGCACAGGGAGGCTTATGGACGAGCAAGCAGCGATGCAGCAATATTATTTGGCGACAGCGGTGGCGGCAGCCCGTGCTGCGGGCAAGCTCGCCCTTGAGGCAGCCCACCAGCCGCGTACTATCACCTACAAGGGGCCAAAGGACATAGTGACCGAGGTGGATGTGGCCTGCGAGAAGGTGATCATAGAGATCATCCACACGCGCCACCCCGACCACAACATCCTCAGCGAGGAGGCAGGTCGCGTGGCTGCCCCGCAGGTGGGCGACAACGACTACACCTGGATTATCGACCCAATAGATGGCACCAACAACTATGCCGCCCAGTTGCCCTTCTGGTGCATCTCGGTGGCGTTGGCGCGGGGCAAGCAGCCGATAGTCGCCGCTGTCTACGACCCTACGCACGAGGAGTTGTACACTGCCGTCGCGGGCGAGGGTGCCTTCCTCAACGGCCAGCCGCTGCGGGTCAACCAGCCGTCAGAGTTGCACGTCGCCCTGATCGCCTGCGATACCGGCTCTGCTGAGGAGTTCAGCCGCCGCTCGCTCAACGTTACCAGCCAACTACGCCCCCACGTGCATCGGGTGCGTATCCTCGGCTCGGCGGTGCTGGCGATCTCCTACGTGGCTGCTGGGCGGCTCGACCTGTTCTACCACCTCAATCTCCACCCCTGGGATGTGGCGGCGGCCCTGCTGCTGGTGCGCGAAGCCGGTGGGCGGGGGACGACCTTCAACGGTCAGGACTGCACTGTGTTCGACCGCGAACTAGTGGCCGCCAACCCTAGCCTGCTAGCCGCCTTCCTCAACATCCCCCACATGGAGGAAGTCGCCCATCAGTCGTTATGCTTTCGACTTCCAGGCTATCGGTTGCTAGCTCAGGGCAGGCTGCCGCTCTGCTCTTGCGCTTTGTAAGAGACAATTAGGGCAGCAGCAAAATAGTACAGCGCAGCACCTGCTCATCTGCTATAATCGCTGCAACTTAGCAGTTCTTATACGGCACCGTAGTAGAGGAGAAGAAGCAAGATGGTAGTAAGAGGCAGGCGGGTGCAGGGGCCAGCGGCTTTGCCCATCATCGGGCTGGTGTTCGTGCTGCTGGCGGTGATCGGCTTGCTGACGGCTACGGTCTTCGGGCTGCTCACCCTCAACGACGGCAAGACGGCACACGCGGATGGGGTGATCGTCGGACTCAAGAATCTTAGCGGCAGGACACCCAACCCGGTGATCGCCTTCATAGCCAGCAACGCTGAACCAGTGACTTTCACCAACGCCGTAGCCAGTAGCAACTGGAAGGTCGGCGACCACCAACCGCTCGTCTACAATCCGGCTAGGCCAAGCGAGGCGGTAATTGACGAGATCGGTGGACGCTGGTTCCTCAGCTTCCTGTTTGGGCTGCTCGGCGGGGCGTTCCTGCTGCTCGGTATCTTCTTTACTGTGCTGGGGCGGGTGCTGCTGCGGCGTAGGGCTAACGCAAAGCAAGGTTTAGGCGCATTGTTAAGCAAGCTGATAGAGGATCAGCAGCTACGTATTGGCTAGCCCAAACGTACTGCAAGTTGGCTATTGACAGCACCCTCATTCTGTGCTATGACTCAGCTATAGTCGAAGGTTGGATAGGGGTCCTTTGCAGGAGGTAAATGATGAAAAGGTACTTCAGCTTGTATATTTCGGTTGGTTTGCTTGTCTTGCTGGTTGCGTGCAATAATGAGCAAAAGCTAACTACTGGTCAGTCTGCCGGTGTTCAACTCACTGCTGCGCCTACAGAGATCGCTTCTCCAATAACGACTGCCACCTTTGATCCAGAGTTGCCACCTGGTCCCGTTCCTAGTGGCGAGATCATGCCCCCTCCTGTGCCTACATTTGTAGGGACTCTGATCCCCCCAAGTACACCAACGCAGGTCGCCCCAGAAAGCAAGGTTCAAGCTGATCTCAAAGCTGCTATGGCAACAGAGCCAAAGCACGTGGAGTTCTTTGTGGTTCTAGTGGCCCAACCGAGTTTTGACAACCGCCTTCTCGATGAGATGAGCAATGAAGAAAGAGCTACATACACGCAGAGAGAGGTCGAAGCCTTTAACAAGCGCACCCAACCGCCAGTGGAAGCTGCAATCCTTAAACTTCAGCAAAGCGGCGAGGTTTACAGTTATCACTCGAAGGTGGCACCAAACAGCTTTTATGTAAATGGCACGTCTGTGGCTGTTAAGGAACTTTCACTGCGTGATGATGTAGCCCAACTTAATCTGAATCACAAGATGAGGATGTCAGACCCAACACCGCACTCCAGTACCAACTCCCCTCAGAGAACAGAGTCAACCGGAAGCATCAGATGGAACATTGATCTTGTAATCACCAAACGATATTAAACCAAATGGTTGACATTTTCTTCCTCACCAGTTATAATAAACCATATGGTTAAGCAAGATGCCGCCCTCGATGTTGTGTTCCACGCCCTGGCCGATCCCACTCGGCGGGCAATGCTCCACAGCCTTGTGGCGAAGGAGCGCACGATTAGCGAGCTTGCTGCACCATTCGCTATGTCGCTAGTGGCTGCATCCAAGCACGTGCGCGTGCTGGAAGCCGCTGGGCTGATGCTACGCACGATCAGGGGACGGACACACGTCTGCCAGCTTGTGCCTGCACCGTTGGCTGCCGCCGACGAGTGGCTGCGCTTCTACGAACGTCTGTGGAGCGACCAGCTTGATGCTCTTGCCACCCTGCTTGACGAACAAGCAGGAGACAGCACCCCAGAGAAGGAAGGAAACCCACAATGACCACAGCTATGCCCAATTCTGTTAGCGTTAGTCGCCACTTTGAGGCCACCCCGGAGCGGGTGTTCGATGCCTGGCTCAACCCACAGAGCCTTAGCCGCTGGCTGTTCGCCATCTCTGGGGGCGACAGGTCGTACACCGCCAAGCTCGATGCCCGTGTTGGTGGGGCGTACACGATCACCGCAGTCAGGGCGGACAACTCGGAGTGGCTGGCGACCGGCGAGTACCTTGAGCTTGACCGCCCACACCGTCTGGTCTTCAGCTTTGGTATGCCAGAGTTCGGCCCCGGCTTCAGCCGCATTATCATTGACATCGTGCCAGAGGAAGCGGGCTGCATCCTGACGCTGACGCAAGAGGTCGTGCCAGAGGGTCAGGCCGAAGATATCAAGCAGGGCTGGGTAGGGATGTTCGACAATCTGGAGGTGACATTGGGCTGAAGCCTACGGCACTTGATAGAGGCAAAACTGGGGGATGGGCTGACCGGCTCATCCCTTTTGTGCAACCAACCGCCCGCGAAAACTGTATAATAGACAAGATGTCTAACAGCGGTCTAATGTGGATAACTAAGCGGCACAGGCGGTGGGTTTGGTATAATTCGGGCAAGTAGAGCGGCGCAGCAGCCAAACCAGTTTTGCAGGGAAATATGAGAACTGGCAGACCACGATTGCTGAACCGGGCCGCAGGCAGAGTGCGCCGGGGCAAGCCAAGGCTAACGACGAGGGAGCGGCCACTAACCGGGCGTTAGGTTAAGGAGATACAAAATGTTGAATGATGGTTATATGCTCTTTGCAGCCCGTTCGCGGGGGGCTGATGCCCCAGCGCATGAGCATGACAACGAAATTGATGAGGACGAGATGGGTATTCCCCATGTCCTGCCGATCTTGCCGTTGAAGGACACCGTGATCTACCCCTTCACCCCTGCTCCCCTCGCTGTGGGTCAGGAGCGCAGCCTGCGTCTGATTGAGGATGTGGTGGCTAGCGACCGCCTGGTAGTGATGGTGGCCCAGAAGGATGCCAGCATTGACGGCGCAGGGCCGGAGGATGCCTTCCGCATCGGCACTGTCACCCGCATCGAGCGGATGATGAAGATGCCCGACGGTACCATGCGCCTGCTGGTGCAGGGTATCCAGCGTGTCCGCATCCAAGAGTATGTCAGCCAGAAGCCTTACCTCAAGGCGAAGGTTGAGGTTTACCCGGATGTGGAGGAGAACGGCCTGGAGGTTGACGCACTAGTGCGTAACCTGCAAGGTCTGATCCAGCGCATCGTCGAGCTGATGCCGCACATTCCTGACGAAGTGACAGCAGCAGTGATGAACATCCCCTCTCCGCTCCACCTCGTCTACTACATCGCCAGCAATCTGCGCCTGACCCTGGAGGATCGCCAGGAGTTGTTGGAGACCAGCAGCCTGCGCGAGAAGCTGTTGAAGATGACTACCTTCCTGAACAAGGAACTGGAAGTTCTCGAACTGGGCAAGAAGATTCAGGGTCAGGTGCAGGACGAAATGAGCAAGACGCAGCGTGATTATATGCTGCGCGAGCAAATCAAGGCTCTGCAACGCGAGTTGGGTGAGGACGACGAGGCGACCGCCGAAATCAGCCGCCTGCGCGAGGAGATAGATGCTGCTGCTATGCCGCCAGAGGCCGACAAGGAAGCAAAGCGCGAACTTGACCGCCTCAGCCGAATGCCGCAGCAAGCCCCAGAGTATTCGGTGATCCGCACCTACCTTGAGTACATGATCGCCATGCCCTGGAACAAGAGTACCGAACAGGGCGTAGACGTGAACCGCGCTAGTCGCATACTGGAAGAAGACCACTACGGCCTGGAGAAGATCAAGGAGCGCATTCTTGAGTACCTCGCTGTCCGCAAAATCCGCGCCGACCGTGCCGACCTGATCAAGGCGACACAGGAGAGCGAGATGGACGACGGCACCCACGAGAACGAAAAAGATGTTACCTCCTCACCACACAAGCCGATGCTGCGCGAACCAATCCTCTGCTTTGTTGGCCCTCCAGGGGTGGGCAAGACGAGCCTGGGCCAGAGCATCGCCCGCGCCCTGGGCCGCAAGTTTGTGCGGATGTCCCTCGGTGGCGTGCGCGACGAGGCCGAGATTCGCGGCCACCGCCGTACCTACATCGGTGCGATGCCGGGCAAGATCGTGCAGTCGCTCAAAAAGGCCGAGTCGAGCAACCCTGTCTTTCTGTTCGACGAGATCGACAAGACTCGGACGTGCCGATAAAAATGCGAACAGCTTTTGGCTGAATCCGGCTTTTGAGCAGCGCTAACGGCCTGTTTTGCATATTACCGACTTTACGATAAATAGCCGCCTAGCCCAAGTTAAATAAGGGTTAGCGGCCAGAGCTGTATCGTTTTACCCGGCGCCGTGCACTGTCGATCAGGCGGCCATCTCATTTCGCGCGCTGCTTGAGCGCGGGTTGTGTTTGGGCGCGCACTATCTGGAAATTTCGCGCCTAATGTGGCCGCTATCCAAATTCAATTGTGGCGGCGCACGCCCAACCGTTTGGGGCGCTTCCTACCTGCTGAGAAAAGTGTGTAACCACGCTGCGAAGCGAGAAAGTTGCCTGATAGTATCCTTGGGATTTAGCCAATCGTACGTTTGACATCGATCGTGCGACGTAGCTGCGTATTTTGATAAGGAAGACCTCCATGCTTCACCTCCCCTCAGTAACCGGTAAAGCGCGTTCGCGAGTCGTTCATCAATGGTGTGTGCTGACAATGTTCTTTGCGGTCAGCTCGCACGCTTACGCAGACATCGTTCTCGGTCGACTTGGCTCGGTTATCTCGCCGATTGCTAAGCCAAGCACGGTGGCCGTGGGTGAAGGCATCGACACGTATTTGAAGAAAATTAATGCCGCAGGCGGTGTGAACGGCCAAAAAATTAGCGTGGTGTTTCGTGATGACGAATTCAAACCCGACAAGTCGCTCGCTGCCGCGCAAGCGCTTATCGAGCAGGATCGAGTGGTGGCCATCGTCGCA
>JAYUUN010000117.1:0-8373 GCA_043754535.1 Chloroflexota bacterium | reverse complement strand
TCTGCTTGACCTTGCTTCACCGACAAGGGCAGGTAGGCAAGGCGGCTTCCGGCCTTGCCCCTGCCTCTGTTGCTGGACAGCCCTCACGTTGGCGCAGTTGGCTCTGCTCAATATGGTGCGTCGCTAATATGTGGGGGTGTTGGCAGTCACGAGATGAGGGTAAAGCGGTAACGCCGAACGTAAGCACGACGTAAGCAAAACGAACAAGCGGCGAACGGCGAACGAACAAAACGCTGGCGGCGGTTGCTGGGGGTGGAACCATTCCGCCTCTAAGCCAACTGTTAACGGCCAGTGAACTTGTTTGTAGCTCTGACGAGGTGGAATGGTTCCACCCTGCGAAGGCAAAGTGGGCTGACCAGCATCCTGATTAGCCTACCAACATACAGGTTTGGTCACTGCTGGGGGTGGAACGGTTCCACCACTACCAGCCGTCCCACCCTGCCCACCTACGCTGGTGAGCCATCAGCCACGCCCCTGCCCCAACTGCTGCTGTAGGAGCAGCGTACCCTCGCTGCCCTGTTCAGCCAGCTTGACCGCGCCCCCTACGGAGGCCACCTGTCCAGCTTCTACCTGCCGCGGCAGATCGGCACAGTTACCGACGAGATCGCCTACGTCGACCCCATCAGCTGGCTTGAAGATGTCGGCGGGCCTGTTCGTAATCGCCCACCAAGTGGGCCAGCTCGCCCAGGTTGTCCAGCACCATCGCTATGCACCAGCCGTTGTCCAGTTCACGCAGGATCGTCAGGCTTTCCTCGTACAGAACACGTGCCTGCTGTTGATCGCCATGATTGCTCATTGCGGCCCCCATGTTCGCCAGCACCGCAGCGATACTGAAGCGATCCCCCAACTCGCGGTTGATCTGCAAGCACTCTGCATAGATAGTAGAAGCAGCGGCGTAATCCCCGATCTCGGTCATCAGGTTGCCCTGGTTGTGCAAGGTCTGCGCCAGGGTACGGCGACACCCATAACCTGGCTCACCTGCTGGCTCTCCTCGAAGGCGGCTCTGGCTGCACCGTAGTCCTCTTGCCCCCAAGCCAGTACGCCCAGCCCTGTGAGCGCACGAGCCTGGCGGGATCGGGCAGCCACATACAGCGGTTACGCGCTGGGCGGTCTACCCCGACCGCTACCACCCCTTACGCTTTGCCTCCAGGCTGCCGTCAGCCACTCGCGGCAGCCTGACCATGACTGGCTATTGCCAACGTGATGTGCCGCTACCAACTGCTGTTAGTTCCAAGCTAAACTGTCAGGGGTAAGGGAGTGGTCGTGTCACCCATCGTCTGCTCAAACAAGGTGATAAGGACCCTGGTGCTATAGGGGACGATCATACGTTGCTGGCTGGGAACAAAAAGGCTGCCACCCTCATTGGTGACAGCCCTCGTCGTGCTTGTGGCTACTTCCTTTACCTGGTGGCGATAATTGACTCGTATGCTGCTACGTGGTAAGCTGGCAAGCAGGTTACACCGTACAAAGCGGCTTAGCAAGCCCTACTTGGCAACAAGAAGCCGAGAGGTTACAGCGCAGCATATCAAGGAGGCAATTGGATGCAAGATCAAGAGCAACGACCTGAAGCAAAGGACATCCCCAGCCAGCAGTTGCCCTACCCGGCTAAACAGTTGGAGATGAACCCCCAGCCGCAAAGCAGTCTGGACAACTATCTGCCAGCGGGCAAGCTGGTGGGCAAGATAGCCCTGATTACCGGCGCAGACAGTGGCATCGGGCGGGCGGTGGCAATTGCCTACGCGATGGAGGGGGCGCAGGTCGCTATCTTCTACAACGAGAACGACGAGGACGCGGCCACTACCAAAGCGATGGTGGAGGCGAAAGGCGGACGCTGCCTGGTGATCAAGGGAGACGTGCGCGTGCCCGACCTCTGCCGCTCGGTGGTCAAGCAGACGGTGGCGGAGTACGGCGGCCTCCACATCCTGGTCAACAATGCCGCTTACCAGATGGCACAGGAGAAGTTTGAGGACGTGAGCGAGGAGCAGTTCCGCCGCACGCTGGAAACCAACATCTTCGGCTATTATTACATGGCCCAGGCTGCGCTACCGCATCTGCATGAGGGCGACGCGATCATCAACACCGGGAGCATCGTCGGGCTGGTCGGCAATCCGATCCTGATCGACTACTGTGCCAGCAAGGGGGCGATCCACGCCTTCACCAAAGCCCTGGCCCTCAGCCTGGCCGAACGCAAAATCCGGGTCAACGCCGTTGCCCCCGGCCCGGTCTGGACTCCAAATATTCCAGGCACTATGCCGAAGGACGAGGTAAAGAACTTTGGGCATGAAGTGGCAATGGAACGACCGGGGCAGCCGGAGGAGCTAGCCCCCGCCTACGTGTTCCTCGCCTCGCAGGACGCTAGCTTCATCACTGGCATCATCCTGGAAGTGACCGGCGGCAAGCTGTCCAGCTAGCCAACCAGGATCGGCAGCCATGCACCTAACCCTCAACGGCTCACAAATTAACGTCCAGCAGCAGGGTGTGGGCAGCCGCACCCTCATCCTGCTGCACTACTTCGGCGGTAGCAGTCTTAGCTGGCAGCCACTCTGCGCTGCGTTGGGTGACGAGGTGCAATGTGTCGCCCCCGACCTGCGCGGCTTCGGCAACTCGCGGGCAACCAGTTATGACCTTGCCGCCTACGTGGCCGACCTCGGCGCACTGGTTGCTGCACTTGCGCTTGAGCGGTACACTATCGTGGCGCACTCGATGGGCGGTAAGATCGCCCTCGCCTACGCTGCCCAGCACCCGGCTGGCCTGCAATCGCTGATCCTGCTTGCCCCTTCACCGCCAACCCCGGAGCCGATAGCAGCACATCAGCGCGAACGGCTGCTGACCACACATGGTCAACGGGCTGCCGCTAAACAGACGATCAGCAAAATCGTCGCCCACCCCCTGCCCACGCCGCTGCTGGAACAGGCTATTGCTGACAACCTGCGCTGCGACCCCGCTGCCTGGTCTGCTTGGCTGGAAGTTGGCAGCCGGGAGGATATCGCGGCGGCAGTAGGCAAGCTGGACATACCGACCCTGGTAGTCAGCGGTGAACGAGATCAGACCATCCCCCGCAAGCTGATCGAGCAGCAAGTAATGCCGCACCTGAACCACGCTCATCTGGAGATCGTACCCACTAGCGGTCATCTCTTGCCGCTGGAAGCGACGAACGAGGTGGCAAACCTGATCCGTGCCGCTCCTGTTCGCGTATATAGATAGCAGATAGTACACGGTAATAGAGTAGCACAAGTTGCCTGGCGACCGAGGAGTAAGATGGCTGAGACAAAGTACCCGGTTGGCACCGTGCGTGCGCTGCTAGGCAGCAACCTGGTGACAGAGCCAACCAGAGCAGCGTTGACTGCTCGCCTTAAGCGCAGCGACGATTGGGAGCCTGCTTTCTTCAGCCAACCTGAAGCCGACACCCTGCGTCAACTGGCGGCTCGCCTCTTTCCCTCCGCCGAGGGTTATGGCATCAATCAGATCGCTGAACTTGATCGCTGCCTGGCTGATGGGGATCGGGACGGTTGGCGATATAACACCATGCCGCCAGATGCTGACGCTCACCGCCTGGGGGCGCAGGGCTGGGACGAGACAGCTGCCGCACAGTATGGCTCCCCCTTTGCCAAACTGACTGCTGACCAGCAGGACGCGGTGATCCGGCTAGTGCAGGACGGCAACCCAGTGGGGGATACGTGGCAGCGGCTACCCGCTGCTCGCTATTTCGAGGAACTACTAGCCGAACTGACCGAGATCTACTATAGTCATCCCCTGGTGCAGGAGGAGATCGGCTACGTTGGCATGGCGGATACTCCCGGTTGGCAGCAGATCGGCCTCAACCAGCTAGCCGAGCGCGAACCCCGTCCCCTGCCATCCCCACATGATGCCCGCCGCCCGCAAAGCATCCAAAGCTCCGCCGATCTAGCCGAGCGCGAACCCCGTCCCCTGCCATCCCCACCCTTCACCCCACCGCTCCCTGCCACTCCCATCCCCCCCCAAACCAGAGAAATTACCGATCAGCAACCACTAATCTATAATCTGAGTACAACAGCTAATCAAGCGGTGGATGTGGTGGTGGTCGGTAGCGGGGCAGGTGGCGCACCACTTGCAGCGCGGCTCGCGGAGGGGGGGCTGCGGGTGGTGATCCTCGAAGCGGGGCGGCAGTGGCAGCCAGAGCGCGATTTCGCCACCGACGAGCGGGCGCAGGGCAGGCTGTACTGGCCCGACGAGCGGCTCAGTGCGGGCGACAACCCCACCGCCTTTGGCCGCAACAACTCTGGTATCGGCGTAGGCGGCTCCACTCTACACTACACCGCCTACACCCCTCGCGCCCAACCCAACGACTTCCGCCTGCGAACGGAGTTCGGGGTTGGCTGCGACTGGCCGATCAGCTACGCCGACCTCGAACCCTACTACGAGGAACTGGAAACCTTCCTCGGTATCAGCGGCCCTACCCCCTATCCCTGGGGGCCACCACGCACAAAGGGCTATCCGCTTGCGCCCCTGCCGCTCAACGGCGCGGCGCAACTGATGCAGCGTGCTTGCGCCAGCTTCGGCATCCGCACCAGCCCAGCGGCAAATGCAGCCCTATCAGGGTCATACTACCAACCGGGGGTCGGTTGGCGGCCAGCTTGCACCAACCGGGGCTTCTGTCAGGCGGGGTGCAGTGTGGGGGCCAAAGCCAGCATGGATGTGACTTTTATCCCCCTCGCCTTGCAATATGGAGCCGAGTTGCGGGCCGAGTGCTTCGTCACCGAGATCGAGCGGGACGCTCATGGTAAGGTTACGGGCGTGGTCTACGTGCATGATGGCGTTGAGCAGCGGCAAGCCTGCCGCGCCCTGTTCCTCTGCGCCGGGGCGGTCGAGACCCCACGCCTGCTACTAAGGATGGGGCTGGCGAACAGCAGCGGACAGGTTGGGCGCAACTTTATGGCCCATGTGGGTACCCAGGTGTGGGGTCGGTTTGACGCTGAGGTGCGCCCCTACAAGGGCATCCCCGGCGGCCTCATCTCCGAAGACAACCACCGACCGGACGATGCTGGCTTTGCGGGTGGCTACGTCTTGCAGAGCATCGGGGTAATGCCCGTTACCTACGCCGCGCAACTGAGTCGGGGGCGGGGGCTGTGGGGCGAGGGGCTGCGTGAGCGTATGCTGGATTACAACCACGTCGCCGGGATCAACATCCTGGGCGAGTGCCTGCCCTCGACCGGCAACTACCTGGAACTGAGCGACGAACTGGACGGGCGCGGCTTGCCCAAGCCGCGCATCTACTTCAGCTATGGCGAGAACGAGCGGAAGATGCAGGCGCACGCCGAGAGTCTGATGCGCGCTCTCTGGACGGCAGCCGGTGGACACGACTTGTGGACGTTCCAACGTTCAGCCCATACCATCGGCACCTGTCGCATGGGGGCGGACGGCAGCAACGCAGTGGTGGATGGAGATGGGCGTAGCTTCGACAGTGCCAACCTGTATATCGTGGACAACTCGATCTTCCCCTCGGCCCTCAGTGTCAACCCTGCCCTCACGATCATGGCGTTGGCGTTGCGGGTTGGTGACCGTTATCTTATGCGCCTTCAGCGCAGAGAGGCTTGACTATGGCAAGCAAAAGTTTCCTCAAGATCATCAAGGACAAGTACCCCAACGGCTACCCTGGCGACCAATACGGCGGGGCGGCGGGCAGCAAGGGCAGCGGGCTACCCAGCCCCAGCCCCCGCAACTTCATGTTCGCCACCGGGATCGAGTGTTCGTACCCGACCATCGAACACGGCAAAGTGCGCCGCGACGAACTGGCCGAGTGTGGGCATTACGACCGCTACAAGGAAGACTTCCAGCTAGTTAAAGACCTCGGCCTCAACGTGCTGCGCTACGGCCTGCCCTACTACAGCATCCAGCTTGGCCCCAACAAGTTCGACTGGGAGTTTGCTGATGCGGCGATGAACGAACTGAAGCGGCAGAAGATCACCCCGATCCTCGACCTGTTGCACTTTGGCGTGCCGGACTGGATCGGCAGCTTCCAGAACCCGGAACTCCCGATCCACTTTACCGCCTACGCCAAAGCGGTGGCCGAACGCTATCCCTGGGTGCGCTTCTACACCCCGATCAACGAAATCTACGTCACCGCCCGCGTCAGCGCAAAGGACGGTTTGTGGAACGAGCAACTAAAGAGCGACCGCGCCTTCGTCACCGCCCTCAAGCACCTGGTGGCAGCCAGCATCATGGGCACCCAGGCGATTGCGGCCCAACGGCCCGACCTGGTGGTGGTGCAGAGCGAGAGCGCGGAGTACACCCATGACCTGCGAGCCGAGCCGGGGGCAGACCTGAAGTTGGCGAACAAGGCCCGCTTCCTTGCCCTCGACCTCCTCTATGCCCACCAGCCCGATGCGGACATCTACGCTTACCTGCTCGATTACGGTATGAGCCGCGAGGAGTACGACTGGTTCATGCTGGGTGAGCCACCAGGCTACCAGATCATGGGCAACGATTATTATGGCCGCAACGAGAAGATGCGAACCCCCGACGGCAATATGCAATCCGCCGAGGATGTGCTGGGCTGGTACCAGATCACCCACGAGTATTTTGACCGCTACCACAAGCCAGTGATGCACACTGAAACCAACACCTTCGACCCGCAGCAAGCCCCCGGCTGGCTGTGGAAGCAGTGGGCCAACGTACTGCGGATGCGGGCGGACGGCGTGCCGGTGCTAGGCTTTACCTGGTACAGCCTGATCGACCAGATCGATTGGGACAGCGAACTGGCGGAGAAGAAGGGCAATGTGTGTGCCTGCGGCCTCTACGACCTCGAACGCCGTCCCCGCCCGGTCGAAGCCGCTTACCGGATGCTGCTGAAGGAGTTCGGCCAGATCACCATTGTGCCGCATGGAGAGATGTTCGAGTTGACTAGCGTCCCAGCCAGCCTCAAGGTGGAGATTTAATGGTGCAACTAGCAAGTTTAGGCCACATCACGCTGCTGAATAAAAGCGGTTCTTGTGCGGCAGGGCGGGCTGCCACCTGCCCCTAACTATAGACAAAGATTTGGTGATTGCACTACTGAAAATAGCGGTGCGCCGGTGCAGTTCTTCGTTGGTGGCCTCATGCTCTACCCGGAGCTTGCCGGGCGGCAGATCTACGTCCTCGCCAACCCCAGCGGCTTCGGCTACGCACCTAGCGGGATCGGACACCCTCCGCATACAGTGGTTACGCGCTGGGCAGTACGCTGCCCGACCCCGACGCAAGCTTTGAGGACTTCAGCCCGACTTGCGGCGACCGCATCCGGGTTGACCTCCGCTTCGACAACGGCCAGATCAGCATCATGGCCTTCGACGGCACTGGCTGCGCGATCAGCCAGGCGGCGGTTAGCATCCTGACCGAGATCGTGCCGGGCATGACCGTCGCCGAGGTCAAGGCTCTGGGCAAGGAGGACATTCTGGATGAACTTGGCATCACGCCCACATCCAGCCGCCTGAAGTGCGCTCTGCTCGGCCTCAAGGTGCTGAAGATCGCGGTCGCAGGCAAGCAGTGGCACGACGACCCCGACGATATGTAACAAAGCTCCCTCTGCTTCTGTCTGTGCATATAATCTACTGGGTTTGGTAAAATACCCTTTATGCAACCACCGATGTATGTTCGTGAACTGACTGAGCAGCGTAGCCAGCTAATCGCCAGCCTACACTCCTCGTTCGCTTTGACTTTGCGCCGGGATCTATTTGCTGTGCTTGCGCGAACAGGGTGACGACAAGTTCTGGAAGTTCCACGACATCCTCTATGACAAGCAGGAGCAGTGAGTGAACGGCGACAAAAAGGCTCTTTGGAACAGCTACGCCCAGCAAGCCGGGTCTGATCTGGCCAAGATACAAGCCTGCCTTGCCGACAAATCGCCCGCCTACGAGGCGCAGATCAACCAGAACCTGAGCGAAGGGGAGGACTTGATCGCAAAGGCGACCAATAAGCCCGCCAATGTTAGCGGGCCGTTCACGCCGATGGTGATCGTGGGTCGCAGCCTGCTCCTCACCAATGCCAACACCGAGGCGGAGTACCTCACCTACTTCCGCAACTACCTGGCGAACAAGCTGAAGTAGCTAGATGCTGCGGCCAATGTCGGGCTGACGATCACGGTGGAACACAAAGGTGGGTAGGGTGTATCCGCGACCGCGAACGTAGGCGGGTTGCTGCCCTGACCCGCCTGCTCAATGCCTAGCATCAACTCAACAAGCAGGCCCGCCACCATCGGCGGGCCTCTCTGCTATCCATCCCTTTTACCAAATGGTAGCGATAATCCACGTTACCTTTACCTTGCAACCTTCTCAGCAGGGTACCGCTTAAGGTAGCACGCTAATGGCTCGTCGTACCACCTTGCTCAACTCGCCACGCTTGCTGAAGTCGTTGGGCCGGAAG
>JAYUUN010000116.1:0-2843 GCA_043754535.1 Chloroflexota bacterium | reverse complement strand
GTCAGCTTCACTGTCGGGCAGCTTCGCCGCTTGCACGGCGTTGAGGCGCAAGGTAGCCTGCTTCTCCCCGGCCCCGAGTAGGTAGCGCGACCGGCACAGGCCGCGCACCTGCTGGTCGTAGGGGTAGACTACGGTTAGTAGCTCGGCCAGTTGCACTGCCAGCTTCGCGCTGACATCCTCAGCTACCAGCAACACTTAGCCGCAGCGGACGTTCGGTGGACTTGCTCTCGCGGTCGTCATAGAGGTCGGACGCGACGACGTAGCCGAGCAGGGTGGCGGCGAAGCTGCGGCTCTTGCGCGGCTTGCCATTCGGGTAGGTGGGTTGCTTGGGTCGGATCGTGAGGGTGAGCATACGTGTACCTCCGGTAGGTGGAATGAGGAAGGGCGCACCAACCTGTGGCGCGCCCCTCTACCCTCCCGACCGGCCCGGCTGGGCAAGGCGGCAGTTCTGCCTTGCCGCCGGACTACCTACCTCACTCCACCTAACTGCGCGGCGGTGAACAGGTCGGCCAGCGGTGCATAGCGGCCCTGCCTGCTGTCAGGGTCAGCCCGCAGCAGGTAGTCGCCCACGATCAGCGCAGCCAACAGGATTTGTGGGAAGAAGCGGGCCGCGACTTCCTCGCACGCTGTGGCCTGACGGTTGACTAATCACCGCCTCTTGACAATGGCCGCTGGCCGCTGTATGGTGTAACAGCGAATGTAAAGTTATCTGTGCAGAACAGGAGGCAAAACCATGATAGACGAAGTAATGGAGCGGGCAGACCTTGCCGCTGCTGGATTGGGCGTGGTTGAGTTCCGTGCTAATCTGTCCGCGCTGCTTGATGGGCTGGAAGGCGATAGGCCAGTAGTTGTGAACGTCCGCAACAAGCCGACGGCGGTGCTGCTCGCCTTGGCTGCCTACCGGGAGATGAGAGAGGAAGCGTTTGCTTACCGGCTGCTACAAATTGCTGAAGAAGCAAAGTATGAGGAGAAGCTGACCTTTGAGGAGGCGAAGGCTGACATTCTGCAAGCTCGTGACGACCGTCGTCACGCCGTTGAACAGGCCGAGGCTGCCGATGCGCCACGATTTTGTTAGTTGGGTCAAGCACAAACAGGGGGTATCCAGCCCGTGAGAACCATGACCATGACCCGCACATGGCTGCGCCAGCACCCGCTGGTCGCCTACTTCGGTCTCGCCTATGCTTACTCCTGGCTGCTCTCCGTGCCGCTGGCTGTCGCCCACCAGCAGGGGATCGTCGCCCCCTTCGGCCTCCATTACTTCACCGCTTGGGGGCCACTCCTGGCTGCCGTCACCGTTACCTGGCTGACCACAGGAGGTGGGGGGGTGAGGAAGCTGCTGGCAAGAACGGGCGCGTGGCGGATCGGCTGGCTCTGGTGGTTGGTCGCGCTCTCACCTCTGCTGGTCTACGGGCTGGTCGCGCTGGGCATGGGTCTGTTCGGCAACTGGCTCGACTTCGGGCTACTTGGCACGGTCAAGTTCCTGCCGAAGCTAGGGTTGGTGGCTCTCCCACTCTGGCTGCTGACTTTCGGCTTCGGCGAGGAGACCGGCTGGCGTGGCTTCGCGTTGCCCCACCTGCAACAGCACTACAACGCGCTGACCGCCAGCCTGATCCTGGGCGTGTTGTGGCTAGGTTGGCACATCCCCTTTTTCTTTTACATTTACGACGTAGCAACTCTACCCGGTGTGGTGCTGGGGCTGCTGGCTGGAACGATCCTGCTCACCTGGCTCTATAATAGTACGGCAGGCAGCGTGCTTGCCGTTGCGGTCTGGCACGCAACCTTCAATTACATCACCGCGAGTGGGGCTGGGGTCGGGCTGGTAGCGGCTACTCTCAGCACGCTGGTCATGGTGGTGGCGGTGCTGGTCGTCGTCATCTGGAGGCCTGAACACCTATCGCACCGCCAGCGGCAGGCATAGCCCCGCACCGCAAGCCCATCATGCTGCTCCCAATGGGTGCGGAACTCGCCACCCAGCCTCTTGCCGGTCTCGCTGAAGGTGTATGGGTATCAGCAAGTGGCCTGCGCGTTAACCGCTAGCGCAAGGTGTCAATCGCTCTGTTCACTACCCTGCTTAGTTCGCCCCGACTGATGCTGGCGTTCAGTCGGTAGCAAGTGCCAGTGGATGGTGCTGGGCAGGCCGCCCCGCCCATGTTGCCTGTGCTATAGACAAAGGTAGCAGCCTGCACGGTTAGCACGCTGCTCACCGTGCCGCAAGCCAGTTAGCGGTTACTCCGCAGGCGTATAAGCCCACCCATGATGAAACAGACGATTGCCAGTACGCTAACGCCTGTCACCAGGGCCGCGTTAATGCCCTGCCCGTTCATCGCGTTGAACAGGAGGATGACGAGGTAGGCAACCAGGGCGAGGCCGATGAGAGCGCAGATGACGACTGCCCAGTTAGTCGGTTTAGTACCAGACATTGCTTTGCTCCTTCTCTATGGTTGAAACGGCTGGCTTATAGCGACGAACAACCCCGACCTTAGCAGGGGCCGGGCTGGTTGCGGCGGCGCAACATGACCCCGCCAACGAAGGCGAAGGTGGATAGCACCGCTGCGAAGGTGACGAACATGGTGGTGGTGACGGTGGTTGAACTGTCGGTGTTGCGGTACGAGTCGTTGATGCTCAGAACCAGCAGGCCGAGGGCGACCACGATCAGGATGCTAGCGGCGATCATGCCGCTGAGGATGACGATGTTGCTGGTCACACCCAGCATCCGCTTCTGCACATCCGGTTGATTGTCCATGTTGCTGCTCCTTGTTGGTGTTTTGGTCTGCTTGACCTTGCTTCACCGACAAGGGCAGGTAGGCAAGGCGGCTTCCGGCCTTGCCCCTGCCTCTGTTGCT
>JAYUUN010000115.1:0-8473 GCA_043754535.1 Chloroflexota bacterium | reverse complement strand
TTCTCTGCACAATCGTGATGCTGCCGCTCGTTTGCTCATGCAGCACTGGCCCGCTGAACTGCTTAACCCCCATCTCCTGGAGCGACGGTCCCACTTGCCTGTGCCTGCCATGTTCGGGACAACTGGCCTGCCCAGCCTCAAATCTCGCGCAGAGCGAACAGACCGACCTGCCACAGTCGGCGCAGGCGGCCAGCGTGGGGATAGTGGGGTGGCGGTAGCAGGTGGTGTTCATGCGTTGTTCATCTCTCTTTTTCCTTGCACAATCAAATGAGCCAGCCCCTCGGCGTGCTGCGGGCGGTAGTGGGCGACTAGCGACCTGACCTCGGCCAGCGTCGGCTCGTCAGCCGCAGATAGCATCTTGGCCGCGTCGTTCAGCTTGCGTTCGCGACCATCATCGAGCAGCAGCAAGATGAGGTATGGGAGGGGCAAGATCGGCAAGCCCTGCGCGTTGCGGTTGCTCTGCGCCTGTGCCAGAGCGGTCGGCCACCACTCCTCGGCTCCCTCAAATACGTCAACCGGCACCCCCTCTGCACTGCGCCACATGGCCTCGCCCCACTCACTCTCGCCCTGGTACTGGTAGCCCGACGCTGCCATCTTTTCGCGCATGGCAGGGCCGTCTGCCGCTGCCACCGCTGCGTCGAAGTCTAGCGGCTCGCGCTCTGGCACGATGTAATGGCGGATTGCCACTCCCCCCCACACCGCCCAGCGGATCGGTTTGAGGATCGGTTCGAGGTCGGGCCAGATCATCCGTGCTGTCCTCCTTATCAGAAACTCGCGGGTGCTGCCGCTGCCCGGTCACTGCCGCCGCAGGGCCATATCAATGATCGTGCGCCTCACTATCGATCCTGCCATCACGCGCTACCCTCCCGCTAAAGTGCCAGCAGTTTGAGAGCCAGGCCGCACCAGCCGCGCCGTCTGGAACCGCCAGCCGATCAGCAACCCCAGTGGTGCCGTGAGCAGGAAGGCTCCCCATACCCCTGTTAGCCCCCAACCAAACTGGCTGACGGCCAACCAGCTAACTAGCACCGCGCCGTAGACCCCAACCACCGTCGTGATTGCGGGAAAGAGGACGATGCCTGCCCCCTCCAATGCCCCTGACTGGATGAAAAGGATCGCCCAGAAGGGTTGCACCACCGCTAGCAGGCGTAGCGGTAGCGTACCAGCCTCCACCACCGCCGCTGCCTGGGGGCTGTCGGCCAGGAACAGGGCAATCACCTGGGGGGCGAAGACGAAGTAGAGCAGGCCTGCCAGCCCCATCCAAGCGATCCCCCACAGGGTAGCGACGTTGCCAAACTGCCGCGCCTCGCGCTCGTTGCCCGCCCCCACTGCCTGCCCCACCAGGGCGGTTGCCGCGATGGAGAAGCCGAAGCCGGGCAGGAAGGATAGCTGGAAGGAGTTGAAGATGATGTTGTGGGCGGCCAATGCGCTCGTCCCCAGTGGCACAACGATGATGATCAGGCCGATGAAGGCTAGCTGAGTGAGCATCTGCTGCCCAGCGTTTGGTAGCCCCAGGCGCATGAGGTCGCGCAGTGCGCCAAAGTCGGGCCGCCAGCCGCCCGCAGTGTTGATGTGGATCAGCCGCCCGCCGAGGACGAGGATGGCGATCATGATCGCCAGGGCTATCCCCCGCCCTATCGTGGCTGCCCACGCGCTACCGACTGGGCCGAGGGCTGGGAAGCCCAGGTTGCCGTAGATCAGCAGCCAGGCCGCCCCGATGTTGATCACGTTGGCGACCAGGGTCACGTACATGGGTGTGCGGCTGTCGCCCGCTCCGCGCAGGGCTGAGCCGACCACGAACAGCAGAGTGAGGAATACGACCAGCGACATGACTACGCGCAGGTAGTCCGCCCCGATGCGGGCCACCTCTGGGTCACTGATGCCGAGCAAGCCGATCAGCCAGTCGGCTCCGAATGCGCCCGCGATGGCGAAGGGGATGCTGATAATGATCCCCCAGGTGATCGCCTGTTTGGTCAGGCGGTTGGCCCGCGCCTGGTCACCCGCTCCAATTGCCTGGGCCACGAGGATGGTCACGCCAGTCGAGAGTGCGCTGAGGCCGACGATCAGGAAGCTAAAGATTTGCACTGCTGTGCCGACTCCCGCCGCCGCCGCATTGCTGTAGTGGCCGACCAGCGCGGTGTCTGCCAGACCCAACGCCGTCTCCAATACCTGCTCAAGCACGACGGGCCAGGCGAGATTGAGAACGCGGCGGTTGATGCTGCCACCAAGCGGTTGGGCCTGCTTCGTTTCGTCTTCAGTCAAGACTTCTGCCACAAACCCTCCTAACGGTTTACATTGGTCTGTCGAAATGTACTTGTGCAACGCCGTATGCGCAAAAGCGTCGGCACCGCCCAACACCCTCGATCACGTCTATGGCAAGGCCAGTCAGGTCAACCCAACGCGATCCCCTGATCAGTTGCAGGTCACCGTCAAGCTGGTAGCCCGCCGCCACCAGGCGGTCACGAACCTGCTGACCATCAGCTACAGCTACGGCAATGTCGAAGTCGCGGGTTGCTCGCTCAGGCATATACATTCTGGTAGCAGCCGCCCCCACCACCGCCCAGTGGAGCGGCTTGAGTATTGGCTCGAAGTCGGGCCATTTGACCTGCGCGGTTCTGGTCATCAGGAACCTCTTGCTGCTGCCACTACCGGGCTGCTGCTTGCGTAGGGCATGTCGATCAGCACGCGTCGCTTGGTTGTCTGCGCCATAGCTGCACTCCTCACCTTTATTATAGCACAGCCAGCACTCACCCCCTCCTGAAGTAGGAGGGGGTGAGTGCTGGCTGCTGGAGCAGGGCGGGGTGAGTTAGCTGAACTTCTTGAACAGGTCAGTCAACACCTGCTCTGGGGTCTGCAACTCGGTGGCGACTTTGGCGAAGACGTGATCCTCGAAGCTCGGCTTGTCCTTGTTCTCATAGATTACGCCCAGGTAGTAGGGGTCGTGGTTGGCCGCCCGCTCCAAAGCCTGGAAGTAGTTGCTGTTGTCGTGGTCGCTGGGTAGGTCAATCGCCTCATCACGGTAATACTTGAAGGTGTTGACCTTGTTGAAGGTGGGGCAGGGGCTGAACACGTCGATCACCGCGAAGCCGGGGTGTTCCATGCCCTTGAGGATCATGTCGGCCAGTTCCTTCGGCTTGCCGCTGAAGGCGCGCGCAACGTAGGTCGCACCCATCGAGAGGGCGAGCATCAAGGGGTTGAGTGGCACATCCTGCGACCCTCGCGGCGTTGTCTTGGTCACAAAACCCACATCTGAGGTGGGTGAAGCCTGGCCTTTGGTCAGGCCGTAGATGTTGTTGTCCATGATCACGTAGCAGATGTTCAGGTTGCGGCGGGCGGCGTGGACGAAGTGGCCCGCACCGATAGCGAAGCCGTCACCGTCACCGCCGAAAGCGACCAGTTCGAGGTTGGGGTTGCCCACCTTGATGCCGGTGCTGACTGGCATGGCCCGCCCGTGTACGCTGTGGAAGCCGTAGCTGCTCATGAAGAAGGGCAGGCGCGAGGAGCAGCCAATGCCGCTGACCGCCACTATGTCCTTCGGGTCCTTGCCCTTCATCTGGAGCGAGGAGTAAACGGCGTTGAGTACGCCGAAGTCGCCGCAACCGGGACACCAGGTTGGCTTGGTGTCGCTCTTGTAATCCTCGGTCGTGCGCTCCACGATCTTTACCTGCTGGATAGTCTCCATATCAGACCTTTCTGATCTTCTAGCGGCTGACGTTGCCGCCTGTTTGCTGCTTGCCACCCTGTCGGGGCGCAGCGGTTCAGTGCTGGTTGTTGGCCTTCTGGATTTCGGCCAAGATTTCGGAGGAGCGGATCGGTGCGCCACCGTAGACGTTGATCCGCACGAAGTCGCGGCGATAGTGGGTATTGAGCAGGTTGGCGAACTGCCCAGCGTAGTTGCATTCAGGGATGATCACCACCCGCTTGCTAGCGATGAAGTCGTCCAGTTGGGCAGTGGGGATCGGCCAGATCATGCGGGGGGCGATCACGTCCACCTTGATACCCAGCTTGGCCGCCATGTCCATCGCTTCATGGGCCACGCCTGCGGTGCTGCCCCAGGTGAGGACACCAATCTCGGCGGTTGGGTCACCGACGCGATAGGGAGCGGGTGCTTCCTTGACTGCCGCCGCCAACTTGCGGGCGCGCTTGTCGGTCATCTTGGTGTGCGAGGCCACGTCGTAGCGAGGGCGGCTGAACTCGTTGTGTTCGAGGCCAGTTGAGGTGTATTGGCCGCCCGCCTGCCCTGGGATGCTCATGGGGCTGACCCCGTTCTCGGTGATTGCATAACGCTGGTAGAGTTCGTAGCCACGGCGGGCAGCGATCTCAAGGTCAACCTCGTCGCCTTCGCCGTCGTTGACCTTCTTCGCATCGTTCTGCATATTGGCTGCCTGGCCCAATTCGCTACCTGCGATGTTGGCGATCACTTCGGGGGTTGCGCCGGGGGTGCCACCAGTAGCAGAGTTGTCAATGCTGCCCGACTCGCTGGCGTTGCCGGTTGCGCTCACATCGGTATTCGCATTCTGGTTGGGGTTGAGCGTCTCACCGTTCTTGCCGTTCAGGCTGTCCTGGGGGTCGAAGGTCAGGCGGGGAACAATCTTGATCTTGCTCAAGTCGGGCCGGGTGATGCTCTCGGTTCGCACTGCCAGCACTGTGTCGGAGAGCAGGATGACCGGCACCTGGTAGGCTTCAGCGAGGTTGAAGGCATCAATCGCCCGCCAGAAGCAGTCGTCCACGCTAACTGGGGCAAGCACTATGCGCGGCACTTCGCCATGCCCGGCGTAGACTGCCATGTTGAGATCGCCCTGCTCGTGCTTGGTCGGCATCCCGGTTGAAGGGCCAGCCCGTTGCACGTTGACGATCACGGCTGGCAGTTCGGCCATCCCGCTGAGGCCCAGCATCTCGACCATCAGGCTGAGGCCAGGGCCGCTGGTGCAGGTCATTGCCCGCCTGCCAGTATAGCTTGCGCCTAGCACCATGCCCATCGAAGCAATCTCGTCCTCGGCCTGGATCGCTACGCCGCCCACCTTCGGCAGTTCGGCAGCCAGGAACTCCAGAATGTCGCTAGCCGGGGTGATCGGGTAGCCGAAGATGTGGGTGCAGCGGCCCGCCAGTGCGCCCATACTGAGGTTCTGGTTGCCGCCGACAATGATCGTGTCAGCCCGCTGGGTGGTCGGGGTCTGGATGTGGTAATTGACCCGATCTGGGAAGATTTCCTCGATGTAGCGGTAGCCGACCTCGAACGCTTTCTTGTTCTTGGCTACCACATCCTCACCTTTGCGGGTGAACTTTTCGGTGATCAGGCGGTTGATCGGTTCGACATCGAAGCCGAACAGCCCGCTCAACATCCCCACGCCAACTACGTTCTTACCTAGCTCGAACTTGAGTTCTTCCTTCGCCAGGCGGGTAAGAGGTAGGGCTACGTGCCGCTTGCCCTGCTGGGGGTAATGGAAGTCAGTCACATTACCCTCGTCAAAGAGGAGCAGACCATCTGCGCTCAGTTCCTCGTAACTCTTGTCGTAGCCTTCCTGGTTGAAGGCCAGCAAGACATCCAGGCGGTCACCCTCGGTGTAGAGTTGCTCGCTGCTCAAGCGTACCTGGTAGATGCTGTGGCCGCCCTTGATTTCGGCGGGGTAAGTTTGGAAGGTTAGCACCTCGAACCCGGCGCGAGCCGCCACCTGGGTCAACAGTTCGCCGGTACTCTTTACCCCCTCGCCCGATTCGCCGCCGAAACGAATGATGATGCTATGGCGGCTTTCTAGTGTTTGTTCCTCAGTGGGCCGTTCTGCTATCGCTACCATCGTGTTACTGATCCCTTTCTACGAAGCCGTCGTTGCTTCCGCACGCGTCGTTGTGTGCTTGCCTTCATTATACCAAACCTTCTACCGTTGGCTAGCAGATTCCCGAAAGTGACTAGGCAGCTAGCGGTTGGCTGCTGGGGTGGCTGGCAAACACCCCGGCTCGCATCCACCCGCCGTTAGCTGCGTACCATCGTCGCTTGCAGGAGGCCCGGTATCTCGCTCGGTGCCTCGGCCACCTTCGCGCCTGCCTTGCTAAGGGCAGCCATCTTGGCGGCAGCAGTGTCGTCGCCGCTGCTGATGATCGCCCCTGCGTGGCCCATGCGGCGGTCGGCGGGGGCAGTGCGGCCAGCAATATAGGCGGCTACTGGCTTCTTCATCTTGGCCGCAATGTAGTCGGCAGCCCGCAGTTCTGCGTCGCCGCCAATCTCGCCGATCAGTACGACCATCTCCGTCTCCGGATCGTTCTCGAACATCTCTAGCACGTCAACGAAGCTGGTGCCAATGATCGGGTCGCCGCCAATGCCGATAGCGGTACTCTGGCCCATGCCTGCGTTGGTCAGGGCGTTGACCACCTCGTAGGTGAGGGTGCCGCTCTTGCTGACCAGTCCTACCTTGCCAGGGCTGTGGATATAGGCGGGCATGATGCCAACCTTAGCCTGCCCTGGGGTGATCAGCCCTGGGCAGTTCGGCCCGATCAGCCGTGCGCCCTTGCTCTTGACAAAATCGCAGGTCTTGATCATGTCCATCACCGGGATGCCCTCGGTGATGCAGATGATCAGCGGGATACCTGCGTCGGCGGCTTCGATAATCGCGTCGGCAGCATAAGGAGCAGGGACGTAGATGATCGATGTATTCGGGATCGCCTCGGCCATTGCCTCCCTGACCGTGTTGTACACTGGGCGGTCGAGGTGGCGCGTGCCGCCCTTACCGGGGGTTGTGCCACCAACCACTACGGTGCCGTAGTCAATCATCTGCTGAGCGTGGAAGGTACCCTCACGCCCGGTGAAGCCCTGCACCAGCAGGCGCGTGTTCTTGTCTACAAGAATACTCACAGTCTTCTCCTCTGTCCTCTCGCCCTTCGCGGGGGAGGGTAGGGTGGGGGTCAGGTTAGCGGCTGGCGGCCAGTTCGACTGCCTTCTTCGCCGCCAGGTCCATGTCACTGTAGGCGGTGTAACCAGCCTCGGACAGGATGCGGCGACCTTCTTCCTGGTTGGTGCCATTGAGGCGGATGACCATTGGCACGTCAGTCTTGACCTCTTGCACGCCCGCAATGATGCCGCGAGCCACGTCGTCGGCACGGGTGATGCCACCAAAGATGTTGAAGAAGATCGCCTTCACGCTGGGGTCGGAGAGGATGATGCGGAGGGCAGTGGTGACCCGCTCGGCCTTCGCGCCGCCGCCAACATCAAGGAAGTTGGCGGGTTCGCCACCATAGAGCTTCACGCTGTCCATCGTCCCCATCGCCAGCCCTGCGCCATTAACCATGCAACCGATATTGCCATCGAGCTTGACGTAGCTGAGGCCAGCTTCGCGAGCTAGTACCTCAGACGGCTCCTCCTCGTTCAGATCGCGCATCGCCTCAAGGTCAGGGTGGCGAAAGAGGGCATTGTCGTCGAGGACGATCTTCGCGTCGAGGGCGGCAAGCTTGCCTTCGCTGTCGATCACCAGGGGGTTGATCTCGGCCAGGCTAGCGTCGGTTTCGATGAAGGCATTGTAGAGACCGCGCAGGGTTTTGCTAAAGTCACGTTGCAGGTTGGTTGGTATCTCCATGCCAAAAGCCATCTGGTTGATCTGGAAACTGGCGAGGCCGATCAGGGGGTCAATGCTGATGCGAATGATCTTCTCCGGGTTAGTCTTGGCCGTCTCCTCAATCTCCACGCCCCCTTCAGCCGAGCCGATCAGCAGCACACGCTTGCTGGCCCGGTCGAGGACGACACCCAGGTAGTATTCATGGGCGATATCAGCAGCCGCAGCCACCAGCACCTTCTTGACGGTGATCCCCTTGATGCTCATGCCGAGGATCGCGCTGGCTTTCTGGCGGGCTTCTTCAGGGTTCTGGGCCAACTTCACCCCGCCCGCCTTGCCGCGCCCGCCTACGTGAACCTGGGCCTTGACGACGACCGGCTTGCCGATACTGGTGGCAATCTGTACCGCTTCGTCAACAGTGCTAGCGACCTGACCCTGCTGCACGGGAATACCGTAGCGAGCCAGAACTTCTTTGGCCTGGTACTCGTGAATCTTCAAATCAGCTTCCTCCTCCGTTAGCGGGTTGCTCAACCCACCCTGGCTACTGGAACGCAGTAGGCATAAAAACCGAGGGCTTGCCGCCCTCATCTATCAGTCTAGCCCCAATTATACAACTTCAGGTGTGAGGCGCGCAAGTTGCGCCCGCTCAGGGTTAAAGCGGGTACCTGCCAGCGGGTTGACCCAATAGATGGCCTGAATTGAAGCAAAGCGGTGCAAAACAGCAGCCCCTACCACAGAAGGCGGGGGCTGCTGACTAGACTGCCTGGTTGCTGCCGCTGAGCGGGCTGCTTACTTGGTCAAACGCCACTCCTGGATGTTCCAGGTTGCAGGGACACTGCTGCCGGTCGGCTTGAAGTTCTTCAGGCCAGTCGGTGCCGCCACCACTTCGGGGCGCAGGAACAGTTCGATGCTCGGCACGTCGTTGGCGTAAAGTA
>JAYUUN010000114.1:0-26210 GCA_043754535.1 Chloroflexota bacterium | reverse complement strand
GTCTTGCCAGCAGCCGAAACCTGGAACTTGTGGGTGCCAGCAGGCACAGCCATCAGTTCGGAGATACCCTTGTACTTAAAGTTGTCGAGGGTCTTGCTTCCATCAGCGAAGACAGCTACATCGCCAGCGTCAGGTGAGGCGTGGACGACGCGAACCTGGGCGTTACCCATGTCGCTGCTCTGGGCCTGGGCCTTGCCACCGACAAAAGCCATGCTGATCGTCAGGGCGACCAGGGCAAGAGCTACTACGAGACTGCTAAACTTCCGCATGAACTTAACCTCCTTAGGTTATCCAGTAATGTTGGTGAGCGGTATTGCTCATTGGTGCCAGGGTTTGTGCTACGCCATCTTCAGCTTGGCTTGCTCCTGTGGCGTATGTCCCTTACACCAGGCTTACGTTAGCTAGATGGCAGCGGATGTATGGTTTCTGAGGCTTTTTGCCACCGCGTATGACATCAAGTGGTCAACCATCCATACCACATTTGGTAGTGTGCCACTGATCAGCCACTCGCCTTGCAGTAAGCTGATTAACGAACACACGCTAGCCTGGGATCAGGTTACAAAAAGCAAATTCTGGGCCACAACAGCAATGATGTAGTGTAGTAGGTTGCTAATGGTGGGCAAAGCAAAAGGGCTAAGAGCGTGATGCTCCCAGCCCTGCTGGATGCTGCTTGCCTAGTGCTTAGCTGACAGTGACATCCAGGCGGTCGTAACCCTCTACGCCAGACGGGTAAGCGTCTTTGCTTATGTCACCCTGCAACTTGCCGCTACCGTCGGTGGCACGGCAGGCGATCTGGTACTTGCCCGCCTTCGGGTTCCAGGGCAGCGTCCACAACACCCACGAGTAGCGGGAGAGGGGCTGCTGAAGCTGAGCAGATTGCCAGGTCTTGCCATTATCGAGGCTAACTTCGACCTTCTTGATCCCGCGGTCGCCTGCAAAGGCAATGCCGCCGATAGTTTGCGCCCCAGCCTTGACGCTGGTAAACCGCTTGGGCAGGTAGAAGATCGCCATGGTGCGGGTTGGTGCGGCGTTGTCCCAGCCTTGCGAAGCCCAGAAGCCTTTGTAGTTAGCATCGGTGACAACGCGGATTTCGCGGATCCACTTGGCGTTCTTCATGCCGAAGATACCGGGGATCAGGGCGCGCACTGGTGCGCCACTCTTGGAGAGCAGATACTGGCCGTTTAGCTCCCAGGCCAACATATTGTAGTCGTGCATCGCCACATCAACGGGGATGCTGTCGGTATAGTCGTCGCCGCAGATGAAGACTACGCGCTTGCCAGTAGGCTTGATCCCAGCCTTCTTGAGCAGAGCCGAGAGGGGAGTACCCTTCCACTTGCCATTGCCAATCAGGTTGCCACCAACGGGATTGCTGATGCAACTGAGGGTGATGTAGCGGTAGAGCGACGGTTGCTTGGTCAAGTCGTCGAAGGTCAGGGTAAGGGGGTTGCTAACCTCGCCCGTGATCTTCATCGTCCAACCCTGCTGCGCGATCACCGGGTCTACCGTGTTCTTGGAGACGTGGTAGAACTGGTTGGCAGCGGTAGCAACGGTAGGCATCCCGGCGGTGGCTGCGCTAGGGACAGCGGTGGCAGGAACGGCGGTGGGGCTGGTGGCCGCAAGAGGGGCGGAGTTGACCTGTGGGCCATTGCCATTATAGACCCCGCTGCTTGGCACAGGGGTATCTGCGCCGCTTGGCAGGCTATCCGGCTCTGGCGTGTCCATTGGGACAGCGTCACCGCCGGTGGGCAGGTTGGCGGGGGCGGCAGTGGGGGTCGCGCTGCTTGACTGGGTGTTGGTCACGCCGCCACTAGTCTTCACGCCGCCAGTGTTGGTCACAGCACCAGTGTTGGTTACGCCACCACTGCTAGTAATGGGGCTGTTGTTATTGGTCGGGCCGCTGGGGTTGGCACCCTCTGGGCCATCCTGCCCAGCCTTGAGCAGGCCAAAGCCGCCCTTCGAGTTGACGAAGCTGTAGGCCAGTACAGCACCAGCCACGGTCGCCACACCACCAGCAGCCTGGCGCAGGGCGCGGCGGCGGGTGGGGCCGGCTTCGGCTTGAGCCACCAACTTCGCGTGCCAGTTCCTAGTCGTCTCGCGCACATCGTGGTCGAACACGCCCGCCAGCACCAGGCCAAAGAGGACGAAGGTGGCTAGGGTCATCAGGGTGAAGCCAACTGTCCCTTCCTGGGTGAAGGAGCTATTGCCCACGTTGGTGCCGAACGGCCCCACGCCGCGATAGAGGTCGAGGCCAGCGTCGTAGGTGATCAGCCGCTCAAGCAGCGGCAGCAGCGCGCCGTAGACCAGCAGCCAGAGAGCGACGGCAAAACCAACCCCCTTGAGCAGGGCTGGCACCAGGCCGCTAGTGGCCGCTGCGTCGCCCGCGTCAGCAGCAGCAATAGCGGTGCGCTTGCCGAACAGGGTGGCATAGAGCAGACCAAACAGGCCACCAACGAGGATGATACCAACGATGATCACGGTGATCGCTAGCGGGTGGGCCGCCTGGCCGACGAACTGGATACCCTGCTCAAATGCCTGCCCCGGCAGCAGCTTGATCACGATAGGGTCGATCACCTGTGGCAGGGTGAAGTGACCAAAGAGGCCATGGAACAGCCACATCAGCAGAAGCATCGGCACTACGCCAATGATCCCGGCCCAGAAGCCGCGAGCCAGCACTGCGCGGCGGGGCAGAGCGGCATTGCTGGCAAGCTGCGGTTTAGCAGCCTCGCTCAGCAGGGGGGCAGAGCCTTGTGAGGCGGCCCTGGTCGTATCGCTCATCGCAAAAACCTTTCTATTGCTCGGGCTCTAGCGCAGACAGAGCAGCCAATTCTGCTTGTTCATGCCAGTGCTGCTTACATTATCCATAATTGTACCTTCAATGTTCAGGACGCTGCCCTTACACCAGGCTTACGCCTAAAACCGACAATTGGATTGCCCCGAAACTGGAGCGCAAAAGGGATGCTTAATCCAAGCATCCCCTTTTCAGCAGAATTATGCTTAGCCGCTTAGTAGCTGGCTGTCGTGATGCCAGGGTTAGTGCTGCCGCTAAATCCCCTGCGCTCGATTGAGCCAGGACGTTGCGCCTCAGCCACTGCGCTACTTTGTTGACAACTACCACGCTGGTGAGACAAAGCGCGAGCCACCTGCAAAATCTAGCAGAGTGGCCCGCAGCTAGCCAGTAATGTTGATTATGATGTTCCCATTACGCAAGGGGCGTGCCAGCAACCTGTCCTAGCAGCAGCCAGCAGTAGCCAAAGGCTGGCAGCATTACCACCCCATCTGCTGTTAGTCCCCCACCCAGTAGTGGTGTAAACTGCTGGGCGGGGAGGCTAGCAGGCAGCGGCACCGTCAGTGCGTGCGGCCCCAGGTTGTGCAGGCAGAGGATACGTTGCCCCTCATATTCGCGCTCAAAGACGAGGGCAGCGGGGTGGCCTGTCGGGTAGAAGCGGATCGTGCCACGACCAAACGCAGGCTGCGACTTGCGCGCCGCAATCATCTGCCGCATCCAATTGTAGAGCGAAGCCGGGTCGCCAAGCTGCGCTGCGAGGTTAACGCGCTGGTAGCCGTATACCACATCGTCAATCGCGGGGGCGTAGGTTTGGCTGGCAGTGGAGAAGCCCCCGTTTGCCGCTGCACTCCACTGCATGGGGGTACGCACACCATTGCGGTCGAACAGGCTAACGTCGTCACCCATACCGATCTCATCGCCATAGTAGATGATTGGCGAACCAGGCAGGCTGAACAAGAGCGCATTGGCAAGCTCAATCCTACGCTGGTCGTTGTCTAGCAGCGGCGCAAGGCGGCGGCGAATACCCCAGTTGATGCGCTGCTCTGGCAATGGGCCGTAGGCGTGATTTAGCAGGTCGCGCAGGTGCTGCGGCACCATCTCCAACGAAAGCTCATCGTGGTTCCGCAAGAAGTTGCACCACTGGCTGCTCTCGCCAATCGGCGGGGTAGCGGCCAACACCTCCTGGATCGGGGCCGCTACTTGCTGCTGCAAGGCGTAGAAGATGTAGTTCATCAGCGGGAAGTTGAAGACCATTTGGAACTCGTCGCCCGCAATATAGGGGACGATTAGCTCTGGCGACTGGTTCGCTTCGCCGATCAGGATCGCTTCGGGGTAACGTGCGCTGATCGTAGCGCGTAGCCGCTTAAGATAGGAATGTGTCTCTGGCAGGTTCTCACCGTTCGTCCCCTCGCGGATGAACAGGTAGGGGACAGCATCGCAGCGAAAGCCGTCGGTGCCGAGGGCCAGCCAGTAGTCGGCAATGTTGAGCATCGCCTGCTGCACCGCCGGGTTGTCGTAGTTGAGGTCTGGCTGCTGCGGGTAGAAGCGGTGCCAGTAGTACTGGCCGCTGGCAGGGTCGAGCGTCCAGTTGGAGGTTTGGCTGTCAATGAAGATAATGCCCGCCTCTGGGTACTGCTGGTCAGTGTCGCTCCACACGTACCAGTCACGGTAAGGATTGTCGCGGCTGCTACGAGCCTGTTGGAACCAGTAGTGCTGTTCGGAGGTGTGATTCAGCACCAGGTCGGTGATCACGCGGATGCCCCGCTGGTGCGCCTCCTCCACCAACCGCTTGAAGTCTGCTAGCGTGCCGTACTCGGCCATGATCTGGCGATAGTCGCGCACATCGTAGCCGTCATCCACCAGGGGCGAGTCACAGACCGGCAGCAGCCAGATGCAGGTTACGCCCAGGTCACGCAGGTAGTCGAGGCGAGCGATCACCCCCGGCAAGTCGCCCTGCCCATCACCATTGCTGTCATAGAAGGCCCGCACGTAGAGTTCGTAGAAAACTGCGTCCTTGTACCACAGATTATCAGCCATAAACTCTCCTTCCTTATCGGTTTGCCAAGTAAAAGTGGAAGTGCTTTCGCCCTTGCCCTTGCATTATAGCACGAACTATGCTATAATCGGCTGTAAGCACTTCCACATCAAAGTAATTGAAGAAAGCCAATCCCGATGAACATCTATGATGTTGCCAGGGAAGCAACGGTAAGCATAGGCACCGTTTCGCGGGTTTTGAATGGCGGCTACGTCAAACAGGCAACCCGTGAGCGCGTGCTGACCGCAATACACAAACTTGACTATGTGCCGAACAGCGGGGCGCGTAGCCTCGGCCTCGGGCGCACCGGAGTGCTAGGCATCATGGTGCCATTCTTTACCCGCCCCTTCTTTATCGAGGTGCTACGCGGGGTTGAGATGGCCGCCGCCAAAGCAGGCCACGAGATCGTCCTCTACAACGTGGAAACCGACCAGCAGCGCGACAACTACTTCAAGCGGCTACCAATGAGGAAGCGGGTGGACGGTCTGCTAATCGTCTCGCTACGGCCCGATGACCAGGAAGCGACGCGCATCCGCGAAGCAGGCCTGCCAGTAGTGCTGGTAGATGCCTACCATCCATTCTTCACTTCTATCGTGGTGGAGAACACCGGGGGGGCGCGCATGGCGGTTGAACACCTGATCAGCCTCGGCCATCGGCGGATAGGCTTCGTCAACGGCATGGTCGAAGGTGCCTTCCACTTCAACCAGGCCGATGACCGCCTGAACGGGTACCGCGAGGCATTGATGGCAGCAGGCATTGACTTCGATCCTACCCTGATTTACGTCAGTGAGTGGAACCGGGCTGGGGGGATGAAGGGCGGTGACGCGCTACTGCGCCGGGACGACCCACCGACTGCGATCTTCGCCGCTAGCGACCTGCAAGCCCTCGGCGTACTGGAGGCAATGCGTCAGCACGAGCGCAATGTTCCTCACGATGTTTCGATCATCGGCTTCGACAACATCGAACTGGCAGAGTTGCTCAACCTGACCACCATCGCCCAGCCAATGTGCGAGATGGGTACGATTGGGGTAGAACAACTGCTGCACGGCAAGGATGAGCCGCCGCGCACGATCCAGGTAGAAGCGAAACTGGTGCAACGCCAGACCACCCAACGCCTATTTACGGGAGTAACCTAGCTTGCCTACCCTTGCTCAACAACTTGTCCTCAAGGAAAACGAGACATTCATTGTCAGCCGCGCCGATGGCAACATCATTGGCGGCGATGCAGATGGCCTCTACTACCATGATACCCGCTACCTCAGCTTGCTCAACTTCAAGCTGAATGGCCTGGATTTGGAGTTGCTCAACTCCTCTGGTGAACAGAACTTTATGGGCAACCTGCAATTCGCCAACCCCTACTTTGTCACCGAGGCTGGGGAGCAGGTCAAGCCGCAAACCCTCAATATCGAGCGTAGCCGCATGATCATGGGCGGGCTGCATGAGCGGATCGAGATCGTCAACTACAACAGCTTTCCCGTCCCAGCTACGATCAGCCTGCAAGCCGCTGCTGACTTCCGCGATATGTTCGACGTGCGCGGTTTCTCCCGTACCGTCTGGGGGACGATTGAAACCCCGACCTGGGACGGCAAGACTCTGACTTTCAGTTACCTGAGCAGTGATGAGCAGAAGCACCTATCCAGCGTTCTCACTGCCGAGCCAGTTCCCGACCAGGCCGAAATATCGCTCCCGCGCCGCCAGATAGAAGCCACGCAGGAGGGGTCTATCGTTCCCAACCTGGTCAACGATGCGGTGCAGGTAGAAGTCAACGCCCCCAGCGCAACCCTGGCCTGGGATATCGTGCTGCAACCACAGCAGGAGTACGTGATCACCTTCCAGGTGCGGCCCAGCGAACTGGTCAACGAACAACAGGATGACGACTTCAACCGCAACGTCGACGCGCTTGACCAGCGTTACGAGCAGTGGACAGCAGAGAGCAGCCGCATGACGACCAACGACGAACTCTACAACCGCCTGCTCTATAGAAGTAGCACAGACCTGCGCGTGTTGATGCTCGACAGTGAGGGAGGCTTCTTCCCAGCGGCGGGTATCCCCTGGTATAGTTGCCCATTTGGGCGCGACAGCCTGATCACCGCCTACCAGATGCTTTCGCTCAACCCCCAGGTGGCGGTTGGTACGCTGCGGATGCTGGCGAGGCACCAGGCAACCGAGGTGGACGACTGGCGCGACGCACAGCCGGGCAAAATCCTGCACGAAATCCGCGAGGGCGAGATGGCCCGTTTGAAGATGGTACCACACACTCCTTACTATGGCACGGTGGACGCAACCCCCTTGTTCATCATGCTGTTCTGTGAGATGATGAACTGGATCGACGACGCTGCGATCTACCAGGAACTACTACCTAACGTAATGGCCGCTCTTAGCTGGATCGACGAGTACGGAGACCTGGATGGCGACGGCTTCGTGGAGTACGAGCGCAAGTCCAGCAAGGGTATCCTCAACCAGGTCTGGAAGGACAGCGACGACTCCACCCTGATGCCCGATGGTCAGCCTGCCGCGTCACCAGTGGCGGCAGTGGAGGTGCAGGGCTACGTCTACAATGCCAAGCTGTCGCTGGCTAATCTGCTGCGGCGCAAGGGCGATGCAGCCACTGCCGAGCGGCTGGAGCGCGAAGCGGCAGAGCTGAAGGTACGCTTCAATGCAGCGTTCTGGATGCCAGAAGTCGGCTACTATGCACAGGCACTAGACCGCGAGAAGCGGCAGGTGCCAGCGATCACCAGCAACCCCGGCCACTGCCTGCTGACCGGCATTATTGATGACGACAAGGCGGCGGCGGTAGTCAAGCGGCTGATGGCTCCTGACATGGCAAGCGGCTGGGGTATCCGCACCCTGAGCAGCGAGAGCTACCACTACAACCCGATGAGCTACCACCGCGGCAGTATCTGGCCGCACGATAACTCACTGATCGCCGAAGGCTTCAAGCGGTATGGCTTCCACCAGGAGGCGAACGACCTGATCCACCAAATCTTCGAGGCCAGCCTGCACTTCCGCTACTATCGGCTACCAGAGTTGTTCTGCGGCTTCCAGCGCGAGGGCCGCTTCCACTCGCGGCCAGCAGAGTACCCTGTCAGTTGTAGCCCGCAAGCGTGGGCGGCTGGCACCCCGATCATGATGTTCCAGACTCTGCTCGGTCTGCAACCAGAACCGACCAGCCGCAAGCTACGTCTGCACCCACGCTTGCCCACCTGGTTGCACCGGCTCAAGCTGGGCAACCTGCGCCTCGGCAACCGCCGCCTTGATCTTTCGGTCGAACGCGGCCACGACGGTCACGACGCAGTAGAGATCAGGGGCCAATCGCAGGGCATCGCGGTCGAGATTAACTAGCCAATTCTCAGTCTTTGCCACGGGCGGCAAGGATTATGCTTACTACAGGAGATCATAGTACTAGCGATAGAAAGGTAGGTTAAGGCTGCCGCAACGAGGCTGGCAACCTGTTTGTAATCCCTGGCTATGTTGCCGGGAGACCGGGTTTACGCCCGACATGGGTCGTCGGGTGGGTTCAGTACCTACGAGGAGGAAACGTTCTGTGAAGAAGACTAATCGTTACCTGTCTATGCTCAGTCTACTGCTAGTTGTCGCGTTCGGCCTGATGGCCTGCGACAGCAACAGCACTGCGGCCACTACGCCTGCCGCCAATACAGCCGTTGCAGCAGCGGCAACCGCCACCAGCGCACCGGCAATGGCAGTGGCAACCGCCACCACCGGGGCTGCTACCGATGGTAAGGCCACCGCCACTACTGCCCCTGTCGCCCCTGCCGCTGCCACCGACGTGCCGCCTGCGGAAGTCAGCGACGCTGCCTGTGCCAATGCTGGTAAGGTGGACGTGAGCAAGGTCAAGAAGATCGCCATCGAGTCCGGTGCCACCCTCCGCTTCAGCGGCTGGGGCAACACCAGCGAGCAGCAAGTCACCCGCGAGCAGCTCTGCCGCTTCAAGCAGACCTACCCCACCATCAAGGTAATCTACGAGCCGATCCCCGACAACTATGAGTCCAAGCTCAAGACGCAGATTTCCTCTGGCACTGAAGCCGATGTGTTCTACGTCAACCCACCGCTGACCGACCTGTTGGTTAGCTCGAAGAAGCTGCTGAAGCTCAACGACTACATGAGCGAAGCTAACATGAAGAAGAGCGACTTCTTTGAGAGCCTGATCAACATCTTCAGCCGTGGCGACGATGTGTACGGCCTGCCGAAGGACTTCGGTAGCATCATCGTCTTCTACAACCAGGACATTGTGGCAAAGGCCACCGGGGCAAAGGCTCCGCCTGCCGACGGCAACTGGACCTGGGATGACTACTCTGCCTTCGCCAAGTCGCTGGTTAGCGGCACGGGTGAGAGTAAGGTCTTCGGCACCATGCACCAGCCCGACTATGCCCGCTGGCTACCCTTCGCCCTCGCCAACGGCGCGAAGGTACTGAGTGCCGATGGTAAGAAGTCCGCAATCAATAGCGCGGAAGCGAAGGCTGCCCTCGACTGGTACTATGGTCTCTACAAGGATGGCACCGCTGGCGAGTCCAAGCTGGTCAGCGCAGGCTGGCCGGGCGAGGCGTTCGGCAAGCAGAAGGCTGGCTTCGTAATCGAAGGCGGCTGGATGATCCCCTTCCTCAAGGATAGCGCGAACGGCTTCAACGTCAAGTGGTCTGCTGCCCCACTGCCGAAGTCGCCGAAGGGTACGTACGGTGACCTGCTGTTCACCAACGCCTACTCTGCTCGTGCCGACAGCAAGTTCCCGAAGGCCGCCGCCGCCCTGGTCACCTTCCTCAGCGGCCCCGTCAATCAGGAAGCAGTGCTGATCACTGGCTTTGCCGTGCCAACCCTCAAGGGTTACGAGAGCAACGCCTACTTCACCGACCATGCCGCAGAGAAGGCCCTCTACGCCACTGCCAGCTTTGGCACTGTTGACTACTACGGCCCGGTCACTGGTGTAGTGCAGAAGACGATGAGCGACGCAATGAACGCCCTCTATCTCGGTAAGGTAGACACTGCTGGCGCGCTCAAGCAGATGGAAGACGGCATCAACGCCGCTCTCGCCGACCAGTAGGCCACAGTACAGCCGGGCTGGGGGGTAGGCTTGCTACCCCCCAGCCCACTCTTTTCCCCACCACGGGCTAGTTTGGAAAGGAAGTAGACTATGGCAGTCAAATCCCTACCTCCACAACGGCAGGGGATGAAGCGCAAGACCCGCGAGAACGTAGCGGGCTGGCTTTTCCTCACACCGTACCTGATCTCCCTGATCGTCTTCACCTTCGGGGCCATCGCCTACGCCGTATATATCAGTTTCACCGACCTCAAACTGTTTGGCGAGGCTAACTATGTTGGCTTCGGTACCTACGGCAGGGTGCTAGACCCCAACAACCCGCTCAACAAGTTCTGGAAGGCACTGGGCAACACAGTCATCTTCTCAGTCGTTGTTGTCTTCTTCCAAACCTGGCTGGCGATCCTGTTTGCCGTCGTCCTCAACAGCAAGATACGCGGCCAACGATTCTTCCGTATTGCCTGGTACCTGCCCAGCGTGACGGCCTCGGTCGTGATCTCGCTCATCTTCTTCTGGATGTATAAGCAGCAAGGGGTGATCAATTACGCTCTGGGTGCGATCATCAACAACACGCTCGGCCTGGTTGGTGTCCACTTTGAGCCGGTCGCCTGGCTAGACAACACCACCACCGCTCTGCCTGCGATCATGACGATGAACATCTTTACCACCATCCCCACCTTTATGGTCATGTTCCTGGCTGGTCTGCAAGACATTCCCACCGATGTGTACGAGGCGGCCAAGATTGATGGTGCTTCGGCGCGGCGGATGTTCTGGAGCATCACCCTACCGCTGCTGCGCCCGGTGATCTTCCTAGTCACCGTGCTGGGGACGATTGGCACGCTACAAGTCTTCGACCAGATTTATGTGATGACCAACGAGGGCGGCCCGCTCGACTCGACGCTCACTGTGGCCTACCTGATCTGGTTTGAGGCGTTCAAGCGTAACAACCTGGCCCGTTCAGCAGCAATTAGCTTCATCCTGTTCGTCGTTATCTTCGTCTTCTTCCTTGTCCAGCGACGCTTCCTGGACCGGAATGCTACCGACTAGAAAGGAGCATCACTATGGCAACCCAAGCCAAAACCCTGACTAACAGCTCAGTGGTTGGTGAGCAGGCCGCACAGTCTGGCCCGCTCTACATAGTCGGGCAAGTCGTCAAGTACGGTCTACTGATCCTGATGACCCTGATCTTGTTGGGGCCGTTCGTCCTTGCCTTCTTCGGCTCGTTCAAGACGGTGAACGAAGTGCTGGCCTCACCACCCACGCTCTGGCCGCAGAACTGGCAGCCAGAAAACTACAGCCGTGTTTGGAACGCACAACAGGCTAGCGGTGACGACTTCATCACCCAATTCTTCAAGGCTATCGGTCTCGGCACCTCGCTGTTCCCCCGCTGGCTGTTCAACAGCGTCTTCCTGGCGGCGATCCACGTGGTGCTGCAACTCTTTCTCTGCTCGCTAGCAGCCTACGCTTTTGCGCGCCTGGACTTCAAGGGCAAGAATCTCGTCTTCACCCTGATGCTGGCGACGTTGATGATCCCCGGCGTGGCCTTGCTGATGCCCCGCTACTTCATCATCAATCAGATCAACCTGGTCAACACCTACTGGGCTGTGATCCTGCCTTCAGCGGTGGGGGCAGGTGGTATCTTCCTGCTCACCCAGTTCTTCCGCAGCATCCCGAAGGACCTGGAGGAGGCAGCGGCGATTGACGGGGCGGGCCTGTTCACCACCTACTCACGGGTGATTCTGCCTCTGGCCCGACCTGCGCTAGCGACCCTGGCTGTGTTGGAGTTCCAGGGGTCATGGAACGACTTCCAGAACCCGCTGATCTTCCTCAACACGCCCGACTACTTCCCACTCACCGTCGGCCTCTCGGCTCTGAAGGACGGTTACACCTCACAGGTCAACCTGATCCTGGCCGCCTCGATGTTCAATACCATCCCAGCGATCCTGATCTTCGCCTTCTTCTCGCGCTACTTCGTCGAAGGCTCGACCTACGCCGGAGTAAAGGGCTAGTTCACCCTTAACCTGTTCTCCCCTGTGGGAGCAGGCCGCTATAAAAAGCATCGCCCTCCCGGCCTGGCTGGGGGAGCAGTTTAGGGGCTGACTCTAGGAAGGAGCAAGGGTGGAGAAGCTGCCGTCACCACTGCGAGTGATCCTCGTCTCACTACGCGAGTGGTGGAGCGAGTTCTACATCATGGGCCTGCTCAACTTCCTCTACCTGTTGCTACTGCTACCCGTGATCACCGCTGCCCCAGCCACCTACGCCCTGTTCAACCAGGCCCGCGCCCTGGCCCAGCACGAAGGAGTTAGCATTGCAGACTTCTTCCGCGATATGCAGACTCACTTCCTGCAAGCCTGGCAGTTGGGGGTGATCACTATCTTTGGTTCGCTGGTCGTCGTTGCCGACATCAGCTTCTACGGCCAGTTGGCCCGGCAGTTTGGCCCGATCAGCGGCGTGGTTCTCTACGCAGCAGTGATCTGGGTGCAGTTTATCGCGCACGTCTGGGCGATGACCACCGCTCGGCCCGACCTCCGCTTGCGTGACCACTTGCGGAACGCCTGGCTGTTCACCTTGCGCTTCCCCGGCCACCACCTCGCCCTTGCCATCTTCCTGGTGCTGGTCAGCAGCCTGCTGGTCACGGTCGCCTTCCTCAGCTTCGGCCTCGCCTGCATTGTTGCCCAGGTCAGCCTCCTGGATCGCGCCCCCGAACTGGTGGGCTACCCGCTGGACTATGTAGACCCGGATACGACAGAGCGCAGTGTCTACGACGACATAGATCGACAGGAGCAGGAGAGGACGGCGCAAGAGCGTGAGAGTACCAGGCGAGAGCGGGAGCGGCGATTAGCGTGGCTCCACAATCTCAACTAGCTCCCCGATCTGGCTAAACAAGGTGGAGTGCCACCCCCAGGGGCCGAAGGCATCCACGCAGACTACCTGCTGGCGAGCCTTGCTCACCCAAACGGTATACGCCTCGCCAGGGCGGGTAGTTTGCAGGCGCAGGCAGATTTCGCCCTCGATCAACTCCTCGCTCACTAGTTCAACGCTAACGGCAAGCTGAGGAGCAAGCATAGCTAGCTCGATGATCGTGCGGGCAGCATAGACGGCGGTGTTATCTGCTATGCGTTGCCAGCCTGCGTCGCTGCGCCAATAGTTGCGCGACCGTTGCTCTGCACAGACCACCAGCCACTCACCCTGTTGCACGCCGAGGCTGCGCGCAGTCAGGTGGGCGTGCTGGTTGGGGGCAGCATAGCCTTCTAGCATGAACTTGCGGGCAGTGCGGGCTGGGGCGGTTGCCAGTTCGCCAGAGCCGCGCCGCCGTGGCCCAGCCAGCAATTCTCGCCCTGTAATGTCCTGGTCATCAAAGAACTGTACGAAGTGGAAGCCGCTCGTCTGCGCCAGTGCTGAGACCGCCTGAAGATAAACCTCTCTAGCCAAGCTCTCGTTCATTGCCTCATCCTTCCTCTTGTTCTGCCTGGTTCGTTCCCTTGCTAAAGTCATTATAGATCAGGGTGGACGATTGCATTGTAAACTAGTTTACAGGCGAAGCTGGCTGTTTTCACCCCCAGAATGGGGCGGTAAGGTAGTGGTAAGGTACAGCTAGCAAGGAGGTGGCAGCGGGTTTGTGCAGATTGGGCGCAGGTGCTATAATCGGAGCCAGAAGATAGGCGGCTCGTTGTAAAGGTAAGCCCAATTTAACGAAGTGGAGGCAGCCAAACTATGCCCAATCCAGATTATGCCAGTGCAACATTTCAGCCAGCGGCGGCAGGCAACTACAGCCAGCAGGGGCGGCCTGCCAGTACCATCAACAAAATTATCATTCATGATATTGAGGGGACAGCAGCGGTTGGCATCCAGGTCTTCGCCGACCCTCGCTCCCAGGTCAGCGCACATTACGTGATCGACTCGACCAGCGGGGCTGTGACCCAGATGGTGCCTGAGGCCAACACCGCCTACCACTGTGGCAACCTGCGTTACAACCAGACTAGCATCGGCATCGAACACGAGGGCTTCGCCCACAACCTGGCCGCTGCGGGGCTGTACTACACCGAGACGATGTACCGCGCTTCCGCCGCCCTGGTGCGCGATATCGCCAGCCGCCACCCGGTACCGCTTGACCGCGCCCACATCCTCGGCCACAACGAGGTGCCTGACCCCGACCACCCTGGTCGCTTTGGCGGCCAGAACAACCACACCGACCCCGGCCCTTACTGGGATTGGGAGAAGTTTATGACCCTGGTGCGTGGGGAGGAAGTCAGTTGGACTACGCTGGTGCGCCTGGATGACAGCGAATGCGTAACCACCCCGGCCAACCTGATCCCAGCCAACAGTTGGTTCCTGCTGCCCAGCAACCCAGAGCAGTTCGGCTCCAACCTCTACACCTACACCACCGCCAACCCCGCCAGCAGCCGCAACTCGGCTCTCTGGCTACCAGAGTTGCCGGAGAATGGCATCTATGAGGTCTACGCCTTCATCCCCTACTTCGACAACGGCCACCCCGACACTACAGCCGCCGTCTATACGATCAGCGACGGTGCTGGCGAGACCAGCCGGGTCAGCCTCAACCAGGCGGCCAGCACTGGCACCGGCTTCCCTGGCTGGCTGTCGCTCGGTCGCTACTTCTTCACCCAGGGGCGCGGCGCGATGGTGACAGTCACCGACTACTCGCCCGACGGCGGCAAGTCGCTCTGGATCGGGGCGATGAAGTTCATGACCATCGTTTGATTGCTGGCCGCTAAGGGACGTAGCAGCTCAGCTTCACCACCAGGCAGCACGCGCCAGAGGTGGGCGGGAGCGACCTGGTGCTTGAACACGTCGGCAGCGGCGGCTTCGGCATCCACGCCGTCAAGCTGGCTGGGTGGGCCGAGGTGGGCGCGGCCATAGTGCAGCGCGATAGCCAGGGCGTGGAAGAAGTTTGGGTCGGCGGTGGAGAGGCAGCGCAGCGACCAGCTACCGCCATCGAAATAGCACAGTTCACCACCTGCCAAACGCTCTCGCCAGCTAGCCTCAAGCTGGTCGTCCAGGGCGCGCACTGCTATGCTACCATTCTCATCCTGAGCGACCACTAGCGTGTTGCGGTAGACACCGGGCTGCCCGACTGCTGGCTCGCGGTAGAGGGCGTAGACAGCCATAACGCCGTGTCGCCGCCTGCGTGCGCCGTCTCACTCATCAGGGCGATGTTGCTGCCAAAGAGGGGTAGATCGTCCGTCTTCTGCCCACCAGACTGCTGCTCGTGCGCCCCCTTGCTGCCGTTCAGCCCAGGTGGGGCAAGCGGGGCTAGCGGCTTCCGTTGGGGGACACGGCGCACGCGGCGGCTGGGCCGCACCGCATGATCGCCTGCTGAAACTGGGCTGGTTGGCTGCGGCACGCTGCTCGGCTCGATAGCGGCAGGTTGCGGCACACTGCTCGGCTCGATAGCGGCGGGTCGCGGGCTGGCACTGCTTGGGCCACCAGCCTCGACCAGGTAAGCTTCGTTTGCGCCCAGAGGCTCGGCAGCGGGGTTGCTGTAGAGTTGGCGCAGCTCCTCCAGCGTGCGGCGACCGTCGCTCTGCACCCCAGCAAGGGCAGAGCGTACCTCCTCGAACGGGGCGCGCAACTCCTCGAATGGGGCGCGCAACTCCTCCAGGGGGCCACGTACCTCGGCCATTGAGGCGAGGAACTCCTGCCGCAGACCATCCGTCCCACTGCGCAGGTTGGCGATGGTGTTGCCCAGGTTGCGTAGCACCCCAGGAAGCCGCTCCGGGCCGATAAAGACGAGGGCGACGATGGCAATGATGATCATTTCGGGGATACCAATACCAAAGAAGCCGCTATCAAACATGGCGAAGTTGACCTTTCCAGCCGCCTACTAGCCTGATTATACCACATAGCGACCAACCAGCCCAGCCGCGCAGGTAAAAGTTGGGTTAACTCTGCTCACTGCCCCAGCCAGCTAGCCACTTGCGCAACCCTCACCACCCGCTGGCGTAGTCTGCAAGCAGCTAAACCCTCCAATCTCGCCTTGTTCGCAAAGCCGACAACAGGATTGACACTGTTTGTTCACAAGCTGCTGGCGCGTTACTGCTGGTATACGCCAGCAGACAGCCAGCCTTTTGCTCCATGTAGCGCAGCGATCATTGCCAGCGTAGAGTTTTGGTAAGGATTTGGTAAGGTTTGTTGAGTGGTGCAGAGGGCGGTTTTCGGGCCTGAACACCGTTCATTCGCTTCAACTGCGCCAAACGCGACTACTTCTCGCCAGCGGAGGTCGAAATTGCAGCTAGCTATTGACAGCAAGGACAATACCAGGTAGAATAGCAACAGCACAGGTGGCACGGAAGCTGCTTTGTGCTTCCCTGAAACATAACAACGCCATGTCCACTTACGTTAAGGATAGTAGCCGAGCGTAACCCGATATCAACCTGCTGTCCTCGCTGGATGAGGACTTACTAACTTGACGGGAGGAGTACCCAAATGTCACATTCTCGCCTGTACAAACTTGCTCTTATCGTCTTTGTCCTCACCCTCATCTCGACCACCAGCATCGCCTTCGCGGGCGGCCACAAGGGTGGCCAGCCGGTCGCCTACTCTGGTACGCTCTACGATAGTGCCTTCCCTGCTCAGGTACCTACCACTGGCACCGGCTGGGCGTTGGGTCGCAGCGGCAACAGCGGCGTGATCCTCAAGCAGAGCAGCACCGGCACCTGGAACGTCGCGCAAAGCACTGGCGGCGACCTGCTCAACTCGATGATCATGACCAATGCCAGCAGCGGCTACGCAGTCGGCAATGGCGGCAAGATTTACGAGTTCGACAGCGACCACGACCAGTGGAAGAAGGCCAAGAACAGCCCCACCAACCGTAACCTCAACAACGTCAGCCTGGGGGCCAGCGGCTACGTTATCGCTCTTGGCGACGCTGGTACCGTGCTGATCCGCTGGGACGACGGCAAGTGGTACAACTACCCCAACACCCCCATCTCGACCAACAACATCTACGGCGGCATGATGGTTCCCAACGGCAACAGCTGGGCGGGCTTCGTCGTCGGCCAGAACAAGACCGTCTGGCGTTGTGACTGCAACGCCACCGTGCAGAACTGGACGGTGATCAACACTGGCATCACCCAGACCCTCGACTTCAAGGACATCTATATGTCCGACCCGACCAACGGCTACGTGGTTGCCACCGACGGCACCCTAGTCAGCGTCACCAACGGGGTGTGGGCAGTAGTGCCTGGCATCAACGTAGGCAGCGGCAAGGCGGTCATTGACTTTCGGGCTACTGGCGGCTACCGACCGAGCGGCGCACTCGCTGGTGGCCTGCTGGCTGGCAGTATGCGGCCTGCTGGCATCAATGCCACTACCTCACCCACCGACACGATGGTGCTGTTCCTCGGCAACGACCCGATCACTGGCGCGGGCAAAACTGTCAGCATGGATCGCAGTGGTTCATGGTCTGTTAGCACCATGGGTACTCCTGCCTCGATGACCTACATGAAGCAGGACAGTACTGGCTTGATCTGGGCCACTGGTGATAGAGGTACTCTCATCGTCATGGACCGAAGTGGCTCCTGGTCTGTCAGCTAAGCTAGCACTCTAGTCAGTTACAGAGGAGGCACCCCGCAGCAATGCAGGGTGCCTTCTTGATGAAATGTGGACAAAGCTATTGACAGAACCAGGAACAGTGGTGTAATGTACTTACCGACCTTCGACAACCTGTACCCACAACGCAAGGGGGGACATCTCATGTTTAAGTGGCTTTCGCACCTCGTCACCCTGCTCGGCGGCAACCCCGACCCAAACCGCAGTGGTTCATGGGGTGTTTGCAGCACCAACCCCGAACCGGATCGTGGTGGTGGCTGGGCTATCAACTGAGGTCTAGTGTCAAGTTAGGAAAGCCAGGTCATCTCCTATTTGGAGGCAGCCTGGTTTCCTTCTGTGGTTAGCGAAGCGAGGGCAGCTTCACTGTTCTTCAATCTGCGATCCTGGTACTTAGTGCGGAGGGCTATTGAAGCCTCGTATGCACTGCGCGCAGCCGCAAGATTGCCTAGAGATTGCTGCGTGAGACCAAGTTCGTAATGAGCACTGGCAGTGACCAGAGGTGCTTCTACCTTCTTAGCCAGTTGTAGGGCATTCACAGCATAACCAAGTGCGGCATTTGGCCGGCCAAGTGAGTTGTAGTCTGCTGCCAGAGAGTTCATCGTGCTAGCCTGTCTTATCAAATCACCGATCTGAAAAAAGCATTGCAGTGCTTGCTTATGATAATTCTTTGCCATCTTGTAATCTCCCATTGCCAAATAGGTTCTACCAGTACCACCCAGGATTTCGCCACGCTCAAATGGATCCTTTATGTTATCTAGGGTGTTGAGTGCCTGCCTATGGTAGGCTAGTGCTAGCTCGTACTCGCCTTGTGCGGTGTAGTCGGTACCGAGCAAAGTGAGCACCGAAACCCGAATACCGCTGTCTGAGCTACTCTCAGCAGCAGTGAGAGCTTGCTGGTGAACAGCGATAGCATCCTCAATATTGCCCTGGTCGCGATAGGCTACACCAATATCGTTCAGTGCCTCTATCTTACCAACATAATTACCCACCTGCTCTGCGATCTCTACAGATCGCTTGTGATATCCTATGGCTACTTGCAGGTACCCAAGGGCTACGTTCTGAACACCCAAATTGTTCAACAAAGCACTCTGGTTGTCCAAATCTCCAGATTGCTCACTGTAGACCAATGCCCGCTCTGTATACTCCTTAGCCGAACGCATCTCACCCAACTTCAAGTGGGCCAAGCCCAGATTTACCAGACTGCGTGCAACTATCTGCACGTCCTCATTCCGCTCCGCTGCAGCCAGAGCCTGCTCGTAGTAGCCTACTGCCTTACGCAGGTCGCCGAGGGTGGCGTAGATCACACCGAGGCGGTTGTAGATACTACCCAACCCGCTGTAGTTGGTGGCCTCGGCAATAGGCACCGCCAGGTTAGAGTAGTGGGCGGCTAGGGTGGAGTTGCCCAGGTAGTAGTAAGCTAGCCCTAGAATGCTCAGCACTTCGGCCTGGGCCACCGCGGTGATAGCGGCCAGCGAGTTGGGGGCGGCCAGGCGGTTGAGGATTTCGACCATCGTCGCCGCCCCGCCCCAGAGGAACATCCGCCGTGAGAAGGGCATCTGCTCCTTGCTGTCTACCACGCGGTTGATCAACTCGTAGGCGGCCTGGAACTCGCCCGCGATGCTGTAGTGGTAGGCCGCTTCGAGCAGCGGTTCGAGGTCGCCGACGGCGCGGGGCGGGTCGAGCAGCGGTTGCGCGCTGTAGTGCTTGGCGGCGGCGGCATGGTACTGCCTGCGCCGTTCGATCAGCAGCGTGTTGTAGGCCACCTCCTGGGTGAGGGTGTGGCGGAAGGCGTAGCGGCCATCATCCTCTGGCAGCAGCACCGCCCGCTCAACCAGCAGCAAGAGATTGTGGGCTTGCGCCGCCGCCTCGTCCAGGGCCGCCAGCACATCTGGCTGGAAGCTGCGCCCCAGCACGCTGGCGACCTGCAAGGCGCGGCGGGGGCCGGGCGGCAGGCTGTCGATGCGGGCGGCGATCATGCCCTGCAAGGTGGGCGGCACCTCCAACATCATCTCACCGGCCATGAACCGCCAGCCACCCTCCTCGGCGATCATCCAGCCGCGCTCAATCAGGGTGCGAATGAACTCCTCTACGTAGAAGGGGTTGCCCGCTGCCCGCGCCAGCATGATCGCGCTGACCTGCGCTGGCAGGGCGTTGGTCGCCAGCAGGTTGCAGAGCAGGTGGTCCACCTCGCCATCGGTCAGCGGTTGTAGGTCGAAGCTCTGCATCGGCAGGCTGGCGGCCAGGGCGCGTATGCGCTCGGCGGCGGCACCATAAGGGCGGCTGGTGCAGACGAACAGCAGCGGCAGCCCAGCCAATTGGGGCAGCAGCAGCGGCAGCATCGCCAGCGTCGGCTGGTCAGCCCAATGCAAGTCCTCCAGAGCGACGAGTAGGGGGCGGCTGGCGGTGGCAGCCCGGAGCAGGGCAGCGACAGCAGCAGCGTCCTCAGTGGCCTGCTCGTCGGGGCTACGTGGGCCAGCCTCCGCCGCCACGCCGAGCATCTGGCTGATCGCCGCCGCCTGGCCTTCGCTCAGCCCCAACCGGGTCGCGCCCGCCTCGAACTGGGCCAGCGCACCATCGCTGCTGCTGATCGCCAGCAGGCGGCGGATCACATCCTGCCAGGGCTGGTACTCACGTTGCGCGCCATAGTTGAGGCAGCGGCCAAAGAGGGTGGGGATCGCAGGGTCGCCAATCGCAGCCACGGCAGTAGCCTCGTCCAACAGGCGGCTCTTGCCCAAGCCAGCCTCGCTAAAGAGAGCGACCATACGGCCCCGACCGCCGCGCAGGTCAGCCACCGCCTCGGCCAGCGCAGTGGTCTCCAACTCGCGGCCAACCACCGACGAGTAGAGGCCAGGCAAGCCGCGCCCAGTGCCAGTCTCCTGCTCGGCGGCGACCAGGCGGTAGACCGACACCGCCTGCGCCTTGCCACGCACGGGAGTGCTGCCTAGTTCGTGCCAGACGAACTGCACCCGCGCCTGCTGGTAGCTACTCTCGCCAACCAGCACCTCATTGCGCTGGGCCATCCCCTGGAGGCGGGCAGCAAGATTGACCGCATCGCCCATCACGCTGTAGGCGCGGCCCAGGCTGTCGGCCCCAAAGCGGCCCGCGACCACCAGCCCCGTGTTTACCCCAATCTTCATCGCCAGCGGGCGGGAGAGCAGGTGCGCGTTACGGGCGTTGTAGTCTGCTACCCAGCCCAGCATCCCCAGGGCGCAGCGGAGGGCGCGGGCGGGGTCGTCCTCATGAGCGCGGGGCGCACCAAACAGCACCATCACCGTGTCGCCCATGTACTTGTCAATCGTACCATCATAGGTAGCGACTACCAAATCGAGGCCGGAGTAGGTGGTATCAATCAATTCGCCCGCCCGCTCTGGCGGTAGTTGCTCGCTGATCGCGGCAAAACCAGCGATCTCGGCGAACAGCACGGTGATCAACCGCCGCTCGTCTTCGGGTGGGGTAGTCAGGGGAGTACCGCACTGGCGGCAGAACTTGAAGCCGGGTGGGTTCTCGGTCAGGCAGGTCAGGCAACGCAGCAACGCACTTCTCCTCCTCACACTTACACGGTTAGTGTGACACATAGCGGCAAGTTCTGCACCACCGCTGCCGCTCGCCAGCCCCAGTTGCCGATCTGCTAGCAGTCTGCTACAATCGCGGCAGGCAAGGAGGTGCAGGATGAAGCTAGGATTGAGTCTCGGCTACTGGGGGGCGGGGCCCCAGGACAGCGTAGCCCTGGTGCAAGAGGCAGAGCGGCTGGGCTTCGACTCGGTGTGGACGGCGGAGGCGTATGGCTCGGACGCGATCACCCCGCTGGCCTGGCTAGGCGCGCTAACCAGCCGCATCAAGCTTGGCACTGGCGTGATGCAGATACCAGCGCGCACCCCTGCGATGACCGCGATGACCGCCGCCACCCTCGACCTGCTCAGTGGAGGGCGGGTGCTGCTCGGCCTTGGCGTGTCTGGGCCGCAGGTAGTGGAGGGTTGGCATGGGCAGCCCTACGGCAAGCCGCTGGCCCGCACCCGCGAGTATGTAGAGATTCTGCGGCAGGTGTGGGCGCGGCGGGGGCCGCTCACCTATGCGGGTGCAGAGTACCAGATACCGATCAGCGGCGGCAGTGGCCTGGGCAAGCCGCTCACCCTGACCATCCACCCAGAGCGCGCCCAAATCCCGATTTACCTGGCCGCCCTCGGCCCAAAGAACGTTGCGCTGGCGGGCGAGATCGCTGATGGCTGGCTGCCAGTCTTCTACGCCCCCGCACGAGAGGGCGATATGCTACCCGCCCTGGACGAGGGGTTGGCGAAGCGGACGCAAGGGGCGGAGTTCGAGATCGCCCCTACCGTCGCGGTGATCCTCGGTGACGACGTAGCCGCCTGCCGCGAGAAGGTGAAGCCAACCCTCGCGCTCTACATCGGAGGCATGGGCGCACGCGGCAAAAACTTCTACTTCGACCTGGCGGCCCGTTACGGTTACGCAGCGGCGGCACAGGAGATACAAAACCTCTACCTGGGCGGCCAGAAACGCAACGCAGCGGCAGCAGTCCCTGACGCACTGGTGGATGAGGTGGCCCTCTGCGGCCCCAAGCAGCGCATTGCAGAGCTACTCGTCCAGTGGCGGCAGTCGCGGGTGACAACCATGGTGTGCAGCGTCGAGCAGCCAGAGAGCCTGCGCGTGATGGCGGAGTTGCTACTCTAGCCTGGCTATATGTAAGCGCAACCGTTGCCCTACTCATTCGTTATTGAGGTAGAAAGCATAGATTGAGGTGCAACTTTGCAGATTAGATATAAACTGGCGACCCGCTTCCTGCTCACCCTACTCGTCCTTGCCAGCCTCACTGGCGGGCAGGCCCAGGCGGCGGGCGAGATCAGCTTCCCCCAGACCGGCTTCAGCCTGGCCGACACACATGGCTTCCTCAGCTATTGGCAGGCACACGGCGGCCTGGCCCAGTTCGGCTACCCGATCAGCCCAGAGGCCAGCGAGGTCAGCCCGACCAATGGCCGCCTCTATATCAGCCAGTGGTTCGAGCGCAACCGCTTCGAGTTCCACCCAGAGAACAACGACCCCTACCGCGTGCTGCTCGGCCTCCTGGGGCGCAACCTAGTGCGGGGGCGCGAAGGCACAGCCTTCCAACGGGCTAACTACCCGCAGAACAGCGCGTGCCTCTACTTCGCGCCGACCGGCCACAGCCTCTGCAACTCCTTCCGGGTCTACTGGGAGCAGCACGGCGGTCTAGCTCTCTACGGCTACCCGATCAGCGAGGAGTTTGCCGAACGCAGCAGCGACGGTAAAAACTATACCGTGCAGTACTTTGAGCGTAACCGCTTCGAGTATCATGCGGAGAACAAGGGGACGCAGTACGAGGTACTGCTCGGCCTGCTTGGCACCCAGATCAGCGGCTACCCCGTCCCACCTAGCCCACAGATGGTCGCCACTACCCTGCTGATCCCCGACCGCTTCAAGGACAACAACCATTGGGCGAAGCCGCATACCCTGACCGGGCCAGTAGGGATGAAGATCAGCCTCTTTGCCACCAGCCGGGGGCCGCGCCTGCTGACGTTTGCGCCCAACGGCGACCTCTTTTCAGCCAACACCCGCAACGGTGAGGTGGTCGTCTTCCCCGACCGCAACCACGACGGCGTAACCGACGACGCGAGAGTCTTCGTGGACAACGTAGCAGAGATGGACAAGCCACACGGCCTTGCCTTCCACAAAGGCTACCTCTATGTTGCCAGCGAAAAGGGGGTCTGGCGGTTCGCCTACCAGGACGGCCAGCTAGCAGCCAGCGACGCGGGCCAAAAGATCGCAGACCTGCCCAGCGGCTACAGTCAGGGGTTGGCAACTGGGGTCAATCACGACACCCGCAGCCTGATCTTCGGCCTCGACGACAAGATGTACGTCAGCATGGGGTCGGACTGCGACCTGTGTGAGGAGGGCGACCCGCGCCGGGCAACGATCATGAAGTTCAACGAGGACGGCAGCGGTGGGCGCATCTACGCCAGTGGCCTCCGCAATGCCGTTGGCCTAGACTTCGACCCGCGCAGCGGCCAACTGTGGGCCGCAGTCAATGAACGCAACAAGGCGGGTAACGACTTTCCGCCCGACTACCTGACCCCGATCCACGAGGCTGACTACGGCTGGCCTTACTGCATCGGCAACCCGCCAAGCTCTGCCAACCTCCAGCCCGACCCCGCCTTCGGTAAGCCCGCCGACTTCTGCAAGGGCAAGGAAGTCGCCGCCGTCGGCCTGCCCGCACACATGGCTCCGCTAGGGATGCGCTTCTACACTGGCGGCGCGCACCTACCTACCTACTATGAGAACGGCATCTTCCTGGCGATGCACGGTTCGCTGCTGCACGAGCCGATCTACGGCTACGAAGTGCGCTTCGTTTCTTTGCGCCCTGGCGAGATGAGCAAGGGGTCGCAGGTGGCGGTCAGCGGCTGGCTGGTCAATGGCGAGTCATGGGGTCGCCCAGTAGATGTGGCCTTTGGCAAGGACGGCGCAATGTACATCAGCGACGACGCGGGTGGGGCGATCTATCGCGCTACCTTCAACAACTAAGGAGCAACCCTGGCATGGACATCCTGGATCGGCTGCTGCTGCATGATGCTGACACTACCCGCAGTCTGCTACTACTCTGCCGCGACTTGAACGACGAGCAACTAGACTGCTACTTCGACCTCGGCCAGCAAACCTTGCGCGAAACCTTCAGCCACATGATCAGCAACATGGAAGCCTGGACAGACCTGCTCTACGAACGTCCACAGACGCTGCCGCAGGGCAGTAGCGTGGACCAACGCAGCATCAGCGGTATGCTTGAGCGGCTGGATCGGGTAGCACCTCAGTTCGCTGCCATCGCGCGCAAGTTGCAAGCCGAGGGGCGGTTGGACGACAGCTACGAAGACTACCTTGATCAGCCAGCCACGCGCAAGAGCTTTGGTGGCACTATAGTTCACCTGACCAGCCACAGCATGAGCCACCGCGCTGAAGTGCTGCACCTGATGGGGCGGCTGGGCGTGGCCGACCTGCCAGAGGGCGATGCGCTCAGTTGGGAGGCTGGCTATCTGGCGCAGCAGGAGGCATTGGCACAAGCTAGCGGCGGGGGCGCAGGCTCCGCACCGCCCGCTCCATCTCTGCCACCGCTGCTGCCGAACGCTGCTCGGTGAGTGGCACGTCATAGTAGGCGGCAAGGTCAAGCGGGCGACCGAAGATTACCCGCAGGCGAGCCGGGCGCGCAAAGCGGGCCATCCCCGGCAGGGCGCGGTAGGTACCGTCCAGGTAGGCGGGTACTATTGGGCAGCGCAGCTTGACTGCCAGGCGCACGGCTCCGTTGTGCATCGGCAAGGGAGTACCCTCGTTGCTAAACGTCCCCTCTGGGAAGATCATCAACACCTGCTCCCCCTTCAGCACGGTGAGCGAGGTTCGCATCGCCTGTGTGTCCTTGAGGTTGCGATCCACAGGGAAGGCACCCAGGTTAGCAACCAACCAGCGCACTACTGGCACCGCCCACAACTCAGCCTTCGCCATCGTGTAGATGGGGGTGGGTCGCATTGCCCAGCCAAGCAGCAGCGGGTCGAGGTTGCTGCTGTGGTTGGCAACCAGAATGTAGGGGCCAGGCGGCAGCCTACGCTTGCCGCGAATTGTGGTCGGCAGGTAGAGGCGGAAGGTCAGGGTTAGCAAAAACTGCATCACTCGGTAGAGAGCGGGGTTGATCGTTGGCAAAGGTGGCCTCGCTAGTTGAAGATGGGACAGCTTCTATTATACCACCTCTCCTGACAATAATTGGCTTGCGCGCTGCCGTTCGGCTCTGGCAGAGGGCAGATGCAGCCAGCCACATCGGGTTGATAGCTGCACCCCTTGCCGCCCGCCCCCGAAACAGGTACAATAGGACAGACCAGCCAGGAGAGGACGATGAACGCTACGCCCGACGAGGAGAAGCTGCACCAGCGCGTGGAAGCCCTGCGCCACGAGATCGAGCAACACAACTACAGCTACTACGTGCTGGACAACCCTACCGTCAGCGATGCCGAGTACGACCTGCTGATGCGCGAGTTGCGGGGGATCGAGAACCAGCACCCAGAGCTTGTCGCCCCCGACTCGCCCACCCAGCGTGTGGGCAGCAAGCCGCGTGATGGTTTCGAGCAAGTGGTGCATCCAGTGCCGATGTTGAGCTTGAGCAACATCTTTAGTGAGAGTGACCTCCGCACCTGGGCCGCCCGCGTTTACAAACTGGCAGGGACACAGCAGTTGCAGTTCGTTGTTGAGCCAAAGATTGACGGGCTGGCGATGGCGATTACCTACGCCAGCGGCCAGTTTCGGCGTGGGGCGACGAGGGGCGACGGCGCGGTAGGCGAAGAAGTCTCTGCCAACGTGCGCACTGTCGCCAGCGTGCCACTCAAGTTGCGTCCTGGTGGGGAGCAGAGCGGCAGGCTGAAGCAGGAACTAGCGGCCTTCGAGAGCCAGCTTCCCCCTCAAGTGGACGAGCATAGCCAACTCAGTCTGTCCAAGCAGCAAGCTGATGGGCAACCAGGGGATAGCGAGCAGCTACAATTCAGCATAGAGGTGCGCGGCGAGATTCATATGAAGCGCAGCGCGTTCGAGCGGCTCAACCAGCGGCAGTTGGCGAAGGGTGGCCCCCTGTTCGCCAACCCACGCAACGCTGCTGCCGGTTCGCTGCGCCAGCTTGACGCGGCGATCACCGCTAGTCGCCCGCTCAGCTTCTTTGCCTACGCTATCGGCTACCAGAGCGGCTGGCGACTCCAAAACCATATGGACGAGCTGCA
>JAYUUN010000113.1:0-85202 GCA_043754535.1 Chloroflexota bacterium | reverse complement strand
GCACCCGCTGGCGGCTGGCCCTCACCCGCTATCTCGACCTGACCGAGCTAGGCATCGTGGTCGCCTTCACCTGGCTAGGCTTGCAGGGTGCCTACACTACCCCCCTCTACGCCGTGATGGTGCTGCCCCTGTTGGGCCGCGGGCTGGCTCAGACCTGGCCTTTGCTCGGTCGCGAGGACGAAGAAGCAGCCCCGGCTGGCGAAGGGCGGTTCAACTGGCTACTTGGCACTGTTAGTCTGCTGCTGATTGCTGGCCTGATCTTGACCGCACCGGGGGCGCAGACCCAGAGGGAGGCGCGCTTGGACGGCACCTTCCCCTACCCCGCTGCCGCCGCTACCTACCTCAGCCAGTTGCCGAGCGACACCCGCCTGTTCAACGACTTCGGCTGGGGGGGCTACCTGATCTACCGCCTCTACCCCCAGCATCGCGTCTTCATTGATGGTCGGGTAGACGTATATCGCGGCGCAGTGTTTGATGACTATATAAGCATCACCAGTCTCGCGCCCAACTGGCCCGCTCTGCTCGACCGCTACAAGGTCAATACTGTGCTGCTGCCGCGTAGCAGCGCACTGGCCGCCGCCCTGGGTAAGGAGGCCGGTTGGCGCAAGGGCTACGCCGACGATCTGGCCGTGGTTTTCCAGAAGAAGTAGTGGCTGTGGTATAATTGGCCCAGGCATGGCTGAAGCTGAGGAGGCGAGGGTGAAAGTAGGGGTGATCGTTTTCCCCGGCTCGAACGGGGACGCGGACGCGAAGTACGCGGTTGACCATGTGCTGGGCGAACAGGCAGCGTTCATCTGGCACAAGGAGGAGAGCGTGGCTGGCTTTGACGCGCTGGTATTGCCTGGCGGCTTCAGCTACGGCGACCACCTGCGCGCTGGGGCTATCGCGCGCTTCTCGCCGATCATGGCGGCAGTGCGCCGCTTCGCCGAGGCGGGCGGCCCTGTGCTGGGCATCTGCAATGGCTTCCAGATACTGACCGAGGCGGGGCTGCTGCCAGGTGTGCTGCGCCGTAACGCCAGCCTGCGCTTCCAGTGCGAGTGGGTTCACGTCCGCGTAGACGAGGCGGCGCAGGCGACCCCCTTCACCGTAGGGCTGGAGCGCGGGCGCATCTACCGCCTGCCTATCGCCCACGGTGATGGCAGCTACTACGCTAGCCCAGCGCAACTGGCCGCCCTGGAAGCGAGCGGGCAGGCGGTGCTACGCTACTGCGATGAGGGGGGCGCAGCAGTAGAGGTGAATGGCTCAGTCGGCGGGGTGGCGGGGGTCTGCAACGAGCGCGGCAACGTCTTCGGCCTGATGCCCCACCCAGAGCGGGCAACCGAGACGGTGTTGGGCGGGGCCGACGGCCTCCCCTTCTTCGCCAGCCTGCGGGCTAGCTTTGGGGAAGTGCGCTAGATGCTAGCCTCAGCACTACGCCCCCGCCTGCTACTGCCTTTCCTCTTGTTCGTGCTGCTTGCCTACGGCACCCTGACCTGGCAGCAGGTGAGCAGCAGCGGCAGCATGGATCGCTATGCTGCCCGCACCGACTTCTTCCAAATGATGACTGGAGCAGCTATTCTGCACAACGGTGATGCGGCCCACCTCTACGACCTGGCGACCCAGGATCGGGTGCAGATAAGCAACACCTCAGCCGGTTTCTTGCACAAAGAACTGTTGCCCTTTAATCATCCCCCCCTGTTGGCCGCAATCTTCGCGCCAATCTATGGCGGTCTTGGGCTTGGTGGCTCGTTCCTGGTATGGAGCGTTACCAACTTGCTGCTGCTTTTCCTTATCTACCAACTCTACTGTTCTCTACCCCTCCTGCAAAGGCTAAGCCGCGCAAACCTCATTCTCTACTGCCTGGCAACTCTCACTTACTATCCACTGTTTACTACCTTCCTTCTCGGCCAAACCTCGCTGCTGCTGCTACTCGGTCTCAGTCTTGCTTACTACTGGTTCATCCGTGGTAATGAGTTTGTTGCTGGGGCGAGCCTCGGTTTGCTCCTGTTCAAGCCGCAGCTGCTGCCGCTCTTTCTGCTAGTAATAGTCTTTATGCGCCGTTGGCAGGCAGTCAAGGGCTTTGCTGTTGCTACACTTGCCTTCTACCTGCTGGCTGTACCGGCTGCTGGCTTCGACTGGCCGCTGGGGTACGCCACGATCCTGCTCAAAACTAGCAACTGGCCCAGCCTGGCGGTGGTCAATCCGTTCATCATGCAGTCGTGGCGGGGGCTGACCAGCAACCTGTTCGGTATTGGGCCTGCCAATAACATCGCCTTCCTCTTGCTAGCCGCTGCGACAGTGGCACTGCTGCTCTGGCTTTGGCAGCGAACAGGTTGGCACCCACAAAGCGAACGCTGGCCGCTACTCTTTGCTGCTACGGTGATCGGGGCAGTGCTAACCAGCTACCACTTGCTACCCCACGACCTGACTGTGCTGCTGCTACCCGGCCTCATACTGGCGGCGCATATGCGCGGGCTGGCCGATGGGCAACGCGACCGCTGGACAGTAGTGCTGTTGCTCGGCTGGCTGCTGCCGCTGGCGCGCCTGGCTGGCTATGCTACGCTGCCGCTCAGTCTGCTGCCCATGCTTGCCGCCCTGGGCCTCTTGACCCACGAGTTGCGCCAGCCCGCAGCCCAGCCGCAGCCCCTCCCCGGCTGAAGCACGTAGATATGTTATAATTATCTTGCGCCCGCCCGCCGAGGGCGGTTGCTCGTTTTAGCGAGGGAGAGCAAAGTTTTGACCGCCGATTTGCCGATTGCCGACAGCCAGATTGATGACCGCCTGCTAGCCGAAGTTGCCCTCAGCCGCAGCGAGTACGGGCTGCTGGTCGAGAAGCTGGGCCGCCAACCCACCCTCGTCGAACTGGCGATGACCGGGGCGATGTGGAGCGAGCATTGCGGCTACAAGTCGTCCAAACCGCTGCTCAAGCTGTTCCCCACCACTGGCCCCCGCGTAATCCAGGGGCCGGGCGAGAATGCGGGCGTGCTAGACATTGGTGAGGGGCTGGCTCTGGTGATGAAGATCGAGTCGCACAACCACCCCTCGGCGGTCGAACCCTACCAGGGAGCGGCCACCGGTGTAGGCGGCATCATCCGCGACATCTTCACTATGGGCGCACGGCCCATCGCCTTGCTCAATTCGCTGCGCTTCGGCCTGCCAGATGTGGGCCGCACCTCCTACCTGCTCAACGGCGTGGTGGCGGGCATTGGTGGCTACGGCAACTGCATTGGCATCCCCACCGTCGGCGGCGAGGTCTACTTCGCCGCCCCCTACGCCGATAATCCCCTGGTCAATGCGATGTGCGCGGGTGTGGCCCGACAGGAGGAGATCATCCTGGCGGCGGCTAGCGGGGTCGGCAACAGCCTGATGCTGGTCGGAGCCGATACTGGACGCGACGGCATCCACGGCGCGACCTTCGCCAGCGACGTGTTGGCGCAGGACAACGAGCAGAAGCGGCCCGCAGTGCAGGTCGGCAACCCCTTTTTGGAGAAGCTGCTGCTCGAAGCCTGCCTCGAACTGGCAAAGACTGACCACATTGTGGGTATGCAAGACCTGGGCGCGGCAGGCCTGACCAGCAGCAGCGTAGAATGCGCCAGTCGCGGGGGGGCTGGCGTAATCCTGCACACAGACCGGGTGAGCCGCCGTGAGAGCGGCATGACCGCCTACGAGGTGATGTTGAGCGAGAGTCAGGAGCGTATGCTGATTGTGGTCAAGCGCGGGCGTGAGGCCGCAGTCAAGGCGATCTGCGACCGCTGGGACTTGCACTCCGATATTGTCGGCGAGGTGACGGACGACGGGCTGGTACGCATCGTGGACGCGGGCCGCGAGGTAGCGGCCATCCCCGCCCACATCCTGACCGACGAAGTACCAGTCTACCAGCGGCCCAGCCGCCGCCCTGCCTACCTCGACGCAGAGGCTGCCTTCGACCTGGCGGCGGCCCTCCCCCGCGATCCCGACTACAGCGCAGCCCTGCTCAGGCTCCTTGCCCAGCCCAACCTGCGGAGCAAGGGTAGCATCTACCACCAGTATGACCACACGATCCAGAGCAATACCGTCCTGCCCCCTGGTCAGGGCGACGCTGCCGTAGTGCGGCTCAAGGATTGGGGGTCGCAGGCGGCTCTGGCCTTCAGCACCGACTGCAACAGCGTCTACTGCTATCTCGACCCCTATCGTGGCGGCCAACTGGCGGTGGCCGAGGCTGCCCGCAACGTGGTTTGTGTTGGCGCGACCCCGCTTGCCGTCACCGACTGCCTCAACTTCGGCAGCCCAGAGAACCCCGAAGTCTTCTACCAGTTTGAGCAGGCGGTACACGGCCTGGCTGACGCTTGCCGCAGCCTCGACATCCCGGTAATCAGCGGCAATGTCAGCCTTTACAACGAAACCAGCGGCGTGGCCGTCTACCCCACCCCAGTTGTGGGCATGGCGGGCCTCTTGCCCGACGCTAGCAAGGCGATCAGCCTCGGCCTCAAGCACGCAGGCCACCAGATCGTGCTGCTCGGCCTGCAACGGCCCAGCGAGGGTGACGGGCTGGGGGGGAGCGAGTACGCCACCATGCTGCTCGGCCAGCCCCATGGTCGGCCAGCCTCACTAGATGCTGCCCACGAAGCCAACCTCTACAAGTGCTACCTCAAGGCCGCCGCTGCAGGCTACATCCACGCGGGCCACGATTGCAGTGAGGGGGGCGTAGCCGTCACCCTCAGCGAAATGTGCGTGGGCGGCGGCCTCGGCGCAGAAGTCTGGGCGGGCTACCTGTTCGACGAGTCCGACTATTGCACCGCAACCTCGGTGCTGTTCGGCGAGTGGGCCGGGCGCATCCTCTGCGAAGTGAGCAACGACGACCTCCGCCCCTTCGTAGACCTGTGCAGCGAGTTCGACATCTCGATCTACAATATCGGTGAAGTGACCGCCGCCCCGCGCCTCCAGGTGCGCTCGTTCGACGACCCCCAGGGCGACAGCCGCCTGCTCGACCTCTCTCTCGCTGACCTGCATCAGGCCTACGGCGATATTTGATCGCCCTCCCCCCTGTGTGGTACACTTAATGCGAAGGCTGGGGATGTGTATTGGCTCACAAATAGCTTACACGGCGGCAGCTAGAGGGGACTCCCCTCCTATGTAGGCTGAACAGGAGCGCACGATGCGGGCAGCAGTTGCGGTTCAGCTAGCTTGTAAAGCTGAGACTGCTACGCGCAAGCAGGAGCTAATGGCTGTCTCCAACCCTTTTGATGCGGCAGAGGAGCCAGCGATTTGCGCGTTTACTAAGAACCACAATCACTAATCATAGAAGATGGAAAGATAAAGGTAGCCCCATGAAGTATAGCAAGTTCACCCCCGACCGTCCCTTTACCCCCAAGCCACGCGAGAAGAAGGCAGTTCCCCCTCCCCCAATGCCCCAGGTGGCTCAGCCGAAACTGGGTTACAGCCGCCAGCAGGATGACGGCCTCGCCCTGAACGAATCTAGCTTCGGGCGGCTGGTGCAGCAGGCCGCTGCCCAGCTAGAAGCCACCCCTGACGGCCAGTCGGGGTTGCACCGCAGCCAGCACGCAGACGAGCAAGCGGAAAACTAGTTAGCAGTAAAGCAAGCGGGCGCACTCTATGGTGCGCCTGCGCTGGTTAGAGGAGCGACTATATGAGTTGGGATGTATTGCTGCTGCACGTGCCAGAGGGTATTACCACTTTTGATGAGCTAGACGATGTTGAGCCTCAGCCGCTTGGCCCTTTGGCTGAGGTGGTCAGCCGCTTGCAGGCAGTCTGCTCCACTGCTGACTTTAGCGACCCGACCTGGGGCGAACTTGAGGCTGCCGACTATTCAATCGAGTTTAACATTGGTAAGGATGACCCTGTTGAGAGTGTAATGCTCCATATGCGTGGGGGTGACGAAGTGATTAGCGTACTTGCCGCGATTTGCGCTGCCACTGGCTGGTCGGCAGTGGACACCGAGGGCGGCGAGTTTATCCACTTCGACAACAATCCAAGCGTGGGTTTGCAACAATGGCGAACCTACCGCGACCACGCGACAGATGATAAAGATTAGTGTTTGTACATCAGCTTGCACTTAGATGGATCAAGGGAGTAGCTAGTGAACGAGTATGATCTTAGCCAGTTTGAGGACGACAAGCTGCACGAGGAGTGCGGCGTGTTCGGCATCTACGACCCCCAGCACGAGCTTGATGTGGCCCGCCTGACCTTCTTCGGCCTCTACGCCCTGCAACATCGCGGCCAAGAGAGCGCGGGCATCGCCACCACCGACGGCTCGCCCCAGCTTAAGGTACGCACCCACATGGGTCTGGTCGCCCAGAGCTTCGGCGAGGAGGACTTGCAGCAGCTTAGCGGCCACCTGGCTATCGGCCACACCCGCTACTCGACCACTGGTAGTAGCGTGGTCGCCAACGCCCAACCGCTCGTCGTCCGCGACCCGGTCTTGGGCGAGATGGCTATCGCGCACAACGGCAACGTGGTCAACGCTCACTACCTGCGCTCCGAACTGGACGAGCAGGGCTACAAGTTCAATTGCACCACCGACAGCGAAGTGATCGGCAAGCTGATCGTAGACACCCCCGGCGCGACCTGGTTGGCGAAGATCAAGGCTGCCCTGCCCCGCCTCTCTGGTGCCTACTCGCTGGTCATCCTCACCCCCGCTGCCCTCTATGCCGTGCGCGACCCCCTCGGCGTGCGCCCGCTCTGCTTTGGCAGGCTGGGGGAGGGCTGGGTAGTCGCCAGCGAGTCTTGTGCCTTGCAAACGGTCGGCGCGGAGACCGAGCGCGAGGTTGACCCCGGCGAAATCTTGATCCTCGACGAGAACGGCCTGCACAGCGACTCGCTGCTGCGGGTGGAGCGCAAAGCCCTCTGCTCCTTTGAGTATATCTACTTTGCCCGCCCCGATAGCGTGATCAACGGCAAGTCGGTCTACATGGTGCGCCAACAGATGGGCCGCATCCTTGCCCAGGAACACCCGGTCGCGGCTGACGTGGTGATCCCCGTGCCAGACAGCGCGTGGCCTGCTGCGATTGGCTTCGCCCAAGAGGCGGGTATCCCCTTCGCCGAGGGGCTGGTCAAGAACCGCTATATTGGCCGCACCTTCATCCAGCCCAACCAGCAGCTACGCAGCCAGGGGGTAGCCCTCAAGTTCAACACCCTGCCAGAGGTGCTGCGTGGCAAGCGGGTGGTGGTGGTGGATGATAGCATCGTGCGCGGCACAACCACGCCGCCCATCGTTGCCCTGCTACGCAAAGCGGGCGCGAAAGAGATACACGTGCGTATCCACTCGCCTGCCATGCTCAATCCTTGCTATCTTGGCGTAGATACCGCTACGCGCAAGGAACTGATCGCTGCCAACATGACGGTAGACCAGATTCGCCAGCACATCGGGGCTGACAGCCTCGGCTACCTCAGCATCCCTGGGCTGCAACGGGCGGTCGGCCTGCCGCACAATACCCACTGCATGGCCTGCTTCAATGGCGACTACCCGGTGTCCCTCAAGTTCACCACCAGCAAGCTGGCCCTTGAGGGCGCACGGGAAGACCCAGAGGAGATCGACGTGGTCGGCCAGCGCGAACAGGAGTTGAGCGAAGCCCTGACCCTGGTCGGTAGCCGCTAGGGTGCCAGACCCCGCCATCCTCGAAGCAGCCCGTCAATTCGTCGCCTGCCTGCTGGCGGGCCAGTTTACCTGCGCCTGGTTGCTGGTCAGCGACGGTACCCGCCTGCTGCTGGCCGCCACCCTCTACGTCGAACACCATGCAGTGCTGGCGCGGGCGGTCGGCATTGGCGACCACTTCTTTACCCCAGCCACCGTCTTGCAACTACTGGACAACGACAGCGGCGGCCTGCGGAGCGACTGGCTGACCGCAATGGCTGCCTATGCCCAACAGTGTGGCTGGCAACGGCTGCTCGATCAGCCGCTAGAGCTTACAGTGCAAGGTGACAGCATCGCCCTCAGCCTCGCAGCGGTGGGCGGAGAGAGTGGCTGGCCGCAGCTAAACGTACCACTCATGCTGCTGCGCAGTGGGGACGAGTACCGCATTGACCTTGAGTTGGTGCTGGCTCTGCGGGCGGCGAAGGCGAAGAAGCTGTATATTGCGGGCAAGGTGGCTGCCAATAATGGGCGTAACGAAGCCGCCCACGCCCTCTACGCCGCCGCCGCTGCCCTGGAGCGCATCTACCCGCTGATGGGCCACGCCCCCTTCAAGCAGCACCTCGCCACCATTGGCGCGAAGCAGCAGTTTGCGATTGAGGACTACCCCTATGCGACGAAGGCGGCCAAACTGCTGGCGGCGGGTTTAGCCCATCTGCTGCTTGCCGCTTGAGCGCACGGCTGTGGTTACGCCAGCCCCACTAACCTACCTGACTAACATCGGTAGCACTGGCAGCGGGTCACCCTCCTCCTTGAGGAAGGTAGCCTTGCGGCGGCTGCGCTGCACGCTGAACTGCCAACTATGGCTCTTTGGCCCCGCCGCGCTCTGCCAGTCGCTCTGGAAGGTGACGAGCGTGGTGCCGTCGGTGCTGTTGAGGCTGAGGGTGAGGGTCAGCGGCGGCGTGCAGCCGGGATTGTCCTCGGCGGCCATCATCGCCCCGCAGACATCGAGGCTGGCGGGCAGCGAACCCGCCTGCCCCGGCCACTCCTGCGCCCTGCTGCTGTCGCGCTCGTAGATGCGGGGTGGCGAGGGTAGCTGGTCGGCGGCAGCCTTCGCCAGCCCAATGACCGCCGTCTCGTCAAGCTGCTCGCCGGGGCTACCGATCAGCGGGCTGGTTGCGCTGGCGGGCAGCGGGGTGGAGGGCAGCGGGGTGGAGGGCAGCGGGGTGAGGGTGGGTGGGGCAGCAGTGGGGGTGCTGGCAGGCGAGCCATCGCAAGCGGCTAGCAGCAGCAAGGGGATTACTAGCAGTAGCCGCCTAATTCGCATCCGGCGCAGTGCCTCTCAGCTTGCTGATCAACCCATCGATGGTGTCGAGGTCGAATGGCTTGGCGAGGTACTGGTCAGCTTTTGGATCGCGCCTCATCACATCATTGACGAAGGCCGCGCTCATCATCACGAAGATAGTGTTCTTGAGGCTGCTTTCGGTACGGACGGCGGTTAGCAGGTCGAAGCCATCCAACAGCGGCATCATCAGGTCAGAGATGATTAGTACTGGCATCTCGCGGCGGGCTATCTCCAACGCATCACGTCCGTTGTAGGCCTTTAGTGCTTGATGACCGGAGTCCTCGATCAGGTCACTGATCAAGTCAACTATCGGCTTCTCATCGTCCACAACCAGAACTTTAGCCACCTTGTCTGCTCCCACTGTCAGATTTAGGGCTGGCTGCCCCTCTGCCTGACTGCCAGTTGGCGAAATGGAACGTGTCCATATTCTCTGAACCCCTTCACTCCCTTACCGAGATCACTGGGATTGCCAGTTGCCAACTGGTGTGCGCAAACCTCATACCCGTATGGCCGCTATCTGCGGTGGGCTGGGGGCTAGCTATCGTTTGCAAGTACTGACCGTAATAGCAAGTTTTTTGCCAACGTCTTGCTTCTGCGCCTTCCAGGTAGCCAACAGGCAGTTATGCTGCTCTGTCAACCTGGCTGGGCCATCACTCTCGTGTTGCTATCTTCTATGCTGCCCCGGCTCAACGGCTGCACCGTAATACCCTGGCGGTCAATGATGAAATGGCGCACCCCGTTTTCGTAGTCACTATCGCGCATCTTCAGTACATTGAGGACACGGTAGAAGCGACCCTCACGTTCGACATAGCGCAGCAAGATCAGGTTTTCGGAGAGCATGCCGAGGACTGTGGTGCCGAGGTCAAGTTCGAGGCCAATAACGCGGGGCAGATCCTTGCTGACAGTAAGGCTCACGCCCTTGCCCCGCAGGTAAGCAACCAGGGCCGCTATGTAGTAATAGCCACGCCCCTCGCGTCCGGCGGCCTGCTCTATCGGGTCAAACGAGTCGATCACCATGCGACGGACACCGTATTGCTCAACCTCGTGGCGGATCATGCTGGCTAGCTCGTTTGGATCAAGATCGACCGGCGGTAGGGGGTGTAGGCGCAGCAGACCGCTCGCCACCGCCTGGCGCAGAGGGAGGTTGAAGCGATCCGCCTTCGCCAGCAGTTGTTGCTCGGTCTCATCAAAGTTGAGCATCAGGCAGGGTTCGTTGTTGGCGATACCCTGTGCCATGAAGTGCAGGTTGAGCAGCGTCTTGCCAGTGCCGGGCGCACCCGCCAGCATGGTGATCGAGCCGCTGGGAATGCCCCCTTCCATCAGGCGGTCAATCTCGCCGCCATCCAGTTTGAGACGCAGGCTAGGGTCGAAGGGCTGGTTGGCAGGCGGTCTGCTAGTGACTATCGCTTCCAGACGGGGGTAGACTTTCCAGCCGTCCCTGCAGATCTCATAACTGTGCAGGCCGTTTAGCTGCGCCTGACCGCGCACCTTGCGAATGTCTACGCGGCGAGTCAGTTGCGAGCCGTGTCGTTCAGCACCGAGGGCGATCACTACGTCGGTAGTGGTCAACATCTCCCCACCCTGGTTCGCGTCTATACTAGCCTCATAGGTGATGAAGCCGGTGCAGCCGAGGATGTTCAGTTGGGAAGAGAGGCGGGAAAGGGCGAGGCTGGCGACCTGGCTGCTGCCTGCGACGGAGAAGAGCGAACGAAAGCCGTCAACCACGACCAACCCCGCTCGGCGCAGGCGCACAGTGTTGATGATCGTCTCCACCACCGTATCAATGCTGATCAGCATTGCCTCTTGCAGAGAGAGCATTTCAAGCTCATCTGGCACAAGGCTGGCCTCGTAGAAGCCGAACTGCCGGGTGTGGGCGATCAGCTTGTCGTGCGGCTCGGTGACGGTGCTGAAGTAGATCGCCTTGCGCTTGAGGTTCTCGCTGCGGTTACGTTTTGCCCAGTGGAAGCAAATCTGCTGCATCAGCACAGTCTTGCCGCTACCCGGTTCACCAACCACTATCACCAGCGAGCCACGAGCGATACCGCCGCCGAGGATCGAATCCAGCCCCTCGACCCCAGTCGGGATGATCGCCAGTTGCTCGTTGCTAGTTTGTGGCTGTTCGCTCAAGGGCTTGTCCGCCCCCTCCTCTTTACCACCCGTTGTATTATTCACAAACTGCTCCTTAACCCGCCAACACAGTAAACAGCACGCTCCTTAGCTATCTCCTAGAAGGAAGCGTGCCATTATTATAACATAGAAACGACTGTTTTGCTACCTCTCTGGCGACCCTATTTTGGGCTGTGGCTAAAGGGGAAAACGACCCTCCCTAGTAATCTTCGTACTCATCTTCGTCGCGCTTGCGCTTGCTGCGCCCGCCGCTCTCCTGCGGCTCGTCAAGCTGCGGCTCGCCCAACAGCGCGTCCTCAATGCACTGGCTGAGGCTGGTCAGGCCGCTGGCGAGGAAGCTCTCACCCAGGGCGGGTGGCTTGGGCGACATGGGGTAGAAGCCGCGACTGAAGCCCAGCTTGTGCGCTTCGCTCAACCGCCGCTCCACCTGGCTGACCTGGCGCAGTTCGCCGCTGAGGCCGATCTCGCCGATCAAGACTGCTTCGGGGTTAACCATCTGGTTGCGGAAGCTGCTGGCAATCGCTGTCGCCACCGCCAGGTCTGCTGCCGGTTCGTCTACCTTCATCCCGCCCACCACGTTGATAAAGATGTCTTGATTGTAGAGGGCGAGGCCGACCCGCTTGGTGAGAACAGCGATCAGCATTTGCAGGCGGTTCTGGTCAATACCGTTGGCGGTGCGGCGCGGCATACCAAAGCTGGTGGTGCTGGTTAGAGCCTGCACCTCGATCAGCAGCGGGCGCGTCCCCTCCATGGTCACCGCCACCGCCGAGCCGGGGATACCCATGCTGCGCTCCGCCAGGAAGGCCGCCGAAGGGTTCGGCACCTCGATCATGCCGTCGCCGCCCATCTCGAACACGCCCACCTCGTTGGTGCTGCCAAAGCGGTTCTTCACCCCACGCAGCAAGCGGTACTGGTGGAAGCGGTCGCCTTCCAGGTAGAGGACGGTATCTACCATGTGTTCTAGCACCCGTGGCCCCGCCAGTGCGCCGTCCTTCGTCACGTGGCCGACCAGGAAGATGGGGATGTTGCTGCCCTTGCCAGTTCGCATCAGGCGGGAGGTACACTCGCGCACCTGACTGACGCTGCCCGCTGCGCTCGGCACATCTGGCACGTAGACGGTCTGGATCGAGTCTATGACCACCAGGGCGGGCCGCATCGCCTCCACATACTGGATGATCTGGTCGATATTGGTCTCGGCCAACAGGTAGAGGTCGGGTGGGGCGATGCCCAGGCGGTCGGCCCGCAGCTTGATCTGGTGGGGCGACTCCTCGGCACTGACATAGAGTACCTTGCCCAGTCCAGCGATCAGGCCGCTGACTTGCAACAGCAGGGTAGACTTGCCGATGCCAGGGTCGCCGCCGATCAGGGTGAGCGAACCAGGCACGATGCCCCCGCCCAGCACGCGGTTGAACTCGGCAATCGGCACGATAGTACGCTGGAAGTTGCCGTTGCTGATCGCGGTGATCGGCTCTGGCTTGTTGACGCTCGCGCCCGTCCCCGCTTTGGTCAGCCAGGTGCCGCTAGGGGCAATCGCCTCGCTGAAGGTATTCCACTCGCTGCAATCGGGGCAACGCCCCTGCCACTTGGGCGACTCGCTGCCGCAGTTGCTACAAACAAAGATCGTCTTGCCACTGCTCTTACCATTGTACGCGCTCTTTGCCACGCTTCTTCTCCCGCTGCTTGCTCATCGGACAGATGTTCTAATTCGCTACAATTATAGCAGATAATGCCTGCAAAAGCAACCGAACCACCTGCTCGCTGAGGCTGCGTTGGGCATACAGCGCAGCACCGATTACCACTTCAGACGCGCGCCCGGCTCACAGATTGCGGTAGTCTACGGTCGCATCGTAACCGGGGCTGGTCTCCAGGCTAAGCACTGTCGGCCAATACTCACCGGGGTGGGGGTTGCTCAGGCTGATCAGCAGGTAGGCGCGCTGGCAGCCGAGCAGGGCGCGCAACTGCGGCCACTCGAAGTTGCGGGCGGTTTCCTCGCCCAAGAGGCGGCGCGCGACCGCCCGCCAATGCACGCCAGTGCAGGGGATAGGGCGCGGCTGCTGCAACTCCTCGGCCCACACCTTCGTCACCAGCCCCCCCTTTGGGTCGCGCCGCACGGTGCAGTAGACCGCCGTCACCTCGATCAGGGCTAGCGAGCGTTCCTGCCGCTGGTAGATCGCCGCCACCGCTGGGGCTGCTGGTTCGGCATGGGCAGCCAGCCAGGCAGCCCGTTGGCTGGGAGCGACCTGCCCTGCCAGGCGCGGGCGGGCATAGTCGAAGTCGGCGATTGCATTCTCCACATAGGGGGGTGCAGGCCGTCGCTGCACTATCGCTAGCTGAGCAATATCAAAGGCGCGCAGGACAGTGTTGTTTGGATAGCAGAGGTCGGTTAGTTGCAGCGTGCCGCTGCCCCGCACTGGGCGTACCCACTGCTCGCCTGGGCCGATGCCCACCGCGGTCACTCCATCTTCGCCCACGGCAGTCGCCAATACTACCATGTTCTCCACCCGCGCTCGCGGTACCTTGCCCATCATCCCTCCCCAGCCCCCGTATTTGCTCCAAGGTTAGCACACCGTTCGATCTGCGTCAAGACAGTTGACAAGAGCGGCTCTGCATTGGTATGATCTAGCTACCATTTGGCTTGAAGTTGGCTCAAAGAACAGGAGCAGCAGCACCCATGCCTAGCCGCCAGGAACAACTTGAGTACGTACTTGACCTCGCTAACAATCCCAGCCACAACTACCAGTTGCCCGATGCTAACCTCACCTTTAGCGGCGGTAACCCTGGCTGCGGCGACGTTGTTACCCTCTTTCTCAAGCTCAACCCAGAGACCCAGGAGATCGAGGAGATCAGCTTCGAGATGGTGGCCGAGAGTTGCACGATCAGTCGGGCAGGCAGCAGCTACATCACCGACGAAGTTGCTGGCCGCAAGTTGAGCGAAGTGGACGACATCCACGCGGAGCAACTGATGAACGAACTGGGCCGCGATGTGGTAAACAGCCGCCCGCGTTGTGCCACCCTTGCCCTCGGCACCCTGCACGCCGCCCTCAAGCAGTGGCGCGCTGACCAGACGCGGGCGACACTCGCCAGCGAAAGGCAAGGCTAGCCTGCCGTAGGTGCTGCTCTACTGACCACTCTACTGCTGCTCAGCATTGGTTGAAGCTGGGCGAATAGGGACGGCAGCACCAGCGTTGGCCGGTACTGCCGCTCGGCCCAGCCTGGTTAGTCTTGACTGCGGGCTAACCAGGGCTGGTTTCTTTGCTCCAGGTGGTGTTCATCCTGACGCTCTAGCCGGGGTCTTGGCCTTCGCCGCTTCCCGTTTCGGGCTGACGGGCAAGCTATATTTCGTCGATCTGGGCGCGCTGGAGCTTGCCACTATAGTCAATGTAGAGCGTCTTCCACTCGCTGAAGGTGTCCAGTACTGTCTGGCCGCCCTCGCGGTGGCCGTTGCCGGTGCCGCGGGTGCCGCCAAAGGGCAAGTGAACCTCTGCGCCGATGGTGCCAGCGTTGACATAGAGGATGCCAGTGGTAACATCACGCATCGCCTTGAAGGCGTTGTTGACGTTGGCGGTGTAGATGCTGCTGCTGAGGCCGAAGGCGGTGTCGTTGTTCACCTCAATCGCCTCGTCGAGTGAACCGACTTCGATCATCGCAGTGACCGGGCCGAAGATTTCCTCCTGGGCCACCACGTCGTTGCGCTTGACGCTGCCGATCAGGGTGGGGCTGTAGAAGAAGCCGCCGCCCGCACCCTGGCCCTTGTAAGGTTCGCCGCCAGTGAGGATTTCGTTGCCGTCCTTCTTCGCCCGCGCCATGTAGCTGTGGATGCGGTCGAGTTGCTTGCTGTTGATCACAGGGCCAACGTCGGTGGTGGCTAGCAGGCCGTCGCCGAGGCGCAGCTTGTTGATGCGGGCAACCAGCTTGTCCGCAAGTTGCTGACGCACAGCGCGATGTACTATCACGCGACTGGCGGCGGTGCAACGCTGGCCGCTGGTGCCGAATGCGCTCCAAACGATGCCCTCAACCGCGAGGTCGAGATCAGCGTCGTCCATCACGATCACGGCATTCTTGCCGCCCAGTTCGAGGCTGATGCGCTTGAGCTTGTCGGCCCCGCGCTTGGTCACCGCCACGCCAGCCTCCGTCGAGCCGGTGAAGGAGATGACCTTGACATCATCGTGGTCAACCAGGGCGTTGCCCACTTCGCCGCCGGGGCCGGTGATCAGGTTGAGGACACCAGCGGGCAATCCTGCTTCCTCAAAGATGCGGACGAAGGCAGCGGCGAGCGCGGGGGTGTCGCTGGCGGGCTTGAACACCACCGTGTTACCCATGATCAGGGCAGCGGTGATCTTCCAAGAGGGGATCGCCACCGGGAAGTTCCAGGGGGTGATTGCCGCGACCACGCCAACAGAGTCGCGGATGGACATGGCGAACTTGTTGGGCAGTTCGCTCGGCACCGTCTGGCCGAAAGAACGCCGCCCCTCGGCAGCCATGTAGTAGGTCATGTCAATCGCTTCTTGCACGTCGCCGCGACCCTCGGCCAGTACCTTGCCCATCTCGGTGGTCACCAGGCGGCTCAGTTCTTCCTTGCGCTGCACCAGCAGTTCGCCAATGCGGAAAAGGATTTCGCCTCGCTTGGGGGCTGGTAGGGCGCGCCACTTAGGGTAGGCAGCCTTTGCTGCCGCAACCGCATCCTGCACATCGTCAGTGGTGGACTTGGCGACCTCGGCCAAAACCTCGCCAGTCGCAGGGTTGAGGCTCTCGAAGGTGTGGCCCTTGCGGGCGGCTACCCACCTACCATTGATGTAGTTCTGCACTTGCATAACGTCTTTGTTGCTCCTCTCTTGTTTCGCTCACCCACGCGTGAAGGGGTGAAGTTAGCTCCACCTCGTTGTGGACAGTGCATTATATCATATTTGCTGCTGGCTTAGAGGGCAGCGAGCAGTTGGCTAGCGGTCACAGCGCAGCCCGACCTTGACGCTCTACCCCTCTTTCCTTTAGACTGGGGCCAACGAGGTGCGTTATGCTAAAGAGAACCCTACTGTTGATCGTGGTTGCTGCTGCCCTGCTACTTGCCCTGGGCGGGCAGGTAAGTGCCGAACCTGCTGGGGGCAGCTTGCCACCACCCAGCCCCGCAGCGTGCGCCCTGGGCTGGCAGGATGAGCCAGCCTTTGGGCCACAGCGTTACCTGGCTGGCGCAGCGGCTTCGCTTGCTGCTAACAGGTTCTACTACATTGGCGGCGCGGGGGTCGGCAATAGCTTCCTCAGCAGCACCACTTACCTGGACTTGAGCAGCCCCGTACCGGGCTGGCTGAATGGGCAACCGCTGCCCCTGGCTCGTAGCGAGTTCGGCTCTGCCCTGGTCGCGGGTTCTATCTTCGTGGCTGGCGGGCGCAATGCGAGCGGGGTGCTGACCGACGTTCATGCTTACGCAGTGGCTAGCGACCAGTGGTACACGGCGACCGGTCTGCCAGAGCCGACCGGCGGCGCGGCGGCGGCTAACCTCGCTGACAACTTCTACTTGCTTGGCGGCTACCACGCCAGCGGTAGTGGCTTCAGCACCAGCACCTACGTCTATAGCTACGCCAACGCCCTCTGGTCGAGCGGCCCACCCCTGCCGCTCGCCCTCAGCTATGCCGCAGCGGCCACCCTCAGCGATACCCTCTATGTAGCTGGGGGGCAGAATGCGACTGGCTACCTGAATAGCCTCTACGCCTATAATGGAGCGGGCGGCTGGCAGGTGCGGGCGAGTATGCCGTTCACCATTGCGCGAGGTGCGCTCTCGATCTACAATGGCAGACTGCTCTATACTGGCGGCTACAATGGTAGTCGGCTGGTTGGCACCTACCTCTACGACCCGGCGGGCGATAGTTGGACGGCTGGCCCGCCGCTGCCTGCCCCGCGCATCTTCCACTCGCAGGCGACCCTGGCCGACCGCGTGCTGATCAGTGGTGGCGCGACCGATGCTGGCCTGACCAACTCTACCCTCAGCCTGCGTACCACCTGCCCCACCACCACGCCGAGCAGTACCCCCCCGGCCTCCAGTACGCCAACCAGCAGCCTGCTGACCGCTTCGGCGACCATCAGCCCGCTAGCTTCTAGCACGCCGACCAACAACCCACCAACCGCTTCGGCGACGACCAGCCCCCTACCAAGTGGTACCCGCACGCCCAGCAGCACGCCGACCATCGGCTCACCGACCGCTACCGAGCCGCCCGCTGCAACCTTCACTGCGCCCGTGCCAGCAACCGGCACCCCCTGCGCCAACTTCAGCGACGTGCCAGCCAGCAGCGTGTTCTACGACTATATTCGCCTGCTCACCTGCTACGGCTCTGTTAGCGGCTACCTGGATGGCCGCTTCCACCCTGGCTACAACGTGACGCGGGCCGAGATCGCCAAAATCTTCGTCCTCACCTTCAATCTCCCGCGCCAGACCCCGCTCACTCCTAGCTACAGCGATGTGGCGACCACACACTGGGCCTACGCGTTTATCGAGACAGCCTATACTGGAGAGGCGTTGCGCGGCTACCCAGCTACCACCTGCGAGCGGCGTGGCCTACCAGCCGGGCGTAGCTGCTTCTTGCCCAACGAGCCAATGCGGAGGGCAGAACTGGCAGTGATGGTCGTTCGAGCGCGAAGCTGGCCCGACACTGGCTGGCCGCTCACCCCCAGCTACAGCGATGTGCCGCCCAGCCACTGGGCCTACCCCTACGTCGAGAAGGCGAATCGCTATCGGGTGATCAGCGGTAACGAAGGCCGCTTCCGCCCTAACGACTACCTACGCCGCGACGAACTGTGCAAGGTTCTCTACCTCTCCTGCGCCGCCGATGGTGGCCCTTGCAGCAACCTGCGCTAGAGGCCACAGCTACCCATCGCGTCAGCCAAGAGGCGCAGCCACGACCTGACTCTGTGGTAGGCACCCTACTCTCAGCAGCCCTAGAGCAAGCCCCCAACAACTTGTGCTACATTCAGGGCGTGATCGCAGGCCAAAGCGGTTGACATAGCTAGCCAGAAGCTCTATAGTGTTACTACCCAGCGTGGGGGATTGACCAGGCCAGCCAAAGTGAGGGCGGCGCAAGCCAGCACCAGCACCACGAACTTGAGTTGCCCGCTATGGGTGAGTGCGCGCCCTTGCTATTGGCTGGGCCTAAACTCAGCCGCTCGCAGCCGCTAGCATTGCTGCCTGCTACAGCGCGCTGCACCTACTGTCTCTCTAACCCAGCCTGCGCCGCCAAGAGGTTAGCTGCCTTCGAGCTGCTAGCCGTCAGCAGCAAGGGCGCACCAGGCCGTAGCCCAGCGGCCAGCCCGCAATCCCATTTGGCAACCAATACCAGCGCAGTCAGAGGAGAAGTACAATGACCCAACCAGCCGTTGACCTCGCCGCCGCCTTGTTCGAGAGTGCGCCGGTTGCGCTGATCTACTGTGATGACGATCTGCGGGTGCAGAGCTATAACCGTCAGGCTACCCTACTGCTGCCGGGGCTAACCTCTGGCCTGTTGCTAATCGACTTGCTGCCGAAGCTAGTGCCTGGCTTGCTAGCGGGGGGGCAAGTGGTAGAGCAGGGCAACGAGACCGCCACCCGCTACCTTAGCCTCAGCAGCGGCTCGCTTGCTGGGCAGCAAGGCCACCTGATCGCCGCCACCGACGTGACCACCAGCGAACTGGCCCGCCACCATGCCGAGGTCGAGCGTGCAGCCCTGGCCGCCACCCTGGACAATCTGACCGATGCTATCTCGTTGGTTGAGCCGAACGGCGATGTGCGCTACATCAACCCAAGTGGCCGTCTCCTGCTCGGCCTCACCCCCGACCAGCCGCTCGGCGATCTCAGCCGCTACCTGGCGAGCGGCGAACTGCACGATGTGACTGGCAGGCTGCTGTCCCCCGCCGAAAATCCGACCGCCCGCGCTCTGGCTGGCGAGGTCTTCCCTGGCACTGACCTCTACATTGCTGGGCCGGATGGCGGCCATTACGTGGTCAATATCAGCGGCAGCAGCATCAAGAACGAGGCGGGTGAGGTGCAACTGGCGATCACCTCAGCCCGCGACGTGACCGCCACCCGCCAGATCGAGCGCGAGCTTGCAGCCAGCCGCGATGAGTTGCAGGCGGTGATCGACAACATGGCCGAGTCTGTGCTGCTCACCAACCCCGACGGCACCGTGTGCTACATCAATCGGGCTTGTTACAAGCTGATGGGCATCCCCAACCCTGCACTCGCGCCGCCCTTCGCCCAGTTCAGCGATTTTACGGTGATCAATCCTCGCTACCTGGACGGGCGGCCAATGCCAGTGACGGACTACCCGATCACGCGCTCATCGGCAGGTGAGGTTTACGAGGGCTTTGAGTTTCTGATCACAGGGCTTGACGGCTTGGAGCGGCGCATCAGTGTCAACGGCAGTCACCTGCGGAACGAGCAGGGGCAGATCGTGCGCGGGATCACCTCGGTGCGTGACCTGACCGATTTCTACCAGGCACAACAGGGCTTGCGCGATAGCCGCGACGAGTTGCTAGCTGTGCTAGAGCATATGCCCGACTCGGTGGTGCTGGTTGAGCCTGGTGGCAGTATGCGCTATCGCAACATTGCCCACCGCCACCTGCTGGGGCTAGACGAGTATGGTCAACTCTCTGCTGGCTTGCTGCTTACCAATATAAGCCTGGCTAGTCTCGACGGGCGCACTCTCACCCCTGAGCAGTACCCGATCAGCCGCCTTATGGCTGGGGCCAAGGTGGTCAACGAAGAAATGATCTTCTACCCGCCCGATGGTAGCACCCACTATGTTAGCGTCGGCGGCACCAGCCTACGGGACGAGCAGGGTAAAGTCCGCCTCGGTATCATCGTCACCCGCGATATTACTGAGCATCGCAAGCTCGAACAGGAGATGCGTGACAACCGCGATCAGTTGCAGGCTCTCTTTGACAACATGAGCGACCTGGTGATGCTGATGGAGCCAGACGGCACCATCCGCTACCTCAACCAGAGCGTCTTCGACCTGCTTGCGCTATCAGCTGACGCGCAGGCGCAGATGGAGGGTGCAAACTTCTCTACCCTCCTCGACTTCAATCTTCGTTACCCAGACGGTCAGCCACTCTCGCAGGCCGATATGCCGCAGGTGCGGGCCTTGCGGGGGGAAGTGGTCAGGTCGGTTGACTGTATGTTCACTGATACGGTTGGTCAGGATCATATTATTAGCAACAACGTGACGGTGATCAAGGATGAGCAGGGTAATCCCCGGCTGGTGCTGACTGTTGCCCGCGATGTCACCCCTCAACACAAGCTGGAGCAGCAGCTTCACGCCAACCGCGACGAACTGCAAGCTATCCTCGACAATATGATCGAGGGTGTGATCCTGATGCAGCCAGACGGCACCTTGAGCTATCTCAACCGGGCTGGACGACAGATGTTGGGCGTAGAGATGGACGAGGGCGTTGGTGAGCTTAGCGACTTTGCCAGCCTCAACCTTGAGATTAGCTACCCTGATGGTCGCAGCCTCCCCCTGACCCAGCACCCGCTCAACCGGGCAGCCCAGGGTGAAGTCTTCACCGATAGCGAACTGCTGTTTGGGCGGGCCAACGGTGGGCGGGTGCTGCTAAGTATCGGCGGCTCTGCTGTGCGCGACGAGCAAGGCGCGGTGCGGCTGGCAATCAATGTCTTCCGCGACATTACCAGCCAGCGCGAGATCGAAGACCAGATCGCCCAACTGCTGGTGCAGGCCGAACACGAACGGCAGCGGCTGCTTACCGTGATTGAGCAGCTACCCGCAGGCGTGGTCGTCTTCTCTGCCCCCGAAGGCGCGGTACTGGCCCACAATAGCTTCAGCCTGGAGATGCTGAAGCTGGACAGCGTGGCGCAGTTCGACAATGGCGACCAGGCTACTGCTCGCTACCTACTGACCTACCCCGATGGTAAGCCGCTGCCCGCTACCGAGGAGCCGGTGACCCGCGCCGCCCACGGTGAGCGGGTGATCAACGAGCAGTGGCGCGTGCAGTATCCGGATGGTACTAGCCGCGACCTGCTGATCAGTGCGGTGCCGATCTACGCTGCCGACGAGCGCGTGTTCGGGGTCGCAACCATCTTCCAGGACATCAGCGACCTCAAGGAACTGGATCGGCTCAAGGATGAGTTCATCTCGATCACCTCGCACGAACTGCGAACCCCCCTGACCACGATCAAGGGCTACAGCCTGATGTTGGCTCGCAGGCTACGCAAGCTAGAGCTGAACGATGCTGACCGCGCCGACTTCCAGAAGCCGCTAGACACGATCCTGGAACGCACCGAGCGCATGGTTACTATGGTCAACGACCTACTAGACGTGTCGAGCCTTGCCGCGGGTCGGTTTGAGATTATCAACCAGGCCATCGATCTCTCAGCGATCAACACCAGCCTGGTCGAAGAAGCTCAGGTGACGTACAAGTTGCCACTTGAACTGCACCTGCCAGACGAGCAAGTGTTGGTTCTCGGTGAGGGGCGGCTGATCGAACAGGTAGTCAACAACCTGCTCAGCAACGCAGCCAAGTACAGCCCGGAGGGTGGTACGATCACAGTGCGGGTTGCGCGCGACGACGCATTCGCGGTGGTCAGCGTCCAGGATCAGGGCATCGGCATCCCAGTAGAGCAGCAGGCCCACCTGTTCGAGCGTTTCTACCGCACCGAACACGGCAAGCACACAGCCAGTGGTCTTGGCCTCGGCCTCTACATCAGCAGCAGTATAGTTCAGGCGCATGGTGGCCGAATGTGGGTGGAGAGCGCGGGTGAGGGTACGGGTAGCACCTTCTACTTCACCATACCACTGGTCGGGCAGCCTGGCTTGGTGGACGTAGCTAGCCCAGGGTTGCCGTAGTCAAGCTGTCGCTCGCAGCTAGCTACCACCAGTGGTGGGCTACAAGTGACAGGCTGAAGGGTGGCAGTGAAGTGCTGGTGGGGTTAGCGAAGGATGGTGTGTACTGTATTGAGCAGATCGTCAACGCCGAAAGGCTTTGCGAGAAAGAACTTGGCCCCGTGCTGGCGAGCTTCCCTCTCACGTGCGCCTGCCGACATGAACAGCACGCCTGTCGGCGCGTGTATCAACCCGGCTTGCATCGCGCTGAACATCTCGTAGCCGTCGGGCTGGGGCATTTGGATGTCCAGGATCACCAGATCGAACGCCTGCTTGCCGAGCAGGTCGAGGGCTTCGCGGTCAGGTGCAGCAGATCGTGGAGCGCACACTGACCCTCAATGCTCAAATCCAGCGCATCAGCGAGGTAGTTAGCGTGGTAGCCAACATCGCTGCCGAAATCCACCTGCTAGCCCTCAACGCCAGCATCGAGGCAGCCGGGGCTGGGCTGCCGGGCGAACGCTTTAGCATAGTAGCGGTTGAGGTCAAGAAGCTAGCTCGCCGCACCCAGCAAGCCACCGACCGCATCCGCGAGTTGGTGCTGAAGGTGCAGCAGGCCAACACCGCAAGCGGATGGCGACAGAGGAGGGGCTGAAGGAGAGCGACAAAGGGGCGCGGCAAGCCCGCACTGCTTTTGAAGCTAACCTGGAGGTAATCGAACTGGTCGGTAGCACTACCACCCGCACCCACATGATCACTCTGGCAACCCAGCAGCAGCGCGGAGCTAGCCAGCAGGTGGCGGCCACGATGCGCGACTTGCAGATCGTAGCTAGCGATGTCGCCACTGCCAGCGGTCAGATTGCCACTGCCGTGCAAGACCTACGAACACTAGCCACAGAACTCCATCAGCCAACCGGCTAGTGGCTGAGGGCAGCCACCACCTGCGTCGGGCCTTTTGCTAGGGCCAGACTGACGCGGCCTATGACCAGCGGTTCGTCAGGGGCTGCCAACTGCAACGTTAGCCAGCTCAACTCGCGCACTGCGATCTCGATCTCCGTTGCCGCCGTTGCCACGCTGGTTGCCGTCGCCCTGGCAGGGCATAATAATAGTACATTTGGTGGGTTGGACTAGCCTATTGGTCAACGGTGCTGCAAAGCGTGGGTGGTGGCCGGGTTGAGCGGCCAGTGCAAAGTAGCAGTAGGCAATGTTCACCCACGTTCACCCTTATTCACCACTTGTACACCGCTCGCCACCGCCCCTACGACCAGTGGCGGTTAGTATTGAGTTAGCTCATGTATGGAGGAAGCAACTTATGTTCAAGCACATCCTTGTCCCACTCGACGGCAGCCCGTTCGCCGAACGCGCGCTCGGCGCAGCCATCGCAGTCGCTACCGCTCATCAGGCCAGTGTCACCCTGCTACAAGCCGTTAACCTCAACAGCCAGCTTACCACCAACCCCTGGGGGCTGGCATTTGACCCGCTCTTGACCGATGAGATGATCGGGTCGCTAGCTGCTGAAGCGAAGACCTATCTGGGGGCGGTGGCGGCAAAGTTGACCACCTGTGGGGTGGAGGTAGTAGCGGGCGAAGTGGCATACGGCGCACCGGCTGATGCTATCAATGCTGCTGCTGCTGCTTGCGACCTGGTAGTAATGAGTACGCACGGGCGCAGCGGGATCGGTCGCTTGGTGCTGGGTAGCGTAGCAGCAGCAGTAGTCCACGGCAGCGTGCCACCAGTGCTGCTCGTTGGCGGCAAGTCGCCAGTGGCCGACTATGCAGACTGTGCCTACAGCTTTAGCCACATCCTGGTGCCGCTAGATGGTAGCCAGTTGGCCGAGCAAGCCCTGCCCGTGGCGGCAACTATGGCCGAGCGCGGCAGTTCGCTGTTGCTGCTTGAAGTTGTGGCAAGTGCGACCAGCAGCGAGCCGTTCAATAGCGAGATGGGCGGTCTCCAGGGGACTGCTTCCCTGCACCTGACCGACAACCGCGACATCGCTGCTCACCACTACCTTGAGAAAGCGGCCCACCGCCACCTACCAGCGCACGTCGCCTATCACACTACTGAGCGCGGCGGCGACCCAGCAACGGAGATACTTAGTACCGCCCGCAGCGAGAGTTGCGACCTGATCGTGATTGCCACCCACGCTCGCGACGGAGTAGATCGCCTGCTACACGGCAGCGTAGCCGAGCGGGTGGTCAGCAACGCACAAGTGCCAGTGCTGGTGCTGCGTGGGCAGGTAGCCGAGCGGGCCGCCGAACAACAGCAGCTTGCCCCATCCCCACCCACTTGGCAACCGAGAGTCGCTTAAGGCCCAACCAGCGTAAGCCAACCAGCTTGCCAGCAAGAACCGCCCTGTGGTAGAATAGTGGGGCTGCCAACGAACCATCCCTATGTCAGTTGTGATCATAGTGGGTCTGCCAGCGAACCATTCCCCCAGGCCAGTTGTAATAGTAGCAAACCCCACAAGGAGAGCAACTTGCTAGCCAGAAGAACGATCCGCCGGTTGGGGTTGGCCCTGAGCCTCGCCCTGCTCCTGGGCGGCTGCGACGTGCGCGACCAGCAGCAGGAGGCCCGCGATGCCGCTACCCTCAATACTTCGCCCCTGCTCGTCCGCCCCACCGCCTACAGTGAGGCGGCCTTCCGCCCGCTCCTAGAGTTCGACCCGCTCAACTACCTGCTGCCGCCGCTCCTGGTTAGCTACCTGCCCAGCGGCAAGCTGGAAGCGAGCAGCTTCGCTGACCTGGACGGTAATGGCGCACCAGAGGTAATCCACACCAGCAGCTTCCTCAACCCTGGTGGGGATGAGTGGCTGCTACAAGTGCAGGTGATCGCCTACTACACGCCCACCGAGGGTGGCGGCTTGAGCGGCTGGCTACCGGTCTGGCCTGCTGCCTCCCGCGAACTGCTGACCCCAGAACCGCAGCCGAGCGACACACCTGCTCCCCCAACTGGCACTACTGCTGCCAGCCCGACTGCCAGCCGCACAGCCACGGCCACTGCCAGCCGCACGGCCACCGCCACCGCCAGCCGCACCAGCGCGGTTAGTAGCACGGCAGAGTTGAGTGGCACCACTGCCACTGCCACCAGTACCCACACTGCCACCCCGCAGCCTCCCACCCCCTACTACACGGCGATCCCGACCGACACGCCAACGGCAGAGCCGAGTGCTAGCCCCACTATCTTGGTCACGGCTACCCCGTTCTTGCCGCTAACGGCAGCGCAGCGGGCGGTGTTCGCGGCAGTCGGCACCGCCGAGCCTCTAGATTACAGCGTGCAGGGCGCGAAACTGCTGGCTGATGGCCGGGCCGTATTCGGTCTGCGCTGGCACACAAAGGCCGACGGCAAGCATCACCTCAAGCTGTGGGCCTGGCAGAACAACGACGCGACTGCCCTCAAGTTCGCTGGGGCTGCCGAGCTTGCTTCGGCCACCCAGATCGAGATTGCCGACCCCTTCGCCGACGGCCACTATACCCTCACCACCAGCGACGACGTAGGTAAGCTGCAAGCCTGGCGGTGGGACGGTCAGCAGTTCAACCTCGTTAAGTAAGCAGGAGACTAGCCGCTTGAACCGTGACAACTTCCTCAGCCGCAATGCTGCTCAACTGATCTTCGCCGCCTGCGTGGTCGTAGCCCTGCTGCTTGGCTTTAGCCGCAGCAGCCTCGCCCCGTTGCCCAGCCCCACAAACCAGCCGCTTACCGTCAGTAGTGTGGATGGGCGGCTAGGCGGTTTCGGGCGGCTGTTTGCCTACCAGCCGCCCACAGCACCGCTGATCTGCACGGCCACCAACGCCACATCCTGTGGGCAGCTAGCCCTGCGCGATAGCGGCCCCTCCCTGGTGCGCGACCTGATCGCCCTGATGCAGGTGGATTATGGCGGTGGCAAGCGCGAGCAGGGTAATCTGATCTTGCGCTTCTCGCAGGCAGAGGCAAACACGGTGTTGCAGAACGCGCTGGCCTTCACTGAGGGCAATCTTGCTCCCGGCAGCGACCAGGGGCGGGGCGGCCTTGCACTCACAGGCCGCTACCTCTACACTGCCGCCCTCGCTGCCTACCTCTCCAGCTTCACCACTGACCCAGCGGAGCAAACCCGCCTGCTCGACATCGCGCTCAACAAGTCCTATCAGACGCTAGTCGCCAATACCAACGACCCAACCAACCGCTACGACGCTGGCATCATCGAACTGCTGCTCGGCAACTACCCCACGGCTCTCGAACATCTGACCGTCGCCAACCGGGTTGCCACCGCCGACCTGCGCCCCCGCACCAGCTTCATGCTCGCCCTCGCTCTGATCCAGCAGGGACAGCCGCAGCAGGCGATAGCCACCCTACAGGCGGCTGGCTACGATCTCACGCGCAGCGACCTTGCCGCCAACACGGAATTGCTGGCTGATGCTGCCGTGCGGGCTGGCGACGCTGACCTCGCTCTTGCCACCTACGGGGGGCTACTGACCCAGGCCACTGCCGACCCCAGCCGCCCGATCTATGACTGGCAACTCTACGACAAGTACCTCGGCCTGGTGCTGGCGACCAGCCGCTATCAGGCTGGGGTGGCCCAGCTAACCCTCCTGCTCGGCAATCTGCGCGACCCGCAGGCGCAAGCCAAGCTGCTCAACGACAGTGCTGGTCTCAAGCTACTCGCGGGCAAGGGGGCAGAAGCGTTGGCCGACTACGACGCTGCCCTGAAAGCGGCACCCCAGGCAAGCGAAAAGGGATCGCCAATTTGGGCAGCCCAGGCTGAAGCCCTGCTCATAGCTGGGCAGAAGGACAAGGCATACCTAGCCGCAGGCTCTACCCTCGGCTCTGGCACGCCAGGGCAGACTACAAATGATGGTGCAGTTATCCAGGCTATGATCAAGCCGGATGCCGCCCTGCCACTCAGCAATTCACCCTTCAGCACTGCCCTGGTTCAGCAAGCTGCTGGCAAGTCGAACGAGGCAGCCACCGCTTACCAACAAGTCTTGCGTGGGGGCGACCAGCAGCAGGCCGCCGCTGCCTACGCCAATCTGGTCGCCCTCTACCTCGCCAACAAGCAGCCGCAGGCGGCCACTGCCCTGTTCGGCAGCGGCCTCTACGACGTGGGCAAGCCGCTCAGTGGCCCCCTCCCCTTCTACCCCTTTGTTAGCGCAGGGGATGCCTTCATTGCTGCTGGGCAGGTAGACAGAGCAGAGGCGGCCTACCAGCGGGCGATGGAAGCTGTAGCGCAGGGGGCAACCCTCAGCAGCACCCTCAACCTCTCGACCAGCCTCAATCTGGACAGCGAAACCGACTTGCAGCGCAGTTATGTGCAGAGCCACTGGGCCGACAGCTTGGCGCAGGTGGGCCGCAGCGAGCAGGCGGTCTACCACTATCGGGCGGCGGTAGCAGCCTGGCCGCTAGCCTACAGCACCTGGTACAATCTCGGCCAGAGCTACAAGCAACTGGGTAGGAACGACCTGGCGGCGGCTGCCTTCCTCAAAGCAGCAGCGATCAGCCCTGGCTACGGGCCAGCAGTGCAGCAGCAGGCGCAGGCGGCCTACGCGCAGGGTAGCTATCTTGGTGGCGAAGCGGCAAGCTCACGGGCGATCACAGCCCGGCTGGGGCAGCCCTGGGCCGCCAGCAGCCAGCCGCCCGATAGCAGTGCCGCTTATCGGCTGGCGGTCGGCAACGGCCTGAGCAACGACAGCAGGGCTGGCCTCAACCCGGCCTACATCGCCTTTGCCCTGATGCTGCTGCTGATGCTGGTCAGTAGCCTCAAGCTGTTCGGCGAAGACAGTGGCGGCGGGTTCGGTGGCCCAGTCTGGCTCTACGCCACAGCCGTCACCGGGGTGATCATCTTCCTGCTCGGCCCTGGGCCAGCGGGCAGCACTGCCCCTTCGCTGCTCGGTTTCCTGCTCTCTGGTGGGCAGGCGGCTGGCTTCTTCACCTTGCAGCAGGCGGCCTTCCCCCTGCTAGTCTACCTGCTAACCGCGCTGCTGACCGCTGCACTGCTTTATGGCGTGGGTGGCTGGCTGCAACGCTGGATGGCGCAAGGGCTGGGCATGGTCGCCCACCACCACTTCAACCTGCTCGAACTAATCATCGCACTGGCGACCAGTGTGGTCGGCGGCTTCTTCTTCGGCAGCCTGCAACAACTGAGCCTGACCGACCCGCAGGTAGATGAGGATTTGCAGGCCCAGGCCCTGCCAGCCACCACCCCCAGCCGCCGGGCGCGGGCTGCCAATCAGCAATCTAGCCTCACCCAGCCCCAGCGGCGTGACGAGCAGCGGGTGTCCTTGCTGGCAGAGAGTAGCCGTCGCCTGGCCCTACCCCACCTGTTGGGCCTCGGCTTCGGCTTTGCGGTCGCTGCCCTGTTCCTCGGCCTCTACCTGACCACCCAACAGAACCCCTTCCGCCTCGCCAGCATCATCGCGGCGGCCTACCTGGTCAGCAACGTGGTAGCTGCCAGCGGCGCATCTGGCGAACGGGTCGCAGCCTGGAACAGATGGCTGTGGCTGCTGCTAGCCCTTGCCGCCGCTGCCCTCTACGGCAGCCTGCTGCTGGGCCTGCTCTAAGCCGCTGCCGAAGGGGAGTGGAGGGCAAGCGGTTGGCTTGCCCTCCACCACTATCCTTGCTATAATGCTCCTACCGAAAGCAGGGGGCAACCATGAGCCAGTTCTACTACTCTACATATCCTTCTTATCTTGAGCTATACGCAAGCGGCGAATTGCAGCGGCGCAGCGACGAGTTGTGGCAGCGCGAGATGCGCTCTTGCCTGCTCTGCCCCCACGATTGCGCTGTGGATCGCGTGGCGGGCCACAAGGGGGTCTGCCGCTCGACTGCCGACCTGCTGATCACCAGCCACAACCTGCACTGGGGGGAGGAGCCGGGGCTGACCGGCACTGGCGGGGCTGGTACCATCTTCTTCGCCAACTGCCAGGGCCGCTGTATGTTCTGCCAGAACTTCAGCCTCAGCCAGTTCAGTCGCGGCAAGAAGCGCACGATCAGCGAAATGGCCGCGATGATGATCGATCTACAGCAGCGCGGCGCACACAATATTGATTTCGTCTCCCCTACCCAGTATATGCCGCACATCATCTCTGCCTTGCTCGAAGCGATCCCGCTCGGCTTCCGCCTGCCCCTGCTCTACAACAGCGACGGCTATGAGAACCTGCGCGCCCTGCGCTATCTGGATGGCGTGGTGGATATCTACCTGCCCGACGCGAAGTATGGTGACAGCGAGATTGCCAAGAAGCTCTCTGGCTTCCCCGACTACGTGATCCACAACCGCGCCGCCCTGAAGGAGATGTACCGCCAGGTGGGTGGGGTGATCGAGGACGAGCATGGCATAATTCGGCGCGGGCTGATCGTGCGCCACCTGGTCTTGCCCAATGGCCTCAGCCAGGTGCGCGAGGTGATGCAGTGGATTGGCGGTAATCTTGGCCCCGATGTGTACGTGAGCCTGATGGATCAATACTTCCCCGCCTATCGAGCCGTAACCGACAAGAAGTGGGGGCTGAACCGTGCCTTGCGCTGGGACGAGTACGATGCTGCAATGCAGGCCTGGGAGGAAGCTGGCATCGAGCAGGGCTACATCCAGGATCACTTGAGCAGCGGCGAGGGGCTGGCCTGGTACGGCAACGAGGAAGCCCCCGCTAGCTACGAAGCTGGCGAAGGCGAGTTGACAGGCATCATCCCGCTGGTCGCAGCCGAGCGTTAGTGCAACGCAGACAGGAACACTTATGCTGGATAGGTTGAGACAGCTACTTGGTGGCAGCGGCGGCGGCAAGGAGCCAGAGGATGAGCGGGCCAGCGATCTCGCTGCCGAGTACTATGCGACGGCCCAAGAGGCGGCCAGTCGCGCCGACCCGGCCCAGGCCACCCGCTGGCTGGGCTTTGCTGCCGAACTAGACGACAGCTACCGCGTGCGCGCCCTCGACGACCCCGCCTTTGACAGCGTGCGTGGTGACGAGCGTTACCGCCTGGTGACAGTGCGGCGGCTGCCAGAGCAAGAGGCTACTGAACAATGAGTAGGCTGAAGCTGTGGACACCAACCTGCAAGATCGCCCGCCGCTACTAACCTATCCTCTCCCAGCCATGTTCATCATTACGCTGGCACCGCTAAGCTCTGGTACTCCTTGCAGCAGCACGAGAGCCCAGTAGCAGGTGGACAGTTGCCGCAGGAGCAAGGTTGAGGTGGCCCCCTTTATGCTATAAGGCAAGTGGACAATTGTCCACTCGTTCCAAGCGCATAAGACGCTACACCACAGAGGAGAACATAGATGGCTGAGATACAAGGGGCTGATGACAAGATTGAACTGCTACGCGGCTTGCGCCAGAACCGCTTCTTCCAACAGCAGTCGGTGCCGGATGAAGTGTTGGACAATATCCTTGAAGTTGCTCGTTGGACGGGTAGCGCAGGCAACACCCAGCCCTGGGAGTTCGTGGTCATCCGCGACAGCCAGAAGCTGCGTCAACTGGGGATGCTCGCCCCCAACACGCGCTGGCTGGCAGCGGGCGCACCGGCTGGCATCATCCTGGTGATGCACGAGAACGAGTACAAGGACGCACTGGCAGTTAGCTACGACGAGGGGCGACTGACAGAGCGGATCATGCTGGCAGCGGCAGCGCAAGGTTTGGGCGCAGCCCTGGCCTGGTTCAGCGGCGACTCGCCGACGCAGGTCAAACAAATCTTGGGTATCCCCGCCGAGGGCATGGTACGCACTGTGATCGCTATGGGCTATCCCGGCGAGCCACCAGCGATGATGGCGGGGCCGGGTGGAGTAGCAGGGCGTGGTACGCCGCAAATTGGTCGCAAACCGCTGAGCGAGACTGTCCACAACGAAAAGTATTAGCCGCTACCCTGCGCCCCTCCCTGCTCTATGGGGGGGACGGCTTGATTGGAGCTTGCCAATGGGCCAGTTTGAGAGGCACGTGTTTGTCTGCACCAGTGGCGAATGGTGCGTCGAGCAGGATGGTGACGGTGTGGGCGTGCAGAAGCGGCTCAAACACCTGGTCAAGCAAGCGGGGCTGACCGAGACGATCCGCATCAACCAGGCGGGCTGCCTCAACCAGTGCGGGCATGGGCCAATGGCCGTCGTCTACCCAGAGGATGTCTGGTACAGCGGCCTGACCGTCGCGGACGCGGAGGCAATCTTCAGCGAACATCTACAGGGCGGCCAGCCGGTAGAGCGGCTGCGCTATCAGGCCACCCCTGGCAACCACAAGCTCAAGCGCGATGGGCATGGCCGCCCGATCAGTGAGTAGCCAACAGAGCATCTAGCTCAGCCAGCTTGCTCTCGTGCTGTATCTTTGCGTAGAGGTCGCGAGCCACTTGCAGGCTGGCCTGGCTCTGCTGGTTGGCCTCCTCGCTATGCAGCGCAACCGCCACCTGCTTCAGCATCCTACCGTGATCCTCGTAGAACCAGGCAAGGTCGTAGCGGTAAGGGGTATCCTTCAGCGTTGCGACCACGACCGCAAAGTAGGGGGCTGCCGCTGCCCACTGCCCACTGACGATGTGATAGATAGCCTCGACGTGCGCGAACTGCGCCTGCCCGATGCTCACCGAACGCGCGGCCAGATGCTCCCGCAACCAGGTGATGTACTTGCGAGCCTTCGGCCAGTCGGGACGGTCAAGGTAGTAGCGGGCTAGCTGGGCCGCAGCCGCCTCCTTCCAGTAGTTCGTGCCAGAGGCGTGGTTGAAGGCCTGGATCGCGCTGCTGTACCAACCCTTGTCATCTCCCTTGTAGCGGTTCAACTCGGCCATAGCGACCAGTACTCCATCTAGCCCCAACTTCCCCTCGCGCTGCTGGGCAAGGACAAGAGCCTTCTGGAAGCAGACCTCGGCCCGATCCAGATTGCCTGCGATCAGGTAGACGTGGCCGCAGTCGGAGAGGACGGTCAGCAGGCGAGCCTGATCCTCAATGCGCTCATGCAAGGCCATTGCCTCATCTGCGTACTTGAGACCAAGCGCGACTGGGCCGTACTCGGCGTGCAGTAGAGCCATTGCCCGCAGAGTTGCAGCGGCGGCGGCCACCTGCCCACCCTCCTGCGCCTCCTGCAAACTCTGCTCGAACAGCTTGCTGGCTTCCTCAATGCGGCCCAGGTCAATATAGACATTGCCAAGATTGCTCATCACGGTCGCCGCAACATTGTGGTTACCACAGGCCAAAGCCGCTGCACTGCTCTGCTGGTAGAGTAGCACCGCCGCCTCCGACTGCCCCGCCAGGTACTCAAGGTTGCCAAGCTGGTTGAGGATGCGGCTGAGGAGCGACTCTTGCCCCACCAGGCCCACCAGTTCGTGTTGGGCAGCCAACAACTCCTCGCGGGCCTCCTTCGTGCGGTCATTGTGGTAGTAGATCATCCCTTGCAGCCAGTAGGCACGGGCGGCCAGCGGGTGCCGCTCCGGGTGGTCGCTGGGCAGCGCGAATATCTCCTGGTCGGCCCGCAACAGAGAGCTACGCGCCTCGTCGTAGCGACCGGCGTAGACTTCGGCCTCCGAGCGTTCAAGGTAGCCCAGCAACCGAGCGGCTAGCTGGTCAGCCACCCCCTCGTCGGCTGGGTTCTTTGCTGCTGTCTCTTGATCTGGTAGCATGAGGGGTTCAAACCTGTGTCCCTAAAGTGGCTGGATGGTGGTCAAGGGCTATATTGTAGCACAGCACAGGGTGGCTGGCAAGCGTCAGAGTTGAGCCTGCTTCAACTTGTCAACCGCTAGCTCTGACCTGCTCTCCGGCTGCGGCTGGCGCAGGGCGATCTCCACCGCTTGCAAGCGACTCGGTATACCCAGTTGGCGGTAGAGGTCAGCAGCACGGCGTAGGGTAGCCTCGGCGTGGCTGGCTGCCGTGTGGCTGTTCTCGCTGCTGGCTTGCTGGCGTAGCATGGCAGCATACTCCTCGCATACTTCCGCCTCACTGATCGGGTTGTCCTGCTCTGCCGCAACCTCTATCGCCCGCTGGAAGAAGGAGTCGGCCACGCCCCAGCTTTCTTCAGCAGTGTGCAGCAAGGCAGCGGCCTGGTTGTACATTAGCTCATCTTCAAGCTGGCGATCAGCGGCCAACGCATTGTTCTTCAGCCAGCGCACGTAGATGCGGGCCTGCTCGGCTTCGCTCTGGCTCAGGTAGTAACGCACCAGTTGCAGGGCGGCACTAGTCTTGCCCAGCGTAGTACTGGGATTGTTGAAGGTGCGGCTAGCATAGTTGAACCAGCGTTCAGTATCGCCCTTTTGTCTGCTCAACTCGATCAGATTGTTAACAATCTCCCATTGCAATAGCTTGTTGCCCTCGCGGCGAGCCTGGTCGTAAGCCTCGCGCAGGTACTGCTCGGCCTGCTCAAGGTCGCCATAGGTGAGGTAGAGGCTGGCAGCCTGGTTGATGATCTGGCAAACAACAGCCTGGTCGTCAATCTGCCCGCGCAGGCTAAGAGCCTTGTTCACGAACTCCAGAGCCTGACTGTAGGGGCCGATCTGCTGGTAGGTAGCAGACAGCAGGCGATAGCAGCCTGCCAGAGCCGTTGCATCACCACTCAGTTCTGCCTGGTGCAGGGCAGCATGGTAGAGGTTGAGCGCATCCACACTCTGCCCGTGCGCAGAATGGATGTTGGCGCGGTTGTTCATCGCACGTGCGGCGGCAGTGTGCGCCCCGGCCAGCACCGCCATCTCGGTAGCCTGGTCGTAGTAGCTAGCAGCTACCTCCATGTGACCCTTGTAATAGTTGATATTGCCCAGGTTGATCAAGGCTTGCGCGCGCAACCCCTCACCGCCTGTATAGCCTTCCAGCAGGTCGGCGGCCTGGGCCATCTCCGCTGCCGCCGCATCGGTCTGAGCATGATAGTAGTAAATCAGCCCTTGCAGCCAGAAGGCGCGTGCGCTGAGGAATTGGCGATAGTTGTCGCTGGCAGGTAGCTGCAAGAGGCTACCGTCCGCTTTCGCCAGGTGTAGGGCAGCCAGTTCAAAGCGGCCCTTCTTGATCTCTACCTCGGCACGATCAAGCTCCCATTGGGTACGGGCTGGGATCAGCGAAGCACTACAAACGGTGCAGGAGCGGACTCTGTCGGCATTGACGGCGTGGCAGGCGAGACATTCCATTGGCTACCTTGCTATGTTGGAGGACCAGCCTACCTGAAGGGCTGCCCTGGGTTGGATAGAGGTTGGGCGCAACTGCTATTGTACAGGCTGTCAATCAGTATACCAGATTAGCTATGTGGATGCAAACTGGTCGAGTTGGCGAAGCTCTAGTTCCACTGCGGCTTGCCGCTGGTCAAGGCCCAGCCGCTGGTAGATGGCGGCGGCCTCGGTCAGTTGCTCGTGGGCTGCCGCCATCTTCCCCCCTGCCGGGTCGCTAGCAGCCTCCCGCACGAGGCTAGCAGCATACTCACGGCGTACCAGGGCGAGGGTGGTAAGCTCGCGCATTGCCAGCAGCCGTTCAATAGCCGCCGCGAAGTTGCTGGCTGCTTCGGGCCAGCGGTTCTGGGCGGCGGCCAGCAGAGCCTCGGCCCGGTAGATACGATGGTCGTCGTTAGCCTTAGGGCCAAGCGCGTTCCGCAGCCAGGTGATGTACTTGCGCGCCTGCACCCACTCGCTATGGGTGATGAAGTAGAAGGCCAGTTGCAGAGCCGCCTCGTTGCGCCAGATCACCATCCCAGCCGGGTAGTTGAAGGCGCGGGAGGCGGCGTTGAACCACGCCTCGTTGCGCCCCAACTGACGGTTCATCTCGGCCAGACTGCTCAACACCCCATCCATACCCATGCGGTTCTCGGTTTGCTGCGTGATCTGGTAGGCATCACGCAGGTAGCGTTCGGCCTCCTCCAGCCGCCCAGCCGCCAGGTAGACATTGCCCGCGTCGCAGATGATGGTCAGCAGGCGACCGTCATCCTTCAGTTGTTCACGTAGATCGAGGGCTTTGCTGGTGTACTCGTAAGCGCGGGAGAAAGGGCCGCAAGCGGCGTAGAGCAAGGCCAGGGCCAGGTAGATGGTGGCAAGGGTAGGGCTATCGCCGCCTGCTATCGCTTCATTTATGCCACGCTCATAGTAGTAGACCGCCTGATCTATCTCACCACGGCTCAGGCTGATGTGGCCGAGGTTGCTGCTCACCTTGGCGGCCACCTTGTGCGCGCCCCCCTGGGTTGCCACTTCGCCACTTTGCTCGTAGTAGGCTTTGGCCTCTTGCTCATGCCCTTGCAGGTACTGCACATTGCCTAGCAGGTTCAGCACGTTCGCCTGCATCTCCTCCTGCCCAGTCAACCCAGCAAGCTGCTGACGGGCTGCCAGCAACTCTGCGTCAGCCTCGGCCAGCAAGCTGGTGTGATAGTAGATGCGCCCTTGCAGGTAGTAGGCACGAGCGCGCATCGCATCCCGCTGGCTATCGCCGGGTGGGTTTGCCAATAGCTCGCCGTCCGCTTTCGCCATGTGCAGGCGGGCAGCATCATAGTGGCTATGCCCAATCTCCTCCTCGGCGCGATCAAGATAACGGTAGGCGCGGGCGGTGGCAAGCGGCATCCCGCATCCCTTGCAGGTACTGTCGTTCTCCTTGTTGCTGGTCTGGCATTGCAGGCAGCAAAGCGTGCCGTTCATCTACCCACCACTTGTGGTTGGTACTGTTTCGCTAGCCCACTGGAGAGCATCAGGTAGGGATCGCCAGGCTCCCGCGTTGGCCGCACCTTGCTGGCGACGATCTGTGGCTGATCCGCCCCGTCGATTTTGGTCAACCCTGCCACGCCCTCAACCCAGACCCATTGGCCCTCGTTCAGGTGGTTAGCCTCGTCGGCTGCAACCAGCATACCGAGCGGGCGCGCTTCTGCCGCGCAGTGGATGGTAGCAAAGCGGGTGAGAACGAAGGTACCCTGCGGCAAACCCGCCTCGCGGTAGACAAAGCCGAGGACGTGCAGCGGCTTGCCAAGCGTAGCGTCGGCCTCCTGGTCGAGGGCTTGGCTCAACTGCACCAGCGTTGGCGACCAGACCCCCGCCGCGTTGTTGCTGCCCAGTTCCGGCTCTGGGGTGACGGTTGGCGCGCCGTCGAGACCGCTGAGTTGCCTGGGTGGCTTGCTCGCCTGAGCCTCCGCCGCCCGTTGCGGGTCAACCTGACCTACGCCGATCATCGAGATCGTGCCGCCAGTGCGGATCGTGTCAGCCCCGAACGAGCGTGGGGTAACAGCGAAGTAGAAGATGAGCGGAGAAGCCAACAACAGGATCGCCAGCCCACGCACAATTAGCGGCTGGTGGACAGGCGGGCTGCCGCGACTAAGCAGGTTAGCGGCCAGTTGAAAGAGGCCAACCAACAGCGCGATGCCGCCGCCGCCCGCCACTAGCCAGATCATGTTCGGCGCAATGTAGAGGTTGGTGTACTTGCCGAAGCAAACAGCGTAGGCTACCCCGCCCAGAGCCAGCCAGCCGAGCGCGCTGGTTAGCGAGTGTTCAGCCCAGTCTGGGTGGTTTGGTTCACTGGTCTGCTGCATGGGTTGCCTCCATCTAGTTGGAAGGTAATGTAACTGATTTTGCTGCTGCTGTCAAGCCTGGGCTGTCTAATCGGCTGCCCCTGCCAGCCCGAAACCGCAACATAAGCAGGGCTGTTGACATAACCGCAGGCGTGTGCTACAATAGTTGCACAAGGGCGGGCTACCGTCCATCCCCAGTCGAGGGCCACGACTGATGCTACTGCGCGAACCTGTCAAGCAGGCTGTCTCTGATAACGAGCCGGACGAGCGATTGCCGCTGCGTCTGCCTACCGCTCCCCTCAACCGCGAGGAGGAGCTTGATGTCTTGGTGCGCGCCCGCTATCCCCTACTCTACATCGTCTCCTGGGAGGAGGGGCGGGTGGAAGCCAGCCTGCGCCGCATCTGCCTGCGCCGCAGCAAGCACCTCTATGCCTGGACTGTGACCGAGGGTATCGTCAACCTGGATGGCCCAACCCCCCAGAGCGTAGACCCCACCGCCAAAGACCCGCTGCAAGTGCTGGATTACATCAGCAGCGCACGCGAGGCCGCGATTTTCATCCTTAAGGACTTCCACCCCTACATTGACGAGGGTAAGCTGGGGGCCAGTTGCGCCCCTGTCGTCCGCAAGCTGCGCGACGTGGCCGCCCAACTGAAGGAAAGCCACAAGACGCTGGTTATCCTCTCCCCCTTGCTGCGCTATCCCCCAGAGTTGGAGAAGGAAATCACCGTCTGCGACTATGCCTTGCCGAACGTGGACGAATTGGATGAGGCCCTGGGCCGCGTCCTCTCCTCGGTGCGACGTAGCGGCCTCAAGGTGCAGCTTGAAGACGGCAACCGCGCTGACGTGCTGCGGGCCGCACAAGGGCTGACCACTGGCGAGGCGGAGAACGCTTTTGCCCGCTCACTTGTCCTCACCCGACGGCTGGATAGCGGCATCGTCGCGGCTGAGAAGGAGCAACTGATCCGCCGCAATCGCGTGCTAGAATACTACAGCACCATCGCTGGGCTGGACGATGTTGGTGGGTTGGCTACGCTCAAGGGCTGGCTACACAAGCGGCAATTGGCCTTCAGCGAGGAGGCGCGACGGTTTGGCCTGCCAGAGCCACGCGGCATCCTGCTGCTCGGCGTGCAGGGTAGTGGCAAGAGCTTGGTGGCGAAGGCGGTCGCCAGCCTCTGGAAGCTGCCCCTGCTCAAGCTCGACCTGGGCAAGGTCTTCAGCGAGATGGTTGGCTCGTCGGAGGAGAACATGAGGGCGGCATTGCGAACCGCTGAGAGCATCGCCCCAGCGATCCTCTGGCTGGACGAGATCGATAAGGGACTGAGCGGCATCTCCTCTAGCGGGCGTAGCGACGGTGGCACAACCGCCCGCGTCTTCGCCAGTTTCCTCACCTGGATGCAAGAGAAGCAGTCGCCTGTCTTCGTGATCGCCACTGCCAACAACGTCAGCAGTCTACCGCCAGAGGCGATGCGCAAGGGCCGCTTCGACGAGATATTCTTCGTAGACCTGCCCACCGAGGAGGAGCGTGCCGCAATCTTCGCCATCCACCTGCACAAGCGGCGGCGCAACCCTGCCCACTTCGACCTGCCTGCCCTGGCCGACGCAGCCCACAACTTCAGCGGAGCCGAGATCGAGCAGGCGATCATCTCTGCCCTCTACGATGCCTTTGATGAGGGCCACGACCTGACCAACGCCGATATCCTCAACGCGATCCGCACGACAGTGCCGCTGGCGCAGACCATGCGCGAGGACATTACCACCCTGCGGAACTGGGCCAAGACGCGGGCGCGCAGCGCAAGTTAGGTATGATAGCTGGGCTTTTGAAGAAGGGACAGTACCTTCATTAACCAAGCAGCAGTAGATTTTGGAGCAGGTAACCACTGTGGTCACTAGCGTTTACCAAAAACACGAACTCGTCATTGGCAGGCTAGCCAGCGCAGGCGCACTAGCTGGGCTGGTCTACCTCAGTGGGCTGCTAGTCCTCTACCCCGCCGAGTGGCAGATGGTGGTGCCACTGGCAGTGTTCGTCGCTGGGACGTTGGCGACCCCTTGGGGCTACGCCTTCGCGGTGGGTAGCCTGGCTTATCCACTGTTGATGGTCTCTCCCTACCTCTGCGCCCTGTTCCTGGCAGTGACGGTCATCCCGCTCGGCTGGGTGGTGCGCCACATCTGGGTGGCGATCCTGGTGGCGGCCAGTCCGCTGCTGATCGGCTACGGCCTCGGCTTCCTCGCGCCCCTCCTTTGTGGTCTGATTATCAGCAAGCGGGCGGGGCTGGTTGCGGGGCTAGGAGCGCGGCTCTGGCTAACCTTGCTCGCTAGTTTCAGTTATGGGCCGGGGGCGAACACGCCGCAGGGAGTGGACGCGCTACGAACGCGCTTCGGCAATGCTGGTTCGTTCGGCACAGTGGCGAACATCATTGCCCCCTTCTTCCCTGGCTCCGTCGGCCTGCTCGCCAACATCTTGCAACTCGCCGCCTGGGCTGCCGCTGGCTATCTCGTCGGGTTGCTGGCCGATGTGGGGGCGCAGCGGGCAGAAGCGCGGGCGCAGTTCTCCTTCAGCCAGCCACAGAAGGGCGATACCCTGTTCGCCGTCGAGCAAATCGGTTGGCGGGCGATCATGCCGCTGCTGCTGGGGGTGGCAATCCTCGTTCTCGGTCTCAGCTACCTGCCCGCCCTGCTCAACCAGCCGCTCACCGGCGTGCAAACCGACCTCGCGGCTTACGGTCTGGCAGCGGCAAGCTCAGCCCTGGTCGCCCTCGGCTGCTGGCTGCTGCTCTGGTACCTGCGTCAGCCGGTAGCGGTACTCGGCTTGCGCGGGGCCGACTTCGGCATCAGCAGGACGGGCAGCATCGCCAAACCGAAGCAGCCTGCCGCTGCCCCGCAGCCGGTGCGGGTTGCTCCACCCACCACCCAGCTAGATCGCCCCGCCAGCCAGCCCCAGAAGCAGGCACTCAAGGCCCAAAGTAGTGACGAACGTGTTATAATGATCGAGATAGATTAGCCCAGAGTGGAAATCGCCGCTGGAAGTGGCGCGAGGAAGAAGATGAGCTTGCAACAGCGCAGCAACCAGAATCGCCGACAGGTGAACAGCAATCAGGGCGTACTTGGCGCACTGGGTGGCAATACCATGCTCACCCGCTTGCTGATTGGTGGCGTGGTGCTGCTGCTCGTCTTCCTCTTTCCCCTGCAATGGCTAACCCGCCCACGCATCGAGGTGAAGCCGCAACGCTCCGTCTTTTCGCCCGCCGCCAACCCTGCTGCCAACCCCGCCGCTAATCTGCCGAAGAACGTGGTCGTCAATTACAAGCTATCCGAGGCGGCGAAGATAGACGCGAACGTGATCAATGCCAACGGCCAGGCGGTACGCAAGCTGGCTAGCCAGCAGCAGCAGAGCGACGGCGACCACTGGCTGACCTGGGATGGGCTGGACGACAGCGGTTCGCTCGTCCCCGACGGCCAGTACAACGTCGAGGTCAGGGCGGGGGCGATGAGCGGCACCGATGGGCAGATTGCAGGCTCTGCCGCCGTCACGGTAGACACCAAAGCACCGGGGGTGAACCTCGCTAACCTGCCCGACGGCCTCAAAACCAAGTCTGCTGACCTCAAAATTGAGGGGACGACTGAGCAGGGGGCGTTGGTCTGGCTGGACGATCCCGCTGACCAACTCTCCGCCGAGAATGGCACCTTCAGCCTGCGCCGCCAGCTTGTGCATGGCGACAACCAGTTCAAGCTGAACGTGCAAGACCGCGCTGGCAACATCGCGGTGATCGAACGCAACGTCAGCTTGCTGGATCGCCCACCCGCGATCACGATCACTGCTCCGCTTGAGGGAGTCTGGACCAACAAGCGACAACTGACTATCGAGGGTAAGGTTGACCCAGGCAGCAGCGTGAAGGTGAATGGCACCGAGACCAATCCCCTCCCCGACGGCAGCTTCAGCGTAGACGTGCTGCTAGCCGCCGAGGGGCGCAACGCGGTAAAGGTGGAGGCGACCGACGCGGTGAACAACGTCGCCCGCCTGGAACGGCGCATCAACCTCAAGACCAGCCCACCCGCCGTGCGCGTGGAGAGTGTGGCTGATGGCACGGTGCTGCATGACACCCAGGTGCAGATTTATGGGCGCACCGAGCCGGGAGTCAAGCTGAGCGTCAACAACCAGCCGCAAACGGTGGACAATACTGGCACCTTCGCCTTCCCAGTGACGCTGGCGGCTGGGGTGAACACGCTGGAGATTCGGGCCGAAGACCTGGCTGGCAACGTCAGCACTATGCAGCAAACCCTGCGCTACGAGACGGCCTCCAACAACCCCAGCGTGCCTACCAACATCCCCACCGCCCTGCTAATCCTCGGCGCACTGGTGGGGATGTGGGTGCTATTCGGTGGCTGGCTCGGCTCTGTCAGCCTCAAGCTGTGGGCCGACCGCCCAGCCCTCGGCCCTGGCAGTGAACGCATTCTGATCACCTACTCGCTTTCCCGCGCTGCCAGCGTCACCCTCAAGGTGGTGGACGAGCAGGGCTACGTGGTCGCTACCCTCTTGCGCGGGGTACGGCGCGATAGTGGAGACCATAGTATCGCCTGGGACGGCCACGGCTTGAACGGGCGCACGGCCACCGCTGGCCGCTACAGCGTGCAGGCCAGCGCACGCACGCTTACCAGTTCTGCTGCTGCCGCCTTGCCCATGGAGGTACAGGGGTTGCCAATGCCAGTCGGTCAGCGCGACCTCAACTATGGGCGTGTCCGCAGCGCAGAGTAGCCGAAACCTCCAGCCCCGCCGTTCGTTGCATATGTGCAAGCACCATGCGAGACGGTAATACTAACCTCACCGCAATGTGCTTGCGAACCGCCCCGCCAGTCCTTTATACTAGGGCGGGTACGCGGTTGTACCCCCTGTTTGTTCGTGTATATAGAAGGAGAGTAATTTGAAGATCGCTCGTAACCAACTCACCGCCGCGTTGAGCCTGCTGGCTGTCGCGCTAATGCTGGTCAGCAGCCTCGTGCCGACCCAGGCCGCCCCACTTGCCAGGCCGGTCGCCCAGGCCGCGCAGAGTACCGCCCTTGCTTTTGCCGATGCCAACTTCCAGGCCACCTGGAAGCGGACTGACAACCTGGTTGCCAGCGGCGCAGTCAGGCGCAGCTTCTACTGGGGGCCAGCCCCGATCTACAGCACGGGAGAGACTTACAAGGACGCGAAGGATGGTAGCCAGGTTCACCTGGTGCAGTACTTCGACAAGAGCCGCATGGAAGTGAACGACCCGAATGGCGACCGGGGCAACCCCTTCTTCGTAACCAACGGTCTACTAGCCGAGGAGTTGATCAGCGGCAAGATGCAGATCGGCGACAACGAGTTCCAACTGCGCTCACCCGCCGACATCCCGCTCGCCAGCGACCTGACCGACGGCAACGCCCCCACCTACCGCAGCTTCAAGGCGGTGGCTAGCATCGGCGGGGACGGTGCGACCGCGCAGAACCTCGTCGGCCAGAAGGCCACCCTGACTATCAACAAGGCTGGCGCGGTCGGCAGCGACCCCAGCAAGAGCGGCTACGGCAACACGGTGGACGTGGTGTATTACGACCCCACAACCCAGCACAACATCCCCCGCGCCTTCTGGGACTTCCTCAATCTGGTTGGCCCGGTGCAGGACGCGAGCGGGCGCACCGTTAATCAGCAGCTAAGTAGCCCCTGGTTCTACACCACTGGCCTGCCGATCAGCGAGGCATACTGGGCGCGGGTGATCATCGCGGGGCAGCCTGCCGACGTGTTGATCCAAACCTACGAGCGGCGCGTCCTGACTTACGTTCCCTCCGCCCCTGTTGGTTTCAAGGTGCAGATGGGCAACGTGGGAGCGCACTACAAGGAGTGGCGGTACTCGGCGCGCGGCTCCTCGGTCAACCACCCATTGCAGGGGCCACACGTCGGCTACGGCTTCAACACCCAACTCTACTACACTGACCGCGACCGCGTGTTGGACATTGTGAAGGATGCTGGTTTTGGCTGGGTCAAGCAGCAGGTAGCCTGGCGCGACATCGAGGGGCAGAAGGGCAAGTACGCCTGGTCGCAGCTTGATGAGATCGTCAACTCGGCCAACGCGAAGGGGATCAAGGTAATCCTCAGCATCGCCAAGTCCCCCGACTGGGCGACGAGGGCGCAGGACAAGGGAGGGATGCCCGACGACCCGACCGACATGGGCAACTTCATGTACCAGATCACCACACACTACAAGGGGCTGGTCTCTGCCTACGAAGTCTGGAACGAGGAGAACTACCGAGTCGAGAATAGTGGGGCAGTCAATGCGGCCCAATACTTCGAGATACTACGCTACGGCTACTGGGGTGTAAAGTGGGCCGACCGCCGCGCCGTCGTCATCTTTGGCGCGCTGACCCCAACCGGGGTGAACGACCCCGGCCTGGCGATTGACGACGTGACCTACCTGCGCCAGATTTACGCGATCAACAATGGCGAGATTCGCCAATACTTTGACGCGCTGGGCGCACACGGTGCTGGGGCGGGCAACAGCCCTGACCAACTCTACCCTGACCAGCCGGGGGACGGTACCTGCGTGCCACCTTACATGGACTCGCGGGACTGCTGGCGCAACGACCCCAGCTTCTACTTCCGCCGCGTCGAGCAGCTACGCGCCGTGATGGAGCAGAACGGCGACTCCGCCAAGCAGATGTGGCTGACCGAGTTTGGTTGGCCGACCGCCACCGACGCACCCGGCTACGAGTACGGCAAGCTGATCTCCGAGCAGAAGCAGGGTGACTATCTCGTGCGGGCCTACCAGAAGGGGGTCAACGACTACCCCTGGATGGGTGTGATGTGCGTCTGGAACCTCAACTTCCAGACTATAGGCCTGCCCTCCACCGACGAGAAGTACCCCTGGGCTGTCCTCTACCCCGACTATTCTCCTCGGCCTGCCTACACCGCCCTGAAGAACATGGCGAAGTAAGGCGGCTGGGGAGCAAGGAAGCAAGGAAGCAAGCCAGGATAGGGGCGTGATCCGTACGGGTCGCGCCTCTTACTTCTATAAGAACTAGGGAGCTTAGCAGATGAGTGGCTGCCACCAGATGAGCCGCAGCGAAATCGAGGCTTAACCGTTGACATAGCGGCAGGCGGATGCTACACTGCCCCTGCCTGAACTACCGAACAAAGTAGCTGAAAGGATGTGGCGCAGATGAAAAGTCGTGTCTTCCCCCTGATCGCTGTTGTCGCCTTGCTAGCTGGCACCCTCTCCCTCAACAACGTAACCGCCGCCAAATCGGAGTGGCAATCGTCTGCCCCAGTCTACCACGCCGCCCTGGACAGCCGCCTCAGCGCACAGCTAGCTGACCCCAAACTGGCAGCCTCGTCCGCCATCCCCGCCTTCGTATGGTTGGCCCAGGCAGACAGCCGCAACCAGCAGGCGGGCTTTGCAGCGCAGGGCGGCTACGTCTACGACCGCCTGCGCGCCGCCGCTACCAGCCTCCAACCAGCCGTCGCCAGCCAGCTAGCGGCATTGCAGGCGCAGGGGGAAGTTAGCAGCTACCGAGCCTACTGGATCGTCAACGGCTTCTACGTCGAAGGCAGCCGTGCTGCTATCGACCAGCTAGCCAGCAACCCGGCGGTGCTGCGGATCAGCGCAAGCAATACAGCCCGCCTGCAAGCAGACCCCACCTTCGCGCAGCGGCAGCGGAGCCTGTCGCCAGCCGCCACTGGCTGGAACCTCGACATCATCAACGCGCCTCAGGTGTGGGCGGCTGGCGACCGCGGGGCGGGGGCAACCGTCGGCGTGCTGGACAGTGGGGTAGCCGCCAGCCACCCGGCCCTCAGCCGCCAGTATAGGGGCGCAACCCTGTTGCCGGGTAACGACTACAACTGGTTCGACCCCCTCACTAACGCCCCCGCCCCGCTGGACGACAACGGGCATGGCACCCACAGCGCAGGGCTGGCGGTCGGTGAGGAGAGCGGGCTAGCCAACCAGGTGGGGGTGGCACCCGCCGCCAACTGGATTGCCTGCCGGGCCTTCGACGCGACTGGCCTGGGCAGCGACCCTGCGATCCTCGCCTGCCTGCAATGGATGCTAGCCCCCACCACCGTCGTGGGTGGCAGCCCCAACCCTGCCCTGCGCCCAAGAGTGCTGCTGAACTCCTGGTTCGTGCAGGATGGCAACGACAGCACGTACAGGGCTGCGGTGCAGAGCCTGACCAACGCAGGCGTGTTGGTGATCGCCCCCGCTGGCGACAACGACTTCGCGCAGCCAGCCTGTGCTATCGCTGCGCCTGGTAGCTACGCAGAGAGCCTGGCGGTTGGCGCGACCAACAGCGAAGACCGCATCGCCGATTTTAGTTGTGCTGGGCCGGGCCTGGCCGGGCCGAAGCCAGAGGTTAGCGCGCCGGGAGTGGGGGTGCGGAGCAGTGTGCCAGTCGGTTCCTGCCTGCTCTGCGACCCCAGCGGCTATCGGACGACCAACGGCACCGGCAGTGCAGCGGCGCATCTGGCGGGTGCGGCAGCCTTGTTGTTCAGCCGCAACCCGGCGATCAGCCTGGCCCAGGCCAGTTATGCGCTCACCACCACCGCCCACTTCAGCGCAGAGTGGGGTTTGCAACCCAGCCCCCTCTACGGCTGGGGGCGGCTGGACGTGCTAGCCGCCTACGCTGCGATCCCGGCTCCCGGTGGCGTGCTGGTCGGGCGGGTGACAGCGGCTGGCGGCGGGCTGAATGCGGCAGTGCGGGCTAGCGGCAGCGGTAGCTACACCACTGGTACCGACGCTAGCGGCTACTACACCATAGCCCTTGCTACTGGCAACTACAGCCTCAGCGTAAGCAGCTTTGGTTACATAGCGCAGGGGATCAGCGTCACGGCCAGTGTGGGGGTAACAGCTACCCAGGACTTCAGCCTGGCAGCCTCGCAACTCTACACCGTGAGCGGGACAGCGTTCGGCCCGACTGGGCCAGCAGCGGGTCTGGTCAGCGTCGCAGGTAGTAGCTACACTGGCACTGCCAGCAACGGCAACTTCAGCCTCAGCCTGCCGCAAGGTACCTACACTATCCGTTACTTGCCAGACGACCGCTGCCTCAGCTACGGCGAACGTAGCGTCAGCTTGCCGAACCCAGCAGTGGTTGACATCCTGCTCAACCAGCGGCGCGACTCCTTCGGCTATGGCTGCCGCGACGATGCCCCTGCGACCTGGATCACCGCCAGCAACGTGCTGACCCCCAATGCCAGCGACGACGGCTACGCCCAGGTTGCGCTGCCCTTCGCCTTCAGCTTCTACGGCCAGAGCCAGCAGACTGCCTACGTCTCCACCAATGGCATGATCAGCTTCGGCCTGCCGATCACCGACCCGCTTAATACACGTATCCCCAACGCTGCCGCCCCCAACAATGCCATCTACGGCTTCTGGGACGACCTCACCTTCCAGCAGCAGGGGCGCATCTACACCAGCGTACTTGGCGTAGCCCCCAACCGCCGCTTCGTGGTCGAGTGGTGGCGGGCGCAACATTACGGCCCGCAACCCTATGGCGAGTACAGCTTTGAACTGATCTTGGACGAGGGGACGAACGCGATCTCGGCTCAGTATCTCGCGCTCAGCGGCATTGACGGCAACGGCAGCAGCGCGACAGTTGGCATCGAGGCGCAGGGTGGCAGCACGGGCTTGCTCTACAGCTACAATCAGGCAGCCTTGAGCAGTGAACTGCTGGTGCGCTATACTGTCAGCAGTGCCGCGACTGCCACCCCGTCGGGCAGCGCAACCGTGCCACCTGCTAGCACATCAACGGCAACTGCCAGCGCAACGGTGCCGCCCGGTAGCACCGCCACAGCGACCGCTACCGCTTGCACCATCAGCTTCAGCGACGTGCCGCCCAGCTACCTGTTCTACAGCGACATCCAGTTCCTGGCCTGTCGCGGGGTAATCGGCGGCTTCCCTGGCGGCACCTTCCAGCCGAACAGCCCGACCAGTCGCGGCCAGTTCGCCAAGATCGCCGTTCTTGGCTTTGGCATCGCTGCGTACACACCCGCTGCGCCAACCTTCCGCGATGTTGGCAGCGGCAGCGTCTTCTACCGCTACGTTGAGGCAGCCAACCACGCTGGCGCGGTCAACGGCCTGGCGGCCAGCCAGTGTGTAGCCCTCGGCGTACAAACCCCTTGCTACGGCCCCAATGTCAACATCAGTCGAGTACAGGTGGGGGTGATCGTGCAGCGGGTGAAGAACTACGCCAGCTACACCCCCGCCAATGCCACCTTCGCTGACCTGCCGACCACCGCCTTCGGCTATGCAGCGGTGGAGACCCTGGCCCACCTCGGCATCATCAACGGAGGAGCCTGCGGCCCAGCCACCTGCTTCCGCCCCAACGACAACATCCGCCGCGGCGAACTGTCGAAGGTAGTGCGGCGGGCGATAGAGATTCCCTGACGCGGTTCGGGGTGGGGCGACCCGCTGGCTGCCGCTGCTAACCCAGAGATCGCTCAAGCTTTGACATAGATATAAATAGGTGATACACTAAAGCAACCCCGACCCGGCAGGTCGGGTCGAAGATTGGTGTGCTAGAGAGAAAAGGAGTCTGTATGAACCGTAAGCAGTTCCCCCTATTGATCAGTGTCGTGGCCCTGGTTGCCATGCTGCTTGGCAGCTTCCAGGCCCAGGCTAGTAGCCCCCTGAGTGGCCCGAAGGTCAGTCAGGCGGTGTTGGATCAGAAGATCGAGCCGCGTTTGCGCCAGATGATGATGACCGAGGCCGCCGACTCGCTGCCCTACCTGGCGATCCTCAGCGAGCAGGCCGACACCAGCAACGAGATCAGCCCCCTCAACTGGAGCGAGAAGGGCTACTACGTCTACAACAAGTTGACTGAAGTAGCCGCGCGCACGCAGCCCGCCGTCACCACCGCCCTCGGCAGCCTACGCAGTGAAGGCGCAGTCAGCAAGTACGAGAGCTTCTACATCGTCAACGCCATTGCGGTTACGGGCAAAGCTAGCAGCATCTACAGCCTGGCGGCCCGCAGCGATGTACGCTACATCCAGTCCATGCACCACTACACGATTGAGCCGCTCGTGGTCGCCAAAGACGCGCCGCTAGTTGGCCCAGAGCCGGGCCTAACCCGCATCGGCGCGCCTTCGGTTTGGGCGCAGGGCTACCTCGGTCAGGGCATCACCGTCGGCGACATTGACGACGGTCAGCAGTACGACCACCCGGCCCTGGTCAACCAGTATCGCGGCACTACCGTGCTGCCCGGCCACGATTACAACTGGCTAGACGCGGTCTATGGGGTGCAGGTGCCGCTCGATTACGGGAGCCACGGTACCCACACCGCTGGCACGATTGTCGGCGACGACGGAGCGGGCAACCAGATCGGGGTCGCGCCGAAAGCCAACTGGATCGGCTGCGCAGGTCTGGCCGACTTCGGTGGCACGAGCAACGAACTGCTCAAGTGCGCCCAGTTCATGCTGGCTCCCACTAAGCGCGATGGCACCGCCGCTCGTCCTGAACTACGCCCCCAGGTTGTCAACAACTCGTGGGGTAGCGACGACGGCACCGACGAGGGCTTCCGCCAGGCGGTTCCGCAGTGGATCAACGCTGGCATCTTCCCCAACTTCTCCAACGGCAACAACGGCCCTGGTGCTGGCACCGTCGGCAGCCCCGCCAGCTACCCAGAGAGCTTTGGCGTAGGCGCAAGTGGCAACACCAACGACAACATTGCTAGCTTTAGCAGTCGTGGCCCCAGCCCGATTGATGGCAGCATTAAGCCGCAATTGGCCGCCCCTGGTACCAACGTTCGTTCCAGCATCCCCCCTAATGGCTATGGCAACCTCAGTGGTACCTCTATGGCTGGCCCGCACAACACCGGCGCGGTGGCCCTGCTCCTCAGCAAGAACCGCGGCCTGACCGTGCAGCAGCTAAAGAACGTGCTGACCAGCACCGCCTACTTCACCACCGCAATGGGAACGCGCCCCAACAACAACTATGGCTGGGGCCGCCTCGACGTGCTGGCCGCCGCCAACTCGATCTCCTCGACCAACGGCACCATCGTGGGCCGCGTCGTCGCTGGTAATACTGGCAACGGCATCGCTGCCGCCCGCTTGACCCTGCTCGGCTCCGCCCTGCCTAGTAGTGCGGTAGATGCAACTGGCTACTACACTATGGTGCTGCCAGCTGGCAACTACAGCCTCTACGCGAAGGAGTGGGGCTATGCTGGGCAGACCGCTAACTTGACCGTGACCGTCGGCACCACCCTGACCCAGAACTTCACCTTGCCGATTGACCTACCCACCAACATCCAGGGGCGGCTAATCTACAATGGCTTGCCGATCACTGGGACCTTCTACGCCCCCGAAACCCCTCTCCAGCCGATCACTGGTACCACCTTCAATCTCACCCTGCCCAACACTGAGAACTTCGTGATGGTCGCCCGGCCAGAGAACAACTGTCTGCGACCTGTGACGGTGACGATCAACACGGCCAGCCCCGCGATCTACACCTTCACCACCACGATCAAGCAGGATACGACTGGCTACACCTGCCAGGCCGTGGCCTACAACTGGATCAGCGCAACCAATGTGATCGCTAGCTGGGTTGGCTACCGCTTCCCGGCCCGCGATGATGGCTGGTACGCTGCTGCCCTGCCCTTCGCCTTCGACCTTTACGGCAGCCAGCACTACACGGTGGGCATCAGCACCAACGGCTACCTCCAGTTCAGTGGCAATCCAAGCTGGGTTGAGGGTGGCGGCCACATCCCCGTTCCTTACCTGCCCAACGATGCGCTCTACCCTTACTGGCTAGACCTCACCCTGGTCAACACCGGCGACGTGTACACCAGCGTGGTTGGCACCGCCCCCAACCGCAAGTACGTGGTCGAGTGGCGCAACGTGCAAAAGTTCAACAGCGACGGTTCGCTGACCTTCGAGGCGATCCTTGACGAGGCAACCAGCAACATCACCTACCAGTACAACACGCTGAACAACGGCAATGGCCGCGCCAACAGCCTCTACACCGTTGGTTTGGAGAATGGCAGCGGCACTGACGGCTTCGAGTTCTCCTACGGCATCTACAATGCAGTAACGAATAGCACTGCGATCCAGTTCACCAACCCGCTGCCCCGCATTGCTACCCCCACTGTAACTACCATCCCACCCACATCTACGCCGACTGTAACTGGCACAGCGACCGTGACTGGTACGGCGACCGTAACTGGCACCGTGACCGTAATTGACCCAGCGACGATGACTGGCACCGTAACCGTAACTGGCACAGCGACGATGACTGGCACGGTGACAATAACCGGCACGGCAACAGCAACTGCCCCCCCCTGCGACATCAACTTCACCGACGTGCTGACCAGCAACCTGTTCTACAGCGACATCCGCTTCCTGGCCTGCCGTGGCGTGGTTAGCGGGGCGAACGGTCTGTTCCGCCCGAACGCCAACGCCAGCCGCGGCGAGTTCGCCAAGATCACCACCATCGGCTTTGGCCTCCCGCCCTTCAGCCCAACCAGCACGACCTTCGTGGACGTGCCGACCACCAACCTGTTCTACCAGTACATCGAAGCTGCCGCCGCTGCTGGGGTGGTCAATGGCCTCTCGGCTGCCCAGTGCGCTGCCCTCGGCACGCCCGGTACCTGCTACGGCCCCAACGTGCAGATCAGCCGCGTACAAGTGGTGGTGATCGTGCAACGCGCCCGCAACTACGTAATCTTCACCCCAGACAACCCCACCTTCCGCGACGTGCCAGTGAATGCCTTCGGTTACGCAGCAGTTGAGACACTGGTGAGCCGGGGGATTATCAACGGCGCACCTTGTGGCACCAGCCTCTGCTTCCGCCCGAACGACAACATCAAGCGTGGCGAGTTGAGCAAGGTCGTACGCCGAGCGATTGAGACCCTGGATAGATAGTGATTGCCAACATCCGCTTCGTCCACGCGGCCAGCAGTGCGCTAGCAGTGCTGGCTGTGTTGGTTTAACAGCCACCGGGCCGGGGCCGAACTGCCCTACACCACAACGGATGCAGCCTTCACCGAGCGGTTCTCGGTCGCCCCTGGCAACATCCAGGTTCGGGTCAACGACGCGGGCAACGCCAGTCAGGTGTTGAACAACAGTGTTGAACTGGCACCTGGCACCAGCTACACCTACTTCGTGATCAACTCTGCGGCCAACAACGCCGTAGTGCAGCATTTCCTGCTGACCAATGACTACAGTCGTACGCTGCCGGAAACGTCGCGAGTGCAAGCCACCAACCTGGTTCCCGGTTCACCCAAGTTGAGTATCTACGCTGGCGACGAGATCGTTGGTACAAATGTCGGCTACGGCACAGCCAGTGCCTACCGAGCAGTTGACCCCGGCGTTTTCACTGTCACCCTGAGCTTTGACGGCCAGCCCAGCCCAGTGTTGGTAGTGCCGAACTTCCTCATTGAGGAGCGCGACACGCTCAACCTTGTGGTTACTGGGGTGCTGACTGGCAGCCCTGCCCTGGCAATCATGCCCGTCGAAGGCGTACACTACGGTGGCGATGGCCGCCTGAGCGCAAAGCGCAGGTAAGCCACCCTCACCCCAGCCTAAACAGCAAAACCCCCACCCGGAGACAGGTGGGGGTTCGCTTTTGTACTCAAGCTATAATGCTACCGTGCGCTCGTCCGCCTGAGCCGCCCCCGCGCCAGCCCCCAAAGCATCTGTAGTTCGCCGAGGCGCAGGATCGCCGCCGCCCCCAGGTAGGTCACACCCGCAGCGGCAGTGACGAGGGCGAAGGTGAGCAGGTTGGCGAGCAAGCCAACCCCCAGCCGCCCATCGAGGGCCAGCCACACGCTACTACCTACCAGCCCCATTAGGGTCGCGGCCAGGGTCGCCTTCAGGGTAGTAATGCCCAGGCCCAGCCCACGTAGGCCGCCGACCGCCCCTGCCAGCAGCCCGAAACTGACCACAGCGTGGCAGGTCTGCTTCACGCTATCGGCCAGGGCCAGGCCCGCGAAGGTGAACGGCCCAACCAGCAAGGTGGCGGCTACAAGGTAGGCCAGCACGCTGCCGATGCCAACCAGCACGGGGGTCTTGGTGTTCTGGCGGGCGTAGAAGGCGAAGATCAGCAGTTGGTCAACAGCGGCGAAGGGTGTGCCGGGGGCGTAGCAGAGCAGGGCCAGGGTGGTGCGCCACTTGGCCGCTTCGTCGAACGCGCCACGCTGGAAGGCGAGCGCGATGATCGGTGCGCCGAAGCAGGCGAGGGCGAACGAGGCGGGGATGATCAGGGCGATCACCAGGCGCAGGCCGCTTGCCAGCGTGCGCTTGTAGGCTCCATCGTCGCCTGCCGCCGCCTGCCGCGAGAGGGTGGGCAGCACGGCAATGCTGATCGCTGCTGCGATCAGGCCGAGCGCAAACTGCACCAGCGTGGTCGCAAAGCGCATCGCTGCGAGGCCAGCCGGGTATGGGGAGGCGAGATTGCGGTCGATGATGATACCTGTTTCGGTGACGATCAGGCCCAGGGCGACCGGCAGGTAGAGCTTGCCGATCTTGCGGATTGCTGGGTGGCTGAAGTCGAGGCTGAAGCGCAAGCGGCTGTCACGCAGGCCCACCAGTTGCAGGGCGACCATCAGCACCGACCCTACACTCATGCCGAGAGCCAGGCCGAAGGGATTGCGTGGGTCGAAGAATAGGAAGCCGCAAGCGATCACCCCCAGGTTGAGCAGAGCGGGCGCGAAGGCGGGGAAGCTGAAGCGTTGCAAGGCATAAAGTAGCGACATGAACACGGCGGAGATGCCGAGGAAGACTACTCCTGGCAACACCACCAGGATCAGGCTGGCGGTCAGGCTCAATTGGCTGGGGCTGAACTGGCTTGCCATCACCCCAGCCAGCGGCCCAGCAAAGACCATCATCAGCGCGACTATCGCGGTCAGGCCGACGACGACCAGGCTGAGGATCGTGCTGGCAACCCGCCACAACTCCTCGCGGCTGCGCCCTGCCAGTTCGCTGAACACTGGCACCAAGGCGGCGGATACTACCCCACTGACCAGCAGATCGTAGGTGATCGTGCTGAGATTGCCCGCGATAGTGAAGGCCGCCGTTGCGTCGGTGGTGCCATAAAGCTGGGCAACCACTACCTCACGGCCCAGCCCAAGCAGGCGGCTGAAGATATTACCCAGCATGATGATCACAGCGGCGGTAGCAATGCTGCGGCCCAGCCCAACCTGGGCCTCGGCTACCTCGCTGCTGCTAATGTCACTATCATCGGAGCTGACCTCTGGGCCAGTCGGTCTGGTGCTGCTCAAGAGGCAGCCTCGCTGCCGTAGCGGGCCAGGATGGTCTGCACAATCTGGCTGGTCGAGCGGCCTGCGACCAGCGGCACGATCCGCACCTCCCCGCCATAACCCGCCACTGCCGCCAACTCTGGCAGCGGCTTACCTTCGCGGCCCGCTTCCACCGCGTAGTCGCCCCCCTTGACATAGATCGTGGGCCGCAGCATCTCAATCAGCTTGCTGGCGGTTGTCTCGCCGAAGATCACCACGTAGTCTACGCAATCCAGGGCAGCCAGCAATTCTGCCCGCTCGCCCTCTGGTACGAGCGGGCGGCGCGGGTCTTTGTAGGTTCGCACAGACTGATCGCTGTTGAGGCCGACGATCAGCAGGTCGCCGAGGGCGCGGGCGGTCCGCAGGTAGCGCAGGTGGCCGACGTGCAGCAGGTCGAACGCGCCGTTGGTGAAGACGGTACGCAGGGGAGGGCTGGCCGCCTCCCGCTCACGGAGCTTGCGCCGTAGGGTACGCACCATCTCTGGGGCCGTCAGAATCTCAGCCATCTTGCTCCCCTCCCCCCAAACCAGAACTAGCGGATCGCTTCTTGTGCAGAGGGATTATACCGCATCTGCCGCTGAATGGGTACTGGCGGGGCGCAAAATGCCCCTCCCACCTGCCAGGGGGAAGGGGCATCGAGCGGGGCGAGGGCTACTACTTGCTGGGGTCGTAGCTGCTGCCGCCGTGCAGGTTGGTAGTCGAGGCTCCGGCACTACTGCTGCCACTGCCAACCTTCGCCTTGAGGGCAGCCAGTTGGTCGTCGATTGCGCTCTTGTCAGAGAGGTCATTGAACTGCTGGTCGGTGTTATCGGTGGCGAGGTCGGTCATCTCTGCGCCAGCCTGGGCGCGGGCGGTCTCCATGTTGATCCGCTCCTCCATGCGCTTGAGGTCGCTGGTGTAGTCAGCGGTACCCAGGTTCTGCATTGTGCCGCTGATCTGCTGCGAGGCCTTGGCGGCGCGGTGGCGGGCAATCAGGCCATCACGGTTGCGAACAGTGCTGTCGTACTTGTTCTGGAGAGCCTCGAACTGGCTCCGCAGGCGGTTGACGGTGGCGGTCTGGGTCTCCAACTGCTGCTGGTAGAGCGTCACCTGCTGGTCGTAGTCGTTCTTGCGGCGCAGGGCTTCGCGGGCGAGATCGTCCTTGCTGGCGCGCACGGCCTGCTCGGCCTTGCTGTTCCACTGCTGCGAGTTGCTGCGGCTCTCGTTGACCTCGTTCTCCAGCAGCTTCTGCTGGGCGAGCATCTCGGCTACCTGGCCGCGGGCCTCGGTGATCTGCTCGGCCATGTCGCGGATTAGCTGGTTAAGCATCTTCTCCGGGTCTTCAGCGTGGTCGATCATGTCGTTGATGTTGGCACTGAGGATGGTGCCGATACGGTCGAAAATACCCATGCTGTATTGCCGTCCTTTCCTATTCGCTGCCTGGCAGCAAGCAAGCTACTCTGCTTCGCGGGTTGGTGGTGGCCGAACGCCGGGTTCGGACGCACTCGGTTTTACATACGCAGGCTGGGGGCCAAAGGTTGCAGACCTCAGCACGGCTCTATTCTACACTAACTAGCTAGCATTGTAAAATGTTACGGTTTGGCTAGCAAATCGTGCATCGCGTTGTAGGACGGGCGGGGTGACCAGTCGGCGTTGACCAGGCTGAAGTGGCTAGGGCCGTCGTACCAGGGCAGGAAGGTGGAGAAGTTGAGGTTCCACAGGAACATCGGCCCCATCCAGGGGTACTTGTCGCGGGCCAGTCGGTTAGCGCGCACCAGGAAGTCCGCTACCTGCCGCTCATCCAACTCCTCGCAGCCACCGAAGCCGCCTGGCCGTTTGTCGCTGCACCAACCGTACTCTGTGACCCAGATTTGTTTCTCGCCATCGCCATACTTCTCCTGCACTGCCCGAATCTGCTCGACGCGGCGGAAGTAGAAGCTGGGGTGGGTCTTGTACTCCTTCGCGGGGCTGGGCTGGTCGGGCCAGAGTGTCTCTGGCGGATTGTTGTAGCCGTAAGGGTGGACACCCAACACGTCGTAGTAGTGGCGCACCATGCCACCCTTGTACTGGAAAAGTTGCTCGGTGTAATCTACGTCGTTCATTGCCAACCCTGGCTCGTTCACCCCGGTGGGTGAGGCCGCACCGAGGATGATGATAGCGTTGGGGTCGTGGCTCTTGACGGCGTGGTAGCTCTTTGCCAGCATCTCTACGTAGAAGCCGGGGTCAATCGCCCGCCCGCTCTCGTTGTGCAGGTTAGCCTCGTTCCAGATTTCGTAGGCTCGGATGCGCCCCTGATAGCGGTCGGCCATTGCCGCCATGAAGTCTGCCATGTCATCAGCATTGACTGGGTAGCCATCTGGCTCGCGGGCGACCTCCTCTGGCGCGCGCGCCCAGATGGGAGCTTTGTCTACGTTAATCATCAAGTTGATGCCCGCAGCATTGGCCGCGTTGACAATGTTATCCAACTCACCCCAGTAGAAGGTTCCCTTCGGGTTCTCGGTGTCCTTCCAGAGTATCTGCTGCTTGAGCCAACTGAAATTGGCCCCCTTGGTGGTCGCCATTACGCGACCCTTATCCTGACCATATATCTGGGCGATCAGGCCGCCACCAACGTGCGGGCCGCTGAGGAAGGGGTAGCCACCCGCGCCGCCGGTGGGGGTTGGCGTGGCGGTGGGGCTGGCAGTCGCCGAGGGGATCACGATAGCACTGGGGCTGAGGGTAGGTGGCGCAGCAGGGTTGGCGGCAGGAGGGCTAGCCGCAGTCGCCCCTGTAGTGCGAAACCGATAGTAGTCAGTGCCGAGCAGGGCTAGCTGCACGTCGTTGGTGCTGGGCCGCAGCTTGCTGAGGGGCCGCTCGAAGCGCGCCCGCTCAAAGAACTGCACGATCAGGTTGCCCTCGATGAACTCGTCGCTGATCGGCAGGCCATAGAGGCGCAGGCCACGGCTTGCTCCGTTAGCCTGCCAGTACGGATAGAAGGGGCTGGCAACCAGCCTTTTGGTCTCGGCGAAGTAGGCCTGGTTGCTAGTACGGGTGGCGGCATTGGTGGGGTTGGGTGGGTTGAAGTTGCGGCCCTGCGCCCGCGCCATCTCCGTCCCTAGCAGGCCAAGCTGCACCTCGTACTGCGTGCCAGCCTCCTCTGGGTGGTACTCGAAGCGTTGCCGCTCGAAGTATTGCACCTGGTAGCCCTGTTCCAGCAGCACGGGGCTGATTGGGTAGCCAAAGGCGAGCAGGCCACCGTTCGCCTGCCAGAAGATGAGGAACTGGCCGGTGACTACTTGATCGGTTTGGTCGAAGGTGAAGCGTGGCTGGGTCGCCAGCAGCAGCAGCACTGGGGTGGCGATAGCTGTGGTGCGAGCAGCAGAGGGAGAAGTAGTAGCAGAGGGGAGCAGCGTGGGACTGGCACTGGTGTGGGTTGAGACGGCCAGGGGGCTGAGGATGAGTAGGAGCAGGCCGAGGATAGCCAGGGGCAACGATGCCCGGTGATTGCGCTTTGCCAAGCGAACATCCTTTCACTTCCACCATTGTTGACCGGGGTGCTACAAATGCAGGTAAGCAGCAGCCGATGCTGCCCCCATACGCCCGGCGGCACTATATCATGTTTGGCGGTGACGTGCAAGGGCTATATTTGGCTGAGCTAGTGAAATAGAAGGATCGATTGTGCCTGTGGCAGCCCTTGTTATTCTAACCTGTTTCTCATCTGCTCTACTTCTTTATGCATGGCCGAGGGGAGTACCGCGCAGCTCACGCCGTCCGCCTACTCTGCTGGGTGGATACCAACTGAGCAGCGGATGTACGACTTGTCGTAGCCAAAGCCAGAGCCGTCTACTGCCGCCAGCCCAGTCTTGCGGAACAGGGTGATAACATCTTCGCCAGGAACCAGCTTACTCCAGTTATAGATCGTCGCGTCATCGTCAAGGCCGATGCTGGCGAAGACGTGGTGCTGGGCATTGATCGCCGCCAACTCTCGGCGCAGGGCAGCGCGGCGGTAGCGGTAGAGACAGCGCACCTTCTCCTGAATCCAGGGCCGCTCATTGAGTACATCTATCATTGCGGTGTAGCGTAGTTGCCACTCGGCGGGCATCCCGGCCATCGTGTTGTTCCAGGTCACCTGCATCGCGTCGGCATACTGCTGGTTGCCAGTGCTGACCCAGCCGAAGCGGTCGCCAGTGAGGGTGCAGATTTTGGAGAAGCTGTTGACGAAGATAGTGTGGGCCAGCACGTCGAAGCCGCCAATCACCGTGTTGAAGGCGCGCATCCGCTCTGCGTCGGCGGCAGGCTCGCCCGTACCGATGTAAGCGGTGTCGGCCAGGATCGCCATCTCGCGGCCATCAGCGGCAATGGCAGCAAAGATCGCCCGCAACTCGTCCGCCTCATAGTCGAAGGCGGTCGGGTTGTTGCTGACGGTGAGGTAGAGCATCCTCAGGTTGGCGTGTTCTTGCAAAAGGCGGCTCATCTCCGCGCCAGTCAACTTGAAGCTCTGCTCCTCCCTGGTAGCGTAGTTGATCACCTCTACGTCGTTCGCCTGCGCCTGCCAGAGGACGACCGCAAAGCCGGGGGAGGGGAAGCAGATCGCGGGCTGCTCGGCATACTGCCTGCCAAAGTACAGCTTGAGGGTGCGGATCGTCTTGTCCAGGCCATCAAGTGCGCCAATGCTAACGAAGGTACGCTCGGTCTTGAGCGGCAGGCCATAGAGTTGCTGCCAGCTTTCAGCCAGCATGGAGCGGAGCAGCGGGTTGCCCACCCCGTACACGTCGTACATCCGCACGTCAAACTGGTAGTCGCGCAGCAGCCGCCGCTCTACCCCAGTCATGCGGCGGCGCATCTCCTCGTAGCCACGCCCCTCGCTGAGCATACCGTTCAGGCTCTCGCCCGGTAGGATCAGCCCAAGGTCTTCGCCAATGGTGCTGTAGTCGCCCAGGCTGCCGGGGCTAGCTCCCGGCTCGCGTTCCCGTATGCGGCGCACATCCACGTCACCTATCGTGCGGTTGATCACCTGCTTCTCGATCACCGCTTGGCTGATCCCCGCCTCGTGCATCGCCCGCGTAACCTCAATCACCATGCGGGCCATCGCTCGGATCGGCGAGGGCGAGTGGCGGATCGTCTCCTCCAATTCGCTAACCACCTGGTCACGGATAGAGCGGGCGCACTCTAGCTCGCTCGCTCGCTCCACCTCGCTGTGGCTACCAGCGGCGTAAACGCGGGGCAGTCCGGGGCCGCTAAAATCAACATTCATCTTCCTCACCGTCCTCGTTGAACAGGGCTGCACCTCGCTGTGCCGGGGCTAACACCTTAAGAGTATAAACGTTGCCGCCGATCCTTGTCAATCCAGCTAGCGGCGGGCAAGAGGGCTGCATTGATTGATCAGCCCAACTCTACCCCTACCCTTTGGGGCCAAACTTGCAAAAGTTTGGCAAGCAGTATACACTAGAACAAATGCCGTGAGATCACGCCAGCTTAGCTGGCAGAGGTGGTGATGATGAAAAGTACAGGGGTACCGGGTCGGGGTCGCAGCTTCATGCCCCACCGCGTCAGCGAGGTGTTCCGTCCGCCCAGTGATTTGATGCTGCCAGTTGGCGAGGAAGATAGGGAGGGCGGGCAGACGCGCTGGCTGCTGCTGCTTGGCTATCTGCTGCTGCTCGTCACCGTCCTCTTTGTCTATGTAGATCAACCTGCTGTGAACGGACCCTGGTACGGTCTCAGCTTGCTGCTGCTCGTCGGCCCGGCCACCGCTGCCTGGATCGCCCCCTTCCTGACGATCCGCCCCCAGCGAACAGCCCTCTACTATGGTCTCAACCTGCTCGTCTTTACCTTTGGCTGCTTTGCGATCATGGTTAGTTCACACTTCTATGCTCCCCACCTCTTTGTCCTCTATGTGCTGGTGATTTTGGCGGCAGTCTACTACGGAGGGATCGGCTGGGGGCTGCCTTTCGGCTTGCTGATCGCCATTCTGGGGGCAGCTACCGTATTGCTTACCAGCCCCTCCTTCACTCTCGCTCAAGATATGTTCTACACCATGATGCTGTGGTGCGTGGGCGGTCTCTACGCCCTGATCACCCTGGCCCAGACGCGTACCCAGCAGCGGTTGATCCACCAGGTCGCCCAGGAGCGCAAGCTGCACGCCCAACTAGCTTCGATCAGCAACATGGCGCGCGCGATCAGCGGTAACTTCAGCCTCGACAATCTCTTTGCTGAGGTTGTGCGCTCGGCTACCAGCCTGCTGGCGGTGGACTTCTGCGCCCTGCATACGTGCGACCACGAGGCGGGGCTACTGCGGATGCGTGCCCTCTACGCCCCTGACCCCGACTTGCAGCGCAAGCTAGGTGACGAGTTTGATAGCCTGGTTCTCCGCCTCGACCAGGGTTTGAGCGGCTGGGTGGTGCAGCACAAGCGGCCATTGGCGACCGAGAGAGCAGGCGATCATCCTGCTTTCGTGAGCAGCCCCGATATGCTGGAGAGCGGCGGGTACGGGATGTTGCACGTGCCGCTCAACCTCAAGGGCGTAGTGATCGGGGTGATCGGCCTGGTCAGCCTCACCCCCCGTATCTTCAGCGAGGAGGATGTTAGCCTGCTCAGCAGCTTTGCCAGCCAGGTAGCGGTCGCCATCGAGAATGCCAAGCTCCTTAGCGAGACAAAGGAGCAGCAGGGCCGCCTGGAGCGGAGTAGCCAGGGGCTGACGGCGGTGCTGAACATCAACAGGGCGATCCTCGGTCAGCGCGACTACATGGCGACTCTGCGCTCTATTGTCGAAAACCTGATGGCACTCGTCCCTTTCACCAACTGTGTAGTCTACAATCTGGTGGAGAATGGTACCATGCTGGAAGCAGTGCTGGCCGAGGGCGTAGATATTGACCTGCTCAGTAACGAGCGGTTCAGCGTAGACGAGGGTATCGTGGGGCTGGTGGCCCGTAGCGGCCATAGCGAACTGGTCAACCATGCCGAGCGCGACGAACGCGCCACTGTTGCTAATGGGGTGCTGGTGGGCGAACCCTGGTCGCTGCTGGTCATCCCCTTCGTCACCAAAGAGCAGCAAGTCAGCGGCGTGATCCGCCTGGGGCGGGCGGGTGACTGGGAGTTTGAACACGACGAGTTTGAGTTGCTGGACATCTTCGCGGCGCAGGCTTCGCTGGCGTTGGAGAGCGCGCAGTTGTTTGGCGAGGTAGAGAGCAAGAAGCAGGTGCTTGAGCAGCAGTTGCGTGAGCAGGATATGCTGTTTCAGGTCAGCAATCTGACTGTCACCGCCGGGGTAGGCAATAGCCGCGAGGAACATGACTACAGCTGGCTGCGCGCTTGTATTGGTCTGCTCAAGCACGAGTTGGAGATCGAGGCGGCGGTAATCCTCTTTAATCAGGATCGCCACGAGGTGATCGCCCTCACCAATGGCTTCAGCAGGCAGGGTCAGGATTTGATCCGCCGCTACGTCGCCGAGGGTGAACCCTATCGGGCGTGCCAGGAGGGCGAGCCGCTCAACCCCAACACCTGCGTAGACTTCGGCGGGTTGGAAGAAGCCCTCTCGCACAGCGACGGCATCCACCAACTGCTGCCTGCCCCCCTGCTGGCCCGCAAGCAGATGATCGGCGTTTTGGTGGTCTTCAGCCGCAACCGTGCCGGTTTGGTGCAGCCGCCAGCCAGCAGTGATAGTCTTATCCTCTGGCCTAGCCTGCCCAGTTCGGCCCTCTACAACCTGCTCCCCGGCCACCTGAGCGAGCCACGGGTTGATCCGATTGGCAATATAGACCAGGAGGTGCGGACTATGCTGCGCAGCATGGCGAACGTGATCGCCTCTGGCATCGAGAACATCCGCTCCTACCAGAGCCTGCGCGACACCTACTTCCAGACGATCAGGATGCTGGTGGAGATCATGGAGAACAAAGACCCCTACACGAAGGGCCACTCGGATCGGGTTGCTCGCTATGCCAAGAAGATCGGCACCGTGTTTGTCGAGCGTGGCCTGATCACTGCTGACGAGTTGGACAAGCTGGAGCGCGCCGCCCTGCTGCACGACATTGGCAAGCTGGGCATCAAGGACGAGTTGTTGCACCTGAGCGGTAAGCTGGGGGTGGAGGGCTTCTGGATACTCGCCAGCCACACCCAGCGTGGCGCAAACATCCTCTCTAAGATCGAGATGCTCAAGCCCCTCGCCCCGCTGGTCAAGGCCCATCACGAACGCTTCGACGGTCTCGGCTACCCTGATGGCCTGATGCGTGAGGAGATACCACTAATTAGTCGCATTGTTGCGGTTGCCGACAGCTACGACGCGATGACGACCGACCGCGACTACCAGAAGGCGCGCCCCGCAGAGTGGGCCTTGGGCGAGTTGGAGCGCAACAAGGCAACCCAGTTCGACCCCCTGGTTGTGGACGTGTTCGTTGCCTTGCAGCGGGCGGATTTGGCCGTGCAGAGCAGGCAGGCGGTGGCAGTCGTGCTGCCGCACCAATCTTTGGCGATAAAATGAAGGAACAGAGGAGTTGACCTGATGTACTTGAGCGATGAAGAACAGGCGATGCTTGCTGGTGAGCAGGGGGTTGGCATAGCCCAGGCAATGGGCATCATCACCACCCTCGGCACTATGTACGGGGCTGCCGACCTGATCCCGATCAGCAGCGCACACATCAGCGGTGTGAGCTACAAGAACCTCGGTGAGGCGGGCCTCGATTATCTCGAAGACCTGGCCGCCACTGGGGCGAAGGCGCGGGTGTTCGCCACCCTCAACCCCCCGGCGGTGGATATGGACGACTGGCAGGGGTCGCCGCTGCTAACTACCCCGGCCTTTGCGAAGGGCCAGTTCCGCATCCTCGATGCGTTCTACAAGATGGGGATCGACGGCATCTGCACCTGCACCCCCTACGAGGTCAACAACCGCCCGGCAATGGGCGACCACCTCTCCTGGGCCGAGTCCTCTGCTGTCTCCTTCGCCAACTCGCGGCTGGGCGCACGCACCAACCGCGAGGGCGGCCCTGCGGCTCTGGCTGCGGCTCTCACTGGGCGGACAGCCCGCTATGGCTACCACCTCGACGAGAATCGGCGGGCAGACTACGTAATCAACGTCAACGTTGCAGTGCCAGACGGTAGCAGCCTCAGTGCGTTGGGGGTGATCGTCGCCAAGAAGCTACTGAACCGCACCCCCCTCTTTGTTGGCTTCGACCGTGAGTTGAGCGACGACGAACACAAGCTGCTGGGGGCGGCAATGGCGGCGGTGGGCAGTATTGCCCTCTTTCACGTAGAGGGGCAGACCCCGGAGGCTATCGCCCTGGGCCGCGAGATTATTGCTCCCCACGCGGAGTATCTGACGGTGGACGATCTGGCCGAGGGCTACCGCGCCCTGGGCATCGTGCCTGGAACCACCCCGGTTGACCTGGTGAACATCGGCTGCCCCCACTCCTCCTACGCCGAGTTGGTGGAGATCGCCGACCTGTTGGCTGGGCGGCAGGTGCGCACGAAGTTTTGGATCATGTGCGCACCCCATGTCGTCCACCAGGCGCAGGCTAACGGCGTGGCTGAGCGGCTGACCGGCTGCGGCGTGGCCCTGCTCAGCGGAGCCTGTACCATAGTCTCACCGATGGCCCAGACGGGCGTGCGCAGCGTGGCAACCAACACGGCGAAGGGTGCCTTCTACCACTCCTCCTACAATGGTATGGAGATTCACCTCGGTTCGACCGCGAAGTGCGTGGAGACGGCAGTCAGCGGCATCTGGCAGGATTAGAGAAAGGGGTAGCGGAACACGGTGGCGCAGTAGCTAGCTGGTACAGCCCAAGCTCGTGCCTCCCTCGTTCGCTGAACAAGATGATGGAGAGAACGTTTGAAGTGCGGGTGATCAAGGCGGGTGACGCAGATGGTGAAGCTCTGGTTAGTAGCGAACCGCTAGGTTTCCTCGGCGTAGTTGACCCGGACAGCGGCATCGTTACCGAGACCACCCACTCGCTGTATGGTCAGAGTGTGGCGGGTAAGGTGCTGGTCTTCCCCACTGGCAAGGGCAGCACCGTCGGTAGCTACACCATCTACCGCTTGAAGAAGAACGGTATGGCCCCCCTCGCCATCGTCAACGCCGAGAGCGAGCCGATCATCGCTACGGGGGCGGCTATCAGCGACATACCGCTAGTAGACCAGATGGACATTAGTCAAATCAAGAGCGGCGACCGGGTGCGTCTTAGCGGCGGGTTGCTCACCGTTTACGCGCAGATAGTAGCCGAGGTAGGCGAGTAGTGGCGAGCGGACACGGCATCCACCTGGTGCCTGACCCCCTACCCGCTTCAGCCGAGGTTGGGCGGGCGGCGGAACTAGTCTACCTCAAGTTTGGCGGCAGCATAATCACTGACAAGCGGGTGCAGGATAGCCTGCGCGTCGCCAATCTGATGCGCCTGGCAAGCGAGGTAGCGGCGGCGATGCAGCAGGAGGACAGCCTGCGCCTGCTGATCGGTCATGGCGGCGGTAGCTTCGCCCACTTCCCAGCCTCCCGCTGGCAAGTGCGCCTGGGGTCGAAGGCGGGTTTGAGCGCGGCAGAGAGTCTGCGTGGCTTTGCCGAAACAAGGCTAGCGGCAGGCCGCTTGAACCAGTTGGTGGCCGAGGCTTTCGTCACCGCTGGTTTGCCCGCTGTCTCCTTCCAGCCTTCAGCTTCGGCGGTGGCGACAGACGGCCAGCTAACTAGCCTTGACCGCACCCCCTTGCTCACTAGCCTGGCTCTCGGCTGCCTGCCCCTGGTCTACGGCGACGCAATATTGGACACCGTGCGCGACTACACGGTGATTAGCACGGAGCAACTGTTCTTCTACCTTGCGCAGGCAGAAGCAGCCCTGCGCCCGCAGCGAGTGATCCTGGTCGGCGAAGTGGACGGCGTGTTCACCGCCGACCCGCTCAAGGACGAGGGGGCCGCCCTGATTGAGCGGATCAACGGTGGCAATATTGATGTGGTGCGCGGGCAACTGGGTGGCAGCTACGGGGTGGACGTAACCGGCGGGATGCTGACCAAGATCGCCGAGATGTACGCTCTCTGCCAGCAGGTGGCGGGGTTGCAAGTGCTGCTGCTCAACGGCAACACGCCCGGTCTGTTGCAACGCGCCTTGCTTGGCGAACCAGTGCGCGGCACGGTTATTGAGGGCTAAACAACACATCCAACTTACTAATTTGGTTCACTACAAAGGCTAAACCCAATGCGTCGCATCTTGCAACTCCAGTATCTCCGCAGACTTTTTGGCGTGTTCATCCTTTACACCGCCTCTATCTACCTGTTCTACTACTTTGCCAGCACCAGCCCTAATCGGCTGGAAAGCTGGCTGCCACTTGCCAGCCTGGTATCGGTCGTTTCGTTCGTGCTGATCATCGCGTTGGTCAACTTCGGCCCCCTGCTGTTCACCACCTCGCGGCTGGCCCAGAAGGCACAGCAGGCAGCCCAGCACGGCGACCACCCCTTGGCGGCCCAGTATTACAATGAGGCCTTGCAGCACAAGCCCGGCCACGCCGACTACCTGTACGGGCGCGGTCAGGCACGGGCAATGCAGGGCGACAGGGCGGGTGCGCTGGCCGACTACACTGCCGCTATCGAGGCGACCCCGCTGTTCATCCCCTCCTCGCCCAGCATTGCCTACGATGCCTATCTCGCTCGCGCCAACGCTTATGCCGACAACAACGACTACGCGAGAGCGGCGCAGGAGGCCACTGGCGCGGTCAAGATGTACCCGCTGCGCGAAGATGCCTACCTCTACCGCGCCCTCTGCTACCGGGTGCTGGGTCGTTACGACCTGGCCTACGCCGACCTCAGTCAGGTAGTTGGCTTCAACCCCCAGTCGCCCATCGCCTACAACAATCGCGGCTACCTGTCCTACCTGGCGGGCAGCTACCCGCTGGCCGCCGCCGACTTGCAGAAGGCGATCACCCTCGCCCCCGGCCTCTGGCAGGCCCACTACCACCTGGCGCAGGTGCAGGCCGCCCTCGGTCAGAACTGGCAGGCGGTCGCCAGTCTGCGGCAGGCGGGTTCACTCAATCGCCAGCCGCTGGTTCAGGCGCAGGCAGATGCGGCGTTCGCTCCGCTCCAGGTGATGACTGAGTTCCAGCGATTGGTGGGCGGTTACACTGGCCCTGGCCTGCGCCCGCCTCCCCCGACTGAGCAGCCGCAGGCGTAGGCAGCCCACCAAAGCCGCGCCACTCGCGCCGTCGCATCCATTCGTGCGAGTACGGCCCCTCACGGCTATCCACCCCCCACCGCCAGACCGCGTAATCAAGGGCTAGCAGCAGCAGCAAAGCAATTAGCATCTCCATCTTAGACCTTCTTCTTTGGCAACGAAGCACGAAGGAAACGATTGGTGGCTGGCACGATGGGTTCTTGGGCAATCACTAGTCTCGTCGCTAGCCCTTCCGCCGTGCTGCCCACTGCACGAAGGCGACGCTTGCGACGACGAGCAAGGAGGCGAGGATAGTTTGCAGCTTGAGCGGTTCGCCGATCAGCAAGGCCGCCCAGAGGATGGTTAGCACTGGTTGGAGCAACTGTAGCTGACCCACGCGGGCGACCCCACCCAGGGCCAGGCCCCGATACCAGGCGAAGAAGCCGAGGAACATACTGACTGTCGAGACATAGGCGAAGCCCAGCCACGCCTCTGTGTGGATTGGTGGGAAGTTGTGGCCGACCACTGCCAGCGCGACTGGCACGACCAGGAAGGGGGCGGCAAACAACAAAGCCCAGCAGATTACCCGCCAGCCACCCAGTTCTCGCGAGATACGCCCACCCTCTGCATAGCCCAGCGCACCGAGGACAACCGCGATCAGCATCAAGATGTCACCTGCCTGCAACGACCCCGCCCCCTCTGCGAGGGCAAAGACCAGCACCGCCACCACCCCTAGCACGACCCCCAGCCAGAAGATGCGCGGCGGTCGCTCTCCCACCCTGAACACCGCCATTACTGCGGTCGCCGCTGGCAGCAGCCCGGTGACCACTGCTCCGTGCGCGGCTGGCACGCTTTGCAAGGCGAAGGCGGAAAAGAGAGAGAAGCCCAGCAGGCCAAACGCCACTACTGCCAGCCCCGGCCAATACTTGCGCGGCGGTAGTTGTTCGCGGTGGGCCAGCAGCAGGATCGCCGCCAGCGTTGCTGCTACCAGGGCGCGGCCCAGTCCCACTGTTGTGCTACCCAGGTCTGGCACGGCGGCGCGAGTGGCGGGCAGAGTCACGCTGAAGCACAGCACGCCCAATGCGCCAAACGCCAGCCCCTCGAACCGCCGCCAGTCGGCAGGTTGCTGCTCTACTTTTGCGCTCATACCGCCTCCTTTGAGCTGCGTTCGCGGGCGAACATGATCAGCGCGACCCCAGTCAGGATCACGGGCAGGGCGAGCAGGCCGAAGATGGTAATCTTTTCGTCAGCGAACCACCCCCCCAGGCCGATAGCGACTACCGGGTTGACGTAAGCATAGCTGGTCGCCAGGGCGGGCCGCACGTGGCTGAGCAGGTAGTTGTAGGCAAGGAAGGCGATTAGTGAACCAAAGACGATCAGGTAGCCGACCGCCCAAATCGCGTCGCCGTCTGGCACCCGCGTCAGGCGTTCGCCGATGATCGGGCTGAGGATCGCCAGCAACGCGCCTCCGCCCAGCATCTCCACTGCGCTAACCATTGGGCCGTCTGGCAAGGTCAGGCGGCGGCTGAGAGCCGAGCCGAAGGCCCAACTGATTGGCGAGATGATCAGCAGGACGGCACCGAGCGGGTTGGCCCGAATCTCGCCCTCGAAGTTGAGAATCACGATGCCTGCCAGGCCCACAAAGAGGCCGCTCCATTCCAGCCGATTTGAGCGGTAGCCCCACAGTCGGGTAAATAGCACCGTCCAGAGCGGCATGGTAGAGACAGCCAGGGCCGCCAGCCCCGACCCCACCCACTGCTCGGCCAGGGTGACGCTGCCCAGGCCGCCAACCAACATGAAGGCACCAAGCGCAGCCCCCGCCCTCCACTGCGCGAAGGGTGGGTTTGGCACGCCGCGCAGCCGCAGGAAGCCGTAGAGCAGGCCGCCCGCCACCAGGAAGCGGGTCGCTAGCATCAGATAGGGTGGGAAGCCGCCCAGGATTGCGTTCTTGATCGCAAAGTAGGTCGAACCCCAGATCAGGCAGACGGCCACGAAGGAGAGGATGATTGGCAGGCGGTTGTCGATCACCGTTGCCCTGGGTTGGGCTATGCTGCTCACCTCTGCGCTGGCGAGTGCGATTGTGTTGTTCTCCACCCCCACTTTAGCCCTCCTTCTTGCTGCTGCGGGCGAAAATTACGATGGCGACTCCGGTCAGGATCACTGGCATGGCGTAGAGGACAAACTCACTCACCTTGTCGCCCGCGATCAGCGCACCGAGCAGCACCGCTACTACCGGGTTGACATAGGCGTAGCTGGTCGCCAGGGCGGGGCGGGTGTGCATCAGCAAGTAATTGAAGGCGGTGAAGCCGAGCAACGAGCCAACCACTACTAGATAGAGCCAGCCGAAGATCGCATCGCTGGTTGGCACGCGAGTAAACCATTCGCCCCGCGCCAGGCCCATCGCTAGCAGTACGCCGCCGCCCGCCAGCATCTCTGCCGCCGTAAACATCATGCCGCTGGGCAGGGTCAGGCGGCGACTCCAGACTGTGCCAAAGGCCCAACTCATTGCCGCTATGATCAGCAGCAAGGCACCGCCGGGGTTGGCTTGCATATCGCCGCCGAGGTTGAGGATCACCACCCCGGCGAAGCCAACCAGCAGCCCCAACCACTCGAAGCGGCTAGAGCTATAACCCCACACGTGGGCGAACACCGTCGTCCAGAGCGGCACGGTTGCGATCATCAGGGCGGCCAGGCCGCTGGCAACCGAGAGTTCGGCGATGGAGACCAAACCGTTGCCGCCAGCTAGCAGCAATGCGCCCATGATCGTCGCTCCGCCCCACTCCTTGCGGGTGGGGTTTGGCGCACCGCGCAGGCGCAGGAAAGCGTACATCCCACCGCCCGCCACGATGAAACGCAGGCCCGCCGATATCAGTGGCGGCAGGCCCCCGACCACCACGTAGCGGATCGCCAGGTAGGTCGAACCCCAGATCAGGTAGACCCCGATCAGGGCGAGGATCACTGGCAAGCTGAGGCTCGCCGCCTGCTCCCTCCCCTTCGCCTGCTCAACCGCCTGCTCCCGACTTGCTTCGATCACCTTGCTCATCGCAACCCCCTTGCACCGTCTAAGTTTTGACTTGCCAAACGGTGCGCCGTTGCACCCCCCACGGGCTAGCTAACCTTGCGCTGACCGCCCGCTCCTGGGCCAGCAGTTGCTCCTTGCGCTCAATCCCCCAGCGGTAGCCGCCGAGATTGCCGTTCTCGCGCACCACCCGGTGGCAGGGGATTACCAGGGCGACGGGGTTGCTGCCACAGGCGTTGGCGACTGCGCGCGCTGCCGTCGGCTGCCCGATGCTGGCGGCTACTTCGCTGTAGCTGCGAGTGCTGCCGTAGGGGATCGCCTTCAAGGCTTGCCAGACGCGCTGCTGGAAGGCGGTCGCCTGCACGTCGAGCGGTAGATCGATGCAGCCCTGCTCCCCTTCGAGGTAGGCCAGCACCGGGCCGACCCAGCGTTGCATCCCGCCCACTTCGCGCTGCAAGTCGGCGGCGGGGAACTCGCGGCGCAGCCCGGCGGCCAGGGCTATGGGGTCGTCGCCCAGCCTCACAGCGCAGACCCCACGCTCGGTTGCGGCCACCAACAGGCTGCCGAGGGAGCAGTCCACAACCGCATAGCTGACCTTCAGCCCAGCCCCCCCGCGCTTGTAGGTCGCTGGGGTCATGCCAAAGTCATCGCTATAGGGGCGGCTGCTAGAGCCGTAGCCAGCAGCATAGGTGGCGGTGGTCACGCTCTCGCCCCCGCGCAGTTCCTCCTTGAAGGCTTGCTGGCGCAGGGCCGCCACGTACTGGCGGGGGCTGACCGCCATTACCCGCTTGAACACCCGTTGCAGGTGGGTGGGGCTGACTGCCATCGCCCGGCCCAGAGCCGCAAGGCCGAGATCGCCTTCGATATTGGCGGCGATGTACTGGCAGACTTGCGCCGCCAGTTGCTTGGCTGGGGCGAGCGGCTGCTGTGGCAGGCAGCGTTTGCAGGCCCGGAAGCCCGCTGCTTCGGCCTGGGCTGCCGTTGCGCAGAAGCTGACGTTTTGCCGCTTCGGTGGGTGGGTAGGGCAGGTCGGGCGGCAGTAGATGCCGGTGGTGTGGACGCAGGTCACAAACTGGCCGTCGAACCGCTCGTCCCGGTTCAGCACAGCCTGCCAGCGTTCGTCGTCGCTGACGCTGGTGGGCTGCTGGGTTTCGATAAGCATGGTAGACATTGTTGCACCTCCTTAGTTATTGTCCTCATCATACGGCTAAACCCGCCAATGCCGCTATCCGTTTCTTGCGCTCAGTGTCCGCTGCTTTGCCAGAGGCTAACCAGGCCAAATATGACGATGATCGCCCCCGACCCGACGTTGATCGCCCGCATTAGTGGTGGGGTAATCCGCCCCCGTGCCAGGTTGACTGCGCTGCTCAGCAGCCGCCACCAGGCCGCCGAGCCGAGGAACACGCCCAACACCAGCAGGCTCGCTGCCGTGTAGTAGGGGCCGCGCTCGACTATCCCTAGCCCGCCGAAGATGGCGACGAAGGAGAGGATCGTGGTAGGGTTGGCTAGCGTGAGGGCCAGGCTGGAGAAGTATGCTGCCACCAGCCCGCCTCGTTCGTCCGCCCGTGCCGCCTGCGCTGGGGGCTTGCTCCATGCAGTGCTGATGCCAAGATAGCAGAGGAACAGGCCGCCAATCAGCCCTAGCCAGAAGCGCAGGCTGATCAGCAGTTCGCTGATCGCTAGCAGGCCGAAGGCGGCGATGCTGCCATAGAGTGCGTCGGCGGTGGCTGCCCCCAGCCCACTGACGAAGCCAACCGTGCGCCCCCCCGCCAGAGTGCGGCGGATGCAGAGCAGCCCAATCGGGCCAACTGGCGCGGCGATGGAGAGGCCGAGGATCATCCCTTTGAGCAGCAGACCACTGTCCATAACCACACCTCCAACTAAGCGTCTGATGTCCTCGATGTTTAGCGGGCCGATTGCGCTTTTCTCGAAGGCGTTGCTGATCGCCAGACTGGTGCGCGTCTGCTCGACCAGCCCCGTCTCGCGCAGGCTGACGATCAGATCGTTGATCGCTGCCAGGTCGGGGGCGACCACGCGGGCCATGTAGCAGTCGTCGCCGCTGACGTGGTAGCACTCGCGCACCCAGGGGCAAACCTGGGCGATGGCGATGATGCAGTGATCGTCATCCAGGCTACAACCAGGGCGCATCCGAATCGCAATAATCGCCCGCGTCTTCAAGCCCAATGCGTCTTCATCTACCAGCACAGTATAGCCGCGGATTACCTGCTCCCGCTCCAGACGGCTGAGGCGTTCGGCAACCGCCTGCCGGGTCAGGCCGATCATCTCGGCGAGGTTAGTGACCGCCAACCGCGCATCATGGGAGAGAGCCACTACAATCTGCAAATCAATATCATCCAAAGCACGCATTTTGTTATCTCCTACGCAATTCTAGCTAACATTTCGCAAGCAATGCCATTGTAGCACCAGCAGGCATCCGTTGTCAATAGGTCTAAAGTCGTAGGTCTGGCAACTCTGCTGCAAACCGCTTGCAGGGGCTGTTGATCGCCGGGCGACGCGGTTGCTGAAGGCCAGGCGGCAAGTGGGTGCTGCGAACAAGCAAATAGCTGCCAGCGAGCGGAGACTGCGCTGGTGGCTCGTGCCAGCTTGACAAGCGCAGGGGGCTGCGCTAAGATTGGCGCATTCTCCGCACAATGAGGCGAGATAGGGGGTGAGCGATGGCGAATGAAGGCGGATACGCATTTCTAGCCCAGCGGGCTTACCTCTACCTGCGCGAACGCGCTACGCCAGTGGATGAGGACAGCCTGATCCGCTACCTCTTTAGCGCACTGCCCGGCCAGAACTCGGCTCGGATGAACGTAGAGGTATGGCGGGGATTGCTGCCTGGCGTGTTGGATGGCGACCGCTTCAGCGCACTGGGCAACAGGATGTGGGCGTTGACCGAGTGGCAGGAGCGGGGCGAGTTGGTGGCCGACGAACTGGCCTCCCTTAGCTACATAGTGTTGGATACGGAGACTACTGGCCTGCGCCCCGACCGCGACCGCATGATCGAGCTTGCCGCCTTGCGCTACGACCCCAGCCGCCCCTTCCCCGCCGAGGTCTACAGTAGCCTGTTCAACCCCCACAAGCGGCTGCCCGCCTTCATCATCAACTTCACAGGCATTAGCCAGAGCGAGGTAGAGGACGCGCCCGACTTCGCGCCGCAGGCCGACCAACTACTGGCCTACCTGGGTAACGCGATCCTGGTCGGCCACAATATCAGCTTCGATCTCGGCTTCATCAACAGCGAGTTGCGGCAGTCTGCCCGCCCTGCCCTAGCTAGCCGCCGCCTCGATACCCTCAGCCTGGCCGTGCGCCTGCTGCCAGAGTTGGGCAAACCTAACCTCGACAACCTGGCCGCCCGCCTGGGCCTGCCGGTTGGTATCCGCCACCGGGCCGAAGCCGATGCGCGCCTGACCCACAATGCGATGCAGAAGCTGCTGGGGCTGGCCCGCGAGCGGGGGGTCAAGACGCTCGACGGCTTGCTAGAGTTGGCGAAGCCGCTCGGCTACGCATACTGGGGCAAGCGCAAGGACAAGGGGGCTGGTTCGCGCTTCAACCCCGATGCCTGGGCCTGGCCGTCTGATCCGCTGGTGCGCGAGAGCCGCCATACGGTCGGTGAGGCAGGCTGGGAGCAGCAGTTGCCAACGCTAGCCGGGGCTTACGTCTTCCGCGACGAGGAGGGCGCGCCGCTCTATGTTGGCAAGGCGATCAATCTGCAACGGCGGGTCAGCGGCTACTTTGGCCGCGACGAAACGATCCTGCGCGGCCTGGCCGGTCTCAACCTGCGGGTGCGGGTGGTGGAGGTGCATGAGGTGGGCAGTGGACTAGCTGCCAGCTTGCGCGAAGCTGAGTTGATCCGCGCTCTCGATCCGCCCTACAACACCCAGAAGCAGGAGCGACCGCCCCGCCCCTACCTGAACGTGCAAGCGGTCAAGTCAGCGGGGGTGCGGCGCATCCAGGCAAGCAGTAAGGCGGGGGCGGAGAGCTTTGGCCCCTTCGCCAACCGGGCTGAGGTTGACGATCTGCTGCGCCTGCTGCGTGCTGTCTACCCAAGCCTGCACCCGAAGCAGCCGCCCGCTCCCGACCATGAGGCGCAACTGGCAGCGGCGGTCGCCTACCTGCGCGGGGAGGCTGACCCCACCCTGACTCGCCTGCGCCACCGTCTGCAAGCCGCCACCGCCGCCCTCGACTACGACGAGGAGCGCACCAGCCGCGCCCTGCTCAAGGAGGCGGTCAGCAGAGCCGAAAGCCTGGGCCAGAGGGCGGCTAGCGGGCTGCCTGCCAGCGACGAGCAGGGGACGGCGTTGCTGTCGCCCGCCCCCGCCTCCAAACTCCAGGCCCTAAAGTCGGCCATAGTAGTGCTGCCCGCGTTGGATGCAGCGGTGGCTGAGGTGTTGATCGTGCGTGAAGGGCGGCTGGCCTGGCGCGGGCCGCTGCCTGCGGGCGGGCGCGAGGACGTGCTGACGGCACGGCTGGCCGAACTTTGGCACGAGGCGGTGGAGCCAGCGCAAGTGCTGGAGTCGGTGCAGAGCAGCTACCTGGCGGGGGTGACGCACGGCAGGATGAAGGCGACCCCGCTTGACGCTGCTAGCAGCCTCGTATTGCGCTGGCTCTATGCCAACCCCACTGCGGCGATTATCCCCGCCAGCGAGGAGCGCGAAGCCGTGCAGGACTGGTTGCGCGAGGCGGCTCGGCGCGTGCAGGGGGTTGGCCGATGAGCAGCTACCAGCCTCTGCGCTACTACGTGCTGGCCTTCGATGGCGACACTTACGAGCAAGTGATCGCCCCCGCCGTCAGCCGCGCCTTCTACGAGAACGACTTCGCCGCCTTCCCCCGTCTGGAGGGAGCGCACCCCAGCCTGCGGAGCCTCGTTGGTTTTGCCCGCCGCTGGTTCGCCAAAGGCTGCGTGCGCCCGCTCAAGCACTATAGCAGCGGCATCTGCGAGTACAACACCAAATCGCTGGGCCAACCACGCTTGCCGATCCCAGCTAGCATGGGGGTGGACGAGTGGACGGCAGCTATCGAACAGCTAGGCAGCGTTGGACATTGCACCCTGATCGATGTACCTTGCGGTGAGGGCAATCTGATCCACAACGACGTGATCGAACTGTGCCGCCTCTACGACGAGCAGCATCAGCCAGTGGAGTTGGGCAGCCCAACCGCCCGCGATCTCGTCTACTCTACCCCACCCGACGAGCAGCACGAGACCTTTGTAGACGTGGTAGCCTCAGCTATGCGCCGCTACGCCCTCAACCTGGCCCTGGCGCAGGGAGGGTTGCGGGTGGGAGCGGGGATGCTGCTGATCGCCAACATGGGGCCGTTGGTGGCGACCCTCGAACGGCTGACCAAGCTGGGTAGCGTGCTATCTAGCGACATCGAACTTAGCTACACCGGTGACAAAACCGGCTACCTCGGCTACCTGACCGCCGCCGACGTAGTCGCCCTGCGTGCGGGGCTGGCCGCGATTAGCTTTGGCGACGAGGCACAGGCCTACCTGGAAGCCCTGCGGGACCTCCTCGACGACGCGGCGGCACGGGGCTGTGGGATGGTGCTAGAAGCCTTGTAGCAGGAGTAGAGAGCGGTCGCGGGGGAGGCACAGGCGTGTGGTAGGCACACCCCCCCTCGCACCCGTGACCGCTCCCCGCTTGGGCCGCTGAAGGTTCTACTTCTTGTCTGCTGCGCCGACTGTGGTGGGGCTGGCAGTCGGGGTGAGCGTCGCAGTGGGGCCGGCAGCCGGGGTGAGTGTCGCAGCGGGGGTGGGGGCTGTGATGCTGCGGCGGATGATCTTCGCCATCTGCGCGCGGTCGCTGAAGCTGTCGGGCTTGAAGCTGCCGTCGCTGTAGCCGCTGACGATGCCGACGCTGTTGGCAACCTCGATCCACCGCCATGCCCAGTAGGAACGCGCCACGTCGCTGAAGGTTGGGTTGCTGGGGGCGAGACTGCTGAAGCCCCGCGCCCTGACGATGCTGGCCGCCACCTGCGCCCGCGTCATGTTGAGGCCAGGGTGGAAGCCGCCGTCGTTGTAGCCACTCATTGCGCTGTAGCTGGCCGCCGTCTCGATGTAGCGGCTGGCCCAATGGCTGAGTGGCACGTCGCTGAAGGTGGCGGTGAGCGGCTGGGTCAGCGACCAACCGAGGCTGAGGGTGAGCATCTTGGCGAACTGCGCCCGGTTCATATTGTAGCCGGGGTGGAACAGGCCATCATCGTAGCCGCTCATGATCCCCGCACAGTAGAGATTGCTGATGTAGCCGTAGGCCCAGTGGTTGTTGGGCAGGTCGGCGAAGTTGATACCGCAGAGGCCGGGGGTGAAGGTTGAGACTGGGCTAGCCGTCAATGGGGGGCTAGTGGTTGGTGGCGGGCTAGCGGTCGGCGGCTGCTGGGTAGCAGTGGCTGGCTGCTGGGTAGCAGTGGCTGGCAGGCGGGTGTTGGTTGGCGTGCTGCTGGGGAGAGCGGGCGTGCCAGTCGCCCAGGGGGTAGCGGTGATCGGCGGGCCACCGCCCTCAATGGGGATGAACTTGGCCGCATCGAACCACACAGTGCGCCCGTCCTCGCCAGTCTGGTCGGTCAGCTTGACGTAGCCTGTCGTGCCGGTCTCAAAGGTAAAGCGGCCTAGCTGCGCCCACTGTCCGTGCAGGCTATCCATCTCGTTCATGTTCGCCAGGCCGTCGGTCAGGCGGCCCTGGTCTACCACTACCATCGTTGCCCCCGCCACGCTGCCAACAGTATAGACGGCGTGGTTGGTGTCAGGCATCCCCGTATTGGCGTAAGGGATGTGGACGTAGAGATCGTAGCTGCCCGCTTGCAGGTAGGGCCGCCAGACGGCATAGTTGGTGCTGCTTACCGTGCTGGCCGCCGAGTAGCTGTAGAGCGCGTTGCTGCCATAGGTAGAGCCGGTGGCGGTGTACCAGTGGTTGGCGGCGTTGACCGTGGTTGGCACTGGATGGAAGGTGGAGTCGAGGTTGTCAATGTTAGTGTCCATGTTGCTGTCGCCCCGCACCAGGGCCAGGTAGCTAGCGAAGTCCCAGCCTGGACCCGGATCCCAGTGGCCGGGGGCAGGTTGGTTCGGCACGTTCTTGTGGCTGATAATAGCGCGACGATCCTTCATGATGCCATAGTAGTCGGCCAGGTAGCGGGTGAGGGTGGCTGAGTTCTGGTACATCACCTGGGTGTACCAGGCGGTGGGGTCGTTGGCATAGCCCTCGTGTTCGATGCCAATCGCGTGCTGGTTGTAGGGCCAGTTGCCCGCGTGGTAGCCGATATCCTTGTTTTGCACCAACTGGGTGAGGTCACCGTCGCTGCTGCGGAACATATAGTGTGCGCTAACGTGCGAGTTGGGGTTCTGGAACCAGGAGATTGAGGCGGCATAGCTGCCCTCGGTGTCGTGGATGATGATGCGGTCAATCTGCTGGTCGCTGGGCCGATTGGCGACCTGGTAGTTGCCACTGTAGGCAGGGTTCCAGTGCGCGGGCGGGTAGTCGGTGGAGGCGGGCAGCCCAGACTTGCGCTGCATCTCTGCCTGCACTGCTGGGGCTAGCTTGCTCAAGTCCACCGCAGTGGCGGCCAGAGTCAGCCGCTCGCCGCTGCTAGTGGTGCGCCCAGCACCCTGGGCCAGCAGCTTGTAAATCTCCGCCAGATACATATCATCAACCCCTGGATGGATGGCTGCGCTATAGGCTCCAATGGCAGGCTGCCAGGCTTCCAGCGGGCTGCTAGCCGTCACCGCTCGGCTGGCGAAGGAGCGCAGCAGGGCGGCGGCCCCCCGAATGTTCTGCTCGGCGCGCTCCTTGAGCAACAGCGGGTCGAGCTTGAGCAGGGCAGCGGCGCGGGCCAGGCTGTCATTACCAGGGTTCTCCACCAGGTGCATTACTCCCCAGCCGCCGTCGCTATGGTCGCTGCCGTCGTTGTGGCGGTCAGGCACCTGCTGCTCCCACCTGCTCTCGTCGTAGCCAATCGCCAGCAGGATGGCCTGCGGCAGGTCGAACTCCTTAGCCGCCGCCGCAAAGCTGTCGGCCAGCGGGCCAGCAGGAGCCAGCGGGGGTTGCATCTCGCCAGGACGCGGGCGGAGGGCGGCCATGCCACTCTGCTGGCTGCTAAATAGGGCCACCGCCACCAACAGCAGGGCCAACAAGCTGTGGGCTGCAAATCTTTTCTTCACGATCCACCTCCAAACTCTAACAACAGGTTGCAATTACGTCTTACCAACACAACGTATAATAACCGCAAAGGTTTCGTATTCGCAAGGGACTTTCTTGTGTTTTCGCATGGTACTTTTGGGCAGTGAAGCGGGCTGGTACAAGGGGGGCTACAGGCTCGTCAGCGATCATTCTCATTCTACACCATTGTTCGCTGCACTATAAACTACCCGATACTTTGCCTTGCTTGCTGCCTTGCGCCAACCCGCGCCCATACCAGCCTGCCAGGATCGCCCAGGGTACGTCGGCGACCAGCGAACCAAGCCGAGAGAGGACGGCGACGATCAGTGGCACCCAGGCGGGCAGGTAGAAGCTGAGCAGGTAGACTGCTACCCCTTCGCGCACCCCGAAGCCGTTGGGGGCGACGAAGGTAAGGAAGCCGACCGCCCAGGCCGCGATGAAGCTGGCTCCTAGCGGCAAGGCGAGGCTGAGGCTGACTGGGTAGACGAAGGCGACCAGGCAGTAGGAGAGAACGGCGTAGAGCAGCCAGCCGAGTAGGAAGGGCAGGTTGAGCAGCAAGAGGTCGCTGAAGCCGAGCCGCCCCTCTACTGGCTGCCGCTTCAGCCGCCGCAAGCCCCAGTTCAGCAGGCTAAAGAATAGATCGTTGCGCCACATCAGGGCGACTGCCAGGGCGACGAAGGCGGCATAGGCGGCGGCGACTAGCAGCGGGTTCGCACCTGCCAGCAGCGGCGTGGCGGCCAGGGCGAAGGGGGCAACCAGCAGCCCGGTGAAGGTGATCAGGGCTGTCTCCAGGACGAGGGAGAGCGAACCCAGCCCCCGGCTGATGCCCATCCTCTCGCCCAGCACCACCCGCCCCACGGCGTACCAGACGCTGCCCGGCAGGTAGCGGCCCAGGCTAGCGGCGAAGTAGACGTGGATGGTCTGGCGGAAGTTGAGCGGCGGCCCGCCGAGGCGTAGCACCAGCCACCGCCACCCGAAGGCCGAGAGGGGAGGGCGGGCAAAGAGGATCAGCACGAACAGGAGCAGGTAGCCCCAGTCTGGTTGCCAGGCGTGCTGGCTGAGCTTCGGCCACTCGCTAGCCAGGGTGCTGGCGAAGAAGTAGAGGAAGGCGGCGATGAACAGCCAGCCTACCACCTTTTGCAGCAGAGCCAGGTTGGTTCGGCTCATGGGTATAGCACGCGGTAGAGCCGCGCCCCGGCTGTGTCGTACAGCTTCTGGAAGTGGTCGGGGTGCAGCTTAAAGTAGTCGAGCTTCCAAAAGTTGCTGCCCGCTGCTGCATAGATGTGGCTGATGCCGCCCGCCTTGAGTGCGGCGTAGGTGGCAGCATCGGGGTCGTGATTGCTGGCGGTCTTCTCGTAGGTAAGCGGCTTGTTCATCAGCGGCCAGGCGGCTTTGGTCAGGGTCATCACCTTCGCCTGCAAAGCGGGGTCTGCCGCCCGTTCGCTGCCTGCCACCAGGGTCGGCGCACTCACCTGCCGCTGGGCCAGGGGGGGTATCCAGCTACCCGCGTCTACCCCAACCACCGAGCGGCCCGCGAACTCGCCCGCTGGCACCGCAGCGATCAACACCTTGTCCGCTGCCGTCGTGTGCAGGCCCAGCCAGCGGATCGCGTCGAGGTCAGCCTGCTGCACCACGTAGGTGCTGCTCAAGTCGGGGGCGTGCGGGGCAGCCCAGGCTGCTCCCAGGCAGGCGAAGACGAATAGCAGGCTAGTAAGGAACTGCACATTGCGGGTTGCATCAACCACCCTGCTCCCCCGCCCTGCTACCCTCTCACCGGTCTGCACGGCCACGTTGAGCAGGTAGCCGCCCAGGTAGCCGAGCAGCAAGCTGGCGGGGATGTAGAGCATGATGCCTACGGCAAAGTTGTTGACCGCCCCCGCCCCCGGTAGGCCAAAGCGACGTGGGTTGGCGACAACGTAGAGGGCGGCCACCCACAGCCCTGCCGCCAGTGCAGTAAGGTGCAGATTGCGCTCTGGTAGGCGGCGGCCCAGCCCAACGAGGGTTGCCGCCAGCAGTAGGGCGAGCAGGCAGGCAGCACGCTGCGGCCAGTCCAGCGGGCCGAGGAAGTCGCCTGCATTGTAGCTCTGCAAGTAGTCCTCACTGACGCTGCCCAGGCGGTTGAGCAGCCCGCTGAAGTAGTTGCGAACCAGATTTAGCAGCCAGGGAGCCGATAGCACGAGGCTGCCTACGCCAATCAGCAGGCTCACGCTGATTTTGGAGCCAATCCCTTGCAGGGGGGGACGGCTGGCGGCTCGCTGGCTGTTGCGCAGCACGCCTGCCGCTGGCGGTGGTGCAGGGTCGCCCGCTGCTGGCGGAGTCCAGACCCCCACTGGCAACTGCTCCGCTAGCCGTCGCTCTCCCCGCCAGAAGGCAAGCTGCACCAGCCAGAACACGACCGCGAAGGCCACGTAGAAGATTAGCACGCGATAGTGGCTGAAGAATACCCCACTGACTAGTAGGGCGTTGACCAGCACCAGCGGCCAGTCGCGGCGTAGGCGGCGGTAGTCGCGTAGGGCAACGGCCAGGGCGAGCATGGCGAAGGGTAGCACCGCCTGCCCCTCAAGTTGGGTATAGCGGCCCCAGTTGACGTAGGCGGCTGGCACCCCCAGCAGCAGCCCCGTGCCAGCAGCGGCCAGCAGCCCCGCAATCTTCCCCCAGCGAGCCTCGGCCAGCAGCCCTGCCGTCAGGTAGAAAGCCCCCAGTACGGTCAGGGCGTTGACCACCTGCCCCCAGAGCAGCACAGCCTGGGCGGCAGAGTAGCCCGTCAACCAGGCAACGATGGCGGCGAAGGTGTGGAAGCCGAAGTGGTAGGTGTAGCTGACCAGGGGAATGTAGGGCTGGTAGTCGGCTGGCACGCCGCCCCGGTCGAGGATTAGTTGGGTGATGATCGTGTGGTGAACCGAGTCGCCGTAGAGTGGGGTGAGCAGGTCGCGGATGGTGTAGAGGCGCAGGGCTAGCGTGAGCAGCAAAACGAAGCCGAGCAGCACTGTAGTGCCACCCGGCCTGTCGAAGTGCAGCCTGCGCCGCCGCATAGCGACTACCGTTGCACTTAGCAGCAGCCAGCCTGCTACCCACCACGTCCCCGCCTTCAGCCCCAGCAAGGTGCTGTAGAGTAGAAGCGTCGGCCAGAGCGCGAGGCTGAGGCCGATGCTGGTGAGCAATGGCATACTATCCAGCCGCCCCAGCCGCCCGACTAGCAGGCTGTAGGCCGCCAGCCCTGGTAGTAGCAGCAGGGGAATGCAGATCAGGGCGAGCAGCGGTGGGAGCAACTAAACCTTACTTCTTGTCCGTTACCTGGACAGTGTAAATCTTGTCGCCTATCTCAATGCTATTTACCACATCCTGGCCGCTGGTCACCTGACCGAACAGGGTATAGCCGCCAGTCGGCTTGTTGTCCGCGCCGATCTGGGCGTTGAGGAACTTGAGGTCAGCTTCCTGGCCGGTGCTGGCTTTGGTGATGAAGAACTGGCTGTCGTTGCTGTAGTCCAGGGCAGCACGGGCCACGCCCAGCGAACCGACTGTGTAGGATATCTTGTTGATCTCGGTAGTGATGTCACCGCCGCCGCTGCCAGTGCCAAGCGGGTCGTTACCTTGCACCACCCAGGCTTCGACGCGGTGGAAGGTGCGCCCATTGTACTCGCCGCGATTGGCGCGCTCCTCGTAGTTCTTGACCGTCGCTGGCGCAGCGTTGGGGTAGAGGTCGAGGGTGATCAAGCCCTTCGTGGTATAAATCTTCATCTCCTTGGTTGCGATGCCCTTGTCCACATCAATCAACACTGGGCCAGGCTGCGGCTTGGTGGTGGGGGTGAGAACGGGGGCGGCGGTCGGCTCTGCGCCGTTAGGGTAGGCAACCTTGGCTGGGGTGGGCGGCAACTCCACGTCAGCGATCTTCAACGCCTCGTTCTGCTTGCTTAGGGTGATGGTGAAGCCGCTCTCGCGGGTGACCGTCTGCTGCGTCTGCGCGCCAATCGCAGTCACCTGCTTGAGCAGGTTGTTGCTGCCGATCAAGTAGTCTGCTGTGACTGTGATGCCGCCCTTCACGATGGTCAGGCTTTGCAGGTGCTTGTAGTCAGTGCCGTCCAGCTTGCTGCTGCCGAGGTTCTTGACCTCTGTGCCAGGGCCGACTTCGATTGCGCTGAAGGCACTGCCGAGAACGCTGAAGCCGGGGCCACTCTGTGCCTTCGCCCACTTGCCGCCCGCTGGTTGCTCATAGGCTTGCTGGTCAGACTGGTAGTAGGAGGGGCCGGGCTTGCCATCGCTGCTAGAGGCGTAGCTAGCCTTCTTGTTGGTCACATCTACATCCCCTTCGAGGGTGGTAGTGACCGCTGGGCTGGCGGGGTCGCCTCGGTTGAAGTTGACCAGCAGCAGGTGGTAGCTGGTCAAGGCCGCAGTGTTCTTCACCGCGTCCGACAGCAGCTTCTGGTCGGCGGTCGGCGTGTTGGTCGGGCCGGTGGTGGGCAGGGCAACCGTCGGTAGTTCAGCTACCGGGGTGAGTACGCCCGTCGGGGTCAGCACCGTCTTGGTGGCAGCGACCGCGGCTACGCTGGTGCTGGCAATGCTAGGCGCAACGCTGGCAATGCCCACGGAGGTGGCATTGGGCGCAGTGGTATTGATGGCAGTGATCGGGCTGGGGGTCACGTTGGTGGCAGAGTCGCCACAAGCAGCCAGCGTGACGCTGATCAGCAGGAGGCAGAGGAGGGTAAGCAGTTTACGGCTATTCAAAAGAAGGGTTCCTTTCTGGCATCGCCCTCGTTTGGGTGGGGCGGCAGGCGTGGGTAAGCGCGTTCGCTCCATTATAACGGTTTAGCCCCGCTCTTGACAAATCTGGTTGCAAGGCTTATAATGTACAGGCACGATGGGCGTGTAGCTCAGCTGGTTAGAGCGCAGTCCTGATAAGACTGAGGTCCCTGGTTCGAGTCCAGGCTCGCTCACCCATAGGTGTGGTCCCACGGCGCATTCGTCTAGAGGCCCAGGACGCCTCCCTTTCAAGGAGGAGATCAGGGGTTCGAATCCCCTATGCGCTACCAAGAAGCCGCAGCCCCAGCAGCAATGCCGGGGCTTCTTGCTGCCAGCCGCCGTGTGGTAGAATAGCCAGGGCGCAACCGTGCGCCTGCTGCAAGCTAGAAAGGAGCGCAAGATGTTTGCTTCCCTCATCCGTCACCCAAGCCGGGCTGGACTGCTGCTGGCTCTGCTATTCGCTTTGGCCGCCTGCGATGCGCCAGGCGGTGCCGATGTCACGCCGCCGACCATAGCGGGCTACAACCAGCAGAACGGCAAGGATGCGCTCAACGCAGTGTTGGGCGGCGGCGGCGCACTGTCAGTGCTGATCGGTAGGGACTTGCGCTTTGCAGCCCTGGCGAACGTGGCTGGGCGGCTGGGCGGCTGCGCCAGCGACACTGGCACGATCCGCTGGAGTCTCTACTCAGCGCAGAGCGACCCCACCTCGGCGGGGGTAATCCTGCTCGCCTCCAAGAATATGTTGAGCCGCCCCGACGTACTGCTCAGTTGCGCACTGCGCGGGGGAACTACCGAATCAGCATTTAGCCCCTGTAGCACCAACTACTCCTACAATGCAGTAGGCGATACGGTCTATGTCTTCTACGCTGCCACCCGTCAGAGCGTATGCGACGACTTCCAACGCTCGCTGCCTGCCCCTGCGCAGTAGGCTAGGTGCGATCCAAAAACCGCTTGATGTTAGTCTCCACCACCGTCATCTGCGAACGGAACGTCCGATCCAGGATGGTACCTGCGTAGTCGGGTAGTTGGCGCACCAGTTCGGCGGCCACGACCTTGTCCATCTCAATCGCCACCTCGCTTGGCAGTCCCGCCTCTAGCATCGCCCGCCGCATTGGTTCGCGGCGGGCTTTGAACTGCTCAATCTTGTTGGTGAGGATGAAGTCGGCGAAGGCATCGTAGAAGCGGCGCAGGTACATCGCGCTGTGGCGGCGCACCTCCTCTGGCACGGGCTTGCTCGGTGGGTGGGCAAGAACCTGGGTCAACACCTCGCGGCGCACAGCCTGGAGCCGCTCGGCCAGAAGGGTGGTTTCATCTTTTGGCTGGTTGTTGTCGCCCATCGCGCAATTCCTTCTCTGGCAGCCCGCTTTGCTGTTGCCGTTTATTCTAACACATCCACCGCCGCGCTTTCAAGTAAGTGGCTGCTTGTCTAGAGCCTGCCACTCTGCTATAATCGGCCTGTGCAAAAGGACTTTTAGGAAGGATGAATCGCCCAATGCGACATTTTGACAAGCAACCCTGGTGGCGGCGCAGGTTCCTGTTCGCCCCGCTTGGTGGCTGGTTGCTGGGCCTGCTGCTCGGCTTCCTGGCCGCCCTGGCCTGGCTGCTCCAGGAAGAAGATGATGACGAGTTGATGGACGACGAGGCTATCGAGATACCCCTGCGCCAGCCCCTGGCGGCCACTCAGCCTGCCGCCAGCCTGGACTTGCCCGCTGGCAGCCCAGCAGCCTCACACGACGCTCCACAAGATGCGGCGGCTGCCGGCACGCTCAGGGCCGAGGCTAGCATTAGCGACTACAACCCAGAGACTGGCTCTGAAGTCACGCTTACTGCGCGCCTGACCGAGGCTGGTAAGCCGATTGCAGGCGCACACATGGTCGCCACCTGGAATTACAGGACGGTAAAGCCTACCTGCGTTGCTGACACCGACGCAGAGGGGGTAGCCACTTGTGTACGGCGCATCGGCAAAGCAACCGAGGGGCAGGCGGTGCGGGTTGACGTGCAACTGACCACTAGTGACGGACGCACTGCTGCGACGAGCGTCAGCTTCAACCCACGCTAAACTTCACCATCGTACCTGGTAAGCAAGGGGCGATCCACTGCTTCTCTGCCACGAGGATGAAGGCGACCCCCTGGGTGTTGCGCCACTGCTCGTGACGCACGCTGAAGCCGAGGGTGGTCAGTTGCGCCGCCAACTTGCGGCTGAACGAAGCACTGGGCGATTGGTCACCATAGACTATGCCACCCACCTGGTTGAGCAAGCGGGCGGGTGCGTTGCTGGGCAGCAGCAGGCCGCCTGGCACCAGCACCAGCCTGCCACCAGCCGCTAGCACGCGCTCAACTTCGCGCAGGGTGGCGGGTGCGCTGATGTAGTCGCTGGGGAAGGTAGCAAGGATGCTGTCCATGCTGCCGTTTCGCAGGGGGATGGTCAGGCCACTGCCGCGCACTAGAGCCACGCGGCTGCGCTGCACTGTCGTCAGCCGCCGCAGCCGCCGCACGCTCTGGCCCAGCATGGCGGGCGAGAGTTCGAGGCCAACCACATAGTAGCCGTCAATCGCTAGCCGCGCCAGCAGCCGCCCAGTGCCAGGGCCGAGTTCTAGCACCCGCCGCCCGTGCAGGTGGGGTAGGGCGGCAAGCTGCCACCGCCGCCATTGGCCGCGGAAGAAGGTGCGGCTCACCCAGTCGTAGGCCCAGGCGAACTGGTAGTAGAGAGCCTCGAATGCGGCTTGGCGGAGGCGGGCGCGGATGCTGCGCTTGGTCATCACTGCTCCTCTCAGGTGGTATAATTACAGGGCAAGGGGGTTAGAGATATGGCAGCTACAGTGGCGGCAACAACGAACCTGGGCCTGACGATGAGCGACGAGCAAGGGGGCTACCTGCGCTACCTCTATCGCGCTTTGGCTGGCGATGACTGGGCCGCCTTCTACGTGCCGCAGTCGCAGAACGCCAACTTCGCCTTGCGCTACCAGATCGCCTTCGCCAGCTATGCTGTTGCTGCGCTGGCAACCCTCACCCCTGCTTACCGCCAGCCCTACGCCCTGGCTCTGCAAGGTGCGATCCACAAGATGCAGGACTTCCGCACCTGGCGGTTCTGGCAGCACACCGCTGGCGTACCAGACGCGCTGCCGCCCGACTTCGGCGTGTCACCAGACCCGCTTGCCTGGGGCAACGTGCAGTACAGCGGCCACCTCGCTACCATGCTCGGCCTCTATGCCAAAACGACGGGCGACCCGCAGTTCAGCGACCACAACTTCACGCTGACTGATGGGCGCGGGCGTGAGTTTAGCCACAACTACCACGAGATAGCCGCTACCATCCACCGCCAGCAGGTGGAGAACGACTTTCATGGCGTGCCTTGCGAACCGGGCTGCGTCTACATCGCCTGCAACAACCATGCAATGGCGAGTAATGTGCTGCACGACCAACTCTACGGCACTGGCTACGCCGCCGTCAACGCAGAGTGGCTGGCCTGGTCGCAGGAGCATATGCGGCTGGGCTGGTTCCCAACGATGAAGCACGGCGTACTCTGCGTCTGCTACATGAAGGAGATGAAGATTTCGACCCCGATTGCTTTCAACTTCACTGATGCCTGGGGGGTGGGGCTGCTCAGGCCGTTTTCGCCCAGCGTGGGGTTGGAACTCTACCCGCGCATCCGCAAAGCAACGCGGCGCACCCCACAGGGCCGCTACCTGCCCAGTGGCCCAGCTACCGAGGGGCTGGAGATTAGCGACAGGGCAGTGAACAGCGGCTTTGCCTACATCGCCGCCCGCGAGTTTGGCGACCCCACCACTGCGGTCAGCCTGCACGACTACGCCCGCGCCCACTGGCAGTTGGAGCAGCGTGGGGGGGAGACCGCTTGCTGGGCTGCACCACGTACCCTCTACGCCACCAGCCTGTTCGCCCTCGGCAGTGTCGCGGGGCCACAGGGGGCTGGCTGGTCGCAAGCTATCCTGGCCGCCTACGACCCCGCCCGCTTCAGCCAGCCCCACCTGGCTGCAATGCAACTGGCGGGAGCAGCCGTCGGCCCAGAGGCGGTTGTCGTCACCGAGGCCTACTACGACGCAGCCGCCCACGCCTTGCACCTCACCCTACGCCCGCAACGCGACGGTAGGGGGCTAGAGCTTGCGTTCGCCAACATCAGTGCGCCGCCCGCCCCCACCATTGAGCGCGTCTACGCTGGCGAGACGATCCGCCTGCACCAGCCATGCTAACACTGGGCTTCGACAGGCGGTTGACAGTGGTTAGCTAGCGAACTATACTGTTCACAGCTACGTAGTATCTGTAGAAGCTCTGAAGAAGATGGTGGTCCTGGAAGTGGAGGCTAGTAGGATGGCGACCCATGAGGTGGATGTACTGGTGGTTGGCTCTGGGCCAGCGGGGGCGACGACCGCTCGCTTTGCTGCCGAGGCCGGGCTGCGGGTGTTGATCGTAGACAAAAAGAGCGAGCTTGGCACTCCCGTGGAGTGTTCGGGCGCACTAAGTGAACACGCACTGGACGATGGCCTGGTGCCAGTAGACGAGGAGTACATCCTGGCTCCGGTCTACGGCTTCGTCACCTATGCGGCGGCTGGGGAGCAGATGCGGCTAGACTACCGCAGCTATGGCCGCCACCAGCCACTGGGCTACGTCGTAGACCGCAAACGCTTTGATCGCTATCTTAGCCGCCTGGCGATGAACGCGGGCGTAGATTTGTGGTTGCGCGCCCGCGCTCGCAGCTTCGTAATCGAGGGCGGCTACGTCTTCGCCGAGATCGAACGCTTCAACCAGCACGAGACGGTGCGGGCGAAGGTCGTGG